>NZ_DALZFB010000008.1:0-177658 GCF_031979925.1 Pseudescherichia sp. | reverse complement strand
TACAGACGATGCCGCTCCCGCAGGCCGGGCAAACGGCGTGCCGCCCGGCGTGGTACTAAGCCTTATGTCTTATGCCTTACGCTTTATTTCCCGGCAGGACCGTATTGATAATCTGACTTGCCGTATCGGCGATCACTTTACCTGTGGATCGGTCGCCTTTCGCCATTGACGACATAAACGCTTTCGCCTGCTCAAACGTAATATGCGGCGGTAGGGGCGCGACTTCCGGGTCGGTTTTAACCTCCAATACCACCGGGCGATCCGAGCTCAACGCTTCATTCCATGCGTCATGCAGCTTATCCGGATCGTCAACGAAGATCCCTTTTAGCCCAATGGACTCCGCAAACTTCGCGTAAGGCACGTCTGGCACATCCTGAGTCGCCTCAAAGCGGGGATTTCCCTCCATGACGCGCTGTTCCCAGGTCACCTGATTAAGATCTCCATTGTTAAATACGCAAACAATGAGTCGTGGATCGGACCAGCCCTGCCAGTACTTCTGGATGGTAATTAACTCAGCCAGGTTATTCATCTGCATAGCGCCATCGCCTACCAGCGCAACGACCGGTTTTTCCGGGAAGGCGAACTTAGCGGCAATAGCATAGGGCACCGCCGCACCCATGCAGGCCAGACCGCCAGACAGAGAGGATCGCTGGCCCTGCTTAACTCTGAAATCACGTGCGTACCAGTTTGCGCACGAGCCGGAGTCGGACGTGACGATAGCATTGTCCGGCAGCAGGGGTGACATTTCCCACACTACGCGCTGAGGATTAACCGGGTTGGCTTTCGCCATGGCCCGCTCCTCCATTTTTTCCCACCACGCCTGGACAGAGACTGCGATCTTCTCCTGCCATGCACGATCCTCCTTGTGCTTAAGCAGGGGCAGCAGCGCCTGTAGCGTACTGACCGCATCACCGTGCAGATTCACTTCAGTGGGATAACGTAACCCCAGCATGGAGGCATCAATATCGATCTGTACTGCACGTGCCTGTCCCTCTTTAGGTAAAAACTCAGTCCACGGGAAGCCAGTGCCAATCATCAGCAGCGTGTCGCAATCCTGCATCAGATCCCAGGAGGGTTCAGTACCCAACAAGCCGATACAACCCGTGACGAACGGCGCATCATCAGGGAGTATATCTTTACCCAGCAGCGCCTTCGCGACCCCTGCACCAAGGAGGTTAGCCGTCTGAACCACTTCAACGGCGGCATCCCGTGCACCCGCGCCAATCAGGATCGCTACCTTTTTACCTTCGTTGAGGATGTCGGCGGCACGCTGAAGATCGTACTGATAGGGAATGATCTGCGGGCGTTGATAGCCAGGACCGGAGTGCGTAAAGCCATGGGCATGCTGCGGCTCCTGCCACTCTTCATCCTGGATATCCTTCGGCAGGATCAGCACCGTGACGCCGTTATTGGCTTTGGCGATACGCACGCCGCGATCCACCAGATGGCGTACTTGAGAGGGCGTCGCCGCCTCCTGCACGAAGTTCGCCACGTCGCTGAATACGCGATCGAGGTTGATCTCCTGCTGATAATTCGAGCCGCGGGCCGTGGCCTCTGCCTGGCCCGCAATGGCGATCACTGGCATATGGTCCATGCGGGCGTCATACAGGCCGGTCAGCAGGTGGGTCGCGCCTGGGCCGCCGGTGGAGAGGCAGACGCCAGGCTCGCCGGTGAACTTGGCGTGGGCGCAGGCCATAAAGGCAGCCATCTCTTCATGGCGTACCTGAATAAACTCAATTCCGTTACCCGCTTTTTCAGCGCGCTGCAGCGCACCGAGTACGCCGTTAATGCCATCTCCAGGGTAGCCATAAATACGGGTGACGCCCCAGGCTTTTAATCGTTCTACAAAGAAGTCGCTGGTCATCTGAGCCATTATTTTTCCTCGTGTCTGGTGTTTGTTCGAGGATAGTTCACCTAAGGCAAATCGGCGAAAAAGGGGGAGTTCTCTGAAGAGTGCTATGTTTAAAAGAGCAAACACAACGGAGAGTAGCGGTGCGCAAAGAATTTGATTATGAGCAGGACTTTACTGAAACAGATTTTCGCGAGCATCCCGAACGTTACCAGGTGGGCCGGGGAGAGCAGGGCGTATTGCTGGTCGAGCCCTATAAGGGGGAGATCCTGCCCTTCTGGCGCTATAAGGATCCGGAGTCGGCGCAGAAATCAGCGGAACAGATTTATGCCCTGTTTGAAGAGTACCGCAAGAGTGATGACTTTGTCGGTATGGATATGGCACGTAAGTTTATTCAGATGGGGTATACCCGCGCCCGGCGTTACGCCAACTACAAGGGCGGTAAAAAGTATGATGAGAACCGCGAGCTAAATCCACGTGGTAACGATCCGGTTAAAGCAGCGGCGGCGGCAATATTCAAAACCTGGTGGGATCGGATCCGCGCCGATGAGGATTACCTGAAGCGTAAAAAAGCGCATCAGGCGAAATGGGGCTAGTGCGCCAGCTGCCAGACGGTGTAGCCGGTCGTTGCCCCTGCCACATCCCAGGCAAAATCTTTCCAGCTCCAGCCGCTTCCTGCCGGGCGGCTATCCCACAGCTCCTTTGACGCCCCCAGGCTCAGCGAAAACATAACCCCGATAGCCGCGCTGCGATCGGCGCTGACGCCCTGACGCTGGGCATACTCATTCCCCGCGGCAGCGAGCATGGCAGAGCCAATGAAGTGCTGGGCCTTGTCCTGACCATGCCACCGATCGTCAGCCATATGCGTGCAGCCGGTTAACAGCAGCAGGGAAGGTAAGATAAGTGCGCGCATCGCCAATCCCAATAAAAAGGCCCCATCGATGACGGGGCCTAACGTTGTAAACAGGTTACAGAATACGGCTAATCAGCCTGTCGATACGTATCCTACGCAGGCGGCGGATGAGCTTACGCACCTTAACCGGGTACTCGGCAATGCTTTGCAGATCGCGATAGTGTTTCACCACGGTAGTATGGGTGCGGATCAGCTCCAGCTCTTTATCACGCTGCGGAGCCAGCTCCTGCTGCGGATCGTGGATAAGGATCGCATTTTCCAGATCCAGTCGCCATGCGCGTGGGTTAAGGTTGTTGCCGGTCAGCAGCAGCCACTCGTCATCCACCCACATCCCTTTCAGGTGATAGCTGTTATCCGCATCCTTCCACAGGCGGACAATGAGCTGATCGGTATTCACATAGTACTGCAGACGGCTCAGGAAGCGGCGTAGGTTAATCTCATAGAGATAGGGCAGCGCGCCAATGATCTTAAACGGCTCGTTTTCCGGAATATAGAAATCGTTCGCTGTCTTATCCCCGACGATGATCTCAACTTTCTTACCTTCGCGCAGCAGCTGAATGATATTGCGTACCAGCACCGCCGGCAGGTTAAAGTAGGGGGTGCAGATCGTCAGCTTGTGCTCGGTGCACGGCATCAGATGGAAAATCGTCTTGTTGAGCAGGCTGGTTTTGCCAAGGCCCACCAGCGGTGTTACCGCCAGTTGCTCGTTATCCGCATCGCCCTGAAAATGGTAGCCTGCGTCACGCAGCTCCTGGCGGAATTGACGAATATCATTTTTGATTTCCGGGCTCTTAGGTCGCTGGTCGCTATCGAGGCGGTTAACGCCGCACCCCTGAATCAGATTCCTGTCGACCCACTCCAGCATAATGTCGGCCATCCGCGCATTGCGGATCAGCTGGTAGCGGTCATAGCGATACTTCTCATGCTGATGCAGGTAGACATCGTTCAGGCTGGCACCGCTGTAGAGCACGGCATCATCAATGATAAAGCCTTTATAGTGCAGCACGCCCAGCGCTTCGCGGGTATTTACCGGCACGCCGTAAACGGCGATATCAACGCCGGGGTTCTCCTGCGCCAGACGGCAGTACCAGTCAGCATTTGTATTAGCCGCAGCAGCGCCGATACGGCCGCGCTGGGCACGATGCCAGTCGACCAGAACGCGCACATCCAGCTCCGGCCGCTGGCGTTTCGCCTCATAGAGCGCCGCCATAATGTCTCTACCGCCGTCGTCCTGCTCAAGGTACAGGGCGATAATACAGATGCGTTGTGTTGCACTGGCAATCTGTTTAAGCAGTGTCTCCCGAAAGTCGGCGGGAGAGTAATAAAACGTGACATCATCAACTGACTGAGAGAGCTTAGGTAGTTGAGCAAGGTGTTGTTGATGTTTATTACGCTTAAATTTTGACAACATCACAGTGCGTATCTTCTCTGTTTATTGAAGGGTCCTCTGTATCATGCATCTACAGAAGCATGCAGACCACATAAGCGGACAATGATAACACCAGAGCCAGCGAAGTGGTCAACATTTCCAGTACCTTACTCAGGAGCCGCCAGGCTCCGCAAGAGGAAGCGTCAGGCTGACAATCCCATCCTCCAGCTGGATATCGACGGTAAAGCAGAGTTTACGTGCCAGCGTTACCATACCGCGATTATTAGGCATCGTAATACCATTCAGACGCATGAGACCATGATCGCGGGTATAGCCAATCAGTTTCTCCAGCAAGCGCCTCCCCAGACCCAGACCCTTGAGGTCGGAACGGACCAGTACGGCAAACTCTGCATCCACGTTGTCCGGATCGGAGATCGCCCGCGTCACGCCAAGGATCTCTTCGCCATCGTCAGTACGGCGCACGGCAACGATCGCCATCTCCCGATCGTAGTCGATCTGGGTCATATTGGCTAAGTCCTCATGGGTGAATTCGTTGATCTCACTGAAGTAACGATAATAAAGATCCTCTTTCGTGACGCGGGCGATAAAACGCTGCAGGGCCGGCTCATCTTCGGGGAGGATAGGGCGGAACAGGCAGGTATCACCGTTCTTTAGCGTCACGCTCTCCTCAAGATGCTGAGGGTAGGGACGAATCGCCAGCCGACTTTCGCTGCTGCCGCTAAATGCAGCCAGCGTCATCGTTACGTCGAGGGCGGTAAACTCCCCGGCGGAGGCCAGCAGCGGGTGAATATCCAGCCGCTGGATCTCCGGGCAGTCGACAATCAGGTTCGAGACCCGCACCAGAAGTTGGCTCAGGCCGATCACGTCCAGCGGCTGGAGACCGCTGCGTCCGCGGATCTTCTTATTTTTGATGGCCTGAATGACCAGGTAGCGGGCAAGGTTCATGTTCAACGGCGGCAGCGCCACCGCGGCCTGGTCCTGCGCTCGCCACTCCACGCCGCCTTCGCCCAGCATGATCAGCGGACCAAACACCGGATCCTGCTCTACCACTACCCGTAGCTCCTGGGCACCGGCGCGGTTAGCCATGCTCTGCACCTGCAAACCGTGCACCCGCGCCTGCGGCCAGCGCATCTTAACGCGATCGATAATCGCCTCTGCCGCCTGCTGTACTTCCGCAGCGGTACGCAGATAGAGCATTACCCCCTGAACTTCCGACTTGTGCGGAATATCTGGGGAGCGCAGCTTTAGGGCGACGGGGTAGCCAATCTGGCCAGCAATATATACTGCCTCTGCGCTATCGCTGGCAATCCAGGTCGGGAGCGTGTGCAATCCGTAGGCGTGCAGTACCGGCTGGACTTCATGGGTATCGAGCGTGGAGGCCCCCTCATCGATAGCGCGCTGCAACAGCTTATGCGCTTCGGCGGTATCGGCGTTCAGGTTACTGGGCAGGGCCGGGGTTTCCCGGAGCTGCTTCTGGTTACGACGATACTCCACCATATGCATAAAGGCGGTGATGGTCCCCTCTGGCGTTCGGTAGGTGGGTAACCCCGCCTCACTAAACAGTCGGCGGGCCTCCTGAGAGGAGAACTCCCCGCACCAGTTGGTCAGCACGGTGACATATTTACCGCGCGGATGCTTTTTCAGGGCTTCGATCAGGGCCAACGCGCTCTCGCTGCCGGGGGCGGCGGCGCTGGGGGAGTGGATCACCAGCAGAGCATCGTAGTCCGGGCTGTCGAGCAGGATGTTAAGCGCGGTGATATAGCGCTCGCTGCTGGCATCGTCGCGCAGATCCAGCGGGTTATCCGCTACGACGGATCCGGGCAGCGCCTCACGCAGGCGGGAGAGGGTCTCCTCGCCGAGGGTCGCCAGCTTGCCGTTGCGCAGCCACAGCTCGTCCAGCGCCAGTGCCGCCGGTGCTGCGCCGTTGCTGACAATCATCAAGCGCTCTCCACGCAGCGGACGCATATGACTCAGGGTCTCAACGGCGGAGAAAAGCTCATGGGTATCCTGCACACGCAGCAGGCCTGCGCGCTGGATTGCCGCATCCCAGGCGGGATCCATCCCGGCGTTGACGTGCAGCAGGCGCTGCGCCGCCGGGCTACGGCCGCTTTTAATCACCAGAATAGGCTTATTACGCGAAGCGCTACGGGCGGCCGACACAAAGCGCCGGGCATCGCTCAGATGCTCCAGGTAGAGCAGGATAGCGCTGGTTTTGCTGTCGCGGGCCAGGAAGTCGAGAAGCTCATCAACGTCGATATCCAGACTGTCACCGAGGGCGATAAAGTAGGAGAAGCCCATCTCGCGCTGCTGGGCCCAGTCGAGAATGGTATTGGACACCGCCGCCGACTGGGAGATAAAGGCCAGCTTGCCGCGGGCGATCGGTACCGGAGAGAAGCTGGCGTTAAGCCCCTGCCAGGGTGCCAGCAGGCCAAGGCTGTTTGGCCCCAGCAGGCGCATCTGGAAGCGGCTGGCGCAGGCCAGCAGGTCGGCATGCTGTTCCGGCGGCGCAGAGAGGATGATGCAGGTCTTACACCCCTTCAGGCCTAACGCCTCCAGCAGGCTCAGGTTGCGTTTTGCATGGGTGCAGAGCACGGCGAGATCCGGCGTAAAGGGCAGGCTGGCAACGTCCGGCCAGGCCAGCACCCCCTGCACGGCTTTCCAGGCCGGGGTCACCGGCAGCACCGGGCCGGCAAATCCGCCAGCCAGCAGGTTACGCATCATCAGAAAACCGGCGCGATCCGGCTTCATTGAGGCACCAATCACCGCAATCGACTTAGGGCGCAGCAGCGCTTCCAGTCCTCGTTGGCTCATACCGGTCTCCAGAAAAGAGTGACCCGATGACTTTAAACGCTTTCTTCGATATCCGCTGTGACGCTGCCCTTATGATGCGTTTTTCCTGCCAGATAGCGGGTGCGGAAGCAGGAGAAGTGATCCCCCAACGCCTGAGCAGCAGGCTGGTCTGCGGCGAGATCGAGCAGGGCGATCGCCACCTCAGCCGTGCAGTATTGCCCTTCGACCTGAGCTTCGCGCAGGCGGTAGGCGGAGACGCGGGAGAGATCGACGGAAATCACTGGCAGTGCATCGAGATAAGGACTTTTACGAAACATCTTTCGCGCCTCGGTCCAGGTTCCGTCGAGCATAATAAACAGCGGCGGCTTACCGCTGGGAGGCGCGGCGATCACCTGTCGCTCGCTGCCCGCATAGGCGGCGGGAAAGACGACCATCGGCTGGTAATGGGGATCGGCGACCAGATCCAGCAGCGCCTGCGGTGGCTCAGTGCGCGACCACTGGAACGCGGCGGTATCCGGCAGGATATCGGCAATCAGCCGTCCGGTATTGCTGGGCTTCATCGGCTCGGTATCAAACATCACCAGACAGAAGCGGCTGCGGGCAGCGCTGGGTTGCAGCGTGGCACAGAGACACTGCTTCTGCGGCAGCAGGCAGCGCTGACAGCGACGAATACGGTTACCCCGGGCGAGAAAAGGGCGTGTGGCGCGGGCAAGACGTTGCGCCCGAAGTTGCAGTACGGCGTTATTGGTCACGGTCATTGAGATGGCGCAGAAAAAACGCCATTGTGGCAGAGGGAAAAACGGGGCACAAGCGGCCCCGCAAGATTAGATTGATTCGTTCAGCCAGCTGTCGAACGGCGCTTTTGGCACCGCGCCGCTCAGCATGTCGACAACCTCACCATTTTTGAACAGCATGATGGTGGGAATGCTGCGGATACGGAAGCGGGCGCTCAGTTCGCGCTCGGCTTCGGTATTCACCTTCACAAAGCGTACTTTGCCGCTGCGCTCTTCGGCGACATCTTCAAAAATAGGGGCAAAGCTACGGCAGGGGCCACACCAGGGAGCCCAGAAATCTACCACTACTGGCAGATCGTCCTTCAGCAGTTTGTCCAGCGTCTCACCGGTGGCGTTAATCACATCGCCATCGAAAAGATCGTGGCCACAGCGTCCACATTTCGCGCCGTCGGTAGCATGGTCATCGGGAATGCGGTTCAGTGCCTGACAGCTTGCACATACGGTATTCATAACTAACCTCTGGGTAGTGCGGTGGAACAGAGTATGTTTCCAATATGTTACATATTATCTTTGAGCGGCTGTAAAACGACAACGCGTTTTATTCAATGAGTACAATAGTCGCAGACTTTTAATTGAAGTAATGGCTATGCGCCTGCACATCGGGTAATCTGCGCGCTTCGCGCAGCGCTGGTGGAGAAAAGCATGAACGACGAACTGAAAAACAAAAGCGGCAAGGTCAAAGTGATGTATGTCCGCAGTGATGATGATTCTGATAAACGCACCCATAACCCGCGTACCGGGAAGGGGGGCGGACGTCCGGGATCGTCTCGTGCAGACGGTGGCCGTCGCCCCGCCCGCGATGAGAGAAAACCTTTTAGTCGCGATCGTGACCGCGATAACGACCGTGACGGCGGCTCGCCGTGGCGCACCGTCTCTCGCCCGCCCGTTGCCGATTCGGTAAGGGACGAAGAAGAGTCAGCTAGCGGCAAACCGGTTATCGATCCGGAAGTGATCCGCCGCCAGCGCGCTGAAGAGACGCGCGTTTACGGTGAAAACGCCTGCCAGGCCCTGTTCCAGAGCCGCCCGGACTGCATCGTTCGCGCCTGGTTTGTCCAGAGCGTGACGCCGCGCTTCAAAGAGGCGCTGCGCTGGATGGCTGCTAACCGCAAGGCTTACCACGTTGTGGATGAAGCCGAGCTGGCAAAAGCCTCCGGGACCGAACACCACGGTGGCGTCTGCTTTATCATCAAAAAGCGCAGCGGCATTTCTGTGCAGCAGTGGGTGAGCCAGGCCGGCGAGCAGGATTGCGTCCTGGCGCTGGAAGATGTGGGTAACCCGCACAACCTCGGCGCGATGATGCGCAGCTGCGCGCACTTCGGCGTGAAGGGCGTGGTGCTGCAGGATGCAGGGATTATCGAGTCTGGCGCAGCGGTGCGTACTGCTGAGGGCGGGGCTGAGCATGTGCAGGCGATCACCGGTGACAGCGTACTTGATGCACTGGATGCCTTCCGCAAAGCGGGCTACACCATTGTGACGACCTCCAGCCATGAAGGTACGCCGCTTTATAAAGCCGAGCTGCCGAAGAAGATGGTGCTGGTGTTAGGCCAGGAGCGTGACGGTCTCTCCGATGCAGCGCTGGCCAGCGCCGATCTGAGTCTTGCTATTCCGGGCACCGGCAACGTTGAAAGTCTCAACGTCTCCGTAGCAACCGGCGTTCTGCTCGCCGAGTGGTGGCGTCAGAACAAAGCGTAACGCTTTCAAGGCCCGGCAGGCATCGCGCCGCCGGGCCTGATTCCCTTCGTTATTCGCTCTCTGCTGGCAGAGTCGGCATCCAGTCAATCGGCTTCTCGCCGTGCTGCTCCAGCCACTCGTTGGCCAGCACAAAATGGTTACAGCCAAAAAATCCCCGATGCGCCGATAGCGGTGAAGGGTGGGGCGCTTTCAGAATATGGTGGCGTTTACCGTCAATAATCGCCCCTTTCTTCTGCGCGTGAGATCCCCACAGCAAAAACACCACGTTCTCGCGGTGCTCGTTAATCAGGGCAATCACCTTATCGGTAAAGGTCTCCCAGCCAAGGCTGGCGTGAGAGTGCGCCTGGCCTGCGCGTACGGTCAGTACCGTGTTGAGCAGCAGTACCCCCTGACGCGCCCAGCTCTCCAGATAGCCGTGCGTCGGGCGGCTAAACCCTGGTATTGAGTTCTCCAGCTCTTTATACATATTGAGCAGCGACGGCGGGGTAGCGACGCCGGGGCGTACGGAGAAGGCCAGGCCGTGTGCCTGTCCCGGTCCATGGTAGGGATCCTGGCCCAGGATCACCACCTTCACATCCCCCAGCTCGGTGAAGCGAAAAGCGTTAAACACATCCTTCTGTGGCGGATAAACCGTCACGCCAGCCTCGCGCTCGGCGGCGACTGCGTTAAGCGTATTGGTAAAGTAGGGCTGCTTTTTCTCTTCAGCCAGCACGTCGTGCCATGTTTGCGAAGTGGTCATTCCGATCTCCTGCCTATTTTGATGATCCTAAGCTTAACCGCTTCTTTCACGGGAATAAAATGCGCGAGTTAAAACGGCCGGAAAAGCCTAAAAATATTTGAAAATTTGCAGGACAATTTTAGACTGGCGAAATACGTAAGTTGATATAAAACAACTATTTCCCGTGATGACCCTTTTTGTGGTGGGGTTTTTATTGATGTAAGTCAAAGAATGAGCGCGATTTGGCTGGTATATAGACACTCAGGCAACAATGGTTTTACCAATTGGCCGGGATATGGCCGACACAATAAATTAAGACGCCCGGAGGCATCATATGATTACAGGTATCCAGATCACCAAAGCGGCAAACGACGACCTGCTGAACTCTTTCTGGCTGCTCGACAGCGAAAAAGGCGAAGCGCGCTGCGTTTGCGCCAAAGCTGGTTTTGCAGAAGATGACGTGGTTGCGGTTGACCAGCTGGGCAACATTGAGTATCGCGAAGTGCCGATGGAAGTCCAGCCGCAGGTTCGCGTAGAGGGTGGCCAGCACCTGAACGTTAACGTACTGCGTCGCGAAACCCTGCTTGATGCGGTTGAGCACCCGGAAAAATACCCGCAGCTGACTATCCGTGTATCAGGCTATGCGGTGCGCTTTAACTCCCTGACCCCGGAGCAGCAGCGCGACGTTATTGCCCGTACCTTTACTGAAAGCCTGTAACAGGCTCTATAAAAAAAGCCGGGTTTATCACCCGGCTTTTTTATTACTCGTTTGAAGACTCCTGAGAGCCGCTTGGCTTACGACGCTTACCAATGTTTTTGGTATCGCGATGGCGCTGCTTCACGCGCGGCTTCTCTTTCTCTTTTTCTTTCTTCTCGGCGCGCTTGGCCAGTGCCTTCTTCGACGGTTTCCCCGTCATTTTCTCGCTCGGCGCACGGGTGGTTGGGCGCAGCTCGTCAATGACGCGTGCCTTTAACGGCTCGTCAACGTAGCGGCCAATTTTCTGCAGCAGCAGGTGGTCATGCGCCTCGACCAGCGAAATGGCGGTGCCTTTGCGCCCAGCGCGGCCGGTACGGCCAATACGGTGCAGATAGATATCGCCGCTGCGCGGCATATCAAAGTTAATCACATGGCTCACGTCCGGAATATCGATCCCGCGCGCAGCAACGTCGGTGGCGATCAGCACATTGACCCGGCCTTCGGTCAGGCGTTTGATACCTTCGGTACGCTTCACCTGGGCCATCTCGCCTTCAAGATAGCAGTTGTTGATGCCGGCGTTACGCAGCAGCTCTGCCAGCTCGTGAACGCGCTCGCGCTTGCGGACAAACACGATGGTGCGGGTCGCGTCGTCCTGCTTGAGCAGGTGCTGCAGCAGGGCGGTTTTATGCTCAAAGTTATCTGCGCGGTAGTACCACTGGTGGATCTTTTTACGCTCGCGGGTAGACGGCGTCGCAGAGACCTCGACCGGATCTTCCAGCAGGCGCTCGGCAAAGTCCTTCACGGCATTGCCTTCCAGCGTGGCGGAGAAGAGCATGGTCTGCTTACGCCAGCGCGTCTCTCCGGCGATGTGCTCGATATCCTGGGCGAACCCCAGCTCCAGCATGCGGTCCGCTTCATCAAGGATCAGCGTCTCTACGGCGCGGCAGTCAAAGTTCTCTTCTTTGATGTACTGCATTAAGCGGCCAGTCGTCGCGACCACAATATCCTGATTCTCGCTGAACACTTCAGCGTGGTTCATATAGGCCACGCCGCCGGTAATAGTGGCGATATCCAGGTGGGTATTTGCCGACAGCTCACGTGCGTGCTCGGCTACCTGCATCGCCAGCTCACGGGTAGGCGTCAGGATAAGAATACGCGGCGGTCCGGATTTCTTACGCGGAAAATCGATCAGGTGCTGCAACGCAGGCAGCAGGTACGCCGCCGTTTTCCCTGTGCCGGTAGGCGCAGAACCGAGTACATCGCGGCCCTCCAGCGCAGGCGGAATAGCAGCCGCCTGAATGGCAGTTGGGCGTGTGAAGCCTTTCTCCTGGAGCGCGTCCAGCAGGCTTTCATCGAGTTCGAGTTCGGAAAAAGTCGTTACAGTCATGTTCTACCTCAGTGTGGGGCGCTGATTATAATCGTTATGGCTGCAATCTTCATCTGTTTGTGTGGATAACGCTTTCCCGCCTGGCGGCTTTCCCCTATCCTACACCGGTTTCGTTAGTTGGATTGTTAATAATGCCCCACAGCAAAGCGCAGCTGCGTCGTAACGGATTTACGTTTAAACAGTTTTTTATTGCCCATGACAGATGTGCCATGAAGGTCGGCACCGACGGTATTCTACTCGGTGCATGGTCGCCGGTTGCCGGGGTTAAGCGTATCCTCGATATCGGTACCGGCAGCGGTTTGCTGGCGTTGATGCTGGCCCAGCGTACCGGCAAGGCGGTGAGCATTGACGCCGTGGAGCTGGAGGCCGAAGCTGCCCAGCAGGCGCAGGAGAACGTGACCGAGTCGCCATGGGCGGATCGCATTCAGATTCATACCGCCGATATTCAGCAGTGGGTCAACGAGCGCACCAGCCGCTACGATCTGATCGTCAGTAATCCTCCCTACTATGAGAAAGGGGTCGAGTGCGGGACGCCGCAGCGGGAGCAGGCGCGCTACACCGTCTCTCTGGATCACGGCGCGCTGCTGACCTGCGCCGCCGAGTGCATCACGGAAGAGGGCTTTTTATGCGTGGTGCTACCGGAGGGGCTGGGGAATCTCTTTACGCAAAAGGCGCTGGAGACCGGCTGGCATCTGCGCCTGCGCACCGACGTTGCCGATAACGAAAGCCGTCTGCCGCATCGTGTGTTGCTGGCTTTCTCCCCAACGCAAGGGGAGTGCTTTAGCGATCGGATGACCATCCGTGGGGCGGATCAGCGCTACTCTGACGACTATACGGCGCTGACCCAGGCCTTCTATCTCTTTATGTAGTTCTCTTTATATAGTTGCGCGGAGCGAGCACTGACGGCCCGGATTCAGCCAGTGGTTCCGGGTAGTCGAGCGTATAGTGCAATCCCCGGCTCTCCTTACGCGCCATAGCGCAGCGGACAATCAGCTCCGCCACCTGCACCAGGTTGCGCAGCTCCAGCAGGTTGTTGGAGACGCGGAAGTTAGCGTAGTACTCATCAATCTCCTGCTGCAGCATCTGGATCCGCCGCAGGGCACGTTCCAGCCGCTTGCTGGTGCGCACAATCCCTACATAGTCCCACATCAGCAGGCGCAGCTCGTGCCAGTTATGCTGAATAATGACCCGCTCATCTGGATCCTCTACCTGGCTCTCATCCCAGGCGGGGAGCATTGCGGTCTCCGGTATGGCAGGAAGCCGTCCGGCAATATCCTCAGCCGCTGACCAGCCGTAGACCAGACACTCCAGCAGCGAGTTAGATGCCATACGATTTGCGCCGTGCAGGCCGGTATAGCTCACCTCGCCGATGGCATACAGTCCGTCAACATCGGTGCGGCCCGCGTCATCTACCATCACGCCGCCGCAGGTGTAGTGCGCCGCCGGCACGATGGGCACCGGCTCTTTCGTCAGGTCGATACCCAGGCCGAGCAGCTTCTCATAGATCATCGGGAAGTGCTGGCGAATAAAGGCCTCAGGCTTATGGCTGATATCCAGGTACATACAGTCAGCGCCGAGACGCTTCATCTCATGGTCAATCGCCCTGGCTACCACGTCGCGCGGGGCCAGTTCGCCACGAGGATCGAAGTCAGGCATAAAGCGTGTGCCGTCCGGACGTTTAAGGTAAGCGCCTTCGCCGCGCAGCGCTTCAGTGAGGAGGAAGTTCCGCGCCTGAGGATGGAAGAGGGCGGTAGGGTGAAACTGGTTAAATTCGAGGTTGGCAACCCGACAACCTGCGCGCCAGGCCATGGCGATGCCGTCCCCGGAGGCGATATCCGGGTTGGTGGTATACTGATAGACCTTTGATGCACCTCCCGTCGCCAGCACCACTGCTTTTGCACGGCAGGTCTCTACCGCCTCTCTATTACGGTTCCATACCCATGCGCCTACCGCGCGGCGTGGACCCGAGAGGCCCACTCGATCGGAAATAATCAGGTCTACGGCGTTGCTGCGCTCAAGCACATGAATATTGGGATGGCTCAGGGCCTGGCTTACCAGCGTTGTCTCGACCGCTTTGCCAGTAGCATCGGCGGCGTGCAGGATCCGGCGATGGCTGTGTCCGCCCTCGCGGGTCAGGTGGTAGCCCTCTTCACCGTTAGGCTGAACGTGGGTATCGAACAGTACACCCTGATCGATCAGCCACTGCACGCAGGGCCGGGCGTTGCTGGCGACAAACTCAGCCGCATGGCGATCAACGATACCCGCGCCCGCTATCAGCGTATCTTCCACGTGTGAGCTAATGCTGTCCGTCTGATCAAATACGGCGGCGATCCCACCCTGCGCATAGAGGGTTGAGCCTTCGCTAATGGGACCTTTACTGAGAACAATCACGCTATGGTTTTGTGCCAGACGCAGCGCCAGAGAGAGACCCGCAGCGCCGCTGCCAATAACCAGCACATCACAGGAGAGATCGGGAGTCGTGTTCATGATAGTGTGTTTAATTTACTAAACAGGATGGGGTCAGCATAGATCTAAAAGCCGTATAAAGCACCTGTTTTTTTAAATAGGGTTGTAAAGACTAAACAGCGAGACGGGAAACGTGCTAAGTCAGTTTTGTGGTGAAAAAAAAGCGGGGTTGCGTTACTCTGCTGACGGTATAAAAGGCTTTTCTTCTATGCAACGTGCATAGTTTAGCGTCAGTAGACTTATAATGAGTCATAACGAGCGGTCTGCGAAACGATACACAAAAACAAAGGCGTAACGGAACTTTTGCCGAAAAAGTCTCTCTAACCACATGCTTGCTCAGAGTGCTGTGTGGGAGTGGCGTTTCGATTACGCGTGGATATTAGGTTTGGGGAGACATTACCTCGGATGAGCGAGCAGTTAACGGATCAGGTCCTCGTCGAACGGGTCCAGAAGGGAGATCAGAAAGCCTTTAACTTACTGGTGGTCCGCTACCAGCATAAAGTAGCGAGCCTGGTTTCCCGTTATGTGCCGTCGGGCGACGTTCCCGATGTGGCACAAGAGTCTTTTATTAAGGCCTATCGCGCGCTGGATTCATTCCGGGGAGATAGCGCTTTTTACACCTGGCTCTATCGTATTGCGGTGAATACCGCCAAGAATTACCTGGTCGCTCAGGGTCGTCGTCCACCGTCCAGCGATGTTGATGCTATAGAAGCAGAAAACTACGAAAACGGTGGGGCGCTGAAAGAAATTTCGAACCCTGAGAACTTAATGTTGTCAGAAGAACTGAGACAAATCGTTTTCCGAACCATTGAATCGCTTCCGGAAGATTTACGTATGGCAATCACCTTACGGGAGCTGGATGGCCTTAGCTATGAAGAGATAGCCGCCATTATGGACTGCCCGGTGGGTACGGTACGTTCCCGTATCTTCCGCGCTCGGGAAGCCATTGATAATAAAGTTCAACCGCTTATCAGGCGTTGACGATAGCGGGATACTGGAAAAGGTATTAGGCATGCAGAAAGAAAAGCTTTCCGCTTTGATGGATGGTGAGACGCTGGATACCGAGCTGCTCAAGGAGCTGTCTCGTGATCCGGAAATGCAGCAAACCTGGGAGCGTTATCATCTGGTTCGTGACGCTCTACGCGGTGACACTGCTGACGTCATCCATTTCGATATCTCAAGCCGCGTCATGGCCGCCATTGCCGACGAACCGGTACGGCAGACAACGCCACTGATCCCGGAATCCCAGCCTGCACCGCAGCAGTGGCAGAAGATGCCGTTCTGGGCCAAAGTGCGTCCCTGGGCAAGCCAGATCACCCAAATGGGCGTAGCTGCCTGCGTTTCGCTTGCCGTTATCGTAGGCGTGCAGCACTATAACAGCCAGTCCGACACCGCCCAGCAGCCTGAAGCGCCGGTATTTAACACGCTTCCTATGATGGGTAAAGCCAGTCCAGTAAGCCTGGGCGTGCCGTCGGATGCCACCGCCGATGCGGGTCAACAGCAGCAGGTTCAGGAGCAGCGCCGCCGTATCAATGCGATGCTACAGGACTATGAGCTGCAGCGCCGTCTGCACTCCGAACAGCTTCAGTTTGAGCAGGCGCAAACCCAGCAGGCCGCTGTACAGGTGCCAGGAACCCAAACTTTAGGAACGCAATCGCAGTAATGAAGCAACTTTGGTGTGCCATGTCTCTCATGGCCGGTAGTCTGTTGTTTTCTGCTAACGCCTCGGCTGATGTTACCTCCGGGGCGTTGTTGCAGCAGATGAACCTGGCCAGCCAGTCTCTCAACTACGAGCTCTCTTTCGTCAGCATCAACAAGCAGGGCGTCGAGTCGTTACGCTACCGGCATGCCCGTCTTGAAAACCAGCCTCTCGCTCAGCTATTGCAGATGGATGGCCCGCGTCGCGAGGTCGTGCAGCGCGGCAGCGAGATAAGCTACTTCGAGCCAGGCCTTGAGCCGTTTACGCTCACCGGTGACTATATTGTCGATTCGCTGCCCTCGCTGGTGTATACCGATTTCAAACGGCTGGCCTCCTTCTACGATTTTATCTCGGTAGGACGTACCCGGATCGCCGATCGCCTGTGCGAAGTGATCCGCGTCGTGGCTCGCGACGGCACCCGCTACAGCTACATTGTCTGGCTGGATGCAGAGACCAAGCTCCCTATGCGGGTTGATCTGCTCGATCGCGACGGTGAAACGCTGGAGCAGTTCCGCGTCGTGGCGTTCACCGTTAACGAGCGGGTGGGGAGTAATATGGAGAACCTCGCCAAAGCTAACCTGCCGCCGCTGCTGTCGGTTCCGGCGGGTGAAAAGATCGATTTTAACTGGTCGGCCAGCTGGCTGCCGCAGGGCTTTAGCGAAGTCTCCAGCAGTCGTCGCAAGCTGCCAACTCTCGACATGCCGGTCGAATCCCGTCTCTTCTCTGACGGGCTGTTTAGCTTCTCGATCAACGTCAATCGCGCCAGCCACAACAGCAGCGATCAAATGCTGCGCACCGGGCGTCGTACTGTGAGTACCACCGTTCGGGATAACGCAGAAATTACCGTGGTAGGCGAGCTTCCGCCGCAGACCGCAAAACGTATTGCAGATAGCCTCAAATTCAGGGCAGCACAATGATCAAAGAGTGGGCGACCGTCGTCTCATGGCACAATGGCGAAGCCGTTGTCAGCTGTGACGTTAAAGCATCCTGTAACAGCTGCGCCTCACGTGCAGGGTGCGGCAGCCGGGTTCTGAACAAGCTGGGGCCGCAGATGACCCACACCATTTCCGTGCCGAGCGAGCAGCCGCTGGTGGTTGGGCAGAAGGTTGAGCTGGGTATTGCCGAAGGCAGCCTGCTCAGCTCTGCGCTGCTGGTCTATATGTCACCGCTGGTGGGGCTGTTTATCATGGCCGCGCTGTTCCAGACGCTGTTCGGTTATGACCTGGCAGCAATGGGCGGTGCCGTGCTGGGCGGGGTAGGCGGCTTTCTGCTGGCCCGCGCTTTCTCACCGAAGCTGGCCGCACGCGAAGCCTGGCAGCCGGTTATCCTGAGCGTTGCCCTGCCGCCGGATCTGCTGCGGGTCGATGCCACCCCGGCAGACGTCAGTTCTCGTTCGCATTAATTATTAGCAATTACGCCGCCGATAAATAGCGGCGTCTCGCCTTCCCGCTCTCCTCGCGGGATGAGCATTCCCCGCGTTGTTGTTGTAGTGTAGAATGCGGCGTTTCAGACAACAGACGTGGCTCAGTACAGCGGCCTCTTAGTTTCGTAAGGCATAAATCTCCCTATATGAAGAACATAAGAAATTTCTCCATCATTGCGCACATCGACCACGGTAAATCGACGCTGTCTGACCGTATCATCCAGCTTTGCGGTGGCCTGTCCGATCGCGAAATGGCAGCCCAGGTGCTGGACTCCATGGATCTTGAGCGCGAGCGCGGGATCACCATCAAAGCCCAGAGCGTAACGCTGGACTATAAAGCCGCCGACGGCGAAACCTACCAGCTGAACTTTATCGACACCCCAGGCCACGTTGACTTCTCGTATGAGGTCTCCCGCTCGCTGGCGGCGTGCGAAGGTGCACTGCTGGTGGTCGATGCAGGCCAGGGCGTGGAAGCGCAGACGCTGGCTAACTGCTACACCGCAATGGAAATGGATCTGGAAGTCGTCCCGGTCCTCAACAAAATCGACCTGCCGGCCGCCGATCCAGAGCGCGTGGCGGAAGAGATTGAAGATATTGTCGGTATCGATGCCGCCGACGCCGTACGCTGCTCCGCGAAGACCGGGGTAGGGGTGGGCGACGTGCTGGAGCGTCTGGTGCGTGATATTCCGCCACCGCAGGGCGATCCTGACGCACCGCTGCAGGCGCTGATCATTGACTCCTGGTTCGATAACTACCTGGGCGTTGTCTCCCTGGTGCGTATCAACAACGGCACCATGCGTAAAGGCGACAAGATCAAGGTGATGAGCACCGGCCAGACCTATAACGCCGATCGCCTGGGTATCTTTACGCCGAAGCAGGTTGACCGTACCGAGTTGAAGTGCGGCGAGGTAGGCTGGCTGGTCTGTGCGATCAAAGACATCCTTGGTGCACCAGTAGGCGATACCCTGACCACTGCCCGTAACCCGGCGGACAAAGCGCTGCCTGGCTTTAAGAAGGTGAAACCGCAGGTGTACGCCGGTCTGTTCCCGGTCAGCTCTGACGACTACGAGAACTTCCGCGACGCGCTGGGCAAGCTGAGCCTCAACGACGCCTCCCTGTTCTACGAGCCGGAAAGCTCTACCGCGCTGGGCTTCGGCTTCCGCTGCGGCTTCCTCGGCCTGCTGCACATGGAGATCATTCAGGAGCGTCTGGAGCGTGAATACGATCTGGATCTGATTACCACCGCGCCGACCGTAGTCTATGAAGTGGTTACCACCTCGAAAGAGACGATCTACGTCGACAGCCCATCCAAGCTGCCGCCGCTGAACAACATTCAGGAACTGCGCGAGCCTATCGCCGAGTGCCATATGCTGCTGCCGCAGGAGTATCTGGGCAACGTTATCACCCTCTGCGTCGAGAAGCGCGGCGTGCAGACCAACATGGTTTACCACGGTAAACAGGTAGCGCTGACCTATGAGATCCCGATGGCGGAAGTGGTGCTCGACTTCTTCGATCGCCTGAAGTCCACTTCCCGTGGCTATGCGTCGCTGGACTACAACTTCAAGCGCTTCCAGGCCTCCAACATGGTACGCGTGGACGTGCTGATCAACAGCGAGCGTGTTGACGCCCTGGCGCTGATCACCCACAACGATAACGCACCGTACCGCGGTCGTGAGCTGGTTGAGAAGATGAAAGAGCTGATCCCGCGCCAGCAGTTCGATATCGCGATTCAGGCCGCCATCGGTAACCATATTATTGCCCGTTCAACTGTGAAGCAGCTGCGTAAAAACGTCCTGGCTAAGTGCTACGGCGGTGACGTTAGCCGTAAGAAAAAGCTGCTGCAGAAACAGAAAGAGGGTAAGAAGCGTATGAAGCAGGTCGGTAACGTTGAGCTGCCGCAGGAAGCGTTCCTCGCCATTCTGCACGTAGGTAAAGACGGCAAATAAACCATTAAGGAGTTGGTATGGCGAACATGTTTGCCCTGATCCTGGTGATTGCAACCCTGGTGACGGGGTTGCTCTGGTGCCTGGACAAGGCCGTATTTGCACCCAAGCGCCGGGAGCGGCAGGCCGCAGCCCAGGCGGCGGCGGGCGATACGCTGGATCAAAAAACGCTAAAGAAAGTTGGCCCGAAGCCGGGCTGGCTGGAGACCGGGGCCTCCGTGTTCCCGGTGCTGGCGATTGTGCTGGTGGTGCGCTCGTTCATCTACGAGCCGTTTCAGATCCCGTCTGGTTCGATGATGCCAACCCTGCTGATCGGCGACTTTATTCTGGTGGAGAAGTTTGCCTACGGGATTAAGGATCCGATCTACCAGAAAACGCTGATCGAAACCGGCCATCCGAAACGCGGCGACATCGCGGTGTTTAAGTATCCGGACGATCCGCGCCTGGACTACATCAAGCGCGTCGTCGGTCTGCCGGGTGATAAGGTCAGCTACGATCCGGTGGCTAAGCAGGTCACGGTGCAGCCAGGGTGCAGCTCCGGTCAGGCGTGCGCCAGCGCGCTGCCGATCACCTACTCCAACGTTGCACCCAGCGATTTTGTGCAGACCTTTAGCCGCCGCAACGGTGGTGAGGCCAGCAGCGGCTTCTTCCAGCTGCCGCCGGGTGAAACCAAAGAGAACAGCGTGCGTCTCGCCGAACGGAAAGAGACGCTGGGTGACGTGACGCACCGCATTCTGACCGTGCCGATCGCCCAGGATCAGCTGGGGCTTTATCACCAGCAGCCAGGCCAGCCGCTGGCGACCTGGATCGTGCCGCCAGGCCACTACTTCATGATGGGTGATAACCGCGACAACAGCGCGGACAGCCGTTACTGGGGCTTTGTGCCGGAAGCGAATCTGGTAGGTCGGGCAACGGCAATCTGGATGAGCTTCGAGAAACAAGAGGGCGAGTGGCCAACCGGCGTGCGCTTAAACCGCATCGGTGGCATCCACTAATCCGTCGGGTTGCAGCTGATCTGGCTGCAACCCAAATTATTTCCGCTATAAATCAGTTACGGCTAACGACATCCCACGCCGTTGTGTATAGAATATTCCCCCGAAGTTTAGGCTGGCTCCGCAGGGAGCCACGGCACACGAAACCGCGTTGTTCTCTTCAGGTCGGTTTCGTGTGCTGCATTTTTGACGCATTCATTCTATTGGTATCGCATGAACCCCATCGTAATTAATCGGCTTCAACGGAAGCTGGGCTACACTTTTCAACATCAGGAGCTATTGCAGCAGGCGCTAACCCATCGCAGTGCCAGCAGCAAACACAATGAGCGTCTGGAGTTTTTGGGTGACTCCATTTTAAGTTTTGTTATTGCCAACGCGCTCTATCACCGTTTTCCTCGCGTAGACGAGGGCGACATGAGCCGGATGCGCGCCACGCTGGTGCGTGGCAACACGCTGGCCGAGATTGCCCGTGAGTTCGAGCTGGGCGAGTGCCTGCGTTTAGGGCCGGGCGAGCTTAAAAGCGGCGGTTTCCGCCGGGAGTCGATTCTGGCCGATACCGTAGAAGCGTTGATTGGCGGCGTGTTTCTCGACAGCGATATTCAGACCGTCGAAAAGCTGATCCTCTACTGGTATCAGTCCCGCCTGGACGAGATTAGCCCAGGGGATAAACAAAAAGATCCGAAGACGCGTTTGCAGGAATTTTTGCAGGGTCGTCACCTGCCGCTGCCAACCTATCTGGTTGTGCAGGTGCGTGGCGAAGCCCACGATCAGGAATTTACTATCCACTGCCAGGTAAGCGGCCTGAGTGAACCGGTGGTCGGCACAGGTTCCAGCCGCCGCAAGGCGGAGCAGGCAGCCGCCGAACAGGCGTTGAAGAAACTGGAGCTGGAATGAGCAACGAAAAAACATACTGCGGATTTATTGCCATCGTTGGACGTCCCAACGTTGGCAAATCCACCTTGCTGAACAATCTGCTTGGGCAGAAGATCTCTATTACCTCCCGTAAAGCGCAGACCACGCGTCACCGCATCACGGGGATCCACACCGAAGGCGCTTATCAGGCCATCTACGTGGACACCCCGGGCCTGCACATGGAAGAGAAGCGCGCCATCAACCGCCTGATGAACAAGGCGGCCAGCAGCTCTATCGGCGACGTTGAGCTGGTGATCTTCGTGGTGGAAGGCACCCGCTGGACGGCGGACGACGAGATGGTGCTTAACAAGCTGCGCGACGGTAAAACGCCGGTAATCCTGGCGGTTAACAAGGTCGATAACGTGCAGGAGAAGGCGGATCTGCTGCCGCACCTGCAGTTCCTCGCCAGCCAGATGAACTTCCTCGATATCGTGCCGCTCTCTGCCGAGACCGGAATGAACGTGGATACCATCGCCAGCATCGTGCGTAAACATCTGCCGGAAGCGATCCACCACTTCCCGGAAGATTACATCACCGATCGCTCACAGCGCTTTATGGCCTCGGAGATCATTCGTGAAAAGCTGATGCGTTTTCTCGGTGAAGAGCTGCCCTACTCGGTGACCGTCGAGATCGAGCAGTTTGTCAGCAACGATCGCGGCGGCTACGACGTCAACGGCCTAATCCTGGTTGAGCGCGAAGGGCAGAAGAAGATGGTGATTGGCAACAAAGGGGCCAAGATCAAAACCATCGGCATCGAAGCCCGCAAAGATATGCAGGAGATGTTCGAAGCGCCGGTGCACCTTGAGCTGTGGGTGAAGGTTAAATCCGGCTGGGCCGACGACGAGCGCGCTCTGCGTAGCCTCGGCTACGTTGACGATCTCAAATAATTGACTGAGGTGAACGGGTGCTGCCAACGCACCTGCGACTCGCAAGACGACGAGTATAAATGCTGATGGAAGGGTGGCAGCGCGCTTTTGTCTTACACAGTCGTCCCTGGAGCGAAACCAGCCTGATGCTGGACGTCTTCACGGAAGAGTCGGGCCGCGTGCGCCTTGTTGCAAAAGGCGCACGGGCAAAACGATCTAACCTGAAGGGCGCCCTCCAGCCCTTTACGCCTCTACTGGTACGCTTCGGCGGCCGGGGTGAAGTCAAAACCCTGCGCAGCGCGGAAGCGGTCTCACTGGCGCTCCCCCTGAGCGGCATCACGCTCTACAGCGGTCTCTACGTTAACGAGCTTATCTCTCGCGTACTTGAACATGAGACGCGCTTCTCTGAACTTTTTTTCGATTACCTGCACTGTATCCAGGCGCTGGCAGGCCTGAGCGGCTCACCCGAACCGATCCTCCGGCGCTTTGAGCTGGCGCTGCTGGGTCATCTTGGGTACGGTATCGATTTTCTGCACTGCGCCGGAACCGGCGAAGCGGTGGAGGATACCATGACCTACCGCTACCGGGAGGAGAAGGGGTTTATTGCCAGCGTGGTAATAGATAACCGCACCTTTACCGGCCGCCAGCTGCGGGCGCTTGCCGAGCGCGAGTTTCCCGACGGCGATACGTTAAAAGCGGCGAAACGCTTTACCCGCGCGGCCCTGAAGCCGTATCTTGGCGGGAAACCGCTAAAAAGCCGGGAGCTGTTTCGCCAGTTTGTGCCGAAACGGCCAGCGCCGGATGCACCGTAAAACATCCACCGTAAGATAAAGGATATTCGAGGATTGTATTGTCATGGCTGAACTACTGTTAGGCGTTAATATCGATCACATTGCTACCTTGCGTAACGCACGTGGCACGGCATACCCTGATCCGGTCCAGGCGGCGTTTATTGCCGAGCAAGCAGGGGCGGACGGTATTACGGTGCATCTGCGCGAGGATCGCCGCCACATCACCGACCGCGACGTGAAGGTACTGCGCCAGACCCTGGATACGCGCATGAACCTGGAGATGGCGGTTACCGAAGAGATGCTGGCTATCGCCTGCGAGACCAAACCTCACTTCTGCTGCCTGGTACCGGAGAAGCGTCAGGAGGTCACCACCGAAGGCGGGCTGGACGTAGCCGGACAGCGGGATAAGATGCGCGACGCCTGCACGCGGCTGGCGGAAGCCGGGATCCTGGTATCGCTGTTTATCGATGCCGATCCCGAGCAGATCAAAGCCGCCGCTGAGGTAGGTGCGCCCTACATCGAAATCCATACCGGCTGCTACGCGGATGCGGAAGACGAGGCCACCCAGGCCAAAGAGCTGGAGCGCATCGCCAACGCGGCGACCTATGCGGCGAGTCTCGGGCTTAAGGTTAACGCCGGTCACGGTCTGACCTACCACAACGTGAAGGCCATCGCCCAGATCCCGGAGATGCACGAGCTGAACATCGGCCACGCCATTATTGGCCGGGCGGTGATGAGCGGCCTGAAAGAGGCGGTTGCCGAGATGAAACGCCTGATGCTGGAAGCGCGCCGGTAATGGCTATTCTGGGCTTAGGCACGGATATCGTGGAGATCGATCGCATTGAAGGGGTGATCTCCCGCTCCGGCGACCGACTGGCAAAGAAAGTGCTGAGCGCCAACGAATGGGCCATCTACCAGGCCCATCAGCAGCCGGTGCGCTTTCTTGCCAAGCGCTTTGCGGTAAAAGAGGCGGCGGCAAAAGCGTTCGGGACCGGGATCCGTAACGGCCTGGCGTTCAATCAGTTTGAAGTCTTTAACGACGAGCTGGGCAAGCCACGCCTGCGTCTGTGGGGCGAAGCGCTGAAGCTGGCGGAGCGGTTGGGCGTGGCGCATATGCACGTGACCCTGGCGGATGAGCGACGCTACGCCTGCGCGACGGTGATTATCGAGAGCTAAATTTTATCCGCGTGGTGCAGCAGGACAAACTTATCCCACAGCTGCTCCTGGCTCTCGATGTGCGCCGCATCCTTGAGGATCGTATTCGGGATAGGGCAGACCTTCTGACACGTCGGCGTTTCGTAGTGGCCGACGCACTCCGTGCAGCGATCGCTGTCGATCTCATAAACGCTCTCACCCATCGAAATGGCCTCGTTCGGACACTCGGGTTCGCACATATCGCAGTTTATGCATTTTTTGGTGATCAACAGCGCCATCGGGAAATCTCAGAAGCTACACAAGCAGGGCGGGTATTATACGCCCGATTTCTGCTCAGACCAGTTTTTTCACCAATGCCTCGCTGTGGCGGATCCGCTCCGGGGCGTGCTCCAGATCCTGCTGCACCAGTGCCATAAACAGCAGATCAGTCAGTAACATTTGCGCGCTGGTAGAGGAGATGGCCGCGCTGCGGGTGGCCTGCTCCTCGGCGATGGTATACAGGCAGCGGGTTGAACGCTGCTGCAAAGCATTAGGCGTAAAGCCAGTGATCGCCAGGATCTTCGCCCCAACGCGAAAGGCTTCATCCGCCGCCATGTTGATCTCCCGCCGCTCGCCAGTATAGGAGATAGCCAGCAGCAGATCGTCGCTCTCCATGGCCTGCGCCGTTGCCAGCAGGGCATGCATATCCTGCTCTACCACCGCATGCAAACCAATCTTCATCAGCTTCCAGCCAAAATTACGCGCCACCAGCCCGGACGCGCCGATGCCGGTCAGCACGATCCGCCGCGCATCGCGCAGCATGATTACGCTCTCCTGCAGCTTATCCTCGGTATTTACATCAAGCGTCGCGTTCATGGCGCTGACCTTCTCATGGATCAGCTTCTCGCCTACCACCCGCAGGGGATCGTCGCCGCGGATCTGGTTATGCACCGGAACGGAGTGGGGCGTTGGCGTGCTGACCAGCGCTTCGCTAATCGCCAGCTTGAGCGCCGGAAATCCTTTAAACCCCAGCTTCTGGGCGAACTTTACCACGCTGGACTGGCTGATACCCGCCTCGGCTGCCAGCTGTTGCGAACTGAGGTGGCGGGCGCGATCGGGCTGGGTGAGGAGAAAATCAGCCAGCTTTTTATCGCTTTGTGCCAGGCCCGCATAGCGCTGACGGATATGGATCAAACAGTTCATGGCAACTCCGGGGGCAAAACGTGACAACGGCAACAAACATCCTGTTCGCAGGCATCAATGAATTATATATTCCATTATACTGCGCGGGACACGAATTAAATATTCAAAAGGTACTGATAATGAATCTTGGCTCACTGGTATCAGAAACGCGAAATTCCGAGACGATGGATCTGGATGCGCTTTCGACTATCGAGTTAGTAACCCGTTTTAATCAACAGGATACGCTGGTCGCGCTGGCAGTGAAAGAGACATTGCCAGATGTTGCAAAAGCGGTGGATGCCGCAGCGGCAGCACTGAAAGCAGGCGGACGTATCATCTATATGGGCGCAGGCACCAGCGGGCGGCTGGGTATCCTGGATGCTTCAGAGTGCCCACCGACCTTTGGCGTCCCGCACGGCCTGGTGATTGGCCTGATTGCCGGTGGTCCAGGCGCGCTGTTGAAAGCGGTAGAGGGGGCAGAGGATAACCCACAGCTGGGGGAGGACGATCTGCGTGAACTGACGCTCGCCCCCCAGGATCTGGTAGTGGGTCTGGCCGCGTCCGGGCGCACGCCTTACGTCATCGGCGGGCTGAAATATGCACGGGCCACGGGCTGCACCACGGTGGCTATCTCCTGTAATCCCGCCTCGCCAATCGCTCAGGAAGCTGACATTGCCATCTCGCCCGTAGTAGGGCCGGAAGCGTTAACCGGCTCTACCCGCCTCAAGTCCGGCACGGCGCAAAAGCTGGTGCTGAACATGATCTCCACCGGGGCGATGGTCAAGTTTGGCAAGGTCTACCAGAACCTGATGGTCGATATGAAAGCGAGCAATATCAAACTTGTCGATCGCGCCTGCCGCATGGTGGTTGAAGCTACAGGCGTCACGCTGGAGCAGGCCCGCAGCGTGCTGGAGCAGACCGGGTATGACGTGAAGCCCGCTATTTTAATGGTGCTCACCGGGCTGGACGTAGACGCTGCCCGCGCCCGGCTCGACGCACATCAAGGGTTCTTACGCGCCGCGCTTAACGACTAAGAGGTTCACATGGATAAGTCACTGACGTTGGCAGGGGAGATTTTGCAGGGCATCGGCGGGCAGGGCAACGTGCTGCGGCTGGAAAACTGTATGACCCGCGTCCGGTTTGAGGTACAGGATGAGGGGCTGCTTAATATCGGCAGGCTGAAATCGCTCCCGGGCGTCAGCGGCTATGTTAAGCAGGGTGAGCAGCATCAGCTGATCGTCGGGCCAGGAAGAGCCGGGCAGGTGGTAGATGCCATGCGCTTGCTGGTCAATGGCGAGGGTGCAGCCCCGATCCCGGATGAGATCGCCCGCAATAAGGCCCAGGCGAAAGCGCAGTATAAAGCGCCGATGAGCGATGCGCTGCGCATGCTGGCGAACGTTTTCATTCCGCTCATTCCGGCGTTTATCGCTTCCGGCCTGATCACCGGCATTATCAATATCCTGAAGCGACCCGATATTGCTGGCGATATCGCGATTCACTACCCCAACGTGCTGGGGCTGCTCGGCATCTTTGGCAGCGCCGTGTTTGCGATTATGAATATTCTTGTGGGGGTCAACGCGGCGAAGGTGTTCGGCGGCTCGCAGGCGTTAGGCGGAGTGATGGCAGGCATTCTCTCGAGTCCGCAACTGGCGCAGATCACGCTGTTTGGCGAAGCGTTGCAGCCAGGGCGCGGCGGGGTGATCGCCGTGCTGCTGGTCGTTGCGCTGATGTGCTGGTTTGAGAAGCGGTTTCGTGAACGACTGCCAGGCTCACTGGAGTTAATTCTTAACCCGCTGCTGACCACGCTCATCACCGGGACGATTGCGATCGTGGCACTACAGCCCCTCGGGGGCTGGATTTCTGAATCCATTGCTCAAGGTGCTGGCTGGGCTATCGATCGCGGCGGTCTGCTGGTGGGCGCAGTGCTGGCCGGTAGCTTTTTGCCGCTGGTGCTTACCGGCCTGCATCAGGGCCTGGTACCGATCCACGTGGAGTTGGTTCAGGCGCACGGCTTCAACGCCCTGCTGCCTATCCTCTCCATGGCGGGCGTCGGTCAGGTAGGCGCGGCGCTCGCCGTGCTGCTCAAAACACGCAATGCCCGGCTAAAAACGGTCATCAAAGGTGCGCTGCCGGTGGGGCTGTTGGGCATCGGTGAGCCGCTGATTTTTGGCGTTACGCTGCCGCTGGGCAAACCGTTTATCGGTGCCTGCCTGGGCGGCGCAGTAGGTGGGGCGCTCGTCTGCTACTGGAAGGTAGCGACGGTTATTACCTTTGGGATTTCCGGTTTACCGCTGGCTTTAACGATTGTTACCGGAAAAGTCACGATCTATCTGTTAGGCTATTTATTGGCGGTCATCGCCGGGTTCCTGTTTACCTGGCTGTTAGGTTTTAACGATCCAAAGGAGTAGGGTTTGGCAAATAGCGAGCGTCGTGTCGTCTTTTTCGATCTGGATGGAACGCTGCACCAGCAGGATATGTTCGGGACATTTCTGCGGTATCTGCTGCGGCATCAGCCACTCAATGCGCTGCTCGTTCTACCGCTGCTGCCGGTTATCGGTATTGCATTACTGGTAAAGGGGCGGGCTGCCCGCTGGCCGATGAGTCTGTTGCTGTGGGGGTGCACGTTTGGTCACAGCGAGGCGCGGCTTAAGGCGCTGGAAAAGTCGTTTGTCACCTGGTTTCGTGGGCGCGTTACCGCCTTCCCGGTGGTACAGGATCGCCTGACCAACTATCTCGACGCCTCGGATGCGGATATCTGGCTGATCACCGGCTCGCCGCAGCCGCTGGTGGAGCAGGTCTATTTTGATACGCCCTGGCTGCCCCGCGTCAACCTGATCGCCAGCCAGATCCGCCGTAGCCACGGTGGCTGGGTGCTCTCTATGCGCTGTCTCGGTCATGAGAAGGTGGTGCAGCTGGAGCAAAAAATCGGCACGCCGCTGCGCCTTTATAGCGGCTACAGCGACAGCAAGCAGGATAATCCGCTGCTCTATTTCTGCGAACATCGCTGGCGGGTCACGCCCCTTGGAGAGCTACAGCAACTCGAGTAGTGTGTGCATACTTACACCTGTGTATAATGCGCCCCGTTTTGACTACTGGAGTGCTGAGCCGTGTCCGATACTGAATTTACCCACGAATACTGGATGCGCCACGCGCTCTTACTCGCGCAGCGCGCCTGGGACGAAGGGGAGGTTCCGGTCGGGGCGGTGCTGGTACACAACAATCGCGTCATCGGCGAGGGCTGGAACCGGCCCATCGGTCGCCACGATCCCACCGCCCACGCCGAAATCATGGCCCTACGGCAGGGGGGGCTGGTGCTGCAAAACTACCGCCTGCTTGATACCACGCTCTACGTCACCCTCGAGCCCTGCGTCATGTGCGCGGGGGCAATGGTGCATAGCCGTATTGGCACGCTTGTGTTTGGCGCACGGGATCTGAAAACCGGCGCGGCAGGCTCCCTGATGGATGTTCTGCATCATCCCGGTATGAATCATCGGGTGGAGATCGTTGAGGGAGCGCTGCGTGACGAGTGTTCAGGCATGCTCAGTGAATTTTTCCGCCAGCGTCGGCTGGCCATTAAAGCGCAAAAGCAGGCACGTTAATGCGGCTTTGCGCCCGCTGACGCCTGGTTCAATATCCCCGGCAGCGTAAAGCTGGATTGACCAAAGGCCTCGGCGGGGGAGAAGGCACTCAGCGGCATCACGCCATAGCGCGTCTCCTCAAGCTCCTGCAAGGCGACCACCGGATAGCTTTGCGCCATACGCTGCTCGTGAGCGAGCTGCTGCTCCTGCTGCCGGGTTTTCTCCTGCAGATAACCCACCAGGCTAATCTGATACTTGCGGATGTTTTCCACGTAGGCGTAGGCCTCATGGCCGCGGGCATAGCCGTAGGTCAGCCGGCTGTACCACGCCTTCTGGCTAAGCAGTGGCAGGCGCTGCTTTACGTCAGACCAGCTATCCGGGTTGCCTTTGGTCTTCGCCGTCAGGGCGCGGGCATCAAGCATATGGGCATAACCCATGTTGTAAGCCGCCAGCGCAAACCAGATCCGCTCCTCCTCGGGGACGTTCTCAGGTACTCGAGCCATCATATCCTGCAGATAGCGCGCCCCGCCGCTGATGCTCTGCTCGGCATCAGTGCGATCGGTCAGGCCCAGGCTCTGGGCGGTATTTTTGGTCAGCATCATCAGGCCGCGCACGCCGGTGGGGGAGGTAGCCTGAGCATCCCAGTGAGACTCTTGATAAGAGATGGCCGCCAGCAGACGCCAGTCAATCTTCTGGGCGTATTTTTCAAACAGCGGCTGCAGGTCAGGCAAGACGCTGTCGATGGCGCGCAGGAAGGCACGGGTATCAACATAGTCGAATCCCTTACCGTGGCCGAGATACTTCTCCTCAAGGCGTGCGAGGGTGCCGTCTTCGTTAATCACGTTGAAGAAGTCCAGCATAGCGGCGGAGAGGGCGTTATCGCTATCTTTTTGGCTAAACCACGCCACCGGCTGCTCATCGGTGATATCCAGCGCTACCGCCAGCTCGGGGTGCACGCGCTGGAACAGGCTAATGGCCACGGAGTCGGCAATGGTATAGGCCAGCTTGCCCTGGGCAACCTGCAAAAGCAGGTCGTTAGTGCCCAGTTTCTCATCCACCTTCCAGCTCAGCTCCGGATACTTCTTCTCTTTCAGCGCCTGCAGGTCGTTGATAGCAACGTGCCCCGGCGCGACGGTCAGCTGGGCGTCGGTCACCGTCGCCAGCGTGCGCGGGCGCAGGCTGCCTACCCGGTAGACCAGCTGCTGGGAGACCGAGTAGTAGACCGGCCCGCTCTGATAGTGCTTGATGCGTTCGTTGTTATAGACCAGCCCGGCCGCCAGCATATCGGCATTATCATTATCGAGATCGTCAAACAGCTGGTTGATATTCTGCCGCACGGTGACGCGCAGCTTCACTCCAAGATAGTTAGCAAACTGTTCGGCCAGCTCGTAATCAAGGCCGGTGGGCTTATCGCTGGTGGCGTTCCAGGTGAGCGGAGAGATCAGGGTACTAACGCGCAGCTCGCCGCGCGCCTGGATAGCGGCGATGCGGTTTTCGGCTTTACCTGACCAGGGGATAGAGGGCCACAGGGCTGCTGCCAGCAGCAGGGTGACAATGCCGATAAGCAGATAATTAAACTTTAATTTTCTCAATGAGTTAATTCTCTGCGTCGCCTGACGCCTCAGTCTGCCGTCATTATTATAGAAAAGCGTTTGTCCGGAAGTGAGCGGCATTTTGCTTAAGATTGCGGGACTTAGCAACTTATTAGAGAATTAGGTCACATCTATTGTTAAAAAATGCGGGCAATTTTATTTCCACGCAAACGGTTTCGTCGGCGCGCAGGATTCTCTATAATGACGCCCGTTTTCCCCCTGGCGCATTCTTACAGCGTCATCGACGCGCTAAAGACGAGAGACTTATGATGGAAATTCTGCGTGGTTCGCCTGCACTGTCTGCATTCCGTATCAACAAACTGCTGGCACGCTTTCAGGCAGCCGCCCTCCCGGTAAGTAACATTTACGCTGAGTATGTCCATTTTGCTGACCTCAACGCTCCTCTAAATGCCGATGAACACGCCCAGCTTGGCCGTCTGCTGACCTACGGCCCGCGCCTGAGCAGCCACGCCCCCACTGGCAAACTGCTGCTGGTCACGCCGCGTCCGGGGACCATCTCTCCCTGGTCTTCAAAAGCGACGGATATCGCCCACAACTGTGGCCTGACGCAGATCTCCCGCCTTGAGCGCGGCGTCGCATACTACGTTGAGGCGTCGACCCTGAGCGCAGAGCAGTGGCAGGCGGTGGCCGCCGAGCTGTATGACCGCATGATGGAGACGACGTTTGATGCGCTGGAAGAGGCTGAGAAACTCTTTGCCCATCATCAGCCCGCGCCGGTAGAGAGCGTGGACATGCTGGGGCAGGGACGTGATGCGCTGGTAGACGCTAACCAGCGTCTGGGCCTCGCGCTGGCGGAAGACGAAATTGATTACCTGTTCGATGCCTTCACCACCCTCGGGCGTAACCCGAATGACATCGAGCTTTACATGTTTGCTCAGGCGAACTCCGAGCACTGCCGCCATAAAATCTTCAACGCCGACTGGGTTATCGACGGCGAGCAGCAGCCAAAGTCGCTGTTTAAAATGATCAAGAACACCTTTGAGAAAACGCCGGAGCACGTGCTGTCTGCCTATAAAGACAACGCGGCGGTGATGGAAGGCTCAGAGGTAGGGCGCTTCTTCGCCGATAGCGAAGCAGGCCGCTACGATTTCCACCAGGAGCCTACCCATATCCTGATGAAGGTTGAGACCCACAACCACCCGACGGCGATCTCGCCGTGGCCGGGCGCGGCAACTGGCTCCGGCGGTGAGATCCGTGACGAAGGCGCAACCGGACGCGGCGCGAAGCCAAAAGCGGGCCTGGTGGGCTTCTCGGTCTCTAACCTGCGTATTCCTGGCTTTGAGCAGCCGTGGGAAGAGGATTTCGGCAAGCCGGATCGTATCGTTAACGCGCTGGATATCATGACCGACGGTCCGCTGGGCGGCGCGGCGTTCAACAACGAATTTGGTCGTCCGGCGCTGACCGGTTACTTCCGTACCTACGAAGAGAAGGTCAATAGCCACAACGGTGAAGAGCTGCGCGGCTACCACAAACCAATCATGCTGGCGGGCGGTATCGGTAACATCCGTGCCGACCACGTGCAGAAGGGCGAGATCACCGTCGGCGCGAAGCTGGTGGTGCTTGGTGGCCCGGCAATGAATATCGGTCTTGGCGGCGGCGCGGCCTCGTCAATGGCGTCCGGCCAGTCCGATGCCGACCTCGACTTTGCCTCCGTCCAGCGCGACAACCCGGAGATGGAGCGCCGTTGCCAGGAGGTGATCGACCGCTGCTGGCAGCTGGGCGATGCCAACCCAATCCTCTTTATCCACGACGTTGGCGCGGGCGGTCTCTCTAACGCCATGCCGGAGCTGGTGAGCGACGGCGGCCGCGGCGGCCGTTTTGACCTGCGCAGCATTCTGAGCGATGAGCCGGGCATGAGCCCGCTGGAGATCTGGTGTAACGAATCGCAAGAGCGCTACGTGATGGCGGTGGCCGCCGATCAGATGGCGCTGTTTGACGCCCTCTGCCGCCGTGAGCGCGCCCCTTATGCCGTTATCGGCGAAGCGACCGAAGAGCGCCACCTGAGCCTTACCGACAGCCACTTCGACAATCAGCCTATCGACCTGCCGCTGGACGTTCTGCTCGGTAAAACGCCGAAGATGACCCGTGACGTCGAATCGCTGAAAGCTGCCGGAGAAGCTTTCGACCCGCAGGGCATTACCGTGGCCGAAGCGGTTAACCGCGTGCTGCACTTGCCTGCGGTAGCGGAGAAAACCTTCCTGGTGACCATCGGCGACCGTACGGTCACCGGCATGGTCGCCCGGGATCAGATGGTTGGCCCGTGGCAGATCCCGGTCGCCAACTGCGCGGTGACCACCGCCAGCCTCGACAGCTACTACGGTGAAGCGATGTCCATCGGGGAGCGCTCTCCGGTGGCCCTGCTGGACTTTGCCGCCTCCGCCCGCCTGGCGGTAGGTGAAGCGCTAACCAACGTGGCCGCCACTCAGATTGGCGACATCAAACGTATCAAGCTCTCCGCGAACTGGATGGCCGCAGCCGGCCACCCGGGTGAAGATGCCGGTCTCTATGAGGCGGTGAAAGCGGTGGGCGAAGAGCTGTGTCCGGCGCTCGGCCTGACGATTCCGGTGGGTAAAGACTCCATGTCGATGAAAACCCGCTGGCAGGAGGGGAGCGAGAAGCGTGAGATGACCTCGCCGCTGTCGCTGGTGATCACTGCGTTTGCCCGCGTCGAGGACGTGCGCCACACCGTGACGCCGCAGCTCTCTACCGACGATAACGCCCTGCTGCTGATTGACCTGGGCAAGGGCCACAACGCGCTGGGCGCGACGGCGCTGGCCCAGGTTTACCGCCAGCTGGGCGATAAGCCAGCCGACGTGCGCGACGTGCATCAGCTTAAAGGCTTCTACGACGCCATGCAGGCGCTGGTGGCGGCACGTAAGCTGCTGGCCTACCACGACCGCTCTGACGGCGGCCTGCTGGTGACCCTCGCCGAGATGGCCTTCACCGGCCACTGCGGCATCGAGGCCGATATCGCTGCGCTTGGCAGCGATCGTCTGGCGGCGCTGTTTAACGAAGAGCTGGGGGCGGTGATCCAGGTCCGCGCCGGGGATCGTGAGGCGGTGGAGAATATCCTCAGCGCTCACGGCCTGGCCGACTGCATCCACTACCTTGGCCGCGCCGTCGCCGGCGATCGCTTCGTGATTACCGCCAACGATCGGGCGGTGTTCAGCGAAAGCCGCACCACGCTGCGTATGTGGTGGGCAGAGACCACCTGGCAGATGCAGCGTCTGCGTGATAACCCAGCCTGTGCCGATCAGGAGCATAATGCTAAGGCACAGGATAACGATCCGGGCCTCAACGTGAAGCTCTCCTTCGACATCAACGAAGATGTGGCCGCACCTTACATTGCAACCGGTGCGCGTCCGAAAGTGGCCGTCCTGCGTGAGCAGGGTGTTAACTCCCACGTTGAGATGGCAGCAGCCTTCCACCGTGCGGGCTTTGATGCCATTGACGTTCACATGAGCGACCTGCTGGAAGGTCGCACCACGCTGGAAAGTGCGCATGCGCTGGTGGCGTGCGGCGGCTTCTCCTACGGTGACGTGCTGGGGGCGGGCGAGGGCTGGGCGAAGTCGATTCTCTTCAATGAGCGTGTACGCGACGAGTTCGAAACCTTCTTCCACCGTCCGCAGACCCTGGCCCTGGGCGTCTGTAACGGCTGCCAGATGATGTCCAACCTGCGCGAGCTGATCCCAGGCAGCGAGCTGTGGCCGCGCTTCGTGCGTAACGTCTCTGACCGCTTTGAAGCGCGCTTCAGCCTGGTCGAGGTCACGCAAAGCCCGTCGCTGCTGTTGCAGGGGATGGTCGGGTCGATGATGCCTATCGCGGTTTCCCACGGTGAAGGCCTGGTGGAAGTGCGTGACGACGCGCATCTGGCTCAGCTGGAGAGCAAAGGGCTGGTGGCGCTGCGCTATGTCGATAACTTCGGTAAGGTCACCGAAACGTATCCGGCCAACCCGAACGGCTCGCCGAACGGGATCACGGCGGTGACCAGCGAAAGCGGACGCGTGACCATCATGATGCCGCACCCGGAGCGCGTATTCCGTACCGTAGCGAACTCCTGGCACCCAGAAAACTGGGGCGAGGATAGCCCGTGGATGCGTATCTTCCGTAACGCCCGTAAGCAGCTGGGTTAATAGCAGCACGCCGCTGTCGCAAAATCCCGACAGCGGCAAAAATCAGTGTCGCCAATTGGAGACACTTAATTTATTGATTTTAAATGATTTATTTTTGATGTCTGCGCGGTGTTGCTGATTGACGACACTTTGTTTAAAAAGAACACAAAGATGATGCAGTTCACACAATAATAATTAGCTATATAAACAGTGAGTTATGTATGACTTGTGTACTTTGGCATAACTTGTGCATATAATAGTGCAGTGGCTCATTCACCTTCTTATGTCAGCCCCTTCGGGACGTGCTACATAAACCCTGGAATGACGCACAAACAGGTGCCTGCCGTCTCACTTCTGATCATAGCGCTGCTATTTCAGGCCCGGGGCGAAACGTCGAGTAAGGCACCGCCTATTCCATGATAATGCCGGGTTTTTACCCGGCTTTATTATTTTTAGCCTTCCCCCATGGGTCATCCTCAGCTAGCATTCCGTTAAATCCTTTCTGACGAGAGTAACGCGTTGAAACGCTGGCCTGCATTTCCCCGCTCCCTGCGACAGCTTGTCATCATGGCCTTTTTGCTGGTTCTGCTGCCGCTTCTGGTACTGGCCTGGCAGGCGTGGCAAAGTCTCAATACGCTCAGTGCCCAGGCGGCACGCACCAACCGAACCACGCTTATCGACGCCCGGCGCAGCGAGGCGATGACCAACGCAGCGCTGGAGATGGAGCGCAGCTATCGGCAGTACTGCGTGCTTGACGATCCCACCCTGGCGCGGGTCTACCAGAGCCAGCGCAAACGCTACAGCGATATGCTTGATGCCCATGCTGACGTGCTGCCGGATGAGCGACTCTACCAGGCGCTGCGAGAGGATTTGAACGCCCTTGCCCAGCTGCAGTGCCACAACAGCGGCCCCACGCAGGCGGCCTCGGCCAGCCTTGAAGCCTTCGCTGCCGCCAATACCGAGATGGTGCAAACCACCCGCAAGGTCGTATTTACCCGCGGACAGCAGCTTCAGCAGGAGATCGCCGCCCGCGGCCAGTTCTTTGGCTGGCAGGCGCTGCTGCTATTCCTGGTTAGCCTGGTGCTGGTGCTGCTCTTTACCCGCATGATCATCGGCCCGGTGAAGGGCATTGAACGAATGATCAACCGGCTGGGGGCAGGGCAGTCGCTGAACAGCCGGGTGGCTTTTAAGGGACCGCGTGAGCTACGCTCTGTTGGCGAGCGCATCATCTGGCTCAGCGAGCGCCTGGCGTGGCTGGAGTCCCAGCGCCATCAGTTTCTGCGCCATATCTCTCACGAACTGAAAACCCCGCTGGCCAGCATGCGTGAAGGCACCGAGCTGCTGGCTGACGAGGTGGTGGGGCCGCTGACGGCGGAGCAGAAAGAGGTGGTGGATATTCTGGACGGCAGCAGCCGCAATCTGCAAAAGCTGATCGAGCAGCTGCTGGATTATAACCGCAAACTTGCCGACGGGGCCGTGGAGCTAGAGACCGTTGCCATTGCGCCGCTGATCGAGACGGTGATCTCCGCTCACAGTTTACCGGCACGGGCTAAAATGATGCATACGGAGGTCGCGCTGAAGGCGGAGAGCTGTCTGGCGGAGCCGGTACTGTTACTGAGCGTGCTGGATAATCTCTACTCTAACGCGGTGCACTATGGCACTGAATCCGGTAACATTCTTATTCGTAGCTATCCGCACGGCACGCGCCTGCGGATAGACGTCGCCAATACCGGTTCGCCCATTCCACAGGCCGAGCGTGAGATGATTTTCGAACCTTTTTATCAGGGAAGCCACCAGCGTAAAGGCGCGGTAAAAGGCAGCGGGCTGGGGCTGAGCATTGCCAGGGACTGTATTCTGCGCATGCAGGGTGAACTGCAGCTGGTCACCAGCGATGAATCGGGCGTCTGTTTTCGCATTGAGCTGCCGCTGGCTGGATCGGATAAAAGCTAATTGAATTTATATCAGGTAACTATGTCGCATATTTTGAGTCGCGTTGTGAAAATGATTTCGCCGCATTCCGCGTTGCCTGTCGGCTTATCTTGCCTGCTGCTGGCGGGCTGCGCACCGGACGCTCCCGTTAAGCCGGTTAATAAAGTTCAGGAAGAGAAGCTCCCCCAGCGTCAGCTGGCTGATTTTCTGTCAACACCCTGCGATAACGTCTGGTCGCTAACCGGGCAGGCCGTGGAGTCGAATCCGCTCTACTGGCTGCGCGGCATGGATTGCGCGGAGCGCCTCTCACCGGTAATGGCGCGCGCCGAAGCTAAGCGCTGGCCTGATGATACCTGGCAGGCTACCTTCAAGCGCGGCATCCTGCTGGCCAATGCCAAAATCACTCCGCTGGAGAGACGCGCCTTTACCACGCGGATGGACACTCTCAGCCCACAGCTGCCGATGCAGGTTCGGACGCTGTTCCAGGTCTGGCGCGACGGTCAGGCGACCCAGCTCCAGCTGGCGGAGGAGCGCTCGCGCTATGCCAAACTCCAGCAGTCGCGGGACAGCGATCTGGAGGCGCTACGTCTGCAGCAGCAGCATCTGCGCGAGGAGCTGGAGACCACCTCGCGTAAGCTGGAAACCCTGACCGATATTGAGCGGCGGCTCTCAACACGCAAACCTGGTGGGACGGAGATCCCCGACAGCACTCGTCCGGCGCAGCCGGATGCTCAACAGGAGGATGTTAAGCCATGACGCCGCGTAAACCTGCCCATCTGCTGCTGGTAGATGACGATCCCGGCCTGCTAAAGCTGCTGGGCCTGCGCCTGACCAGCGAGGGCTATAGCGTTGTGACCGCCGAAAGCGGCCAGGAGGGGCTGCGCGTGCTGGCGCGGGAGAAGGTCGATCTGGTGATCAGCGACCTGCGTATGGATGAGATGGACGGCATGCAGCTCTTTGCCGAGATCCAGCGCGTCCAGCCAGGCATGCCGGTGATTATCCTTACCGCCCACGGCTCCATTCCCGACGCCGTTGCTGCCACCCAGCGCGGGGTATTTGGCTTTCTCACCAAGCCGGTGGATAAAGACGCGCTCTATAAGGCCATCGACGATGCGCTGGAGCACGCCGCGCCCGCCAGCGATGAAGCGTGGCGGGAGAATATCATCACCCGCAGCCCGGTGATGCTGCGCCTGCTGGAGCAGGCCCACATGGTGGCTCAGTCCGACGTCAGCGTGCTGATCAGCGGCCAGAGCGGAACCGGCAAGGAGATCCTCGCCCAGGCAATCCACAACGCCAGCCCGCGCGGCAAAAAAGCCTTTATCGCCATTAACTGCGGCGCGCTGCCGGAGCAACTGCTGGAGTCAGAGCTGTTTGGTCACGCGCGCGGGGCCTTTACCGGCGCGGTCAGCAGCCGGGAAGGGCTGTTCCAGGCGGCGGAGGGCGGCACGCTGTTTCTCGATGAGATTGGCGATATGCCCATCCCGCTGCAGGTCAAGCTGCTGCGCGTATTGCAGGAGCGTAAGGTACGTCCACTGGGCAGCAATCGCGATATCGATATTGACGTGCGCATTATCTCCGCGACCCACCGCGATCTGCCCAAGGCGATGGAGCGCGGCGAGTTTCGGGAAGATCTCTTTTATCGCCTGAACGTGGTCAGCCTGAAGATCCCGGCGCTGGTGGAGCGGGCAGAGGATATCCCGCTGCTGGCTAATCACCTGCTGCGCCTGGCCGCCAGCCGGCATAAGCCGTTTGTGCGGGCCTTCTCTACCGACGCCATGAAGCGTCTGATGACCGCCTCCTGGCCGGGTAACGTGCGCCAGCTGGTGAACGTCATCGAGCAGTGTGTGGCGCTCACCTCCTCGCCGGTAATCAGCGATGCGCTGGTAGAGCAGGCACTGGAGGGGGAGAACACCGCGCTGCCCACCTTTGCCGACGCCCGGAATCAGTTCGAACTTAACTATCTGCGCAAGCTGCTGCAGATCACCAAGGGCAACGTAACGCACGCGGCGCGTATGGCCGGGCGTAACCGCACCGAGTTTTATAAGCTGCTTTCACGTCACGAGCTGGACGCAAACGACTTTAAAGAGTAGGCCGCACACGCACGTGAAATATGGTAGTGTGAGCAATCGATTACGACGCTGCTGACAGGCAAAAGAATTAGGGGATCACCGTGAAAAAGATTGATGCGATTATTAAACCTTTCAAGCTGGATGATGTGCGTGAAGCGCTGGCGGAAGTCGGCATTACCGGAATGACCGTCACCGAGGTGAAAGGCTTTGGTCGCCAGAAGGGCCACACCGAGCTGTATCGTGGCGCGGAGTACATGGTGGATTTTCTGCCAAAGGTAAAAATTGAGATCGTGGTGACCGATGATATCGTCGATACCTGCGTGGATACCATTATCCGCACGGCGCAGACCGGTAAAATTGGCGACGGTAAGATTTTCGTTTTCGACGTGGCGCGCGTAGTACGTATCCGTACCGGCGAAGAGGACGACGCGGCTATCTAAATAGCCCGCAGGCTTACCCCAGCCCCATTGCGCGGGCCGGGGTAAGCGAGATCTTACAGAACCAATATTTACAGAACCTTGTGCGGACCGAAGCACTCGTAGTGGATGCGATCGGCATCAACGCCCAGAGCGATCAGCTGCTTCGCCGCGAACTGCATAAAGGCTACCGGGCCGCAGAGATAGCACTGCATTGTCGGGTCGCTAAACGCACCCTCCAGCTTGCTTAAATCCATCAGCCCTTCGCTATGAAAATAGGGCATTACGCGATCCGCGTTGAGCGGTAGGCGATACCAGATGTGCTTGTTAAAGTTCGGTAAGCGCTCTCCCAGCTTGTTCACTTCAGCGGTAAACGCATGTACCGCACCATTCTCCGCAGCATGGAACCAGTTTACCTGGGCTGCATGCTCCGTGCTTACCAGGGTATCGAGCATCGCCAGCATCGGCGTTTGACCCACGCCCGCAGAGATCAGCGTTACCGGTGTCTGCGGGGTTACGTCGAGGAAAAAGTCTCCGGCCGGTGAGGCCAGTTGTACCACATCGCCTACCTGTGCCTTATCATGCAACCAGTTAGAAACTTGCCCCCCTTCTTCACGCTTCACGGCAATACGATATCCTTTGCCATCAGCCTTACGGGTCAGTGAATACTGGCGGATCTCCTGATGCGGGAAACCTTCTGGCTTCAGCCAGACGGCGAGATACTGGCCCGGACGATACGCGGCTACCGGCTGGCCGTCGACTGGCGCAAATTCAATGCTGGTGATCAGTTCGCTCTGAGGCGTTTTCTCCACGATGCGGAAGGCGCGGGTACCCTCCCAACCACCGGGCTGGGTAGCGTGCGCTTTATACAGCTCGGCTTCGCGGTTGATAAACACGCCCGCCAGCACGCCGTAGGCTTTGCCCCACGCCTCCAGCACCTCCTGGCCTGGACTATACAGCTCATCAAGGGTCGCCAGCAGATGCTCACCGACGATGTTGTACTGGTCAGGTTTGATCTGGAAGCTGGTGTGCTTCTGGGCGATCTTTTCTACCGCAGGCAGCAGCGCCGGGAGATTCTCAAGATTGCTGGCATAGGCGGCAATGGCGTTAAACAGCGCTTCGCGCTGGTCGCCGTTGCGCTGATTGCTCATGTTGAAAATCTCTTTCAACTCTGGATTATGCTTAAACATGCGGTCATAGAAGTGCGCCGTCAGCTTTGGGCCGGTCTCGACAAGCAGGGGAATAGTGGATTTTACGGTTGCGATAGTTTGTGCATCAAGCATGGCCTTTTCCTTAATAAGTATTTCTATAAGTTGTATTTTAAATGCATCTTATAAAAGTTCCCCTGTTTTGTAAATGGTTAATAGCGTATTTCCGCTGCGTTGAAATGTCATGAAAAATTTGCACGATAAACCTGAAAAGAAATCGTGATTCTGGAGGCGGGTTCTTGCACGACAAACCCTTACGCCACGCGGAGCCAATCGTTTGCGTAAAAACGCATGTCAAGACCTGTTATCAGAAAATGGATCGGTTATACTGGTCGCCGTTGCCCTGAGGGCCATTGAAAATTACCGTTAGCTGAGTCAGGAGATGCGGATGTTAAAGCGTGAAATGAACATTGCCGATTATGATGCCGAACTGTGGCAGGCGATGGAACAAGAGAAAGTACGTCAGGAAGAGCACATTGAGCTGATCGCCTCCGAAAACTACACCAGCCCGCGCGTCATGCAGGCTCAGGGTTCTCAGCTGACCAACAAATATGCCGAAGGCTACCCGGGCAAGCGCTACTACGGCGGCTGCGAATACGTCGACGTGGTTGAGCAACTGGCTATCGACCGTGCAAAAGCGCTGTTTGGCGCAGACTACGCTAACGTGCAGCCGCACTCTGGCTCCCAGGCTAACTTCGCGGTCTACACCGCGCTGCTGCAACCGGGCGATACCGTTCTGGGTATGAACCTGGCGCAGGGCGGCCACCTGACTCACGGCTCCCCGGTAAACTTCTCCGGCAAACTGTACAACATCATCCCTTACGGTATTGATGAGTCCGGTAAAATCGATTATGAAGACATGGCGAAGCAGGCTAAAGAGCACAAGCCGAAGATGATCATCGGTGGTTTCTCTGCTTATTCCGGTATCGTTGACTGGGCAAAAATGCGTGAAATCGCAGACAGCATCGGTGCTTACCTGTTCGTTGATATGGCGCACGTTGCAGGTCTGATTGCTGCAGACGTTTACCCGAACCCGGTTCCGCACGCGCACGTCGTCACCACCACCACCCACAAAACGCTGGCGGGTCCACGTGGCGGTCTGATCCTGGCGAAGGGCGGCAGCGAAGAGCTGTACAAGAAGCTGAACTCCGCTGTGTTCCCAAGCGCGCAGGGCGGCCCGCTGATGCACGTTATCGCGGCAAAAGCGGTTGCGCTGAAAGAAGCGATGGAGCCAGAGTTCAAGGTTTACCAGCAGCAGGTTGCCAAAAACGCCAAAGCAATGGTGGACGTGTTCCTGAACCGTGGCTACAAAGTGGTCTCTGGCGGTACTGAAAACCACCTGTTCCTGCTGGATCTGGTTGATAAGAACCTGACCGGTAAAGAAGCTGACGCTGCCCTGGGCCGCGCCAACATCACCGTGAACAAAAACAGCGTGCCGAACGATCCGAAGAGCCCGTTTGTGACTTCCGGTATCCGTATCGGTTCTCCGGCTGTGACTCGCCGTGGCTTTAAAGAAGCGGAAGTGAAAGAGCTGGCTGGCTGGATGTGTGACGTTCTGGACAACATCAATGACGACGCGGTCATTGAAAGCACTAAACAGAAAGTACTGGATATCTGCGCCCGCTTCCCGGTTTACGCATAATCCTTGCTGGATGTGAAAAAAGGCCGCTGATGCGGCCTTTTTTATTGAGGTTTAACGTGATATCAAAAGCCTCCTTTAATGACACCACACGCAATCATAGAAATAAACGCTATTAAAGAAATATAGAAGTCGATAATAAACCAATATTTAAGTCGTGGCGGCAGTTGTTTCATAAATAAAACATCATCCACTTTGCTGTGAATGGATTTCTTTCCGAATATCAATGGGCGTAAAATAAAGCTATTTTTTACTGAATAACCAGCAGTGAAGCCAATCGGACTACACTTTTTCAGGATCGAAACAGCTAATGGTAGCTCTCCAAACTTACGCTCATATAAATCGCAAACTTCATTGAACCTACTTTTGCTAAATATTGCCATTAAAATTGTTAGAAAGCAGCAGGTCAAAAAAATTGATCCTAACATTAAGGCCAACATATCGCGTAAGTTATTCATTTATTATTTTCTCGCTAATTTTTTCACCAGTCCATTCACCGATTGCACCAAATAGCTTATCACCTTTATATACTGCAGTTCCTGTAACAGCCAGGGAGCACGTGAGAGCCAGGATTCCACCAGCCTCGATACTTAATGCTCCTAAAACGACCGCACATCCGGCATCTGCTATCTCCGATGTTAAAATTTTAGTCGCAACTATGCCGCCTCCTAACCCTCCAGCAAACTCCCCCACTGAGGTGAATGTGGTTTTTTCGCATTCTCGGCCGGTCGTGCAGGCATCATAGATTTTTCCAGCGGCATTAAGGGCATTTAGACCGATCCCGACTCTGCCGAAAACTTCCATCGCCTTAACAATTTTGACGGCCTTTTCAATGTGCGTGGCGTAGTTCTCAATATCACCCACACCGGTTTCATTCCACTGGTGTGTAATGGCGTGAGTGGAAAGGCCTAATGATGCTTTCAGGCTTTCATATTGATTAAACATAAAGCGTTTATTCATGAATGCTTTTAACACGCTGTCGAGTTGAGCCAGCAACTGACGGCGCTGGACATAAAACTCCTCCCCGATAAGCGCACCCTGGGTGATAAAGGCGTTTTGATAGGTTATCTGAATTTTTATCAGCAATTGCTCTATGCGCTCAAAATAACCTTTTGCGGCTTCTGCAATGCTCCCTGCTGCATCTCTTCCGGCTCCCGATGCATCAAGGGCAGCAGCAGCCATTGTCAGCGCATCACGGTTTTTGTGCAGAAACAGGGCCTGCTGGTGGCTGAGTGGGGCCAGTGCCGCATCAACCCGTGCTTTGGCGGCTTTCATATGAGCTATCTGTCTGTCATCCTGTTTTTCAGGATCGACAATTAACAGAAGTGAACCTGCTTTAAATTCCCCTGAGCCATTCAGCGAATGATAGAGGGCTTTTGTACCGGATACGGGTTCGTCATTGAATAACCAGGATTCATAGCTTTTCGCCGTTGCGCCATAGGGAAGAATACAGTAACCCGCATCAACAGGAATATGGAGCTTTTTAGGTGGTGCCGTTACAGGTTGTGGTGAGGGGGATGTCTGAGGAGGGACTTTAGCTGTCTGCGTATGCTGTACGGGCTGGGGTTGACTCACTATCCTGATACTTTGTGGCCTGCTCCTGCCCACAGGCCCGGCAGGGGATATTAGCCGATTTGAACCAGGGGGACAGCCACACGTAACCACAGCATTATTCCCCGCAGCGCATCGCCCATGAAGAATGACGAATGGAATATTACCGATAAGTTCACCGACCTGACCGCAGGCGGGGCAGGGCGTTGTTTTATCGCCATGACGAAGTGCGCCTGTTCCCTCAGTGCTGAAATTTGGTAAAGAACTTATTGCGTAAGAACCTGTTGTCGTACGATCATCGTCAAGTCCTTCGGGTATGCCATCCCATATAGCTCGGTTAGTCGCCATTATTCTGCTCCTGAATCAAAAAATCATCCGGTAGCTGATATCCTTCTCTGATAGCAAGTAACGCACTTTGCTGCGGAGTGCTGATGATTTCATCCCCGTTACTCAGTTGGCTTCCCACAAGTGCATAGCTTTGCCCCTCTCCGTTGTAGGATTCCTTTCCGGCTCCACTGAGAATTGTCGCTGTAGAGCCGTCCGGGTACACCGCCACGTCCTGAGTCTGTGCAATCCGGCGCTCTTTACCGCATTCATCGATGATGGTCATTTTCGTTGTACCCGTCCGGATAACACCCCCGTCCCGGGTAAGGCTCCCTTCCACAGCAAAACGATAAATGGCGATCACAGGATGCAGGCTGTCATACTCCTGCTGTTTCAATATGATTTTTTGAGCCTCTTCCGGCAATGCAGCCAGCTGCTCAGGCGTATGAGATGGCGTATTGAGTTGAGCCAGCAGCTCAGAAGTAAGCGCATTGGTATACTGCTTCGTCATGTAAAACCCCTTTTTTTATATTGATAAATAGTAGGGTAATAATAACGCCGACAGGTGATGGGATTCAAAAAAGGTAACGGCCCTGCAGGCCGCATTAAATCTATGATTATTTTGTTACTTACATTAAATTACTGTCTGTAACCAGATAACAGAAAGTCGCCTGAGTAGCAGGCATAAAAAATCCGGAAATGGGTGAGAATTTCCGGATCGTAACCGATTGGCATTACCGCTGATGCGGCCTTTTTTTGTCAGATAGCGCACTTGCCTGTAGGCCCGGCAAGCATCGCGCCGCCGGGCGTTTCATTGCTCACTGCAAACGCCGGGCCTATTACCGCTCGCTGCGTAGCGTAACGCCCACGTCGCCGCCGGGATGCACCGCCAGCAGGCTCTCTTTTGAATACCCGCTTTCGCTCATCAGGCAGGCGCAGGCGGCATCGAAAATCGCCAGCGCCAGTACGATGGAGGTGGTTGCCAGCATGTTCAGCGGATCGATCTCGCGCTGTACGCCGGTGGAGATCACTAGCCGGGAAGCGCGGGCAATCGCCGAGTCGGCGTTCTCGGTCACGCTGACCAGCGGCACGCTGCGGGCCGCAAGTCCTGGCAGAAGACGCGTCAGCTCGTCGGAGTTCCCTCCGCGCGAGAGCATGATCATCAGATCGTCGGCGCGTAAAAAACCCAGATCGCCGTGGGCCGCATCGGTGGCGTTCAGGTAGATCGCCGGGCGCTCCACGCAGGCTAACATGTGGGCTATTTTACGCGCCGCGATGCCAGAGGTGCCGACACCCGTCACGACTATCTTGCCTTTGCAGCCGCGCAGCTCGGCCAGCAGCGCCTCCCACTGCGGCTCGCTAAGATGCTGACCAAGCCCGGCCAGCGCTTCGCTATAGATACCCCAGGCGGCGGTTGCCTGCTGCCACGATTGACTCATGCTCCCTCCTGCATCAGCTGACGGTACTTCATGTGATCCAGGTACATCTCATGGAACACCTTGTACTTACGGTCATAGTACTGCTTGATCTTATTGGTCTGCGGCGTCACGGTCTTACCGATCCGGCTCATGGCCGACATCGCCTCCGGGAAGGTCTCAAAAACGCCCGCCGCAAGGGTACCCATCATCGCACCGCCGAGCAGCATCGCTTCGCTCTCCTCCGGCAGCAGCATGGCGCAGCCGGTGGCGTTAGCGTGCTCCTGCACAAAGATTGGGTTCTTGGTGCCGCCGCCGCTGGCCATAATGGTGTCGATGGTGTAGCCAGTTTGGTTCATGGTCTCGATAATGTGCCGGGTACCGAGGGCAATCGCCTGGATGGTCGCCAGATAGTGCAGAGCCATATCCTCCGGCGTACGGGAGAGTTTCAGACCGCTAATGACGCCGGTTAATGTCGGATTGGCCCGCGGTGAGCGGTTGCCGTGGAAGTAGGGCAGAATATGGATATCGCGGGTCAGGAAAGCGATATTCTCCGGCTCGCCGGCCATCTTGCGCAGCAGGGCATTAAGCACTTCATAGATGGTCTGCCCCTGCGTTTTCGCCTGCGCCAGCAGGGTTTCATAGCAGGGGTGGGACTGAATAATATGGTCGATCAGCGCCCCGGTCGCCGACTGGCCGCCCTCGTTAAGCCAGTAGTCCGGCAGCACCGCCGAGTAGTATGGGCCCCAGACGCCGCCGATAAAGCGCGGCTGCTGGGAGATAGCCATATGGCCCGTTGAGGTACCGCCAATCAGCGCGACGCGGCGATCGAAGTCCGCCACTTCGCCAGAGACGCCGCTTGCTCCCAGGGTGCCGAGAGTACCGGCATGGGCATCGATAATCGATACGCTCACCGCCGTGCCGGGGATCAGCCCCATCTCGCTGGCGGCGCGCTGGGTCAGGCCGTGACCCAGCGGTTCGCCCATGGTTTTGACGTAGCGGCCAATTTTCTCCGCGTCGTGCTCAAGGAGATCCTCCAGCCCAATCTGCCGAAAGTAGCTCCCATCCCACTTATCCTCGTGGCCCATGTAGGTCCATTTGCAGACGGTGGAGCAGAGCGAGCGCGTATCGTCATCCGTGGCGCGCCAGGTAAGGAAATCCGGCAGGTCAAAGTAATAGCCCGCGTTCGCCCAGGTGTTCGGCATATGCTGCTTCAGCCACAGCAGCTTCGGCGTCTGCATCTCCGGGGAGATGATCCCACCGACGTAGTCCAGCACCCGATGGTGCAGGGCGTTGATGCGATCGGCCTGGGTAATGGCCCGATGATCCATCCACACGATAATGTTCTGCTCGCTGCGCCCCGAGGGGCTGATGGTCAGCGGCTTGCCCTCTTTATCCAGCACTACCAGCGAGCAGGTGGCGTCGAAACCCAGCCCTTTAACCTGAATGGGATTGATGTCCGCCTGGTTGACCGCATCACGCACCGCGTTGCATACCATCTGCCAGATATTGTCGGAGGACTGCTCAACGAAATCAGCCTGCGGACGATACATTTCAATGGCCCGGCTGGCCTGACTGACCATTCTGCCGTTAAGATCAAACACGCCCGCCCGGGCGCTCCCTGTCCCTACATCCACACCAATGAAGTAACTCGCCATAATTTGTTCTCCTGAAATCAGGCTTTACGATTCTGTAATGCGATAAAGAGGATCAGCACCGCGCCCCACAGCGCCATCGTCAGATAGCTGCTGATCCCCAGCAGGTTAAAGCCACTTTCCAGCATCTGTAGCACGATGAGGGCCAGCACCAGGCCGACGATGCGGCCAAATCCGCCGTCGGGGTTGATGCCGCCAAGCACCGAGGCAAGAATGGTCACCAGCAGATAGGATTCACCGTAGCCCGCCTTCGCCGAGTTAAATTTTGCCATCATCAAAATGGCGGCGGCCCAGCCGAGCAGAGCGGAGATGACATACACCGCAATCTGCACGCGCACGGTATTCACGCCGCTGTAGCGCGTGGCCTGCTCGTTGGATCCAACCAGGTAGAGGCTGCGCCCGAGAGTGGTGTGCTCCAGCAGCACCCACAGCAGCACCGCCACGCCTAAAAAGAGCAGCAGCGCCACGGGGATGCCGAGGACAGTAGCGTTACCCAGGAACTGGATCGCTGCCGGGAAGCCGGAGATCACCGTCCCGTTAGAGAGCAGAATATTGAGGCCGGAGATCAGCGTCATGGTGCCGAGCGTGGCGAGGATAGGTGATACGCCTACCCAGGCGATCAGCGCCCCGTTCAGCGTGCCGATCGCTACCGCGACCGCCGCCCCGGCCAGCAGGGCCAGCGCCAGAAACAGCGGATTGTCTGGATGGCTGACGATCACTGCCGCCATCACCAGCGAGCAGGCGTTGGCCCCGGCGATGATCGACAGGTTGATGCCGCCGGTGAGCATGGTGATGCCCATCCCCAGCGCCAGCATGCCAAGGATCGGCAGTTGGGAGCTGATGGACTGGAAGTTAGCGGCGCTGAAGAAGCGGCTGCCCAGCAGTGCCGAGAAGACCACGGCGACGACGATAATAATCACGCACTGCAGGCGGATGATGGCATCACCGGGTAGAAGTCGTGCGATGGCTTTCATTTCAAAGCTCCCTTGCAAGTTTGCGTTTTTCATTCCAGGCCGTGGCGCTGATGCTGACCAGGATAATGACGCCGCTGAATACGGTGTGCCAGTAAGAGGAGACGCTCAGCAGTGTCAGGCCGTTCTGCAAAAAGGCCAGCAGGACTACCCCAAGCAGCGTGCCGGTTAAGGTACCGCGTCCGCCGCTCATACTGGTCCCGCCCAGCACCACCGCCGCCAGCACCGTCAGCTCATAACCGAGCAGAGAGTTGGGGGCAACGGACTGGGTGATCTGGGCCTGCACCACGGCGGCAACCCCGGCGAGAATGCCCATGTAGCCGTAGACGTAGAAGTGCAGCTTGAGCAGGTTCAGCCCCAGACGCGAAGCGGCATCGCGGTTGCCGCCCATGGCGTAAATCTGGCGGCCGAGGCGGGTAAAGTTCATCAGCACGGCGGTGAAAATAATGACCGCTGCCAGGCAGAGCAGGGGCAGGGTAAGACCATAGTCATAGCCGTCGGCGGCGGTGAACGACAGCCAGTTGATGCCGTTCATAAACCAGTCCGGGAAGCCGTACAGCCAGGTGCCTTTGGTAGCGTAAACCAGCAGGCCATAGTAGACGTTGAGCGTGGCGATGGTAATGATGATCGCCGGAACCCGCAGCCAGTAGACCAGGAATCCGTTGATAAGCCCGAGCAGCAGCCCGACGACCATAGCCAGCACCAGCGCCAGGGCAAAGTTGCCGCCGTGGGCAATGACCCAGCTCGCCATGGCATACTGGGCAATGGCGGTCATGGCCGGGAAGGAGATATCGATCCCGCCGGAGATCAGCACTACGAACAGGCCGCAGGCGAGGATCCCGAGAATGGCGTAGCTGGTGGCGACGTCCGTCAGGTTGCCCAGCGAGAAAAACTCGTCGGTGCTGACGCTCAGTCCGACCGCAAGCGCCACGACCAGCAGCCCAAGCCAGAACTCATGTTGCCCGACCAGGCGGGAAAGTCTGTTATTCATGGATCACCTCAACCACTTCAGCAATCTCCTGTTCAGTACAGCGATGCGGATTAAACTCTGCGACCAGCTTGCCGCGGCGCATGACCAGCACGCGATGGCTGTTGTAATAGGCTTCCGGGATCTCATCGCAAATCATCAGCACCGCCATCCCCTGTTCCGCCAGATCGCGGGCGATCTGGTAGATCCCCTCTTTATTGGCGATATCCACTCCGACGGTGGGCGAGTCGAGGATCAGGATGCGCGGATCGGTCGCGACCCATTTTGCGATGGCGATCCGTTGGGCGTTGCCGCCGGAGAGGGTTTTCACCGGCAGCTGCGGATCGGAGACTTTGATATTCAGGTTGCGGATCAGATCGGCCACCAGCTTTTTCGCCTTACCGTGATCCAGCATGCCGCTACGGGTATGCAGCTTGTCGTACACCGTGACGATGGTGTTGTCGTAGATCGACTGCTCCATGATCAGCCCCTGGGTCAGGCGATCCTCAGAGACGTAGCCGATCCCGTGCTTAATGGCATCATGGTTATTGCGCAGGATGACCGGCTTGCCGTTAATGCGCATCTCCCCGCTCTCCGGGTGGGTCATGCCAAACAGGCTCAGGCACAGCTCGGTTCGCCCGGCACCCAGCAGGCCAACAATAGAGACAATCTCGCCGCTGCGCAGCGACAGGTTGATGTTCTGGTATTTACCCCGGCGGCTTAAGTTACGCAGCTCCAGCATGGGCTCCTGATCGGCGGAGGGTTTTTCCGGCAGCGGACTGTAGTGGAAACGCTGGCCGGTCATCAGGAACGCCAGCTCGTGGCTGTCAAGCTGGCTTGCTGGATAGGTGCCCACCAGCTTGCCGTCGCGCATGACGCTGATGCGGTCAGCCACCTCCATCACTTCGTCGAGACGGTGGCTGACGAATACCACGCAGATCCCGGCAGCTTTCAGTTCGTTGACCACCCGCAGCAGGCCGTTAACCTCCTGACGGGTGAGGGAGGCGGTCGGCTCATCCATAATCACCAGCCGGGCGTCGGCGGCGATAGCGCGGCAAATCGCCACCAGCTGGCGGTCGGCAATGGAGAGTTTTTCTACCTTTTTATCCGGGTGGATGTGTACGCCGATGCGCTGCATCGCGGCCAGCGCCTGCTTGCGCATTGCGCCGCGCTTCACCCAGACGTCGCCTCCCGGCAGATAGCGGTTAACGGCGATGTTCTCCGCCACGCTGAAGTTAGGAAAGAGGGAGAGATCCTGATAGATCACCTGAATGCCGTAGTGGGCGGAGAGCTGCGGCGTCAGGTGGTGAAACAGTTTGCCGTCGAGCTGGATCTGCGCCCCTTTTTCCGGGTGATAGACGCCGGAGATCACTTTAATAATGGTGCTCTTACCGCAGCCGTTCTGCCCTGCCAGACAGTGAACTTCGCCTTTTTTAAGCGTCAGATTCACGTTATCCAGCGCCAGCACGCCCGGGAATTGCTTGCTGATATTCTCAAGAGTGATAAATGCGGTGGTGTCGGCCATGGACAATACCCCTGCGAGCGCCCGTTCGGGCGCTTAAGTCATTCTGTACGAGTGTGCCGGCCAGACGGCCGGCGTTGAGGTTCCCTGGTGTAGGCGGAGAGCCTTAGAAACCGAGCGACTGTGCGTTATCTTTGGTGACTTCGAGGATCTTGTTAAAGCGGATCACTTTCTTCTCCATGTCGACATCGGCTTTCCCTAAACCGTCGATGGTCAGATCGGACGTCACTTCTTTACCCTTCAGCAGCTGGTCGGCAACGGTCACCAGCGCATAGCCCGCATCTTTCGGATCCCACAGCAGCGCTTTTTTGATATCGCCGCGCATCAGGTAAGGTGCGGCCTGGGCTGGCATGGCGATACCCACCACGGCCACTTTCTCTTTCGCCCGTTTCTTCTGCACCGCCTGGCCGGCACCGATAGGGCCGAGGGAGCCAAAGCCGATCACCCCTTTCATTTGCGGATAGGTTTTCATCAGGTCCAGCGTGGTGGAGTAGGACTTATCGATGCTCTCCGCCACCGGCAGGCGCGACGTCACCTCAAACATGTCCGGGTATTTCTCTTTCTGATATTTAATCGCGTAGTCGGCCCAGGCGTTATGCAGCGGCACCGTCAGGGAGCCAACGTAGATGGCGTAGCCGCCCTTGCCGCCCATATCCTTCGCCAGCTCATCGACGTTGGCCTGGGCATACTTCTCGCTGTCGATGGTTTCAATATCCCACTGGCCAATCTGCTGATCCGGTGACTCATGAGTCAGCACTACGATGCCTTTATCGCGGGCTTTTTTCAGCACCGGCTCCAGCACTTTAGCGTCGTTAGGCACCACGATAATGGCGTTAACGTTTTTGGCGATCAGATCCTCAATCACCTTTACCTGCTGAGCCGGATCCGGCGTAGAAGGGCCAGTCTGGTAAGCGTTGACGTCGAGCTTTTTCGCTGCCTCGTTGACGCCGGTTTCCATACGGTTAAACCACGGAATGCCGGTCACCTTAGCGACCACGGCAATTTCATATTTCTCCGCTGCAACCGAGGTACCGGACACCATGCATGCAGAAACCAGAGCTGCGCTGAGTAATGCGAGTTTGAATTTCATAGTTATACCTTTTGTAGGGGCCGAGGCATGTCACGGAGAGAAGATTAGCAATGAAGGGAAGGGGAAACGTATCGCAAAATTTTTAAATGTGACCAGCGCCCATTAATGTAAATTTATAGATAAATTTAGGTTAATGTTAAGTTAAATATCAATAATGTCATTACGTTATAAATGGCTATTTATGTTAAAAATTGATTATTTTGTAACTATAAATTAACAATTTATTATCATTTGGCTTATGTAAGGCCTGGGTCTTCGCTGTTTTAGCCCCTTTTATAGCTCATCAAGTTGCAGATATGTGAGCTGAACCGTGACAAGCAAATTGCAGCCGTCCGTTTTTAACGCCAGACTAACGCCTCCAAAAAGGGAGGGATTCATGGTTTTGCATTCAACGCGCTGGCTGGCACTGAGCTACTTTACTTACTTTTTCAGCTACGGCATCTTTTTACCTTTCTGGAGCGTCTGGCTCAAGGGCACTGGCCTGACGCCGGAGACCATTGGCCTGCTGCTGGGGGCCGGGCTGGTGGCGCGCTTTCTCGGCAGCCTGACCATCGCTCCCCGAGTCACCGATCCCTCCCGGCTGGTGTTCGCCCTGCGCGTGCTGGCCCTGCTGACGCTGCTGTTTGCCCTGGCCTTCTGGGCCGGAAACCACATTGGCTGGCTGATGGTGATTATTATCGGCTTTAACCTCTTCTTTTCACCGCTGGTACCGCTCACCGACGCCCTGGCCAACACCTGGCAAAAGCAGATCGTCATGGACTATGGCCGGGTGCGCCTGTGGGGATCGGTGGCTTTTGTTATCGGCTCGGCGCTGACCGGCAAGCTGGTCAGCCTCTTCGACTACCGGGCGATCCTGGCGATGCTCACCCTGGGAACGATCTCCATGCTGCTCGGGATGCTGCTGCGTCCGTCGGTGATGCCCCTCGGGGAGAGCCGGGCGCAGGCCACCGCGGGCTGGCCTGCATGGCGCAGCCTGATCGGTCAGAACGGACGCTTTCTTGCCTGCGTCTCGCTGCTGCAGGGGGCGCACGCCGCCTACTACGGCTTCAGCGCCATCTACTGGCAAGAGGCGGGCTACTCCGCCTCAACGGTGGGCTACCTCTGGTCGCTGGGCGTGGTGGCGGAGGTGGTTATTTTTGCGCTGAGCAATCGCCTGTTCCGCCGCTGGAGCGCGCGCGATCTGCTCCTGCTCTCAGCGGTATGTGGCGTTGTGCGCTGGGCATTGATGGGCTGGACCACGGCACTGCCATGGCTGCTGGTGGTGCAGGTGCTGCACTGCGGGACCTTCACCGTCTGCCATCTGGCGGCGATGCGCTACATTGCTGCCCGCAAGGGGAGCGAGGTGATCCGCCTCCAGGCTGTCTATTCGGCGGTAGCGATGGGGGGCAGCATTGCGGTGATGACCATCTTTGCCGGCTTCCTGTTCCAGCATCTGCATCAGGGCGTATTCTGGGTGATGGCGCTGGTCGCGCTGCCCGCCATTTTCGTCCGGCCCGGCGTTGCCGCCAGGGCCTAAGACTCCAGCATGTCGCGAATGTGTCGCTGCTGCTGCTCGCTTAGCGTGATCACTGCATGGATCAGCGGCGCAGAGAAGAGCGGCAGCGGCGTCACGTAAGGCGTCACAATCAAGGCTGCCTCACGCGGAGCCCCCTCCTGCTGGAAGGTGGTGAGCGGCAGATACTTAATATTCAGGGGCAGCAGCGTCAGCTCGCGCAGCTGCTCCTCAATAGCCCGCTCCCGCTCGGGAGCGTCGTCAGTCAGCAGAACCACCTGCTTCTCGTGCAGATCGCTCTCCTGCATCAGCCACGCGCCAAAGATCACCGCCACCAGGCCCGCCTCCTCATGGGTAAAGCAGAGGTTATACTCCTCTTCAAGACAGATCAGCGCCTCGCGGGTGGTACGCATCAGCCTGGGGTAGAGCAGAGTAATCTCCTCCGTCAGGCTAGCATCAATTCCGATACCAAACAGACTGCGGTTCAGCGCCTGCGCGAGATGGATATAGAGCTGATCGGTCAGCCCCTGCTCATCGCTAAAGTCCATGCCGGAGAGGGCGCGAAAGCGCTCGATGGTGCAACGGATGGCTTCCCGCAGTCGGGTATCCTGTTGGTGGCTGTCGCGGATTGGGTCCGGCGTGCGCAGCAGCATAAACAGTACCGCCAGGAAGAGATGCTCGCTCACGTGCGGGATCGGAACGACCCGGCGCTGCCAGTGGCGAATAATCTCCTGGGCAACCAGATACTCTGCCCGCGCTTCGGCCCAGGCCTGCTGCAGGGGCGCAAACGCGGGCGTAAAGCCAAGCTGGTGTGCAAGCAGACAATACTGTAAATAGAGACGGAGAAACTGAATATCCCGCTGCTCAAACTGCCGCTGGAGGCGACGGGAGCAGAGATTAATCAGGGCATGCAGGTTAGTATCGTCATACAATGTTCTGGCGATACCCTGCTGCTTAAGGGCACTTTTTAGCGCAGGGGTAAAGTGAGCGCTAACAAAATTGGGGCAGAGGCGGATGGCGCGCTTGAGCCAGTGAACGAGACAGAGACGCTGGTCGAGCGCCGTGCCCTCAATGCGATAGCTGCCATCCTGCTGCGCGGCAATGCTCAGCCGATGGTAGCGCTGGATCTCATGACCCGTGTCGGCAATATCTTGCCGGGTGACTGTGCCGTCCACGTTGTTCAGCTTGCCGAGCATATCTGGTGTCACCGTTTGTCCCGGCAGGGCGAGCATTAGGAGTACATGACAGCGGCGTTGTGAACTGGAGAGCACAGATGGCGGTATCGTTACGGTTGTCATCTGCTGGATTCCAGTTAGGGGTTTCGATAAGAATAGCTAAAGGATACGGTGGCGGAAGCCCCCCTGGCGGGCTTTCCCTCAGGAATGCCGGAGGGCGTCACAGAATTTTTCTCGTAAGGAACACATGCAAACAGTCAAACAGTACGCTGGTGCGCTGGTTTTCGCGTTTTTATCGCTTCCCGCGCTGGCTCATCCCCATAGCTTTATTCGTCTGCAAACCGAGCCGGTGGTGGAGGGGGGGCAACTGGTGGCCCTCAACATGCGCTGGACGATGGATGAGATCACCTCAGCCGATCTGCTGTATGACGCCGGTGATGCAAAGCCGGAGTCGCCGGTGTGGAAAAAGCTGGCGGCGGAGGTGATGGCCAACGTGCTGGGGCAGCACTACTTCACCGAAGTCTGGCACAACGGCCAGCGGGTTAAATTTCTCAACCGGCCCAGCCACTACGGCATGTCCCGGGTCGATCACCAGGCGGTGCTGACCTTTACCCTGCCGCTGGCCACGCCGCAGCCGCTGGCCGGGCAAAGCTATACCTTCTCCACCTTCGATCCCACCTACTATGTCGATATGACCTATCAGGATAAGAGTGACGTTACGCTGTCCGCCGATGTACAGAAGCGCTGTAAAGCTGAGTTGCATACGCCGACGCCAGGGGAAGATACGTTAGCCTTCGCGCAGTCGCTGGATAAAGAGGACGCTCCGCCGGAGGATATGGATCTCGGCAAGCAGTTTGCCCAGACTGTGACCCTGGAGTGTAAAGAGTGATGTTGAGTGCGTCCCGCTGGCGCTCGCTCTGGCCGCTGGCCCTGCTGCTGCTCTGTGCGGTCGTGGGCGGGATAGAGCTTTGGCACGCCTGGCCGCAGATCATGCTGGAGAGCGCGGGCTGGCAGCGGGAAGTTAATCAGCAGATGAGCGCTCTGTTAAAAGGCGTGGCGGCAAATCCCACGCAGGCGGGTGGAGCGCTACTGCTGTTTAGCTTTCTCTATGGGGTGCTGCACGCTCTCGGGCCGGGTCACGGTAAAGTGGTGATAACCACCTGGCTCGCCACCCACCCTTCAAAGCTGAAATCAAGTATTGGCCTGACCCTGGCCTCGTCGCTGCTCCAGGGGCTGGTGGCCATCGCGCTGGTCGTGGTAGTGCTGACTCTGCTCCAGCTGCCCGCCCGTCAGCTGCATCTCAGCAGCTACTGGCTGGAGAAGGGGAGCTACGCCCTGGTTGGCGCGCTGGGAATGCTGCTCTGCTGGCGAGCGCTGAAAAGGCTGCGTCTTCTCCTGCGCAGGCCGCAGTTTAGATCCTTTACGCCTCACCATGTGCATGATGCCCACTGCGGCTGCGGCCACCAGCATCTGCCTACGCCCGAGCAATTAACGCGGGGTGACGACTGGCGCGCCCGGCTGATGATTATTCTGTCGATGGGGATGCGGCCCTGTTCGGGGGCGATCATGGTTCTGCTGTTCAGTAAGGTGATCGGCGTATTTAGCTGGGGAGTGGCGTCGGCGATGGCAATGGCGGCAGGCACCTCGCTGACCATCTCGACCCTGGCCTTGCTGGTGCATAGCTTTCGGCAGCTGGCGGTCAGGCTGAGCGGCAATAAAACGCCGGTGCTGTGGCAGCAGGTGGGCTGGTTAACGCTGGCATTGGCCGGCGGTGTGATTCTGGTAACGGCGGCGGTGGTGATGTGGCTGAGTGCGGTGCCGGTCGGAAGGGGATTACGACCGTTTTAGCCGCATAAAACCTGTAGGCCCGGCAAGCGTTGCGCCGCCGGGCATCACTGAGATTAACGCTTCAGCGCTTCGCTCAGTTCATCACGCATGTTCGCCAGCATGGCTCTCACCACGCGCGGGTTACCGGCGACCAGGTTACCGCTCATCATGTAGTTGTGGTTACCGGTGAAGTCACACACCAGGCCACCCGCTTCACGTACCAGCAGCTCGCCTGCGGCGAAATCCCACGGCTTCAGGCCGATCTCAAAGAAACCGTCCACGCGGCCAGCGGCAACGTAGGCCAGATCCAGCGCGGCAGAGCCGGTGCGGCGGAAGTCAGCGCACTCGGTGAAGAGTTTACCCACGATGTTGATGTAGGCTTTAGCGTGCTGTTTCGCCTTGAACGGGAAACCGGTCGCCAGAATGGTGCCATCCAGATCGCGAGCGATGCTGCCGCGCAGGCGGTAGCCGTTGAGCTGTGCGCCCTGGCCGCGGGTAGCGGTGAAGAGTTCGTTACGCATTGGATCGTAAACTACGGCAACTTCGGTGCGGCCTTTAATGCGCACGGCGATAGAAACCGAGAAGTGTGGCAGACGTTTAATAAAGTTGGTGGTGCCATCCAGTGGATCGATAACCCATTGTACATCCTGATCTGCGCCTGCATGTTCACCGGACTCTTCGGTGATAATGGTGTGTTGCGGGTAAGATTTGCGGATAGTGTCGATAATCACGGCCTCGGCGGCTTTATCAACGTTGGTCACGAAATCATTGCTGCCTTTCTGGTTAGTTTCTACAGCGTCTGGTGTTTCGTAGTGTTTGGCAATTACATTACCCGCCTTGCGCGCTGCGCGCACGGCGATGGTCAGCATCGGATGCATCGGTCTCTCTCACTGGATGTTAAAGAACGGGGTGAAAACGGCGCAGAGTATAGCAGCGAGTTCGGACTATGTCTTTGCTTTATGCTAATATGCGCGAATATTCTTAAGACGCTGAAAAACTATGCTGCAAAATATACGAATCGTGCTGGTTGAAACCTCTCACACCGGCAACATGGGCTCCGTTGCCCGCGCCATGAAAACCATGGGCTTAACGAACCTCTGGCTGGTCAATCCGCTGGTGAAGCCGGACTCCCAGGCCATTGCCCTGGCTGCCGGTGCCAGCGACGTTATCGGTAACGCGCAGATTGTTGATACCCTCGACGACGCGCTGGCGGGCTGTAGCCTGGTGGTCGGGACCAGCGCTCGCTCCCGTACGCTGCCGTGGCCGATGCTTGATCCGCGCGAGTGCGGGCTGAAGAGCGTTAGCGAAGGTCAGCACGCCCCGGTGGCGCTGGTCTTTGGCCGCGAGCGCGTAGGCCTGACCAACGAAGAGTTGCAGAAGTGCCACTACCACGTCGCTATTGCCGCCAACCCGGAGTACAGCTCGCTGAACCTGGCGATGGCGGTACAGGTTATTGCCTATGAAGTGCGCATGGCCTGGCTGGCGGCGCAGGAAGAGGGCGCTGAGCCAGCAGAGGAAGAGACGGCTTACCCGCTGGTGGATGACCTGGAGCGCTTCTACGGCCACCTTGAGCAGACCCTGCTGGCAACCGGTTTTATCCGCCCCGATCATCCGGGCCAGGTGATGAACAAGCTGCGCCGTCTCTTTACCCGCGCGCGTCCGGAGAGCCAGGAGCTGAACATCCTGCGCGGTATTCTGGCGTCGATCGAGCAGAAGAATAAAGAGCAGTAGCGTCTATTTGCCCGGCGGCTCAACGCTTGCCGGGCCTACGGTTTTGTAGGCCGGGTAAGCGCAGCGCCACCCGGCGTGAAGGAAACGGCACTAATAGCCAAATACCTGACTAAAACAGTCAAGTAAATAGTTGACCATTTTAGTCGGGAATGTCACACTTGCGCCTGCTATGTAACAGACCATTTATATCACTGTTTTTATAACAACGTTTTATAACTATCTATATATAACGACAACCCCGGGCAGGGGCGAGTTTGAGGTTAAGTAAGACATGAGACTGACATCTAAAGGGCGTTATGCCGTTACTGCAATGCTGGACGTTGCGCTCAACTCTGAATCGGGCCCGGTTCCGTTGGCTGATATCTCCGAGCGTCAGGGAATCTCCCTCTCCTATCTGGAGCAGCTCTTCTCCCGCCTGCGTAAGAACGGCCTGGTGGCCAGCGTACGCGGTCCGGGCGGCGGTTATCTGTTAGGTAAAGATGCCAACAGCATCGCCGTTGGCGAAGTGATCAGCGCTGTTGATGAATCGGTAGACGCGACCCGCTGTCAGGGTAAAGGCGGCTGCCAGGGCGGCGATAAGTGCCTGACCCATGCGCTGTGGCGCGACCTCAGCGATCGTCTGACCGGCTTCCTGAACAATATCACCCTCGGTGAACTGGTCAATAACCAGGAAGTGATGGACGTATCCGATCGCCAGCACAGCCAGGAAACACAGCGCACGACCCGCGCGCAGGACGCCATTAACGTCAAGCTGCGCGCGTAATAAAACCATAAAAGATTTATGAACCAGGCCGGAGCGCCAGCTCCGCCACGTCGGCCGTACATCCAGCCGTCTGCCTGGTTCCTTGCATTGAAGCGATGTACGGAGTTTATAGAGCAATGAAATTACCGATCTATCTCGACTACTCCGCAACTACGCCGGTGGATCCGCGTGTTGCCGAGAAGATGATGCAGTGTCTGACCCTGGACGGAAACTTTGGTAACCCAGCTTCCCGTTCACACCGTTTTGGCTGGCATGCTGAAGAGGCGGTAGATATCGCCCGTAATGAGATTGCCGAGCTGGTTGGCGCTGACCCGCGTGAAATTGTTTTCACCTCCGGTGCAACCGAATCCGACAACCTGGCGATCAAGGGTGCTGCTAATTTCTATCAGAAAAAAGGCAAGCACATCATCACCAGTAAAACCGAACACAAAGCCGTGCTGGACACCTGTCGTCAGCTGGAGCGTGAAGGGTTTGAAGTAACCTACCTTGCGCCGCAGAGCAACGGCATTATTGACCTGAAAGAGCTGGAAGCCGCCATGCGCGACGACACCATTCTGGTCTCTATCATGCACGTGAACAACGAAATCGGCGTCGTACAGGATATCGCGACTATCGGCGAACTCTGCCGTGCGCGCGGCATCATCTACCACGTTGATGCGACCCAGAGCGTGGGCAAACTGCCTATCGACCTGAGCCAGCTGAAAGTTGATCTGATGTCCTTCTCCGGCCACAAAATCTACGGCCCGAAAGGGATTGGCGCGCTGTACGTGCGTCGTAAGCCGCGTATCCGCATCGAAGCACAGATGCACGGTGGCGGTCACGAGCGCGGTATGCGTTCCGGTACGCTGCCTGTACACCAGATCGTCGGCATGGGCGAAGCCTACCGCATTGCGAAAGAAGAGATGGAAACCGAGATGGCGCGCCTGCGTACGCTGCGTAACCGTCTGTGGGACGGCGTAAAGGATATGGAAGAAGTGTATCTGAACGGCGATCTTGAGCAGGGCGTACCAAACATCCTCAACGTCAGCTTCAACTACGTTGAAGGCGAGTCGCTGATCATGGCGCTGAAGGATCTCGCGGTCTCTTCCGGTTCCGCCTGTACCTCTGCAAGCCTCGAGCCATCCTACGTGCTGCGCGCGCTGGGCATGACCGACGAGCTGGCACATAGCTCTATTCGTTTCTCTTTAGGTCGTTTCACTACCGAAGAAGAGATTGACTACACCATCAATCTGGTTCGCAACTCCATTGGCCGTCTGCGCGACCTCTCTCCGCTGTGGGAGATGTTCAAACAGGGCGTGGATCTGAACAGCATTGAATGGTCTCATCATTAATCGGTAGCGGCATCAGGAGAATTTAAAATGGCTTATAGCGAAAAAGTAATCGATCACTACGAAAACCCGCGCAACGTTGGCTCCTTCGACAACAGCGACGCGAGCGTTGGCAGCGGCATGGTGGGTGCACCGGCCTGTGGCGACGTCATGAAGCTGCAGATCAAAGTAAACAACGACGGCATCATTGAAGACGCGCGTTTTAAAACCTACGGCTGCGGCTCGGCGATCGCCTCCAGCTCCCTCGTGACTGAGTGGGTGAAAGGTAAATCTCTGGACGAAGCGCAGGCGATTAAAAACACCGACATCGCCGATGAGCTGGAGCTGCCGCCGGTTAAGATCCACTGCTCTATCCTGGCGGAAGATGCAATCAAAGCTGCGATTGCGGACTACAAAAGCAAGCGTGACGTGAAATAACGAGCAGAGGTCTGTATGTCGATTACCCTTAGCGACAGTGCTGCCGCGCGAGTAAATAGCTTCCTGGCCAACCGGGGTAAAGGGTTTGGCCTGCGCCTGGGGGTGAGAACCTCCGGCTGTTCGGGTATGGCCTACGTGCTGGAATTTGTTGACGAGCCTGCGGCAGAAGATACCGTGTTCGAAGACAAAGGCGTTAAGGTCGTGGTCGATGGCAAAAGCCTGCAGTTCCTGAACGGCACTCAGCTGGACTTCGTAAAAGAGGGCCTCAACGAAGGGTTTAAGTTTACCAACCCGAACGTGAAAGATGAGTGCGGTTGCGGCGAAAGCTTCCACGTTTAACCGCGCCTGAACGACTCAACCCCACTGCTCTGCGGTGGGGTTTGCTTTAACCCGCCTAACCCCGAGACTGTTATGGATTACTTCACCCTCTTTGGGTTGCCCGCTGGCTATCATCTGGATACCCAGGCGCTGGCTACCCGCTTTCAGGATCTGCAACGTCAATACCACCCCGATCGGTTTGCCAGCGGCACCTCTGCTGAACAGCTTGCCGCCGTCCAACACTCCGCGACCATCAATCAGGCCTGGCAGACGCTGCGCCACCCGCTGCTGCGCGCCGAGTATCTGCTCTCCCTGCACGGCTTCGATCTCGCCAGCGAGCAGCATACCGTCCGCGACACTGTCTTTCTGATGGAGCAGCTTGAGCTGCGCGAAGAGCTGGATGAGATTGAGCAGGCCCGTGATACTGACCGGCTGGAAGCGTTCCTGAAGCGCGTCGCCGCAATGTATACCTCGCGCCATCAGACCATGGTCGAGCAGCTTGACGGCGAGTCGTGGAGCGACGCCGCAGAGACGGTGCGTAAACTCCGTTTTCTCGATAAACTACGCAGCACAGCAGAACAACTCGAAGAAAAGCTGCTCGATTTTTAAATTTCGGAAGCAAACATGGCCTTATTACAAATTAGTGAGCCGGGCATGAGTGCCGCGCCGCACCAGCGTCGTCTGGCGGCGGGCATTGATCTGGGTACAACGCATTCTCTGGTGGCTACCGTGCGTAGCGGCCAGGCAGAAACGCTGCCGGACAGCGAAGGACGTCACCTGCTGCCGTCCGTGGTGCACTATCAGCAGCACGGTCACCGAGTGGGCTTTGAGGCTCGCAGCAATGCGGTCAACGATCCGGCTAACACCATCAGCTCGGTTAAACGCATGATGGGCCGCTCGCTGGCCGACATCCAGGCGCGCTACCCGCATCTGCCGTATCAGCTGCAGGCGAGCGAAAACGGTCTGCCGATGATCGCCACCGCTGCCGGCCTGCTGAACCCGGTGCGCATCTCTGCCGATATCCTCAAGACGCTCGCCGCTCGCGCTACAGAAGCGCTGGCGGGCGAGCTGGACGGCGTGGTAATCACCGTCCCGGCCTACTTTGATGATGCCCAGCGTCAGGGCACCAAAGACGCCGCGCGACTGGCGGGCCTGCACGTGCTGCGCCTGCTCAACGAGCCGACGGCGGCCGCGATCGCCTACGGTCTCGACTCGGGCAAAGAGGGCGTGATCGCCGTCTACGATCTCGGCGGCGGCACCTTTGACATCTCTATCCTGCGCCTTAGTCGTGGCGTGTTTGAAGTATTGGCCACCGGCGGCGACTCTGCGCTGGGCGGCGACGACTTCGATCACCTGCTGGCGGATCGTATTCGCGAGCTGGCGGGCATTACCGACCGTGAAGATCCGCGCCTGCAGCGCCAGCTGCTTGACGCCGCTGTCGCGGCAAAAATTGCCCTCAGCGATGCCGAAAGCGTCGACGTTAACGTGGCAGGCTGGCAGGGCAACATCACCCGCACTGAATTCAACGATCTCATCTCTTCTCTGGTTAAACGCACGCTGCTCTCCTGCCGCCGGGCGTTGAAAGACGCAGGCGTTGAGGCCGACGAGGTGCTGGAAGTGGTGATGGTAGGCGGCTCTACCCGCGTGCCGCTGGTGCGCGAGCGCGTGGGCGAGTTCTTTGGTCGCCAGCCGCTGACCACCATCGATCCGGATAAGGTGGTTGCCATCGGCGCGGCTATTCAGGCCGATATCCTGGTAGGCAACAAGCCGGACAGCGAAATGCTGCTGCTGGACGTTATTCCGCTGTCGCTGGGTCTCGAGACCATGGGCGGGCTGGTAGAGAAAGTGATCCCACGCAATACCACCATTCCGGTGGCGCGCGCTCAGGAGTTCACCACCTTTAAAGACGGCCAGACCGCGATGTCGATCCACGTGATGCAGGGCGAGCGCGAACTGGTTGCCGACTGCCGCTCGCTGGGGCGCTTTACCCTGCGCGGTATCCCGGCGCTGCCTGCCGGCGGGGCGCACATTCGCGTCACCTTCCAGGTAGATGCCGATGGCCTGCTGAGCGTTACCGCTATGGAGAAATCCACCGGCGTAGCCGCCTCAATTCAGGTCAAGCCCTCTTACGGCCTGACCGACGGCGAAATCGCTACCATGATCCAGGATTCCATGAGTTTTGCCGGTGAGGACGTGAAAGCGCGAATGCTGGCGGAGCAGAAAGTGGAGGCCGCGCGCGTGCTGGAGAGTCTGCAAAGCGCGCTCGGAACCGATGCCGCGCTGTTAAGCGCCGCAGAACGTCAGGTTATTGACGAGGCCGCTGCACGTGTGCGTGTAGCCGCCGAGGGTAATGATGCTGATGCCATTGAACAAGCCATTAAAAATATAGACAAACAAACCCAGGAGTTTGCCGCACGCCGCATGGACCAGTCGGTTCGTAAAGCGCTGAAGGGCCACTCCGTGGACGAGGTTTAATATGCCAAAGATTGTATTTTTGCCCCATCAGGATCTCTGTCCGGATGGCGCTGTTCTGGAAGCGAATGTCGGCGAGACCATTCTTGACGTTGCCCTGCGTAACGGCATTGAGATTGAACACGCCTGCGAAAAATCCTGCGCCTGCACCACCTGCCACTGCGTCGTGCGTGAAGGCTTTGACTCGCTGGCGGAGAGCACCGAAGACGAAGACGACATGCTGGATAAAGCCTGGGGTCTGGAGCCGGAGAGCCGTCTGAGCTGTCAGGCACGCGTCACCGACGAAGACCTGGTGGTCGAGATGCCACGTTATACTATCAACCACGCACGGGAGCATTGATATGGGCCTGAAGTGGAGTGACAGCCGTGAAATCGGCGAGGCGCTGTATGACGCTTACCCGGATCTCGATCCGAAAACCGTGCGCTTTACCGATATGCACCAGTGGATTTGTGAACTGGACGACTTTGATGACGAACCAAACGCATCCAATGAAAAGATTCTGGAAGCGATTCTGTTAGTCTGGTTAGACGAAGCGTCATAATGCACAGCGGGCTGCCTTCGGGTAGCCCGTTTTCACATCGCAGGCTTGATCATAAGGACAGAATAATGACAACTGAAGCCATGAAAATCACCCTGACGACTCAGCCCGCCGATGCGCGCTGGGGCGAGAAAGCTGCTTACAGCATCAATAGCGACGGCGTTGCGCTGCACCTTACCGGCGCAGACGAGCTGGGCCTGATCCAGCGCGCGGCGCGTAAGATCGACGGCATGGGCATCAAGCACGTTCAGCTGGCAGGCGAGGGCTGGGACGTCGATCGCTGCTGGGCATTCTGGCAGGGCTATAAAGGGCCAAAAGGTAGCCGTAAAATTGAGTGGCCGACCCTGGATGAAGCCCAGCAGAAAGAGCTGGAGAGCCGCCGCAACGTTATCGACTGGGTGCGCGACGCCATTAACGCCTCTCCTGAGGAGCTGGGACCGGAGCAGCTGGCCCAGCGCGCGGTGGATCTGCTGAGTAGTGTGGGGGGAGATAACGTCTCCTACCGTATCACCAAAGGCGAAGATCTGCGCGAGCAGAACTACATGGGGATCTACACCGTCGGGCGTGGCTCCGAGCGGACTCCGGTTCTGCTGGCGCTGGACTACAACCCTACAGGCGATAAAAACGCGCCGGTCTATGCCTGCCTGGTAGGTAAAGGCGTTACCTTTGACTCCGGCGGTTATAGCATCAAGCAGAGCGCCTTTATGGACTCCATGAAGTCCGATATGGGCGGCGCGGCTATGGTCACCGGCGCGCTGGCGTTTGCCATTACTCGCGGCCTGAACAAGCGCGTTAAGCTCTACCTCTGCTGCGCAGATAACCTGATCAGCGGCAATGCCTTCAAGCTTGGCGACATCATTCGCTATCGCAACGGCAAAACCGTTGAGATCATGAATACCGATGCCGAAGGCCGCCTGGTGCTGGCCGATGGCCTGATCGACGCGGTGAAGCAAAATCCGGAGCTGATTATCGACGCGGCAACGCTGACCGGCGCGGCGAAAACCGCCCTGGGTAATGACTACCATGCGCTGCTGAGCTTTGACGACAAGCTGGCAAACCGCCTGCTGGCAAGCGCTAGCGCGGAGAACGAGCCGTTCTGGCGTCTGCCGCTGGCGGAGTTCCACCGCAGCCAGCTGCCGTCTAACTTTGCCGAGCTGAACAACACCGCCAGCGCCGCCTTCCCGGCGGGAGCCAGCACTGCCGCAGGTTTCCTCTCCCACTTTGTTGAGAACTACCGTGAAGGCTGGCTGCATATCGACTGCTCTGCCACCTACCGTAAAGCGGCCGTGGATCAGTGGGCTGCCGGGGCGACAGGTCTGGGCGTGCGTACCATCGCCCATTTATTAACGGCAGAATAGATCGTTTTGTAGGCCGGGTAAGCGTAGCGCCACCCGGCGAGACAATGGCGGGTGGCGCGATGCTTACCCGCCCTACGTGACCCGATTCAATCTGTGGTAAATATGTCTGAGACGAAAAACGAATTAGAGACCCTGCTTGAGCAGGCGGCGACCGAGCCAGGACACCGTCCTGCTTTCTTCCGCACGTTGATGGCCTCCACTGTCTGGGTTCCCGGTACGGCGGCAGAGGGCCAGACGGTAGTTGAGGATAGCGCACTGGATATCCAGCACTGGGAGAAAGACGACGGCACCTCGGTGATCCCGTTTTTCACCTCCCTTGAAGCGTTGCAGCAGGCGGTAGAGGATGAGCAGGCGTTCGTGGTGATGCCGGTGCGCACCCTGTTTGAGATGACCCTCGGCGAGACGCTGTTCCTCAACGCTAAGCTGCCAACGGGGAAAGAGTTTACGCCGCGTGAGATCGCCCACCTGGTAGGCAAAGAGGAGGGTAGCCCTCTCAGCCAGCAGGAGGTGTTAGAGGGCGGCAGCGCGCTGCTGCTCTCTGAGGTAGCCGAGCCGCCTGCGCAGATGATTGACTCCCTGACGACGCTGTTCAAGACCATGAAAACGGTCAAGCGGGCGTTTATCTGCTCTATCAAAGAGGAGGCTGACGCTCAGTCTAACCTGTTGATCGGCATTGAAGTCGAGGCCGACAGCGATATCGATGCCATTATCCAGTCGACTGGCAGCGTGGCCACTGATACGTTACCTGGCGATGAGCCTGTCGATATCTGCCTGGTTGCCGAAGGTGAGAAGGGGATCAGCCACTTTATGCTGGCGCACATTACGCCCTTCTACGAGCGGCGCTGGGGCAGCTTCCTGCGCGACTTCAAGCAGCGCATTATCTAGTCCCTCTGACGGGGTGAGCGTTCACCCCGTTGCCTCCAGCAGCAGCAGATCCATCAGCAGCACCAGGTTCGACTCGAACGAGGTCACGCCCGCGGCTTCGGCGGCGAAGTGCACCGCCTCGTCATACAGCCCGAAATGGAGATCCGCCATGCCAGCCAGGGTATTCGCCGAGGCGCGGGTAAAGGCCACGATGGTCATGCCGACGTTTTTGGCGATCCGCGCTTTATCCAGCACCTGCTCCGTCTCACCGCTGCGGGAGACGGCAATAAACACCTCATAGCGGGCGGCGTTGCTGAGGAAAATATTACGGCTGTCCCCCGGCCCGGAGATAAACGCCGTCTTGCCCAGCACCTGTAGCTTCTTGGTAAGATATTCCGCAAAGAGATAGGAGAAGCCCGCCCCGTAGAGAAAAAAGCTCTCTTTTTCATGCAGCAGGGTAGCGAAGTAGCGGCGCTTCTCCTCTGTCGCCCAACGAAAGGTCTGCTGATAGTTAGCGATAAACTGGTTAAACCGCAGCGAGAGATCGGCGGTTTCACCCGCCGGAACCGCGATATGCGGCGTATCGGCAAGCAGCTGTTTACAGTACCAGATCAGCTCGCTGTAGCCGCTGAAGCCCAGCTTCTGGCACAGGCGCATGATGGTGGCGGTAGAGACGAAGGTCTCCTGCGCCAGCTCGCGCACCGTGATGTTGCCCACCAGCAGCGGGTGGGCGGTCAGATGGGCCAGCACTCGGTACTCTGCGCGGGTCAGCGACTCGCCGCGTGACAGCAGCGGCGCAAGGCGGTTGTCCATGCTCAGGATGGTTCAACGGGCAGATCGTCCCGCGCGCCCCATTCACTCCATGAGCCGTCGTACAGCGTAACGCCCTCAACGCCCAGCGTCTCCAGCGCCAGCGCCACCACGGCAGCAGTCACTCCGGAGCCACAGCTCACCACGATAGGCTTATTGAGATCGACACCCTGACGGGCAAAAACAGCACTCAGCTCGTCGGTGGTCTTCAGCTCACCCTCAAACACCAGATCGCCCCACGGCACGTTCAGCGCCCCAGGAATATGCCCGCGTCTCAGCCCCGGACGCGGCTCATCCGCTTCGGCGTTGAAGCGCGGGGCAGGACGAGCATCAACCAGCTGGGCAGTTTTCTCATGGCTAATGAGCAGCACGTCGGTCAGGCGCTTCACCCGGTCGGCGTCAAAGTGAGCTTCAAATTCAGCTTCGGGCAGCTTCACATCCCCCTGCTGGAGCGGCAGCTCATCACGCTGCCATCCGGCCAGGCCGCCCGCCAGAATTGAGACCTGCTCCACGCCAAAGGCTTTCAGCATCCACCACGCTCGTGGCGCAGAGAAGAGGTCCCCTTCATCGTAGATCACCAGATGCTTGTCGCTGCTGACCCCCAGCTCGCGCATGGCCACGGCGAAGGCCTCCGGGCGCGGCATCATGTGGGGCAGAGGAGAGGTGTGGTCGGAGAGGGCCTCAATATCAAAAAAGACCGCGCCCGGAAGATGTCCGGCGCGGTACTCGCCGCGCATATCACGGTGCTCTTGCCCAGGGGGAGCCATGCGCGCATCAATAATCTGTACGTCAGGGGAGTCGCCGTGTTCAATCAGCCAGTCGGCAGCAACGAAGAATGAGGTAGTCATAGCAGGTGGGCCTCCTTTAATGTATTGACTAAAGGATTGTCGGTGTTTTTTCTCACACCGACAAGTTTACCCTCTCAACGCCGCGAGCAGGCTTCAGAAATTTATACGGATTCTCCATTCTGCCAGGCTCTTTGCAGCTGCGGCCAGTAGTCGCGGTTGGCCTCGATCATATCGTCGAGGATCGCCTTCGCATGCTGCATCGTTGGCACGGTACGGTTCAGCGTGAAGGCCTGGAGGGCTTTCTCATAGCTGCCCTCAATGGTTGCCTCCACCAGCAGTTGTTCAGAGGCCAGTTGCTGCATCAACAGGGTCTGGTGAAACAGCGGCACCGCACCCATACGCACCGGCTCTGGACCATTGGAGGTAATGTAGGCCGGTACCTCGACCATGGCATCATAGGGCAGGTTAGCGATGGCTCCCTTGTTCTCGACAATCACCAGATGGCGCTGGCGCAGGTCGAAGGCCAGCGAGCAGGCAACGTCGACGATAAACGCCCCGTGAACGCCAACGTGGAAGGCATCCGGCAGGATCCCGGTGCGCTGATACTCTTCGGCGGCGGCAAACAGCTTCTTCTCGCGGCCGTTCATCACCTCGTTGGCGCGGGTCAGGTGCGGATCCTGATACTCAACAATCTGGTTCGGCATCAGGTAGTACTGTAGATAGGGGTTCGGCAGATAGTCCGGGAAGTGATCCATAATCGGCTTGATGTTGCGCCAGGTCTTCACCCACGAGGGATCGGCGTGCTGCGGATCGGTCTTGGAAGCATCCTCGGTCAGCAGGCCAAACTGCGCCACATGACGACGCACCTCGGGCAGGCGATCTTCGCCGTCCACCAGGATGCGGGTAAACCAGCCGAAGTGGTTCAGACCAAAATAGTCCACCTGTAATTTGTGACGATCAACCCCCAGAATGGCCCCGATGTTACGCATCGCCGCCACCGGCATATCGCAGATGTTGAGCACCCGCGCGTTGGGGCGCAGACGACGAACCCCTTCAGCCACAATCGCCGCCGGGTTGGAGTAGTTCACAATCCATGCCTTTTTATCCGCGTACTGCTCCACCAGGTCGATAAGCTCTACCATCGGCAGAATGGTGCGCAGGCCATAGGCCAGGCCGCCCGGCCCGCAGGTCTCCTGACCCACCACGCCGTGACGCAGAGGAATCTTCTCATCCTGCTCGCGCATTTTGTACTGGCCGACGCGCATCTGGGCGAAGACAAAGTGCGCCCCGCTGAAGGCGGCCTCGGCGTCGCTGGTGACGGTAAATTTAATCGTGTCGCTGTGGTCGCGGATCACTTTTTCCACCACCGGGGCGAGCGTGCGCTGACGCGACTCGTCGATATCGTAGAGGCGGATCTCCGCTAGCGGGAAATCCTCCAGCCGTACCATCAGGCTTTTAACGATGCCTGGCGTATAGGTGCTGCCGCCGCCGGCGATGGACAGAATAAATGGGGGGGTAAGCATGTGTGCCTCCTTCAAAGAAACGCCTCAACGGCCTCTCGCATTTTTTTGACGTGCAGCCCGTAGACCACCTGAACGTTATTGCCTTGTTTGATCACTCCCTTCGCGCCGGTGGCTTTCAGGCGTGGCTCATCGATAATCGCCACGTCTTTCACCGTGACGCGCAGGCGGGTATAGCAGTTATCCACCACCTCAACGTTGTCGCGACCACCCAGCCCGGCAACAATCGCCTCACCCAGACCGTCGTTGGCCCCTTTCGCCTGGTACTCCTGCTTGCTGTAGAGGCGGGTCTCCTGATCTTCATCCTCGCGGCCCGGCGTCTTCATATCGAAGCGCAGGATCAGGAAGCGGAAGATGACAAAGTAGAGGGTGAACATAATCAGGCCGACCACGATATACATCGGCCAGTTGGATTTTTCGGTGCCGAGCGGCAGGTTATAGACGATGAAATCAATAATGCCGTTCGCGCCGATGGCGTGGACTCCAAGCAGGTAGAAAAGCATCATGCCGATGCCGGTCAGCACCGCGTGAACCACGAACAGCAGCGGAGCGACGAAGAGGAATGAGAACTCAATCGGCTCGGTGACGCCCACCAGCAGAGAGGTCAACGCCGCCGGGATCAGAATCGCCTTGGCCGCCGCTTTGCGCTCGGGTTTGGCGGTCATGTACATCGCCAGCGCGGCGGCGGGCAGGCCAAACATCTTGCTGATGCCGCGGGCGTCCCACACCACGGTGCTGCTCAATTGATGCACGGCGGGGCAGGCCATCTCGGCAAAGTAGATATTGCGTGCGCCCTGATAGGTCTGGCCGCAGACGTCCGCCGTGCCCCCCAGCTCGGTATAGAGGAACGGGGTATAGACCAGGTGATGCAGGCCGGTGGGGACCAGGATGCGCTCCAGAAAACCGTACACCGCCACGCCAAACGGTCCCGCGCCCTTAATCGCCAGTGCCGCCGCGCTGATCCCCTGCTGAGCAAAGGGCCACAGCTCGCTCATGATCACACCGAGCAGCATCGAGACCGGCAGCATGATGATTGCCACGAAGCAGTGGCCGGAGTAGACCGCCATCGCGCCGGAGAACTGCACTCCGGAGTATTTGTTATAGAGGTAGCCTGAGAGCGCACCGGTGAGGATCCCGGCAAAGACGCCCATCTCCAGCACCTGGACCCCCAGTACCATGCTCTGTCCGGCAGCTTTCATCTGATCCGCTGCGGCCAGCTCGCCCTGTAGGCTCAGAGTGACGTTCATGGCATTGATAAAGACCACAAAAGTGACGAGACCGATTAGCGCCGCGTAGCCCTTGTCACGGGCGGCCAGACCCACGGGAATACCTACGGCGAAAACCAGCGCCAGGTTCACCAGCACCGACACCGCCGATTTGGCCATCAGCTGGCCGAGGCTCTGGATAAAGGGGTAGCCGAGGAAGGGCAGGTACTCCGCCAGGTTACCGTTGCCCAACAGATTACCAAAGGCAATGAACAGGCCGACGATGGGTAGAATCAGCACCGGACCGTAGAGGGACTTACCAAAATTTTGTAGGGCATTAACGGCTCTTTTCATCGTCTTCTCTCATTATGAACCGCGCACGGAGGTGCGATAACAGAGTAACGTTAGCAGCGCTAAGCGGTTTCATACCAGCTATCTTCTTGTTTTAAAAACAAATGACGGTCAACGTAACATGTAACGTTATGGGGTGTGATCGGCGTAACAGTCGGGCCTGCCAACAGGCAAAGATTGCGAGCCGCTTTCCAGAGTTTGTATTCTCTTTTTGCTCCTGGGAAAACTGGCGCATACTAAGCCTGACTCTCGAACAACGGCAGGGATAAAGGAATGAAACCGTTACGTTTTACTGCGCTTGCGATGGCACTGGTAGCCACCTCTTTTTTAGCGGGTTGTGATAACAGCGGCGCGCCCCAGGCGGCGGTCACCAAAGCCGCGGAGGCTGACCCAAAGCCAGTGGCTAAAGTTGACAGCGCCCAGCGGGAAAAGCTCGCCGCCCAGAGCGCAGGTAAATCCCTGACCCTGCAGGATGCCTCAGAGGTGCAGCTTGATGGCGCGGCCACCCTGGTGCTCGCTTTCAATATCCCTCTCGATCCCGATCAGGACTTCTCCCGGACGGTACACCTTGTCGATAAGAAGAGCGGCAAGCTGGACGGGGCCTGGGAGCTGGCTCCAAATCTGAAAGAGCTACGCTTTCGCCACCTGGAGCCGAACCGGGAGCTGATCGTCTCCGTTGATAGCGGGCTGGTGGCGCTGAATAAAGCCACCTTCGGCAGCAGCTTTGAAAAAACCATTACCACCCGCGACGTAGAGCCGAGCGTCGGCTTCGCCAGCCGGGGCTCGCTGCTGCCGGGCAAGGTGGTCGAAGGGCTGCCGGTGATGGCGCTCAACGTCAATAACGTTGACGTTAACTTCTACCGCGTGAAGCCCGAGTCGCTGACGGCCTTTGTCAGCCAGTGGGAGTACCGCAACTCGCTAACTAACTGGGAGTCCGATACGCTGCTGAAGATGGCGGATCTGGTCTATACCGGGCGTTTTGACCTTAACCCGGCGCGCAATACCCGTGAGAAGCTGCTTCTGCCGCTGGCCGAGATCAAACCTCTTCAACAGGCGGGGGTCTATATCGCCGTCATGAACCAGGCCGGGCACTATAGCTACAGCAACGCCGCCACGCTGTTTACCCTGAGCAACATCGGCCTGTCGGTGCATCGCTACCACAATCAGCTGGATGTCTTTACCCAGGGCCTGGAGAACGGCGCGGCGGGTGAGGGCGTGGAGGTGACGCTGCTTAATGAGAAGGGGCAGACTTTGGCCCAGGCCACCAGCGATGCTAAAGGCCACGCGGTGCTGAACACTGACAAAGAGGCGGCTCTGCTGCTGGCGCGCAAGGATGGCGAAACCACGCTGCTCGATTTAACCCTGCCAGCGTTGGATCTGGCCGAGTTTGCCATCGCAGGAGAGCCGGGCTACAGCAAGCAGCTGTTCATGTTTGGCCCGCGCGATCTCTATCGCCCCGGCGAAACGGTGATCCTCAACGCCCTGCTGCGCGATCGGGACGGCAAGCCGCTTCCCGCCCAGCCGGTGAAGCTGGAGGTCGTTAAGCCGGACGGTCAGGTGGTGCGCACGGTGGTCAGCCAGCCGCAGGAGGATGGTCTCTACCAGTTTACCTATACGTTGGACGCGGGTGCGCCAACCGGCATGTGGCACGTTCGCGCCAATACCGGCGATAATCAGTCCCCGCAGTGGCGCTTCCAGGTGGAAGACTTTATGCCGGAGCGCATGGCGCTCAACCTCACCGCACAAAAAGCACCGCTGGCGATGGCTGACAGCGTCAGCTTCGACGTAACGGGGCGCTACCTCTACGGTGCGCCCGCCAACGGCAACACGTTGCAGGGGCAGCTTTTCCTGCGTCCGCTGCGTGAGGCCGTCGCCGCGCTGCCGGGCTTCCAGTTCGGCAATATCGCTGAGGAGAATCTCTCCCGCAGCCTCGATGAGGTACAGGTTACCCTGGACGACAAAGGTCACGGCGAGGTAACGACCGAAAGCCAGTGGCAGGAGGCCCATTCGCCGTTGCAGCTGATCCTTCAGGCCAGCCTGCTGGAGTCCGGCGGCCGTCCGGTAACCCGTCGCGCCGAGCAGGCTATCTGGCCTGCCGCCGCGCTGCCTGGCATCCGTCCGCAGTTTGCCGCTAAATCGGTCTACGACTACCGCACCGATACCACCGTTGACCGACCTACGGTTGATGAGAACAGCCAGGCCGGGTTTGACATTGTTTACGTTGATGCCAACGGCGTGAAGAAAGCGGTCAGCGATCTGCAGGTGCGGCTGATCCGCGAGCGTCGCGACTACTACTGGAACTGGTCCGAGAGTGACGGCTGGCAGTCCCAGTTCGATCAAAAAGATCTGGTGGAGGGCGAGCAGTCTCTTAATCTCGCTGCGGATGAGACCGGCAAGGTCAGCTTCCCGGTGGAGTGGGGAGCCTACCGTCTTGAGGTGAAAGCGCCTGATGAGACCGTCAGCAGCGTACGCTTCTGGGCGGGCTACAGCTGGCAGGATAACAACGAAGGGGGCAGCGCGGCGCGTCCTGACCGCGTCACCCTCAAGCTCGACAAACCCGCCTATCAGCCGGGCGATACCATCCAGCTGCATATCGCTGCCCCTGCTGCCGGTAAGGGCTATGCGATGGTGGAGTCCAGCGATGGCCCGCTGTGGTGGCAGGAGATCGACGTCCCGGCCGAGGGTCTGGATCTCGCTATCCCGGTAGATAAAGCCTGGCAGCGCCACGATCTCTACCTCAGCACGCTGGTGGTGCGTCCCGGCGATAAGTCCCGCGCCGCCACGCCGAAGCGCGCCGTTGGCCTGCTGCATCTGCCGCTTGGCGATGAGAGCCGCCGTCTGGCGGTAACCCTTGACGGCCCACAGAAGATGCGGCCTGACCAGACGCTGACCGTCAAGGTCAAGGCCAGCGTTAACGCGGGTGAGATGCCGAAAAAAGTGAACGTGCTGCTCTCGGCGGTCGACAGCGGCGTGCTCAATATTACCGACTACGTGACGCCGGATCCGTGGAAGTCCTTCTTTGGTCAGAAGCGTTACGGGGCAGATATCTATGATATCTACGGCCAGGTGATTGAAGGTCAGGGCCGGGCGGCAACGCTGCGCTTTGGTGGTGACGGCGATGAGCTGAACCGGGGCGGGAAGCCGCCGGTTAACCACGTCAATATCATCGCCCAGCAGGCGCAGCCGGTGACGCTGGATGAGCACGGCGAAGGCACAGTGACCCTGCCAATCGGTGATTTTAACGGCGAGCTGCGAGTAATGGCCCAGGCCTGGAGCGAGGATGAGTTTGGCAGCGCTGAAAGTAAAGTTGTCGTTGCCGCGCCGCTGATTGCCGAGCTGAATACGCCGCGTTTTCTTGCCAGCGGGGACAGCACCCGGCTGGCGCTGGATATCACTAACCTGACCGATAGCCCGCAGACCCTGAACGTCGCGCTCTCTGCCAGCGGTCTGGTGGAGCTGCAAAGCCAGCAGCCTGCTCCGGTAAGCCTCGCCCCTCAGGCGCGGACCACTATTTTCATACCGATCGCTGCCAAAGAGGGTTTTGGTGATGGCGAAATCAGCGCTCAGATTAGCGGCCTGACCCTGCCCAACGAAACTTTCGCTCCGCAGCATAAGCAGTGGAAGATCGGCGTGCGTCCAGACTGGCCTGCACAGACGGTCAACACCGGGACAATGCTGGCTCCCGGCCAGAGCTGGACCGCACCTGCCGATCTGGTAGCAGGGTTTGCTCCCGCCACGCTGCAGGGGCAGCTGCTGCTGAGCGGGAAGCCGCCGCTGAACCTGGCGCGCTATATCCGCGAGCTGAAGGCCTACCCCTACGGTTGCCTGGAGCAGACCGCCAGCGGTCTCTTCCCGTCGCTCTATACCAACGCCGCGCAGCTCAAATCACTGGGCATCGCCGGTGACAGCGACGAGAAACGCCGCGCCGCGGTAGATACAGGCATCTCCCGCCTGCTGCAGATGCAGCGTGACGACGGCGGGTTTGCGCTCTGGGATAAGGGCGGGCCGGAGGAGTACTGGCTCACCGCCTACGTTACCGACTTCCTGGTGCGTGCCGGTCAGCAGGGCTACAGCGTGCCTGCCGAGGCGCTAACCCAGGCCAATAATCGTCTCCTGCGCTATCTGCAGGATCCGGGCATGATGGCGATCCGCTACAGCGATGACGGCCAGGCGAGTAAGTTTGCCGTGCAGGCCTACGCCGGGCTGGTGCTGGCTCAACAGCAGAAAGCGCCGTTGGGAGCGCTGCGTGAGATCTGGCAGCGCCATAGCCAGGCAGCGGCAGGGCTACCTCTGGTACAGCTGGGTATTGCCCTGAAGCTGATGGGCGACGGTGAGCGAGGCGCTCAGGCCCTGGCGTTGGGGTTAAAAACGCCGCGCCAGGACGGTACCCGCTGGCTGGCGGACTACGGCAGCGCTCTCCGTGATAACGCCCTGATGCTCTCCCTGTTGCAGGAGAATAACCTGCTGCCAAATGAGCAAAGCCGTCTGCTGCACACGCTCTCCGCACAGGCATTCGGCCAGCGCTGGCTCTCGACCCAGGAGAGCAACGCGCTCTTCCTGGCGGGCAGAGCTCTGGCGGCAAGTCCGGGCAGCTGGCAGGCCCAGACCTCGCTTTCTGGGGAGGCGCTAAGCGGCGACCATGCCCGGACGCTGCCGCTGGAGGCGGATACGCTCGCGGCGCTTCAGGTCACCAACAGCGGCAGCGCGCCGCTCTGGCTGCGCCTCGATACCAGCGGCTACGCGCAGTACGCGCCAGCACCGTCATCAAACGTATTGCAGATCGAACGGCAGATCCTCGGCACCGACGGTAAGAGCAAATCGCTCTCAGAGCTGAAGAGCGGTGAGCTGGTGCTGGTCTGGCTGGAGGTAAAGGCCAGCCAGAACGTGCCGGATGCGCTGGTGGTCGATCTGCTGCCCGCCGGACTGGAGCTGGAGAACCAGAACCTGGCCAGCAGCAGCGCCAGCCTGCAGGAGAGCGCCAGCGAGGTGCAGAACCTGCTTAACCAGATGCAGCAGGCGGATATTCAGCATATGGAGTTCCGCGACGATCGCTTCGTGGCGGCGGTAGCGGTAAACGAGAGCCAGCCGGTCACGCTGGTCTATCTGGCTCGCGCCGTCACGCCGGGAAGCTATCAGGTACCAATGCCGCAGGTTGAGTCGATGTATGTCCCTCAGTGGCGGGCAACGGGCGCGGCAAGCGGCCCGCTGATCGTTCGGCCATAGCGTGAAGCGTGGTCGTACAGGGCGCTCCCGCTGGCTATTGCTGCCGGGGGCGCTGGCTGCTCTGCTTATTACTCTGCTGCTTGCGGATCGGATCTGGCCTCTGCCCCTCGCCGAGGTTAACCCAGCACGGGTAGTGGTAGCCGAAGACGGCACGCCGCTGTGGCGCTTCGCCGACGCCGATGGCATCTGGCGCTATCCGGTGACCATTGAAGAGGTGTCGCCGCGCTATTTGCAGGCGCTGATCCAGTATGAGGATCGCTGGTTCTGGTCGCACCCGGGGGTTAATCCGCTGGCGATTGCCCGCGCCGCCTGGCAGGATCTGCGTTCGGCCCGGGTAGTCTCCGGCGGCAGCACCCTGACCATGCAGGTTGCCCGGCTGCTCGATCCCCATCCGCGTACCTTCGGTGGCAAGGTGCGCCAGCTGTGGCGTGCGCTCCAGCTAGAGTGGCATCTCTCTAAGCGCGAGATCCTGACACTCTATCTCAATCGTGCCCCCTTTGGCGGCACCTTGCAGGGCGTCGGTGCCGCCAGCTGGGCCTACCTCGGCAAATCCCCGGCGCAGCTGAGCTATGCCGAAGCCGCACTGCTGGCGGTGCTGCCCCAGGCCCCGAGCCGCCTGCGCCCGGATCGCTGGCCCGAGCGGGCGCAGGCGGCGCGGGATAAAGTGCTGGAGCGCATGGCATCGCAGCAGGTCTGGTCCGCGCGGCAGGTGCGTGAATCCCGCGAGGAGCCGGTCTGGCTCGCGCCCCGGCAGATGCCGCAGCTTGCGCCGCTGTTCGCCCGGCGGGTGGCGGGAAGAGATAAGCAGAGCAAAATTGTCACTACCCTCGACGCCACGCTGCAACGGCAGCTGGAGGCGCTGGCGCTCAACGTTAAGCCGCAGCTGCCGCCGCGCAGCTCGCTGGCGATGATCGTTGTCGATCACACCACCATGAAGGTGCGCGGCTGGGTTGGTTCCGTGGATATCAACGACGACAGCCGTTTCAGCCACGTGGATATGGTCACTGCCGTGCGATCTCCTGGATCGGTGCTCAAGCCCTTCGTCTATGGTCTGGCGATGGACGAGGGGCTGATCCACCCGGCGTCGCTCCTGCAGGACGTTCCCCGGCTGGCGGAGGATTACCGTCCCGGTAACTTTGACAGCGGCTTTCACGGTCCGGTCAGCATGAGCGAAGCCCTGGTCCGATCGCTTAACCTGCCCGCAGTGCAGGTGCTGGAGGCCTATGGCCCGAAGCGCTTCGCCGCCCGCCTGCGCAATGCCGGTCTGCCGCTGACCCTGCCCGCCGGGGCCGAGCCGAACCTGTCGCTGATCCTCGGCGGGGCAGGGGCGACCCTGGCCGATATCACTGCCGCCTACAGCGCCTTTGCCCGCCACGGCAAGGCCGGTTTTTTACGCCTCCAGCCGCACGATCCGCTGGTAGATCGCCCGCTGATGTCGCCAGGAGCCGCGTGGATTATTCGTCGTATCCTTGCCTCTCAGGCGCAGCCGCTGCCCGACGCGGATCTTGGCCAGGTTGTTCCCCTGGCGTGGAAAACCGGTACCAGCTACGGCTACCGGGATGCGTGGGCGGTGGGCATCAACGCCCGCTACGTGATTGGCATCTGGACCGGGCGGCCCGACGGTACGCCGGTCGCCGGACAGTTTGGCTTCGCCAGCGCCGTGCCGCTGCTGAACCAGGTCAACAATATGTTACAGGCGCACTCGGCGCTGGAGGTGGCCCGCCAGCCGCGCGATCCGCGTCCTGAGTCGGTTAGCCGGGGCGTCATCTGCTGGCCCGGTGGACAGAGCCTGCCTGCCGGGGATAGCAACTGCCGTCGCCGTCTCGCCACCTGGCTGCTGGATAAGAGCGAGCCGCCTACGCTTTTACTTCCCCAGCAGGAGGGGATCCGTGGGATCCGCTTCCCGGTCTGGCTCAATCATCAGGGACAGCGCGTGGCGGCGGACTGCCCGGAAGCACATGAGCAGACTCTGGTGGTGTGGCCCCTGCCGCTGGAGCCGTGGCTCCCCGCCAGCGAGCGCCGCGCCGCACGCCTGCCTGCGCCTTCAGTTAGCTGCCCGCCGCGTCAGCAGGAGTATCCGCCTCCGCTACTGCTCACTGGCGTAAGGGAGGGGGCGGTGGTGAAGCGTCTCCCCGGCGAAACGTACGTCTCCCTGCCGTTACAGGCGACGGGCGGGGAGGGGGAGCGCTGGTGGTTTATCAACGGCGAGCCGTTAGACAACCATGGACGGGCATTGAGCCTGCGTCTGGATAAGCGGGGGGAGTATCAGCTGGTAGTTATGGATGGGGCCGGACAGACCGCAACGGTGCTTTTTCGGGTGCTGTAACGCCAGTTTGCGGCTGGAGGTTGCTAAAACTCATCTTATTTTAAAAAAATGTTATCTTCATCCATAGGCAAGGGTGGCGTAGCTCTCTATAATTCGCGCCAGGTCATACGGGTGTATGCACGACAACAAATACATAACAGAGGTTATCATGGCAATTGAACGTACTTTTTCCATCATCAAGCCGAACGCGGTGGCAAAAAACGTTATTGGCAGCATCTTTGCACGCTTTGAATCCGCTGGGTTCAAAATCGTTGGCACCAAAATGCTGCATCTGACCGTTGAGCAGGCTCGCGGTTTCTACGCTGAGCACGAAGGTCGCCCATTCTTTGACGGTCTGGTTGAGTTCATGACCTCTGGCCCGATCGTAGTATCCGTGCTGGAAGGTGAAAACGCCGTACAGCGTCACCGCGATCTGCTGGGTGCAACCAATCCGGACAACGCGCTGGCCGGTACCCTGCGCGCCGACTACGCTGACAGCTTCACCGAGAACGGCACCCACGGTTCTGACTCCGTTGAGTCTGCTACCCGTGAAATCGCCTTCTTCTTCGGTGAGAACGAAGTCTGCCCGCGCACTCGTTAATTATTTCGCTAATGCCGCCGACAGACGTGGCATTGGTGCAGTAGAATTTGTACAATGCAGCGCCCCGGACGAGCAGCAGCTTACCGGGGCGCTTCTTTTTTCAACCCTCCAGGGGCCACAACGTGTAACAACGAGGCCGGAATCTATTATGTCAGAACAAACTGTTACGCCTGAAATCGTCGTCTCGACGGTTCCCAACAAAGACGCCAAAATCAACCTGCTGGATCTCAACCGTCAGCAGATGCGCGAATTTTTCAAAAACCTGGGCGAAAAGCCGTTCCGTGCCGACCAGGTAATGAAGTGGATGTACCACTACTGCAGTGATAACTTTGACGATATGACCGATATCAACAAGGTGCTGCGTAACAAGCTCAAAGAGGTCGCCGAGATCCGCGCGCCGGAAGTCGTGGAAGAGCAGCGCTCTACCGACGGCACCATCAAATGGGCCATCGCCGTGGGCGACCAGCGCGTTGAGACGGTCTATATTCCGGAAGAAGATCGTGCCACGCTGTGCGTCTCTTCCCAGGTCGGCTGCGCCCTGGAGTGTAAATTCTGCTCAACCGCCCAGCAGGGCTTTAACCGTAACCTACGGGTCTCTGAGATCATCGGCCAGGTATGGCGCGCGGCGAAAATCGTCGGTGCGGCAAAAGTGACCGGCACGCGTCCAATCACCAACGTGGTGATGATGGGCATGGGTGAGCCGCTGCTCAACCTGAACAACGTCGTTCCGGCGATGGAGATCATGCTGGATGATTTCGGTTTTGGCCTCTCCAAGCGCCGCGTGACGCTGTCGACTTCGGGCGTTGTGCCTGCGCTGGACAAGTTGGGCGACATGATCGACGTGGCGCTGGCGATTTCGCTCCACGCGCCGACGGACGAGATCCGTGACGAAATTGTGCCGATCAACAAAAAGTACAATATCGAAACCTTCCTTGATGCCGTTCGCCGCTATATTAGCAAATCCAACGCTAACCAGGGCCGCGTCACCATCGAGTACGTTATGCTGGATCACGTCAACGACGGCACCGAGCATGCGCACCAGCTGGCGGAAGTGCTGAAGAACACCCCATGCAAGATCAACCTGATCCCATGGAACCCGTTCCCCGGCGCGCCGTATGGCCGTAGCTCAAACAGCCGTATCGATCGCTTCTCTAAGGTGCTGATGGAGTATGGTTTTACCACTATCGTGCGTAAAACTCGTGGTGATGATATCGACGCCGCCTGCGGCCAGCTGGCGGGTGAGGTGATTGACCGTACCAAGCGCACCCTGCGCAAGCGTATGCAGGGCGAGCCAATTTCGGTTAAAGCCGTCTAATTATGCTTTCTGCACGGTTCCGAAGCGGGATCGTGCAGCATAATCGCGTGGCGTAACTTACTCAAATATACAGTTTCGATAAATAATTACGGTGCGTTTCCGTCGTGATTGAGGCAGTATGTAACGATGGAACAACAGTTTAGCCCACGAGGTAAAAGCTGTTCTGTTATCCCCGGCCTGACAGCTCTATACTGTCGGTCTAAGGTTAACTGACCCAGAAGTTTCGCGGTGCGGGTGGGCATTGTGACTTACCGGCACCTGATTTTACATTTCACGTACCAGCAGCTGTAGCGAATGAATACTGAAGCCACTCAAGACCTAAATGCAACACAAACCACTGGCGTCCGCCTGCGCAATGCCCGCGAGCAGCTTGGGCTAAGCCAACAAGCGGTCGCTGAACGCCTGTGCCTCAAGGTTTCCACCGTTCGCGATATCGAAGAAGACAAAGCGCCTGCCGAATTGGCTTCCACCTTCCTGCGGGGCTATATCCGCTCCTATGCACGCCTCGTGCACATCCCGGAAGAAGAGCTGCTGCCAATGATGGAAAAACAGGCACCGGTCAGAGCGGCAAAGGTCGCCCCGATGCACTCTTTTTCCCTTGGCAAACGCCGTAAGAAGCGCGATGGCTGGCTGTCGAGCATCACCTGGCTGATTGTCTTTGTCGTTGTTGGCCTGACCGGCGCATGGTGGTGGCAGAATCACAAAGCCCAGCAGGAGGAGATCAGCACGATGGCCGATCAATCCTCTGCTGAACTCGCCAGCAACGGTGAATCACAAAGCGTCCCTCTGAATACCGACCCTGCCGAGCCTGCTGACGCGCAGACCACAGGTACTGCGCCTGCTGACGTAGCAACCCAGGCGCCGCCAGCGGCGGCAACCACTGCGCCGGCGCAGAGTAACGCGCAAAACGCCGTGGTCTCTCCGTCCCAGGCTAACGTTGACGCCGTGGCTGCCCCAGCAGCAACCGCGCCGGCAACCGCTGCGCCAGCGGCGAATACCGCACCGGACGCAGCGCCGCTGCCGACCGATCAGGCGGGCGTGACAAATACCGTTGATGCCAACGCGCTGGCGATGACCTTTACCGCCGACTGCTGGCTGGAAGTGATCGACGCCACCGGCAAGAAGCTGTTCAGCGGCATCCAGCGTAGCGGTGCCAGCCTGAACCTGGCCGGTCAGACCCCTTATAAGTTAAAAATTGGTGCACCGTCAGCCGTGCAGATCCAGTTCCAGGGCAAGCCCGTCGATCTGAGCCGCTTTATCAGAAGTAACCAGGTTGCGCGCCTGACCCTCAATGCCGAACAATCAGCAGCTCAGTAATTGACGGGCAACGCGGGAGAGTTTTCAATGCATAACCAGGCCCCTATTCAGCGTAGAAAATCGAAACGCATCTACGTGGGGAATGTACCTATCGGCGATGGCGCTCCTATCGCCGTTCAGTCAATGACCAATACGCGCACCACGGATGTGGAAGCGACGGTTAATCAGATCAAAGCCCTGGAGCGCGTTGGCGCGGATATCGTCCGTGTCTCCGTGCCGACCATGGACGCGGCGGAAGCCTTTAAGCTCATCAAACAGCAGGTTAGCGTTCCGCTGGTCGCGGATATCCATTTTGACTACCGTATTGCGCTGAAGGTGGCAGAGTACGGCGTCGACTGCCTGCGTATCAACCCGGGCAACATCGGTAACGAAGAGCGTATTCGCACCGTTGTTGACTGCGCGCGAGACAAAAACATTCCGATCCGCATCGGCGTTAACGCCGGATCGCTGGAGAAGGATCTGCAGGAGAAGTACGGCGAACCGACGCCGCAGGCGCTGCTGGAATCCGCCATGCGTCATGTGGATCATCTGGATCGTCTCAACTTCGACCAGTTCAAGGTGAGCGTCAAAGCGTCCGACGTCTTCCTCGCCGTTGAATCCTACCGCCTGCTGGCGAAGCAGATCGATCAGCCCCTGCACCTCGGGATCACCGAAGCCGGTGGCGCGCGTGCGGGGGCGGTGAAATCAGCCATTGGCCTCGGACTGCTGCTCTCGGAAGGGATCGGCGACACGCTGCGTATCTCACTGGCGGCAGATCCGGTTGAGGAGATCAAAGTCGGTTTCGATATCCTCAAGTCCCTGCGCATCCGCTCCCGTGGCATTAACTTTATCGCCTGCCCAACCTGCTCCCGTCAGGAGTTTGACGTGATCGGCACGGTGAACGCCCTCGAGCAGCGCCTGGAAGATATCATTACCCCGATGGACGTCTCTATCATTGGCTGCGTGGTGAATGGACCGGGCGAAGCGCTGGTCTCCACCCTCGGCGTAACCGGCGGCAACAAGAAGAGCGGCCTGTACGAAGACGGCGTGCGCAAAGACCGGCTGGACAACGGCGACATGATCGCCCAGCTGGAAGCCCGCATTCGCGCCAAGGCCTCCATGCTTGATGAAGCCCGCCGTATTGACGTTCAGCAGCTGGAAAAATAACGTAGCTGGGAAGCGGCTGGCTTCCCGTGTATGATTGAACCCGCAGGGCCCGCACGTTCGGGTTTGCCCTGAGGGTTCATTTTTATATTTATAAAGAGAATAAACGTGGCAAAGAATATTCAAGCCATTCGCGGCATGAACGATTACCTGCCAGGCGACACCGCCATCTGGCAGCGCATTGAAGGCACACTAAAGAACGTGCTCGGCAGCTACGGTTACAGTGAAATCCGCTTGCCGATTGTAGAGCAGACCCCGTTATTCAAACGCGCCATCGGTGAAGTGACCGACGTGGTTGAAAAAGAGATGTATACCTTTGACGACCGCAATGGCGATAGCCTGACGCTGCGTCCGGAAGGTACGGCGGGCTGCGTACGCGCCGGCATCGAACATGGTCTCCTGTACAATCAGGAGCAGCGTCTGTGGTACGTCGGGCCGATGTTCCGCTACGAGCGTCCGCAGAAAGGGCGCTACCGCCAGTTCCATCAGCTGGGCTGTGAAGTCTTTGGCCTGCAGGGCCCGGACATCGACGCCGAGCTGATTCTGCTCACCGCCCGCTGGTGGCGTGCGCTGGGTATCGCCGATCACGTCAGCCTGGAGCTGAACTCCATCGGCTCGCTGGAGGCGCGTGCTAACTATCGCGATGCGCTGGTTGCGTTCCTTGAGCAGCATAAAGATAAGCTCGACGAAGACTGCAAGCGCCGCATGTACAGCAACCCGCTGCGCGTGCTGGACTCAAAAAATCCGGACGTGCAGCAGCTGTTAAATGACGCTCCGGCGCTGGGCGACTACCTGGACGACGACTCTCGCGAGCACTTCACCGGCCTGTGCAAACTGCTGGAAGCGGCAGGCATCGCCTATACCGTAAACCAGCGCCTGGTGCGCGGTCTCGACTACTACAACCGCACCGTCTTTGAGTGGGTGACCACCAGCCTCGGCTCGCAGGGCACGGTCTGCGCAGGCGGCCGCTACGACGGCCTGGTTGAGCAGCTCGGCGGACGCGCGACGCCAGCGGTTGGCTTTGCGATGGGCCTCGAGCGACTTGTTTTGTTAGTTCAGGCAGTTAATCCGGAATTTAATGCCGATCCCGTTGTCGATATATACCTGGTCGCGTCGGGTACGGACACGCAGGCCGCTGCGCTGCAGCTGGCTGAGCGAGTCCGCGATGCAGTGCCAGAGGTAAAATTGATGACCAACCACGGCGGCGGCAACTTCAAGAAACAGTTTGCCCGTGCCGACAAGTGGGGCGCTCGCGTCGCACTGGTGCTGGGTGAGTCAGAAGTGGCTGACGGCAACGTGGTAGTGAAAGATTTACGCTCTGGTGAGCAGACGACCGTAGCGCAGGATAGCGTTGCCGCGCATTTGCGCACACTACTGGGTTAATCTCCCCGGGGAATTATCGTTTAGGAGAAGGACTGCGTGGAAATCTACGAGAACGAGCACGACCAGGTTGATGCGATTAAACGCTTCTTTGCCGAGAATGGCAAAGCGCTGGCCGTTGGGGTTATTTTAGGCGTTGGGGCACTGGTAGGCTGGCGCTACTGGGCGAGCCATCAGGATGATTCCGTGCGTGAATCATCATATGCCTATGAAAATGCCGTCTCGGCGCTGCGGGCAGATAAGCCAGAGACGCTGGCAGCCGCAGAGAAGTTTGCTGCTGATACCAAAAACACCTATGGTGCCTTTGCCTCCCTTGAGCTGGCCCAGCAGTTTGTAGAGAGCAACCAGCTGGATAAAGCCGCAGCGCAGCTGCAGCAGGGACTGGCCGCCGCCAGCGATGAGAATCTGAAAGCGGTGATCAACCTGCGCCTGGCGCGTGTTCAGGTACAGCTGAAGCAGGCCGATGCAGCGCTGAAAACCCTGGAGTCCATCAAGGGTGAAGGCTGGACGGCCATCGTAGCCGATCTGCGCGGCGAAGCCCTGCTCAGCAAGGGCGATAAACAAGGTGCGCGCAGCGCCTGGGAAACGGGCGCGAAAAGCGACGCTTCGCCAGCGCTGAGTGAAATGTTGCAGATGAAAATCAATAATTTGTCCATCTGAGAGGGACCCGATGCAATTGCGTAAATTACTTCTGCCAGGGCTGCTTTCGGTCACCTTGCTGAGTGGCTGTTCTCTGTTTAATGGCGAAGAAGACGTTGTCAAAATGTCTCCGCTGCCGACGGTTGAAAATCAGTTTGACCCGTCTACCGCGTGGAGCACCTCTGTCGGCAACGGCATTGGCGATTTCTACTCTAACCTGCATCCGGCGTTTGCTGACAGCGTGGTTTACGCTGCCGATCGTCACGGGGTGGTGAAAGCCATCAATGCAGATGATGGTAAAGAGGTGTGGTCTATTAATCTGGCCGAGAAGAGCGGCTGGTTCTCAACGCGTCCGGCGCTGCTCTCTGGCGGCCTGACGGTAGCGGGCGGCCACGTCTACGTTGGTAGTGAAAAGGCGCAGGTCTATGCCCTGAATACTAATGATGGCTCAAAAGCCTGGCAGACTACCGCCGCCGGAGAGGTGCTCTCCCGTCCGGTCGTGAGCGATGGCCTGGTGCTTGTCCATACCAGCAACGGCCAGCTGCAGGCGCTGAACGAGAGCGATGGCGCAGTGAAGTGGACCGTCAACCTCGATATGCCAGCCCTGTCGCTGCGCGGTGAGTCCGCCCCGGCGCCGGCCTTTGGTGCGGCGATTGTCGGCGGCGATAACGGTCGTGTCAGCGCGGTTATGCTGAAAGAGGGCCAGATGATCTGGCAGCAGCGTATCTCCCAGGCTACTGGCGCAACGGAGATCGACCGTCTGAGCGACGTTGATACTACTCCGGTAGTGGTGAACGGCGTGGTCTATACGCTGGCCTACAACGGTAACCTGACCGCGCTGGATCTGCGCAGCGGCCAGATTATGTGGAAACGCGAGCTGGGTTCGGTGAATGATTTCATCGTTGATGGCAACCGCATCTACCTGGTTGACCAGAACGATCGCGTATTGGCCCTGACGACTGACGGCGGCGTCACGCTCTGGACACAAAGCGATCTGCTGCACCGTAACCTGACCTCTCCGGCGTTGTATAATGGATCCATCGTAGTGGGTGATAGCGAAGGCTACATGCACTGGATCAATCCAGAAGACGGACGTTTTGTGGCACAGCAGAAAGTTGACAGCTCCGGTCTGCTGACCGAGCCGGTTGTCGCCGATGGCAAACTGCTGATCCAGGCGAAAGACGGTACGCTCTACGCGATTACGCGTTAATTACGGCGGTCGTTGGCGTTGAAAAACGGCTCCTGTTTCAGGGGCCGTTTTACTGTTTTTAATTTTTACTGATTTACCAGCGGCGCGAATTGGCGACGTTGACAATGATTTTTTGAATGAGGCTTTAAACATGATTCCTGTGGTCGCGCTTGTCGGACGCCCGAACGTTGGCAAATCCACCCTTTTTAACCGCTTAACGCGTACTCGTGATGCGCTGGTAGCGGACTTCCCGGGGCTGACGCGCGACCGTAAGTACGGTCGGGCCGAGGTCGAGGGCCGCGAGTTTATCTGTATCGATACCGGCGGTATTGACGGTACGGAAGACGGCGTTGAAACCCGTATGGCCGAGCAGTCTCTGCTGGCGATTGAAGAGGCGGACGTGGTGCTGTTTATGGTAGATGCCCGCGCAGGCCTGATGCCTGCCGATGAGGCCATTGCCAAGCACCTGCGCTCGCGTGAAAAACCGACCTTCCTGGTCGCCAACAAGACCGACGGTCTCGATCCCGATCAGGCTGTCCTTGATTTCTACTCTCTTGGTCTGGGCGAGATCCACCCGATTGCCGCCTCTCACGGGCGCGGCGTGACCAGCCTGCTGGAGCACGTGCTGGTACCGTGGATGCAGGAAATCGATCCGCGTGAAGAGGAAGAGGTAGATGAAGACGAGGCCTACTGGGCGCAGTTTGAAGCCGAGCAGAACGGTGAAGAGGTTGAAGAGCCGGAAGATGACTTCAACCCGCTGGATCTGCCGATCAAGCTGGCTATCGTTGGTCGTCCTAACGTCGGTAAATCTACCCTGACCAACCGCATTCTTGGTGAAGATCGCGTGGTGGTGTACGACATGCCGGGCACCACCCGTGACAGCATCTACATCCCGATGCAGCGCGACGAGCGCGAATACGTGCTGATTGATACCGCAGGCGTGCGTAAGCGCGGCAAGATCACCGATACCGTAGAGAAGTTCTCGGTAATCAAAACCCTGCAGGCGATTGAAGACGCCAACGTGGTGATGCTGGTGATCGACGCCCGGGAAGGCATCTCCGATCAGGATCTCTCCCTGCTGGGCTTTATCCTCAACAGTGGCCGCTCGCTGGTCATCGTTGTCAACAAGTGGGACGGTCTGAGCAATGAAGTGAGAGAGCAGGTGAAAGAGACCCTCGACTTCCGTCTGGGTTTCATCGACTTTGCGCGCGTGCACTTTATCTCTGCCCTGCACGGCAGCGGCGTCGGTAACCTGTTTGAGTCCGTGCGTGAAGCTTACGACAGTTCGACCCGCCGCCAGAGCACCGCGATGTTGACCCGCATCATGAACATGGCTGCGGAAGATCACCAGCCGCCGCTGGTACGCGGTCGCCGTGTGAAGCTGAAATATGCTCACGCCGGTGGTTACAACCCGCCAATCGTGGTGATCCACGGCAACCAGGTGAAAGACCTGCCGGATTCCTACAAGCGCTACCTGATGAACTACTTCCGCAAATCGCTGGACGTCATGGGTACGCCGATCCGCATCCAGTTCAAAGAGGGGGATAACCCGTTCGCTAACAAGCGCAACACCCTGACCCCGAACCAGATGCGTAAGCGTAAGCGTTTAATCAAGCATATTAAGAAAGGCAAATAACCCCTGCCGATCTCGATAAAACCCGCGCCCGTCGCGGGTTTTTTTGTCTGTTGAAAGCGTAAATTTTCCTGCGCTGTGTCAAACACTATTCGTTCCTGCCCAACTTAAAATCTAAGAAAGTAGACAAACGTCGAGTTTTCATCTTAAAGTCCCGGTCTGGGTACTAGACAAAACTAGCGCCAGATTATCAAATAGTTAACAAACCCTTCGCCGCATGTAGAAAAATCGGTCAGATACATAACTGATCGGCGTATATCGCGGCGTTTGCCTGCACAACGACATACCTTTCGGGAGAAATATGCAATCCTCTGTTAATCACCAAGAGAGCCGAACGTTCTTCGGCCATCCTTATCCGCTCGGCTCGCTGTTCTTCACCGAGATGTGGGAGCGTTTCTCGTTCTACGGCATCCGGCCGCTGCTGATCCTGTTTATGGCTGCCACGGTGTATGACGGTGGAATGGGGCTGGCACGTGAGAACGCCTCCGCCATTGTCGGTATCTTTGCCGGTACTATGTATCTTGCCGCGCTGCCGGGTGGCTGGCTGGCGGATAACTGGCTCGGCCAGCAGCGCGCGGTCTGGTATGGTTCAATCCTGATCGCACTCGGCCACCTGTCGATTGCGCTCTCCGCCTTTATGGGCGACAACCTGTTCTTTATCGGCCTGATGTTCATCGTGCTCGGCTCCGGTCTGTTCAAGACCTGTATCTCGGTCATGGTCGGCACCCTGTATAAAAAGGGCGATGCGCGTCGCGACGGCGGTTTCTCGCTGTTCTACATGGGCATCAACATGGGCTCCTTCATTGCGCCATTGATCTCCGGTTGGCTGATTAAAAGCCACGGCTGGCACTGGGGCTTCGGTATCGGCGGCATCGGGATGCTGGTGGCGTTGATTATCTTCCGCGTGTTTGCCGTTCCAGCCATGAAACGCTACGACAGCGAAGTGGGTCTGGACTCCACGTGGAACAGCCCGGTAGTGAAGAGAAAGGGCGTGGGCATGTGGCTGCTAGCATTGGCGGTTGGGGTGGCGGTGGTCGTGACGCTGATCGCCCAGGGTGTGATTGTCATCAACCCGGTCGCGGTCGCCAGCATGCTGGTCTACGTGATTGCGGCATCCGTAGCGCTCTACTTCATCTACCTGTTTGTCTTTGCTGGCCTGAACCGCAAAGAGCGCGCTCGACTGCTGGTCTGCTTTATCCTGCTGGTCTCCGCAGCGTTCTTCTGGTCTGCGTTTGAGCAGAAGCCGACCTCGTTCAACCTGTTCGCCAATGACTATACGAATCGCATGATCGGTGATTTCGAAATCCCTGCCGTGTGGTTCCAGTCGATCAACGCCCTGTTCATCATTCTGCTGGCCCCGGTATTCAGCTGGGCGTGGCCGAAGCTGGCGAGCATGAACATTCGCCCGAGCAGCATTACCAAGTTCGTGATCGGTATTCTCTTTGCGGCGGCAGGCTTTGGCCTGATGATGCTGGCGGCACAGAACGTGCTGAATAGCGGCGGGGCAGGCGTCTCTCCGTTCTGGCTGGTGGGCAGCATACTGATGCTGACGCTCGGCGAGCTGTGCCTCAGCCCGATTGGTCTGGCGACCATGACCCTGCTGGCACCGGAAAGAATGCGCGGTCAGATGATGGGGCTGTGGTTCTGCGCAAGCGCGCTGGGTAACCTGGCGGCAGGCCTGATTGGCGGTCACGTGAAGGCCGACCAGCTTGATATGCTGCCGGATCTCTTCGCCCGTTGTTCCGTAGCCCTCCTGATCTGCGCCGCAGTGCTGATCGTCCTGATTATTCCGGTCCGTCGCATGCTGGAAAATGCGCAGGCTAAACCGGCCGCTAACGCCGGATAACACCTCAACGTTACCGGGGCAGGCGCTATGCTCCGGTAACGTCCTATCGCATATCACAACCATTCAGCCCGCTTTCTTGCGGGCTTTTTCGTATCCGTAAAATTCAAAATGAAGCACAACTCCATTTTTGGACAATTAACAACCAGTAACACACTCATCATCATTTGAAATATCCTTATATATAGTATGTGATTTCAGATTCCCTTTTAAAATATATGGATATTTTATATATGGCTATTCCAATTTATTTATGGCTTAAAGACGATGGTGGTGCAGATATCAAAGGGTCTGCTGACGTAAGGGATCGGGAAGGCAGTATTGAAGTAACTGGCTTTACTCATAATTTGCGTTTGCCTACCGATGCTTTTACCGGAAAAGTGACAGGTACCCGCCAGCATGCCCCGGTATTATTTCAAAAAGAGATAGATTCATCTTCCCTATATCTGATGAAAGCTGTGGCGACTGGACAAACGCTAAAATCTGCAGAGTTCAAGTTCTACGCAATCAACTATGCTGGGCAGGAAGCGGAGTATTACAACATAACGTTGCATAATGTGAAGGTTGTCTCCGTGTCTCCGCTGATGCATGACATCAAAGATCCATCCAAAGAGAAGCACAACCATCTTGAGTTGGTGGAGCTACGCTACGATAAGATTATCTGGAAATACTGCGACGGCAATTTGCAATTCGCAGACAGTTGGGCTGAGCGTTAATTATGCGTATCCCAACTTACATACCGCCTTATGATATATCTTCGTTTTCGCCACCCGGAGTGGACGTTATAAGTCATATGATGATTGCGCGGTTCCATGGTGGAGCTAACCTGATGACCTATACATGGTTTTTTATGATGGTTCGTAATCATGGTCCATGGGATTACAAGCAAGGCAACAGAAAATACGCTAACTTTGGCAACTTTCATTATGGTGCTATCGGCGCGGCAGCAGGTATCCCTGACGGGGTGTTATTGCGTGGGGCTGGCGCTGCGCAGATAGTCGCGGGAACAAGCGACCCGGTAGAATTTGCGAAATACCACAGTGTTGACTCATATGGTGATGATCCGGTTGATCAAACGTGGATACGAGCAGGGATCGACTATGCGAGAAGGTGCGGGTTTTAACTGGCGTACAGGGACTATCTTTGTTTTGCTTATCTTTGGGGTCTGGGCGTATCAATTTCGTGACCTGTTTACCGTATATGAACAGCTGAAAGGTAATATGAATGTAAACGATGGGCTGACCCTGTATATCACCCAGGCGGCGTCCAGTTCACTTTCAAAGGATACATACCGTTACTATCTCTATGATGCCAGGAAGAGTCCTGATGATTTCATGGCGCATGTAAAAGACGCGGAGCCTATTATGATCACTGACGACTATAAGGCTAACGCAGAAGTGAAAGATGGGCAGATCTATTTACGCGTTCGCGGAAATGTCTATTCCTTCAGGAATGTAGGCTACAGCGTTAGGATCCATCTTGATGCTGCATCTTACTGATTACAGAATCACGGGTTGTAGAAAGTGATATCCTATACGGGACATAGTCTTAAACCCCAACGCCGAGCTAACTGCTCTATACCTGGAGGCATTATGCAACTCACCTGTCCGAACTGCGATAAGCCGATGGAACTTGTTGGCACCCATGCACATTGCGAAAACTGTAATCTGGATGTGGCGTTAGAAGCCCATTGCCCCGATTGCCACAAGCCATTAGAGGTGCTCAAGGCCTGCGGTGCCGTGGACTACTTCTGCCAGCATGGCCACGGGCTGATCTCTAAAAAGCGCGTCGAGTTCGTCAGGTCTGACGCCTAATCATAAAATTTACGCAATCGTCTCTTAGCACTTACGTTTTTTAACGACTCATAAAAAGAGAAACGTAATGAAAAGAGACGTGGCGTTAGGAATTACCGGCTTTGCTTTGATCGCCGTAACCTATGGGATGGCGAGATTTTCATGGGGGATCATGCTGCCCGACATTCGGCAAGAGATCCCTTTCACGCCCGAGGTTGCCGGATTGATTGCCGCCTGCAGCTACGTAGCCTATTGCTTATCCGTCTTCATCGCCTCCTCTTTGACCAGCCGCTTCGGTCCACGCGTCCCGGCCATGTTGGCTGCAATTGTGGCCGCAACGGGATTACTTATCCTGGCCTTATCGGCGGCACCGCTCTGGCTGGCGATCGGCCTGTTTATTGCGGGTCTTAGCTCTGGACTGGCCTCCCCATCCCTTGCCGGAGCCGTGAACGTCAGGGTTCCCCTTGAGCGGCAAACACAGGTAAATACGGTGATTAATGCCGGGACCAGCGGAGGCATCATCCTCTCTGTCCCTATTCTATTTTTTATGCCGGGCGGATGGCGCGTGGCCTGCGTAGTGTTCGCTTTACTGGCGCTGGTATGCCTGATCCTTGCATGGCGTAATCTTCCTAAAAGTGCGTCTACATCGACAGAGGGAGCGCTGCGCTGGCGCATCCTCTGTCGTAAGCCGGGCATGTTCCGGCTGTTGGTTATTGCTTTTGTTAGCGGCATTGCCAGTGCGGCATGGTGGAGCTTTGGACCTGAGTTACTTCACCGTCACACCAACGTGGATAGCGCGATGACAAATGTCCTCTGGCTGGTGAGCGGTGGGGCTGGCGTTATTGCCGTGTTTACCGGTACCGCAGCGAGACGTATCGGCATGCGGGGCGTTTACTGGGGATCGCAGTTTTTTATGGCCGCCTCTCTGGCTGCGCTGGCCGTGAGCCACGGTTTTAGCGGCTGGCTTTTTCCGGTGGTGGCGATGAGTGGCGCGGGGTATGTCATTTTGTCCGGCGTGCTGCTGGTACAGGGCGCTGCTATTGCCCAACCTTCACCGGCGGCTGGCGTCAGTATCGCTTTCCTGATGCTGGCCGCGGGGCAGGTAGCAGGCTCGGTTCTCTTTGGACAGCTCTACGGAACGATCGGTGCGGTTGGCGCACTGGCTGTTTTTTCTGGCCTGTCTTGGGTGATGCTTGCCGTTACGCCTGACGGCAAGCATCAGGCGAGCTAGCTAGCGTCAGGTTTTTTGCGTGCCCGGGTTTTTTTAGCAACGGTCACGCCTTTCACTTCGCTTTCCACCCAGCCATCAACCAGGCGGGTGGTGAGGAGATCCCCAGCCTTCACCTGTTTGGTCTGCTTCAGCACGTTGCCGTCTGTTGCAGTGGTCACGCTGTAGCCGCGTGCCAGCGTAGAGAGTGGGCTTACGGCTTCCAGATGCGTGACCGTATTGCCAAAGCGTTCCCGGGTAGCGCTGAGTCTGGCGCTCATCAGCTGGGTCAGACGGTACTCCAGCTGCTGCACCCGGTTCTGAGCGCGGTGAATACGCGGCTGCGGGGAGTGCTGGTTCAGACGCTGGGTCATCCGCTGCTGGCGCTGGCCTGAACGCTTAAGCTGATTATCCATTGCGTAGGTCATCCGCTGACGCAGGCGCTCAAGCACGGTTTGCTGACGCGCCAGCCGCAGCTGCGGGTGCTGCTGTTGCAGGCGGTGCTCCAGCTGGGTAAAGCGACGGGTGCGATTCGCGAGGTAGTAATCCATCGCCATCTCCAGCCGTTGCTGGCCGCTTTGCAGCTGACGCAGCAGCTCAAGCTGGTTGCGGCTGACCATCTCTGCGGCGGCGGACGGGGTCGGCGCACGCAGATCGGCCACAAAGTCAGCAATGGTGACATCGGTTTCATGGCCGACGGCGCTGACGATAGGGATCTGGCTGGCGAAAATTGCCCGCGCCACGCGCTCGTCGTTAAAGCTCCAGAGATCCTCCAGCGAGCCGCCGCCGCGCCCGACGATCAGCACGTCACACTCCTGACGGCTGTTCGCCAACTCGATAGCGCGAACGATCTGTCCCGGTGCGTCTTCACCTTGTACGGCGGTAGGGTAGATCACCACCGGCAGGGAGGGATCGCGACGTTTAAGCACGTGCAGAATATCGTGCAGAGCGGCCCCGGTTTTTGAGGTGATTACCCCCACGCAGTGAGCGGGGGAGGGGAGCGGCTGCTTGCTCTGCTGATCGAATAGTCCTTCTGCCGCCAGCTTGGCCTTTAGCTGCTCATACTTCTGCTGTAACAGGCCTTCGCCTGCCGGTTGCATGCTCTCGACAATAATCTGATATTCGCCGCGTGGCTCGTAGAGCGTAATGCTGGCGCGAACCAGAATCTGCTGGCCGTGCTGGGGACGAAAGGTGACCCGACGGTTGCTGTTGCGGAACATCGCGCAGCGCACCTGGGCAGTATCATCCTTCAGCGTGAAGTACCAGTGACCGGACGCAGGCTGGGTAAAGTTTGAGATCTCACCGCTGATCCAGACCTGGCCAACTTCTCTTTCCAGCAGCAGGCGCACCGTCTGATTCAGGCGGCTAACGGTAAAAATTGCGGGGGATTGCATCGATGACATGTGAGCCAGATCAAATTTTAAATCAGAAGGTTAATTAATCGATAGTAACCCGATGGGCCGCAATCGCAACTATTTTTCGAAAAAAGTGTAGATGCAATCGGTTACGCTCTGTATAATGCCACGGCAATATTTAACCACCCGGTCAGAGATATTGCCCATGCTACGTATCGCTAAAGAAGCCCTGACGTTTGACGACGTCCTCCTCGTTCCCGCTCATTCTACCGTTCTGCCGAATACTGCCGACCTCAGCACCCAGCTTACCAAAACCATTCGCCTGAATATTCCTATGCTCTCCGCAGCAATGGACACCGTGACGGAAGCACGCCTGGCTATCGCCCTGGCGCAGGAAGGGGGCATCGGTTTTATCCATAAAAACATGTCCATCGAACGCCAGGCGGAAGAAGTACGCCGCGTGAAAAAACATGAGTCCGGTGTGGTAACCGATCCGCAGACCGTGCTGCCGACCACTACCCTGCGTGAAGTGAAAGAGCTGACCGAGCGTAACGGTTTTGCTGGTTATCCGGTCGTGACCGCAGACTACGAGCTGGTGGGGATCATTACCGGTCGTGACGTGCGCTTTGTTACTGACCTGAGCCAGCCGGTAAGCGTTTATATGACGCCGAAAGAGCGTCTGGTTACCGTGCGCGAAGGCGAAGCCCGCGATGCCGTGTTTGCCAAAATGCATGAAAAACGCGTTGAGAAGGCGCTGGTTGTAGACGAGAGCTTCCACCTGCGCGGCATGATCACCGTAAAAGATTTCCAGAAAGCCGAACGTAAACCGAACGCCTGTAAAGACGAGCATGGCCGTCTGCGCGTGGGCGCTGCGGTAGGCGCAGGCGCAGGCAACGAAGAGCGCGTTGATGCGCTGGTTGCTGCTGGCGTTGACGTGCTGCTGATCGACTCCTCCCACGGCCACTCCGAAGGCGTGCTGCAGCGTATTCGTGAGACCCGTGCTAAATACCCTGACCTGCAGATCGTTGGCGGCAACGTGGCTACCGGTGCAGGCGCGCGTGCCCTGGCCGACGCTGGCGTCAGCGCGGTGAAAGTGGGTATCGGCCCTGGCTCCATCTGTACTACCCGTATCGTCACCGGCGTAGGCGTTCCGCAGATCACTGCCGTTTCCGACGCGGTTGCAGCGCTGGAAGGCACCGGCATTCCGGTTATCGCCGACGGCGGCATTCGTTTCTCCGGTGATATCGCTAAAGCGATTGCCGCAGGCGCGGCGGCGGTAATGGTTGGCTCCATGCTGGCCGGTACCGAAGAGTCCCCGGGCGAGATCGAACTCTTCCAGGGGCGCTCTTACAAATCCTACCGTGGTATGGGCTCGTTGGGCGCGATGTCTAAAGGCTCCTCCGATCGCTACTTCCAGACCGATAACGCCGCTGACAAGCTGGTGCCGGAAGGTATCGAAGGCCGCGTGGCGTACAAAGGCTACCTGAAAGAGATCATTCACCAGCAGATGGGCGGCCTGCGCTCCTGTATGGGTCTGACCGGCTGTGGTACTATCGACGCGCTGCGTACGCAGGCTGAATTTGTACGCATCAGCGGGGCGGGCATTCAGGAGAGCCACGTTCACGACGTGACGATCACCAAAGAGTCCCCGAACTACCGCATGGGTTCCTGATTTAATTTGTAGGCCGGGTAGGTTAACGCTGCCCGGCACTAATCTTCTCTATCTGTTTCTGCCTCGGAACAATCGTCAATGACCGACAATATTCATAAGCATCGCATTCTTATCCTCGACTTTGGTTCACAGTACACCCAGCTTGTTGCCCGCCGCGTGCGTGAGCTGGGCGTCTACTGTGAGCTGTGGGCCTGGGACGTCACCGAAGCCCAAATCCGCGAGTTCAACCCGAACGGGATCATCCTGTCCGGCGGCCCGGAGAGCACCACTGAACACAACAGCCCGCGCGCGCCGCAGTATGTATTTGAGGCAGGCGTACCGGTATTTGGCGTTTGCTACGGTATGCAAACGATGGCGATGCAGCTTGGCGGCCACGTTGAAGGCTCCAACGAACGTGAGTTTGGCTACGCCCAGGTTGAAGTAAAAACTCAGAGCGCGCTGGTGCGTGGCATTGAGGACTCCCTGAGCGCAGAGGGCAACCCGCTGCTGGACGTGTGGATGAGCCACGGTGACAAAGTTACCGCTATCCCGGAAGACTTTGTGACCGTTGCCAGCACTGAGACCTGTCCGTTCGCCATTATGGCTAACGAAGAGAAGCGCTTCTACGGCGTGCAGTTCCACCCGGAAGTGACCCACACCCGTCAGGGCCTGCGTATGCTGGAGCGCTTTGTGCGCGACATCTGCGAGTGCGAAGCGCTGTGGACCCCGGCTAAGATCATCGACGATGCCGTTGAGCGTATCCGCAAGCAGGTTGGCAATGACAAGGTGATCCTTGGCCTCTCCGGCGGCGTGGACTCCTCCGTTACCGCAATGCTGCTGCACCGCGCCATTGGCGATCGCCTGACCTGTGTATTCGTCGACAACGGCCTGCTGCGTCTGAACGAAGCCGAGCAGGTGATGGATATGTTTGGCGACCACTTCGGCCTGAACATCGTTCACGTTGAAGGCGAGAAGCGTTTCCTCGACGCGCTGGCCGGTGAGAACGATCCGGAAGCGAAACGTAAAATCATCGGCCGCGTATTCGTAGAAGTATTCGACGAAGAGGCGCTGAAGCTGGAAGACGTTAAGTGGCTGGCGCAGGGCACTATCTACCCTGACGTCATCGAGTCCGCTGCGTCGGCGACCGGTAAAGCACACGTCATCAAATCCCACCACAACGTGGGCGGCCTGCCGAAAGAGATGAAGATGGGCCTGGTTGAGCCGCTGCGTGAGCTGTTTAAAGACGAAGTGCGTAAGATTGGTCTCGAGCTGGGCCTGCCGTACGACATGCTCTACCGTCACCCGTTCCCGGGGCCGGGTCTGGGCGTCCGCGTGCTGGGCGAAGTGAAGAAAGAGTACTGCGACCTGCTACGTCGTGCTGACGCTATCTTCATTGAAGAGCTGCGTAAAGCTGACCTGTATAACAAAGTGAGCCAGGCCTTCACCGTGTTCCTGCCGGTACGCTCCGTAGGCGTAATGGGCGACGGTCGTAAGTACGACTGGGTTGTCTCCCTGCGTGCAGTTGAGACCATCGACTTTATGACCGCACACTGGGCGCACCTGCCATACGACTTCTTGGGGCGCGTTTCTAATCGGATTATTAATGAGGTGAATGGCATTTCGCGTGTGGTGTATGACATCAGCGGGAAGCCACCGGCTACGATCGAGTGGGAATGAATTCGCGTCTGGCAACAGCCTGCACGTAAAAGCAGTAAAGTACCTCTAAGCCTGCGTAACTGCGGGCTTTTTTGTTTGTATGTCTGGCACTTTCTGGCAGCTGTTAGCAACGGAAAGCACGGTTTTTTCAATGGAATTTTTGATGGTACTCTCTGGTTTTGAATTCAGGTTTGAAAAAGTACCATGTGACAAATTTCGGTTGAGTTATGGTATTTGTTTTTTATAACTCGATTAAAAACAGATAGTTAAATAACTTTTCTGAATTTTTTACAACATGGTATTTTTTGATAAAGGAAAACAATAAACCATGTTGACTGACACCAAGCTGCGTCACCTTAAGCCGAAGGAGAAACTCTATAAAGTTAATGACCGTGATGGTCTGTATGTTGCGGTCACTCCGGCTGGAACGATCTCATTTCGTTATAACTATTCAATAAACGGAAGACAGGAGACCGTTACTTTTGGCCGCTATGGTGTGGGAGGGATCACGCTTGCAGAAGCGCGTGAACGGCTCAATGAAGCTAAAAAAATGGTTGCCGGTGGAAGATCGCCAGCGAGGGAAAAAGCTAGAGATAAAGCGCGTATCAAAGATGCGGAGACTTTTGGTGCATGGGCTGAGAAATGGTTACGCGGCTATCAAATGGCTGAATCGACGCGTGATATGCGGCGTTCGGTTTATCAAAGGGAGTTGAAGTCAAAATTTGCGCAGCAGAAATTGACCGAGATTACACATGAAGATTTACGCGCATTAACCGATAACATTGTCGAGAGAGGGGCACCGGCGACAGCTGTGCACGCCAGAGAGATTGTATTGCAAGTCTATCGCTGGGCTATTGAGCGCGGTCAGAAGGTTGAGAATCCCGCTGATCTGGTACGGCCTGCAAGCATAGCGAAATTTGAGCCTCGTGACAGGGCATTGACGCCAATTGAAATTGGTTTGATGTATCGGTACATGGAACGGGTAGGAACGACGCCATCAATCAGAGCAGCGGTTAAACTTTTGCTGTTAACGATGGTACGTAAAAGTGAGCTTACTAACGCAACCTGGAACGAGATTGATTTTAGTGAGGCATTATGGACGATACCAAAGGAGAGGATGAAACGACGTAATCCACATTTGGTTTTTCTTTCCAGACAGGCAATGGATATTATGATTGCTCTCAAAACCTTTGCCGGTGGCTCTGATTTTATCCTTCCTTCGCGGTACGATTCCGATGCGCCAATGAGTAGCGCTACTTTAAACCGGGTTTTGACACTGACGTATCGCCAGGCACAGAAAGAAGGGCAGTCATTGCCAAAGTTCGGTCCTCATGACTTACGGCGTACAGCCAGCACCCTACTACATGAGGCTGGGTACAATACTGACTGGATTGAGAAGTGCCTTGCCCATGAACAAAAGGGGGTACGAGCTGTTTATAACAAGGCCGAGTACCGCGAGCAGAGATCAGAGATGCTGCAAGATTGGGCAAATATGATTGATGAATGGGCGAGAAAGTAGTTAATAATCATATTCTTAGCTAGATAACATCCTCGCTCTGCATCAAAAGAAATTTTAGCTGCTAAAATTTATGGATTATTTCATATTCATTGATATGACGATTATGTCGTCATAAAGTGTATGAATTAAGAAAGATATGAATGTTATATATATGAAAATCCAAGCTAAGTTCGCTCGCTTTCTAAAGTATGTTTCTTCCAGATTATTTTAGAAAATAATTATAAAGTGAGGCGATAACCTGCCCCACTTTATTTTGACAAAGCTAAAGCTTATCAAAGATGGAGCCAGAGGATGGCGTGAATATCTTATGATAAAGTCTCGTTGCGTAATCATCTGTAGTGCCTGCAAGATAATCACAAATAACTCTTAAGTTACACCCTTCATTATTATATTTTTCGAAATATTTTTTAGGTAAGAGTCGCGATGGATTGTTTGCTATTGTATCAAACAATTTTAAGACCATTTGTTGCCCTTTGTATTCTAGAGTTTGTACCTCCGGCGTTTTGATAACGTTATTTACAACAAACTCTTTAAGGATATCAAGTTCTTCTCCAACAATCTTTGGAAATTCAGCCTGATAATCTAATAAATTATGACTTAAAATGTCTTGTTTATTTACTTCAACATTAGTCACAAAGTAGTTTACTAGCTGGCTTATTGCTTTTTTTCTGGTTTTATTTTCACCAGAAAAAAGTAATTTGGTGTATTCATCTATTTTGTCTGACATCGGCGCTTTTCTTAATGAGTCCTTAAGTCTGGCAACAACCTCAGTAAGCCATTTTCTTTCGCTAACTAACCCAAGAGCGATAGCATCTTCTAAATCATGAACCCCATATGCAATATCATCAGCAATTTCCATTATGCTTGCATCAAAAGATTTATATAATGGTTTTTTGTGTTTTCCTTCAATAGGATTTGAAGGTGACATGAAAGTTTTTCTGTCATTAGTGAATGGTTGAAGAATCCAATCAACGTGCTCCTTATCACAATCAAATATACATTTTGGAGGTTTATATGAATCTAAGTTTAAACCCTTCGAATCATTGTATATTTTTGCATTAACCACATCACTATAAAAACATGGATATTTTATTATACCAAGTAAAGTTCTTCTTGTAAGATTCAAACCATTTCCATCAGAATATTCACCTAATTTCGTACATATTCTTAACGTCTGTGCATTACCTTCAAAGCCCGCATTGTTTCTCATTGCATAATTCAATGCAACCTCACCACCGTGTCCAAATGGCGGGTGGCCAATATCATGTACTAAACCTATGGATTCAATTAAATTTTGATCAGGTATTAGACCAATAATTGTTTCGTTATCTTTATATTGAGATTTTAAAAATTCTGAAATCCCACCGGCTATTTGTGCGACTTCTAAAGAATGCGTTAAACGAGTCCTGTAAAAATCGCTTTCGCCCAACCCCAGTACCTGAGTTTTTCCTTGTAATCTGCGGAAAAATGCTGAGTGAATAATTCTTGCGCGATCTCTACCGTACTGATCTCGCTCAAAACCACTATCAATTGCTTTTTCAAAACGGTCAGTCCACATATATTGTCTCCTTATAAATTAGTTCTCTTGATGCTTAACTAAATATAAAATTCTTTCCTCACAGAATTCAAGGCCTTTGACACAGCCTGACGTGTCATTGGCAAGTGATAATTTAATGCTAAAATTTTTCCGATATCAGATTGGTTAAATCCTTGCTTTTTCAATGAAAGTATTATTTTCTTCGTGTCGGAAAGCTTAGAATCCGTCATAAGCCGTGCAATATTTCTAAGTTCCCCTGTATCTATTGGGGTTAAGTTTTGGCCTAGTGTCCACTCTAAAAAATAATAATCAACCAATTCATTACCGGAGTTAGCGTTAGCTTTGCTTGGTTTAGCACATTGCCGCCTTAGTCTTAATAGTTCTTTGTTGAATTGTTCAAGGGAACGTTTTCCTTGTCTGTAAAGGGGGTTCCACTGGCCATTGGTAAATCTGGGTCTATGGTTAGAGCAATATCGATCGCTAAAAACCAACTTTTCACGATAAGGGAATTCATTATCTTTAGCAGCATATTCTGAAATTTCAGTAATAAATTTAGAGAATTCAGTCTGGTTACCGCAGAACTCGCAAAAACCGAGTTTACGTTGAGAATTTATAGTTACACCTTTTGCCGGTGATGATTTCTTTGGCCGTTTGGATGCGCACTCACTGACTAATTCAATAAGAGACTCAATTGTAGCAATAAAGCATTTATCGAGAGGATTTTGACTATCTGAAATCAGAATAAATTGACGCAAAAGAAGTCTTTGTGCGCGTGCTACCACATTAAAACCCACATTTTTGAGTATTTCACTAAATTCCACTCCTCCGCCAGAAATGTAGTCCTTATGGCTTAGTGGCAAAGAATTTTTATAAGCAGCTACTGCAGGGTCAATCACTTCCTGTATCAGGCGCAGTATAGGATACCGCCGTGAAAATGTGGAATACGGAGAGCTACGCTCTACAAATACATTAAATGCTGCTGCAACTGTGAGGTCACAGCCTTCCCAGGGGATGATTTTCATGTCAACCATTTTAGCCAATGAATAGGTTTTAGCAAGTGGTAATGCTTGGCATTGTATAGGCCTGATTGGAAACAGGAGGAAGGCAGATGCAACCAAAGGCACATAGCACGCTCATTAACAGAAAAACGCTTCTGGAAATGATCCCATTGTCAGCCCGGACTATTTATAACCTTGAGCAGCGAGGTGAGTTTCCTCGCCGTATAGCACTTACTAGCCGAAATGTTGCATGGCAGTTATCTGAAGTGGAACAGTGGATTGCGGATCGTAAATCAGCAATGTTTAAAGCGGCCAGACCCGGTATTGTTTTAGGTAGGTAATAGCAATGTCATTGAACATAATGGAAGCGTTTGAAGCTCCGCCACAGCCAATTGATTACGTTTTGCCTAATTTAGCTATTGGTACTGTCGGAGCGATTGTTTCTCCGGGAGGCGTTGGAAAGTCAATGATGGCATTACAACTTGCTGTGCAGATTACTTGTGGTGTAGATCTTTTAAACTTTGGTGAATATCCAACGGGGTTAGTGGCATATTTACCTGTGGAGGACTCTGCAAACATTATTCACCATCGTCTATATGCTTTGGGAAAATATCTAACAGCACATCAGCAGCAGATTGTAGCTGATAAGCTACTGGTCGAACCTTTGGTAGGGAAATGTCCAAATATTTTCTTGCCAGATTGGAGAAACTTGATCAATGAAGTTTCAAAAGGTAGACGTTTAATAATTTTGGATACTCTTCGCCGTTTCCACCAGGAGGATGAGAATAATAGCGCAGCAATGTCCAAAGTCATTGGAAAGCTAGAAGGTATTGCTGCTGATACTGGATGTTCGATTATATTTCTACACCATTCAAACAAAGGCGCTGCCACGATGGGCGTTGGTGATATACAGCAGGCAAGCAGGGGTAGTAGCGTCCTGGTTGATAATATACGGTGGCAATCTTATCTGGCGGGCATGACCGCCTTAGAAGCGAAGACGTATGGTATTTCTGATGATGTTCGAGATCAATTTGTTAGATTTGGAATAAATAAAGCAAATTATGGGGAACGTGCGCCAGAACGTTGGTTACAGAGACATGAGGGGGGAGTATTAAAAGTAACGGCGCTCAGCTCGAAGAATAATAAAAAGCTTACTAAAGAAAGAACATCTACCTGGAGTGGCGCTGACAATGACAACTGGTAATAAAGTGGCGCCCACAAGTACAGCTTGGCAAGCCCGAGTAATTCTGTACCAACCAAGCCAGCGTCCTAAGGAGGTAAAGGGACAATGGATGGAGACAAGTTTCGGACGTTGTCGTGTTACCGGACGGCTCGGACAGCGTCATGCCGATATCGTAGAGACAATATTATATGTTGCCGAGCAACGTCGTGAAATTTCTGATGGTGGAATCGAATTATTAGTAGATCCAGCGAAAGTACGCCGAACGCTATCCGATGCACAGTACAGTTATGGTCGTATACATAAATTGCTTTTAGATCTGCGCGTCGCAACAGTTGAAATTATAACGCCAGAGCTGGAGAAAAGCGGCGACTTTATAATAGGGGGACTGATCGATCATGTAGTACCATCACCTATGACGCGTCCAGATCCTTTGACTGGGGGAGTACGCCGTTTATGGCGTGTCCGTCTGGGTGTTGCATTAGCAATGTTACTCAAAAAAGATTTGCCATTTTATTATCATCCTGGCCCCATAGCTCGGTTACAACATGGTATTAGCCAGGCAGTCGCTCGTCATGTCTTAACCCATAGGAATAATCCTTTAGGAGGGTGGTATATGGATACGTTGATATTAGCAGTATGCGGTGAAGGAACGAGTAATATGACTTTACGTAATTACCGTCGGAGATTGAAAGAAGATGCTGTGCAATTGCTTGAGATTGGAATTGATTTGAACGGTTCCAGGATAAAACGTGTCACAACGGCCCGATATTGTGTCACAACGGCCCGATAGCGTGTTATAGCGGCCCGATAGCGTGCTACAGAGGCCCGAATTTTTACTATTCAGCAGTATTTACAGGATCGTTCAGGATCTTCAGGCTTCGAAATCACCTGCCTGAGCAGGCGCTTTCAAATCCAGAATCGGCCAAAGGCCGATGGTTGTACGCCAGAAGAAGAGATTACCTACACGCTTGGTATATTGACGCTTGAGGTAGATTTTATGACATATGAGGTACGCCTCTGCCTTTGGGCATAGGAAGGCAGATTTTAGCCGCTAAAATCTGCAATGCACATGCTCAGACAAGGTAATTAAAAAAGTTCATAAGTAATAAAAGGCTTCTTTCATTATATCGAAACATAAATATAGTTGGCGGACGCCCATATAGAACTACTAGAGGTCATTTTTAAAAGTGAGAATTATAGTTTCCTTGCAAAAAACACATTTGCTGCAGATTTCACTCGAGTAATCCTGCACTAATACATTAAAAAAACACATCCTGTACACTGAAATACACATTGTCGTGCACAGATATACAACGGCAACGGTAGGGCAGGACATGTAAAGTAGGCCCACCGCTCCGGTGTCCCAACTTTACCACTCCCTATTCGCCGCAACGCTGCTCAAGGTAGTCCTGCTCTGCGAGGCTGATCGGCTACCGCCTATATGGAGAGTGATATGACAGTTTCTCAGACTAGAAAGAACAGTACACCAATTAAAGTTTATTGTTTGCCAGAGGAAAAAGCGCAAATCCAGGAAAATGCAGAAGCTTCTGGTTTAAGTGTCGCGAGTTTCATTCGTAAAGTCGCAATGGGTTATCAGGTTGAGTCTATTGTAGATATTAAACAGGTTATGGAACTTAGCCGGGTAAATGCTGATCTAGGGAGACTTGGTGGTTTACTTAAATTGTGGCTAGCTAATGATCCTCGCACAATTGATTTTTCGCCCACACTGATAAAAGCTTTGCTTGCAAAAATAGAATCAACCAGACAAGAACTAAGGACTATTATGGATAGAGTTTTGGATAATTAAATATATGGATTTCTATATATCAGCATCTGTTACCAGTCCAAGTCTACAATACTAATAATCAGTTGAATTTGAGGTAAGCAAATGAAATTTATGCTCCGAATATTTACATCGCAAAGAAGTATTTTAGCCGCTAAAAAAGCATTGGTAGCTTCCTTCATAGCATATATCGTGGCATTACCGGTGAAAGCAGGTATTCCTGTTGTTGATGGAACTAATGTGGTTCAGACCACAATCAGCGCAGTCAACAACGTTCAGGCTGTATCAAAACAAATCCAGCAATATCAGACGCAACTGCAGCAATATGAAAACATGCTGCAGAACACCGTAGCACCTGGGGCTTACATCTGGGACCAGGCTAATTCGACCATCAACAAATTACTGCAGGCGCAGGACACCCTGAATTACTACAAAAATCAGGCCGGAAGTCTCGATTCGTATCTGAAACGTTATCAAGACATTAACTACTACCGTTCATCACCGTGCTTCAACACCAATCTTCAGTGTACTGCATCTGAAATTAGCGCACTGCGTAAAGCTGAACAGGACAGTTCTGAGGCACGAAAAAAAGCTAATGACGCCGTATTCAAGGCGATCGATGAACAGCAAGAAACGCTGCAAAACGATGCTAACAACCTGGCAGACTTGCAAACTCATGCAACCGGTGCAAAAGGACAAATGGAAGCCATTCAGACGGCTAACCAGCTTGCTAGTGCACAAACAAATCAGTTACTGCAAATCCGCTCATTACTGGTAGCACAACAAAATGCAGCTACAACCCTGGCGCAAGCTCAGGCTGATAAAGAAGCCCAACAAATAGCCGCTGATGAGAAAGTATTAGCTGGACAGAATACACCAAGCCCAAAGCGAATGTGGTGAGGACCAATTGAATGAAAAATAAAATCACGATGGTTTTTATTCTAATCACTTCAATGATTATTTGTTCTTGCGAAAAAAACGATAAAGATTGCTCAACGATGCCATATAATAAATTAGATGCGCATAAATACGATAATTGTGCATTGCGTAGTAATAATAATCCAAGTCCTAAACGAGAGTGGTAATTATGAAAATAGTAAGCAAGCTCACATTTTTTGGTATCATAGTTTTATTTTCTTTTAATGCCTATGCTGGTCAGTTAGATAGTAGCGGGTTGCTTGATACATTGTTAGATAAGTTTCAACAAGTAGCTAGCACATGGACAACAGTAATTGGCGATTATGCGAATTGGCTCTTTTGGGGGCTGGTATTAATAAGTATGGTTTGGACATTTAGCATGATGGCGCTGCAAGGGGAGGGGCTGACTGGGGTACTTGCAGAAATGGTTCGTTTTTTTGCTGTTATTGGTTTTTTCTATTATCTTTTAATCAACGGCCCAGCTATATCTCAATCAATAATTAATTCAATGAGACAACTTGCAGCAAACGCTCTGGGAATAGGTACTGGTATATCACCCTCAAGCATAGTTGATATGGCATTTGTGATACTGTCCAAGGTCAGTTCAGCCGCATCAATTTGGTCGCCAATGATATCCACCATTATGATAACAGTAGCGATAATTGTTTTGATAGTAATGGCCCTCATAGCGATAAATATGCTAATCATTTTAGTTTCTGCATGGGTATTGTGTTATGCGGGAGTTATATTGCTTGGGTTTGGTGGCTCGAAGTGGACCTCCGATATAGCAATAAATTACCTACGGACTGTTTTATCGATTGGTATTCAATTATTCACGATGACAATAATCATTGGTATTGGACAATCATTTATAGATCAATACTTTTCTATTATTGGAAATGATATTCCTGATCTTAATAGTCTTATTGTTTTACTTCTGGCTTCAATTATTCTTTTAGTATTGACTAATAAATTGCCGTTGTTGTTATCTGGCATTGTTGGAGGAGCATCCTTACAGGGGATTGGTGGGTTTGGGGCCGGTATGATTACGGGCGCTGCTGCTACTGCGATTAGTGGTGCTGGAACGATGGCAATGAGCACTACAGCTCAAGTCAGTGGTGGGGTTTCTGCATTAAAAGCCGCTTTCGAATCTGCACAAACGGCAATGGCCGAAGAATCTGGATCTGCCGGTGGTTCAGGTGGAGGATTTGGCGGTGGTGAAGATACTGGTTCTGTAAACACGTCGGGAGACCAGTCATCTCGTAAAGGTAGCTCCAGTGGAGGAAGCGAAGGTTTTGCTGCATCGTTCTCGCGTGCTGGACGCATGGCAAGACATATGGGAAGCAGTATGGTTAATGGAGCTGCTGAGTACCAAACAATGAAGCAAAACAGCAATTCTTCTGGTGCTCATCAGACTATTGGAGAAGAGTTGGCGACTCAGATACGTAAACAAACAGCTACTCGTCGGGATAACCGCGAACATGATGATTTTGCCGGAGATAGCTTATCCGGCAATAATAAATCTTGAATTAAGCACGTCAGTTTACGGGAAAACGCGAACTGACGCTTTCACTGAGCAAACTCTACTCCTGCAACTCAAAGGAAAAATCATGTCCAGAACTCCCGAGTCACGGTTACTCATTGAGGGCTTTCGTAAAGCAGAGGCTTCCCTTAGACTCGAAGGAAAGGACCCCAGTGGTACGCCGCTATATGAATCTATCAAGGCACGTATTATTTCAGGTGAGCTGACGTATGAGCAGGGGCGTGCTGAGATTCTTGCCTACTACACAAAAGCAGATACCGGTGGCCTCTGACAGTGGGAGAAATACTGACCGAGGAATTATTAAAACCGCTGAGTATGTCTCATGATGCTTAAGGGGGCTATGGGGATTTCTCGGCAGGATGTCAAAGATATTATGTGCGGTATGCGTCGTCTTAGCGATGTTGAAGCCCGCGTTCTTGCTGACATATTTGGGACTGATGAGGATTTTTGGAGCAATCTGCAGAAGTTGCAAGATCGGAAGAAACGACGGTAAAAATAGTAACTCATATGCCGAGATATCCCAGCGCAGCGGGTGGTGAGAGTGCTGGAAAGGTACGTGTCGAACCGGGGGAACCACTTAAATAGAGGACACGCGTATTTCGGCTGACCCTGCGGGCTGCTCAGGTCTTCATTGATTCCATTTTCACCCTGATGGGCGTTCCGCTGCGCTGTCCGGAATAAGCTACTATTCCAGTTTTTCTCTTCTATCCTCATTTTATTCTAAGGCATCAGTTATGACAAAAGCGTACTAGGTGATAAGTTTTTGGGAAATTACATGCAATGGGATAGGCCACAGCGATGAAGTTTTAAGGTGGCAATAGAGATAATGAAAATCTTTATTGCCGGGATAGAACTATATCAACTCTAAATTTCTGAGTGAATCTTGTGGAAATATTTTACCCTCTGTACTCTTTTTGCTTATCGCGTAATTCACGATGCTTATCAAACTTTTTAAAAACAATAGGTTTGCCAATTTCCCTCAAATCAGCGCTCTCATTATCCTCAACAGCTTTTACGACTTCTTTAAATAATATACTTTCGGTGCTTAATGATGATTGATTAACCTGATAGGTATGATGTATTTCATTGTTATACCGTGTTATACCGATAATGGCTAATTCATTTGCGCCAATTTCCCTTGTTACAAGCTTGACAAAGTTATCATCAAATTCCATTTTGAATGTAAAGAGATGGTTTTTACCAGTTTTATAACAAGATAAGGCTACTATGAAATCACTTGCAAACCATTCCTTCTCAAATTTTTCATCAGTATTAAGGTAAAACTCAGTTATTATTTTCTCAATGCAATGTTTAACTAAGCTAACAAGAAATTCACTGCTTAACAGTTTATTGGCTGCCTCTCTGCAATCGATAAATACATCATCATCCCAGAGCGTGTTTTCAACTTCCTTATTATCTTCACATCCCATGATTAGCTTGTAACCAGCCCCTTTTTGAGTGCCTGAGTGATAGTCATACTCCCCTTTATCATAAGTATATTTTATTTGTCTTAAGTGGCCCTGTATAGAATTAATTATATGTTGAGATACTAAAGTGCTTCCGGCAAAAGCAATCATACAACGATGCCAGGACTCTGTTTCAAAATAGCGAACGATTTTCCCACTAGTATCAAAATCAGGAACTCGTACAATAATTTCAAGCGGCATTATTTTTCTAAAGCTTGATGTCAATTTTACTGACATTCCTCGAGATTTAGTGGTTATGAGAGAGTCTCCACAAAAAACAATACTTCCATCTTTCTCGAAACCTGCAACAACTAATGTCATATTACCTCCTGATGTTCATGACTTTTCCACATTATATTTAGCAGGTTGATAATTCTAAGTAAATGCATATAATGAGATTGGTTTGAAAATTTTTTATTCATCACTTTTTGGCGATATCTTCTGGAGATATGTTGTATGTCTGATTTAAGTTCGGCAATAGTTCATTTAACAATGCGTTTTAACGAACAAACATTATCAACAGGGAGTGGCGTATTCTATAAAAGAGCTGGTCAATACTATGTTGTAACAGCATGGCATAATGTATCGGGTCGCCATACTGATTCCATGGAATGTCTTGACCAAAAGAATAATGCGGTTCCGAATAATATTCTAGTGTCTTTCAAATATCACATATTCGGTCAGGTAACAGTTAGGAATATCAGGTTGCCTTTATACGATGATACTAAAGCGCTTTACCATATTCATCCAGATAACTGGCCAAGAGTGGACGTAGTCGCAATACCTTTTGACGTAAACGGCTTGCATACCTCTGTAGGGTATTCTGGCTATGAGAAGATGGAGTTTGAATATTCACTTTTTGACGAAGAGGATAATTTAACAATTCATGCAATCCAGCAGTATCTCGTTGATGATGTTCTGGCAAAACGATGGATGAATTCGGCTAATGTTACTGATGAGGTGTTCATTCCGGGCTATCCTCACAATATAACAGATCAATTTTATAACCCGGTCTGGAAAAGAGCTACAATAGCTACGAATCCAGCATTCCAATGGCAAAACGCGAGAAAGTTTCTTATCGACAGTGCTTCAAGCAGTGGTATGTCCGGTGCTTCAGTATTTTATTATAATAATGCAGGGGATGTGAGTATTCTTGGTCACCACATTAACGTTGGTCGCATTGCTGCTATTCATGCTGGGATTTATGTTGGCAGAGTCGGTGTTACTGAGAAGGCGGACCCGCAGGTTGGGATTGTATGGCATGCGTCTGTTATTGATGAAATAATTGATGGGAAAGTTTTTGATTTTCATCCTGATGAAATTGAAATGGCGCGCAAGGATATCGAGGCGGTTATTAGAGAACACTTAAAGACGGCAAATGCCAAGGGTATAGAGAATATATTGAATGAGATTACTCCTTCTCGTCATTACGTTCATAGTCAGATTATGAAGGACATTAAAGGCAGAGCTAAACCCGGGGAATTGATGCAGCTTATTCTCGATGTAACAGCTGCTTATGATGGGCCTCTGGTTGAGGACAAAGGTTGACAGAGTCTACTCAATCAATACTGTTAGTCTGCCTGATTTAGTTAATGATGCGTTTTTTGTGTTCAGGAAATACCGCTATTCCAGCCTTACTAAGGGCATTTCTGACCGCAGGGATGCCTATGTTTTGCATGTTCTTTGTAGTGGCATGTTTAAACGAAAAGACCCTGCCCGGTAAGGCATTAACAAAATTTCCTACCCGGCCTTCATTCAGTCGGGCGTTTACCTGATATGTTTTTAACCAGCCGTCGGGATCAAAACTAGGTTCGCAAATTACAATCACGCCTTTATTCGTAGCGAACGGTTGACGTTCGATGCCTGCCAGACGATCCGAAGATCCAGTTCGAAGTCGCTGGTCTGAAAGAAATTGAATAACTGCTGAGCGTTGTCGGGAAGCAAGTTCTGCTCAGTGGCATGCTGAAGCAGTGAGGAATACGAAAAACTCGTATTGATGGAAATGCTGGCACCGTTTCCGAGGAGAATTGTGCATCCGCAGTTTTAGACAATCGCTTCCCAAGGTATGATCTCAAACGGCATGTTGTCGTTCCTTACTCAACTGAGCCGGTACATTCAAGGCTGTTGGATTCGCAGGAGATGGTTCTTGAGCAAGAACCAGCACATGTTGAGCGCGAATGAGCGGCCGAGCCGCGTCATCTGATCTTCTGGGATGCCCATCGGGCGGTGAGCGCCCGGACTTAGAAAACCGAACACGCCAGCCAGCCCTTTTTCCTCCTCGACCGTGATCTCGCCGCTGCTTCGCAGGAACGCAAGCACTTCGCCCCACTTTGATGGGTTGTAGGTGGCTGGTGTCGGCTGCTGCGAGGCGTTATGGGCAGCCACGTCACCGGCCAGCGTCTCCAGCGCCACGCGGGCATTCACGAGCGAAGCGTTGTAGTCGGGTGGTGTCGACCGGAACGCGCCAGCCGAGTCATTGATCTTGGCGATGATTTCCTGCGCACGGGGAGCCCCCGACTTCTGCAAGGCGTCGATCAAGTCATCCTCTAAGGGCGCCGCATCGGTAATCGATGGATCAGTTTGAACCAGCTTCTTGTCCTTGATGATGTAGCCGTCTAGCAGTAGGCACTGCGTCAGGTCGTGCAATCGCTCATCGAAACGATACTTAGGATTGACCCTAGCCCGCAGATCGCCTGTTGTCGCAACGACCTCGGCCAGCGCCAGCATGAGCGTGCGGTCATCGAGATCACGTAGCGTGTTCAGTAAACCGTATAACAGTTGTCCGTGGGGCAAGGATAAGTGTTGCACCCCGTACTTGCCCAAAAGCACGATTGAATTTATGGGCTCTTGCAGTTCCATGAATTGCGCTAACGAATAGCGGGTTCTTTGTCCTATCATCCTTTTTGCTTCTCGCATATTTCAGAGAGGTAGTGCGGCCTTTTATGTGTGCTTCCCGATAGCTCCGAAACTCCCACTATTCAAGCGCATACTCAGAATTCAACCACCACCAGTCCGATAGTTATCCAAATCTGATACCAAACAGCCCACCGTCCTCCGTAGCATCGGTCAAACGTGTTGGAAGCACATGGTCATTAAGGTCGAAGCCACCGATGGTTTCCTTGAAAGCGTCGTCCTCATTCATCGTCACGATGTATTGAAAGCCAAGCTCTTGGGCGATCTCTGAGCCAAGACGCAAAGCGCTAATGACTTGACGTCCGTCAACGCCATCAAACAGATGGCTATCATGGATCAGAAATCCCGGTCCCATCTGCCGTTTGGCGCACAAGCGCATAAGCATCATGTCGAAGCAGAATATCTGCATATTCTTGATGCCTTTGCTGCGCTCACCTTGCATCGGAAATTTGAAAATTGGTCCGTTGGAGGTTTCATCGACCGTCATACTGCCGGCCGATTCATACAAGCGTTGCGAAGTTTCCTCAAAGGCGACGATGGCTTCGGCCAATCGGTCTTTCTGCTCAGCAAAGTCACGTCGCAGTCGAATAGTGAGGCGATTGCGCTCTATGTCCAGCTCGTTCTTGGTACCTTCGAGCTGTTCTGCAGCTTCGAAACGTTGCCTCAACGATTCCACTTCGGATTCCAGCCGGCCCATTTCTCCTTGCAACTTGAGAAACTGTTCGAGAGCACCATGGCTCTTGAGAATTCCAAGGATTTCGCCACGACGTTGGTCGAGCTGTGCTTTCTTACTGTCACGAAGCTCGATACGCAGCTTGGCAGCTTCGAGTTCGCTGGACAGATAGTCCTTGCGATTGCGCACCACTGAGTCGTGAAAGCTCTTCACGTCTTCATAGCGGCGTTTAACCAAGCCGGGAAGCACGATACCTGCCTCTTGATAGACAGCCTGAAGGTCTTCATGGTCCGGAGGAATCTCGGAGGCGAGGGCGTTTTCCAGATCACGAATAGCCGAGAAGTCGATGGTGTTGGCGTTGGCCAAGTCGTTGAGCTCGCGGGTGAGCGTTGCGCTCTCGACTTCCAGCTCCCGGTATTCCGGCAACACCTGGAAAGTCTCAACTTCCGCATGAAGCTTCTTGAGACGGGCCTCCTGAATGGTTAGCTCTGTGCGCAAGTCTGCGACTTTGCCGATGATTGAACCGAAGGCACCGTTGCCAGCCGCTTTCTTCAGCTCTTCGAGAGTCTTTTCCCGATCGCGTACAGCTTGCCAATCTCGGGCAATCTGCCAGTCCAGTCCGAGTAGGAACATTAGCGCCATCTGCATGTCGCCAGTTCCCTGCATCGTAGCCTGTTTTTCTGGCGTCATGAAGGCGCCGCTCGCCTGTCGGCGTACAAAGTAGGCAAACAGCGACCGGAATGAAGGCGGCTTGCTGCCTGCAGCTTCAAGGCTGCTCAGGCCAAACATTTGTTCGCCGAGGAACGTACACCACTCGGTGGCCGAGAACTTGACCTTCGCGGCAGGCGGAGCTGTAACGAAAATTTTGGCTTTGGAACCACCACTGCGCTCGACGACCGTTCGTTCCGAATTCAGATCGAAGTCCATGCCGAAGGTGTGTTCGGCCAGCTCCGGGGTGCGGAAAATCGACTCTGGACCGGCATCGGCACCGAGCAGAAAATGTACCAACTCCACAAAACTGGTTTTGCCGGCACGATTTCGTGTTTGCTTGGTGGATGCTCCCTCAGTTTTTTGAGCGAGCAGCACATTCAGGCCGGGCTTCAGATCTCCAAGATTTTTGAAGCTAGGTAGCGTGCTGAAAATGTGATGAATCACGCTCTTCTCCTGGCCACAAGGCCGCTTTCTAGTTCGATGGTTCCAAGTGTATATAGAAGGTCGAGGGAGAGCAAAAACCAGTCGTAGGTGATTCGCCGAGGCGTTACGGTTAAGCCTGTATCGTGTCTGTTCAATTCATCCCAAAGTGCGGAGACAGTTTTTGGACGAGCGAGGAACGTCAAAACACGCGCACCGACAGTCAGAAGAGCACGCTCCTGAGGCAGATGTTTAGATGGCAGGATCATACAGTCCCCACAGTTTGAGCATCTTCAAAAATTTCGCATTTGTCGAACAAATAAGCCATTACGGCTAACACGGCCGCCTTGTGAGCAGGCGTGGTATTCATAGTACCCCCAGCCCATGCTTCTAAGCGGCCGAATATTTCATCTGGATGAAGTTGAGGAGTTCCATCCCGCAGCCCCTCATATTTGCTCTTGAAAGCCTGTGCGATCTGCTCGCCGTAGGAAGGATTCTTCCAGCTATTAAAGAACTGCGCAACGAGAGGAGACTTCTGCATACCTATCTTCAGGAAGTCTGCAACAGCTTGAGATAGAAGGTTTGCTTCGATCTTTCCGCGCGAAACATCTTTCACATCGCTCGCAGTAGGGATGGGGGTGATGCTAATGTGAGTGAGCACTGCAGCTAAGTCGCCGAAGCCCAGATTTATATTTGCTTCCATTGTTAACGAAGGGCCAAACCAAGATTCGAGATCCTGAAGTTTTAGTTGACGGAACTTCGCTAGCATTTCCTCGTACCCACAATGTCCTATCTTAATCAGCGGGTTGTCCTGAGCTAGTTTGGCTAAAGCTTCAATAATGTGCGGACCTAGCCGCCCATCCGGTGCGTTATGGACGAAGGTCCATTCATTGAAATAATCTTCCCAGTACTCCTTGGCCCCTTCGAAGTCTTCGTTGATCTTCTTGATGGCCTCAACAGCGCTTAAATCATTAGGGGCATAGCTCTGGAACAGTATTCGAGCGGAAGACAGATATCCGTCGTTTTTCCGGTCCCCAACATTGCCCCAAGGCCGGCATGCCATGAAGTCGTTGGGATGTGCCTTCGACATCAGCTTCTCAAATAAACGTTGAAAACCGTCCCCCTTAGATTCTAAGAAGGCAATGCGGAAATCCTTTTCGTAGTTGAGTTGTTGTATGCGATCCATACGCTAGGCTCTGACCCTATGTTTTTGAAATTCTTCAGGCTGTCGCTCATGGCTTCCTGAAGCTGCGGTAAAGGTGCACACGATTGATATCAAGGGGAAAAAATTTGTCGGCCGCAATTAGTATGAATTGCATGAGAATGGCACCCGGGGCAGATATGCCCATTAATACCAATACGTTTGCGGCTTCCTCTTTAAATGCTCATCAATCCGAGTACGAATGACATACTCAATGCTTGCCATAGCACATTTTGGGCTTTGTTGTCGTTAGATTTTGCTTCATTTGCGTATAGATGTCATTTGATTTTTGACGCAGACTTACGAGCATTGTGGCATTGATGGGTGTGGATTATTACTCGCTTCAAACGTGCTGTATCGCGCCAATTCAGCTTCATCACTGGCTCCCGCTGCCCCTCGCAGTCCAGCATTATGCTAATGTGTTTCGCCATAAAGGGAGTTGCATACTGGCGTAACCTCTAGCTTCAAACTGTGGAGGCTTGGGCTATGTCGCTCCTTGGCTCTAACTCAGGAACAAAATTTTTTTCGCCGTTCTGGTATTTTCAATGGTATTTGGATTTAAATCACACTCAATCAACTGATTTGTATTGGTTTTATCTTATGGTTAATAATTGAGTGGGAATGATGAATAGCTAGGTTGTAGTTATTCGGATCTCTTTGAAGAGATTAACCCTCTGTTTTTACAGAGGGTTTTTTATGTTTTGCGTATTGGTTTACCATGTTTTCACACTTATTCGGAGACTATAGTAATGAAAATTTCAAGGTCAGGTTATGCAAACAGCGGATTTTTTATTTATAAATGTAATTTTTTTGTTTGTTTCAGGTCAAAAAGCAATGCTTCGCTGAATAATGATGACAGACAATTTTAATGCTGCACTGAAATCAAATTAGTGTAGAGTCTGTGTTAATGTCTCTGCCTCGCTCATTATATCTGTGGTTACTCTTTGACATCTTTTTTAGTATTAACTTTGGACAGATAAACGATAATGGCAACCCTTTAGTTGGGCTGAACATTGCAACGAATACTTATCACATATAGCCCTAAGATAGCTTCCAACCAGAAAAATGCCAGAGCAGCAAGTTCTTACCTTGATTGGCAAATAGTGTATGAAAATAAGTAAGAAAATCAACTTAATATCTATCTTCTTCACTCTGAATAAAGGTTATTATGCAGTCAAATATTCATTGATTAAAAGAAAAAAAGCCTAAAGCGAAGCATGCTTCAGACTTCTTTCTAAAATTCAAACATCCAAACAACCTAATCCTTCAGGAAACTTTTCAGACAAGGTCGAATAAAGATTCAATATCATCGCTCTGGAAATTAATACGACCTGACTCCGTCAACTCATAAAGCTTACCATTAATATCAAAAATAGCACTATCAACTTTTGCAATTGTATTCATGAAGTTTTCACAGTAAAAATCATATAAATCACCTGTTGAGTTTATTTTGGTTTTAGCCTGAGTTTGGGTGTCATAGAAAATATTACTTAGTGTGGCGCTTTTGAGCTTGCCTTTGTGTATGTGTTTGATGTTCTCAATTATATTTTTCAAATCTAACTTTAACTGGCTGACATGACAGCCTTCGGGAATAAGGTTACGTACAATGTCCGAAGCGTATTTTATATTTCTTGGAGGAGTTAAGAATATTATCGAGTTATTAGAGTTATATCTAAGAATAAAAATAAATTTATAATAAGTTACTTCTTGGATTAAGCTTAATTCACCTTGTGGTGTTTCAATTTGTCTTTCTATTGTGTTTTTTTCAATATATTGAACTTTGCAATAATCGTAATGATCATCTTGGATTATAAACCCGAACCCATCATCATCATTAAATCCTTTTGAGTTAATTTTACTAAGAGCTAATTCTCTTAGCAAGCATTCATCAGTGTGAAAGACCTTGACTTTTATCATTCTTCAGCCTCCGGTTCTTTATTTATAATTTTGATTGGTGCTGATGTAACTCTCGCCAATTCTTCAATAATTAAATCATTTGCATTAAATATTCTATCTTCTAAGGATTTTATAATCAAATCAAATTCATGAGGTTCAATCTTTTCTTTATCATCTCCTGAATATGAGTGTTGCTTATAAAGTATTCTTATTTTAACCTCTCGACAAAAATGCTTGTCCTCAAATCCTATTTCAAAAGTTACAATTGGATTGTTTGTCAATAAAGTGACTCGGGATTTCCATCTTATGAAGCTTCTGTAGAATCCCTCATTACACAACTCTTCTATCTGCTTGGCATCAACTAAAGAATGTCCATCATAAGATGCATTATTTAGTTTAAATACTCTGTTGTGCTCATCCTTTTTATTTTCCTCTTTTTTGCTGATCATGCCCTGAGAGTTTTCATCTTCTTCACTTTCAGTATCTGTGCTGAAATCTGCAGGGTCACTATTTAAATCATCTGCTTCATCGTCAAAAATAGTTTTAATCCTGCTTAGTCTAACTTTCTCAAGACCAAAGTAGTTAAAACCATCATTTGTAAACCTATTGTCAAAATCATAAAGATGTTTGGCGAACATATTTCTTAGTGTTTGATCTGAAATATGTGCTAGATCGATATGCTGTATGTTAATTGTATCCAGGACCTTAACTTTATAATAATTAAGTATATCACCTAAAATATTTGCAATTTTTTTTGTGTGAGTAAATCTTACCGATGTGAAGTTCTTAGATTTTATGAAGCTTATTTTTCCGCCATTTAGTTTTTTTTGCTGAAATTTTCCTCGCCTAAAATCGTATTCTGTATAGATTACTTCAATTGTATATGTGCCCAAGCCTCCACTATGAGTGATACTCTCCTCTCTATGCCTATCTTTTCTTTCCGATTTAATGTGTTCTACAATATCATAAAGGTTATTAACATCAAAGCCTTCATAAATACGTAAAATAGAATAAATTTCATGGTTCGTATTTGTGGCTAATCGATCCTGTATAGATACTACATGAGCATAAGAGAATGGAAGCTCAGACATTTTTTCAATCAATATATCTCTTTCAAGATTTGATGAGAACAGAACCCCTCGATTAAAAGCAATTTCTCGGATGGAGTTATCTGACAGCTTAATTTTGTTTGACTGTAGGGCAGTATATATATCGCTATCAGTAGAGAATATTGTCGCTTGGTATTTATTCATTTCGTTTCTCCAGAGAAATCACAAATTTTATTTATATCTTTGCTAATAACTCTAAATGGAAATATACTGGAGGTTGTGGTATCAATTGATATGTTATGTAATTGATCTCTTAGTCTATTCAATTTGTCTAGGGTGAATGAGTAAAGATTGGAATAAGTCGTAATAGCATCTCTCAAAAAAATAGAAGAAGATGAACTAAAAGGGGTTACTATAAAAATCTTATCAAATTGGTTTAATAATTGATAGTTAAATATATACTCAATCAAAAAAACAAACTGTTCCTCTTTAATTATATTTTCTTTCCAGTATATATTTAATATTTTTTTTGTGACTTTATTACCATTTTGGTCATATAGAAAGTCATGACTGTAATGAAAGAGGATCATTCCTGATGTAATCATCTCTAAACTTGCTGGTAATAATCTGTCTTTGGAAGCGAATTTATTATGTTTGTCAGGATAAAAGAAACCACAATTATCCCACGCAGGTATTTTCTCCCATAGAGTTTCGGTCAACTGTCCATAATAATCTTCATAATTTCTTCGTTTAGCTATATCTTCAGCCATACTTAACAGAAATCTGATAGTTATTGGATCTAGAATAAGAAGATACGAATCACTTGGGAATTTAAGATCTGAGTTAAGAATGTTTGAAATTTTATCAAGTAATTCTTTATCATATTCATTGTCATGATTATATATAAAAAGCATACCATGAACTTGAAATTTTTCAGTTATCTCATTTAGGAATATTTTTTTCCACTCAGGATTTCTAACACTACAATCTACCTGTTGGGCTAAGCTCTTTATCGTAGATTGTAGTTTACCATATTGAGCATCTGTTATTGTTTTTTTGGAGTAAGACTTAAGATCTGTTTGAATGTATTGATATATGTCACTATATGGATCTTTATAAAAGAAAACCACATCCGTAGGGTGCGTTTTTTCTGTTTGGTTATGTTTGAGATGTGAGTCTATACAGCACGGCCAATTAAGATCCGTATGTTTGTTCATCTCCCATTTTAATTCCCTAAAAATTTTACTAGAAATTAATCCAGCAACAGCATCAATATTCTTAGTTTCAGCCACGGAAAAACCCCATTCATTTTTGATTTTTTAATACTGACATTATCATAAATAAATTTCCATACTTTGCACAAAAAAATAGTATTTTTTCCTATTGAAATATTTTAAGTTATTGATATCAAATAATTTTATCTTTTTTGAAATGTGATATGGCTTTATTGTGTATTAAAAAATCTAAACTTTCTTGTTAGGACGCATTTCTCTCTAATGCTAGACTTGTTGCTTGCACTTTGCAGATCTCCAGCCTTTGCAATAATAAGTCCGCTTCAGCAGCGGAATCGTAGAATGCCCATTAAAGGTGCACTTGGCAAATTTGCATAATTCATGCAGGCCCCAATCGCAGCCCTACCGAGCTGCATATGCTGTTCGCAACCTATCTCACAGCACCAACGCGCACCCGCATTCCCCAGCAACTGGAACCTTCATCCCTTCTGGAACTCACTTCACCACGATATGCGTTCAAACCCCGTCAGCGTTGTGACGCTGTCGTATCGATAGGCTGGCTAATCTGCTGTGACTGGGCTTTGTCCTGATGATGATACCAGGCACCGATAGAGGAGTAGACGAAGCGTCCAAAGAAGAAGATAAAGCTGATAAGCAATACGATACGGGTCATGCGACTGTCAAATCGCTGTCGTTTTCGCATACTGTGTGACTGACTCACAAGAGGTTCCTAAGGGTTAACCCGACAGGCGGGCGATTGGTGTATTAATGCACAGAGCGAAGCGCAGATCAATCGGCCGTTATGTAAAATTTCGTCAAAGAAAGCATTTACTAAAGCCATAATAATGAAATAATGATAAAGCGCATGAATTTTCTCAAAAAATTGCGCTGGTAAGAGAGTGCGATGTTTTGAAAGGCATACGGTTGCTTGATCCTGGTCAATCGCAGTCGTTTTTGCGGCACTAAACTCTTCACAAATGTCACAGTCTGACCGACTCTATAATCTTCATGGTTAGCCTGGAACCCTGCCTGATACGCCCCTCAGGACGCTGGGTTTTACACTGAACATCGATGAGCTACACGAAAATTTATACTCTCTATAAAGCTAAATGGTGGGCGCTGCCGCTCGTCTTGCCTTTCCTGCTGCTGCCCCTGGCCCGCATGGTTAATACCTTTACCTGGGTCGTTGATGGCAGCGTGGTGCTCTACTATCTGCCGCTGTCGCTCTTTCTGAGCCTGATGCTCTTCTATGGCTGGGCGGCGCTGCCCGGCATTGTTCTCTCCCTGGCATGGCACTACTATCCCGAGACCAGCGCCCCGGAGACCTTGACCAAAATCCTCCATTTTGTAGTGCCTGTCGTGGTGAGCTGGGGCGGCTATCGCGTCTTCGTCACCCGGCGGCACAACGTCTCCTACGGCGATGCGCAGCTCACCGCACAGCGCATGTTCTGGCAGGTCTTCTGCCCGGCCTCCCTGTTTCTGCTGATCTTTCATACCATCACCTGGTTTGGCCTGTATGAAGACTATCAGGCTCTGACCGGGGTGAACCCGTTCAGCCTGCGCACGCTGATCAACTATCAGGCGCTGCTGGTCAGCGGCCTGACCGGCACGCCGTTCTGCTATCTGCTGATCAGGGTGATCCACCATCCACGCCACCTGAAGGGATACCTCTCCCGCCTGCGTCAGGATTTTGACCCAAAAGTGTCCCGACTGGAGGTAGCCGCCTGGTTTGCCGTCATCGCGCTGCTGATGATGCTGATGCTCTCGCCGTGGGATGAAAGTCCCAGCCTCTTTAGCACCAACTATACGCTGGCGCTCCTGTTACCGGTGATGCTGTGGGGATCGATGCGCTATGGCTACCGCTTTATGTCTATCGTCTGGACACCGTTCCTGATGGTAAGCATTCACTATTTCTACCGCTATACGCCCGTTTCGCCGCGCTACGATATCCAATTGACGATCCTTACAGCCAGCTACCTGGTGTTCTCGTTTATCATCACCTGGATGTCGATGCTGGCAACGCGCCAGCGGGTGATGCACGAGCGGGCTAGCCGCCTGGCATGGCTCGATCCGGTGCTCAATATGCCCAACCTGCGGGCGCTTAACCGCGCGCTGGCGGATGCCCCCTGGTCGGTGCTCTGCTTTTTACGCATCCCCGATCTGGAGCTGCTGGGACGGCACTACGGCGTGATGCTGCGTATTCAGTACAAGCAGATGCTGTCGGAGTGGTTGAAGCAGAGCCTGCATCATAATGAGTGCGTCTACCATCTGTCGGGGTATGACATAGTGATCCGGTTGAATACCGAATCCCATGCGCAGCGCATCGCCGAGCTGGATACGCTGATCAAACAGTTTCGCTTTGCCTGGGATGGCATGCCGCTCCAGCCGCAGGTGGGGATGAGCTACTGCTACGTGCGCTCGCCGGTGGCGCATCTCTATCTACTGCTTGGGGAGCTGAGCACCGCGGCGGATCTCTCTCTTGAGACCCACAGCCCGGAGAGCCTCCAGCATCGCGGGTCGGTAAATCTGCAACGCAGCCTGAAAGGTAAGGTGGAGATGATGAACCGCCTGCAACAGGCGCTGGAAGAGGATCGGTTCCGCCTGATGGCCCAGCCGATCGCTGGCGTACGCGGCGACGATTACCACGAGATCTTGTTGCGGATGCCCAACGACGACGGCGAGCTTATCGGCCCGGATGCGTTCCTGCCGGTGGCCCATGAGTTTGGTCTCGCATCGCGTATCGACCTGTGGGTTATCGAGCATACTCTGCGCTTTATGGCGCACTATCGCGAAACAGAGCCTGGGGCACGTTTTTCCATTAACCTGTCGCCGACCTCCGTCTGCCGGAGCAACTTCGCCCGGGAGGTCGCAAAGCTGCTTGAGCGCTACGACATCGAGGCCTGGCAGCTTATTTTTGAGGTGACCGAGAGCAATTCGCTGACCAATATTAACCAGGCGAAACAGACCCTGGGCCAGCTCCAGCAGATGGGGTGCCGGGTGGCCATCGACGATTTTGGTACCGGCTATGCCAGCTATGCGCGGCTGAAAAATGTTAACGCTGACATCCTGAAGATCGACGGCAGCTTTATCCGCAACCTGACTTCAAACAGCCTCGACTATCAGATCGTGGCCTCTATCTGTCACCTGGCGCGGATGAAAAAGATGCAGGTGGTAGCGGAGTATGTCGAAAGCGAGGAGGTGCGCAGCGCTGCCGTTTCGCTGGGGATCGACTATCTGCAAGGGTTCCTGATTGGCAAACCCGCGCCGCTTGAGGCGCTGGCGGGTGATGCCCAGGCACTGCCAAAGCGTGCCTGAGCGTCAGAGGGGCAGGGCGGAGCGGATCAGGCCGCGACGCCCGAGGAGTGCTCCTCTTCAATCTTCAGCAGCCAGCCGGTGACCGCGCCCCAGTAATCCTGCTCCTTCTCCAGGTCCAGCAGCACCAGCGCGTTTTGGGTGAACCAGTCGCGGGGGAAGCTGAGGGTCCAGTGGTTATCGTCGGTGGTCAGACGCAGGGTCGGCGGGGTAGTGGTCGCCTGGCGCTGATTGTTCAGCAGCACGCCGAGGCGCAGGAGCTGGATCAGCGGCAGAAACTGCTTTTTCTTGAACAGGGTAAAGCGCGGCAGGTCGTCGAGCTTGATCCCTTTACGGTGGAAGCGCACCAGGGTAGCCATCATTGACTGCTGCTCCTGGTTAAAGCCTGGCAGATCGCTGTTCTGCAGGATATAGGCCGAGTGGCGGTGCATTCCGCTGTGGTTGATGTTCAGCCCGACCTCGTGCAGCATCGCCGCCCACTTCAGCAGGGCAGCCAGCTGCGGATTAGCCAGCTTCGGATTCTGCGCCTCCCACTGCGCGTACATATGGGTCGTCGTCTCCAGGACGCGACGGGCCTGCTCCCGATCGATGTTGTACTGGTTGGCCAGGCTCTGCGCCGTGCGGCTGCGGATATCCTGATGGCGGAAGCGACCCTCCATCTCGTACAGCACCCCTTCACGCAGCGCACCGTCGGAGAGACGCAGCTCGCGAATGGCCAGCGCGTCAAATACGCCGCAGAGAATTGCCAGGCCAGGCACGAAGACCGCTTTGCGATCGTCGGACAGCCCTGGCAGGTTGAGGGTGTCAAAGCTGGTGTGCTTCAGCACCTCGGCGACCAGCTTATCCAGCCGCTCGGGAGTGATGAAACCATCTTTCTCGCCCATTGCCAGCAGCACTTCATGGGCAGCCTTGATGCTGCCCGACGCGCCCAGCGCCACGTTCCAGCCCTGAATGCGATACTGCCAGGTGAGGCTCTCCAGCTTCTGCACCGCCGCCATGCGTGCACGGTGGAAGTTTTCCCGGTTGATGGTGCGGCCCGGGAAGTAGGTTTGCGCGAAGCTGACGCAGCCCATACGGCGGCTCTCAACCAGGATAGGCTGGAAATCTTCACCGATCACCAGCTCCGTAGAGCCACCGCCGATATCAATCACCAGCTTGCGGCCTTTTTCCGGCTGCGTGTGCTCAACGCCCATAAAGATCAGCCGGGCCTCTTCGTTGCCGGAGATGATCTCTATCGGGTAGGGGATGACCTGCTCTGCACGCTTGAGGAAGTCAGCGGCGTTGGCGGCCTGGCGCAGGGTGTGCGTCCCGACAATGCAGACGTTAGCCGGGTCGAATCCCTGCAGACGTTCGGCAAACAGCGACAGACAGCTCAGCCCGCGCTCAATCGCCTCTTCGCTCAGAACGCTGTTCTCATCCAGGCCATCGGCCAGGTGCACGCGCTGCTTCAGGCGGCCAATGATCTGCATGGCACCATCTACCACGCGGGCAATGACCATGTGGAAACTGTTCGAACCGAGATCGACCGCAGCAAACTCCTGCGGCCGTGGGGTATTGTCATTTATCGGCATAGATTAGTCTGGTTGTTCGAGTGATTTGATGTAGTCGTAAATCGCCAGCTGCGCGCGAACCTTGCGGCGGTTGCCCCGTTGCACATAGCGATTACTCAATTCCTTGTCGATATACCGTGCTTTTACGGTGTCGCTGAGCAGAAGCTCAATGATATCCAGCACGCGTTGCTTAAGGCGCGGATCGAGCAACGGGGCCGCAACCTCAATACGGTAATCAATATTACGCGTCATCCAGTCGGCAGACGAGAGGTAAACCTGCTTATCGCCGCCGTTTTCGAAAATATAGATGCGATCGTGCTCCAGATAGCGGTCCACGATGCTAATCACCCGGATATTGTCGCTCAAACCTTCCAGCTCCGGGATGAGCGAACACATGCCACGTATCAGCAGGTTAACCGGCACGCCGGAGCCGGATGCGGCATAGAGCCGGTCCACCAGACCTTTGTCCACCAGGTTGTTGAGCTTCAGGGTGATCCCTGACGGCTGGCCGTTTTGCGCATTAGCAATTTCACGGTCGATCATGTCATACAGCAGACGGCGCGAGTTTTGTGGCGACACCAGCAGGTACTCGAAGTGTACCGGCCGGTAGGGGTTCTCGATAAAGTTAAACACCCGGCGCACTTCATTAGTGATGCGTGCGTCGGCGGTGAGCAGGGAGTAGTCGGTATAGAGGCGGGCCGTTTTCTCGTTAAAGTTACCGGTACCGATATGGGCGTAGCGCACCACCTCATCGTTCTCTTTACGTGAGATGAGGAACAGCTTGGCGTGAATTTTCAGCCCCGGCGCGGAGAAGATGACGTGCGCCCCGGCCTCCGTCAGGCGCTTGGCCCAGTGAATGTTGGCCTCTTCATCGAAGCGCGCCTGGAGTTCCACCACCACGGTCACTTTCTTGCCGTTGTGCGCGGCGTGGATCATCGCATCGATGATGCGTGAATCTTTCGCCACGCGGTAGATGTTGATCTTGATCGCCAGCACGTTAGGGTCGAACGAGGCCTGGCGCAATAGCTCCAGCACGTGCTCAAAGGTGTGGTACGGATAGTAGAGCAGTACGTCCCGCTCGCGAATGGCGTCGAAGCCGTTGCGGAAGTTATCGAACCAGACATGGCGCAGGCGCGGCAGCGGCTTGTTCACCAGGTTGGCTTTGCCTACGTTCGGGAAGTTGATGAAGTCTTTAAAGTTGTGGTAGCGGCCGCCCGGTACGATAGAGTCATAGCGCGAAATAGTCAGCTTCTCGCGCAGCATCTCAACCATCGCGTCCGGCATATCGCGCTGGTAGACAAAGCGCACCGGCTCAGCGGTGAGGCGTTGCTTGAGGCTGGACGACATCAGCTCCATCAGGCTCGACTCCATCTCGTGCACCAGGTCGTACTCGGCGTCACGGGTCATCTTCATCGAGTAGGCATTCAGCGCATCGTAGTCAAAGAAACCGTAGAAGATATCATCCAGGCAGTAACGCAGGATGTTATCCAGCAGGATCATCGGCTTACGGCGACGCGGCGTCTCCGGCGGCAGGTTGACGAAGCGCGGCACCTTATCCGACGGGATCTCCAGCAGCGCGTAGCGAATGGTCTCCCCACGAATGATCTCTACTGCCAGATAGGTGTAGTCATCCTTCAGGAACTGCACCAGGTCGGTTTCGCGGTTGATGAGGATCGGCGTAATGTGCTGGCGCAGATAGTGTTTGAAGTAGTGGCGCAGCCAGGTTTGCTGGTTCTCGGAGAGCTGGCGTTCGTTGATCAAGAAGATCTGGTTGCGGGCCATCTCCAGCAGCAGGTCGTTGTACAGACCGTTGAACTCCTGGTCGGCTTTCAGTACGCGGGTCTGGATCTTACCGAGCAGGTGTCGGGAGTGGGCGTTGGAGCCTTGCTCTTCGCTGATGATGATCCGGCGCTTTAGCTCAGCAAAGCGCACCTTGTAGAACTCATCAAGGTTGTTGGAGTAGATGCCCAGGAAACGCATTCGCTCAATAAGAGGGTTACTCTTGTCGGCAGCTTCCTGAAGCACGCGTTCGTTAAACGCTAACCAGCTTAATTCTTTTTCGATGTATAGCTTTTCCTGACCCATTACAACTCACACTCCGGTTCAATCTCGGGACGTGGCAAATCCATCTCAGCCTTTATTATGGTGAGAATTACCACAGCTTGTCCAATTGTGACAGATAAGTATGACAGTAATCTGATAATGCAGCGTTTATTGCCGGACGGTGCAGGCTGTCCGGCAATAGAGGGTCTACTCGGCAGCGTGTCCTTGCGGGGGGAGCTGGACGCCATCGAGCCACGCGGCACCGTCGCGCATCGCCAGACGACCATCAATAAACCAGCTGACCACTAGCGGGTAGATCGCATGCTCCTGGGTCTGGACGCGATCGGTCACGTCCTCTTCGCTGTCGCCGGGGAATACCGGCACTTTGGCTTGCAGGATCACCGGCCCGCCGTCCAGCTCGTCGGTCACGAAATGCACGGAGGTGCCGTGCTCTTCGTCGCCGTTGGCCAGCGCCTGACGGTGGGTATGCAGGCCAGGGTATTTCGGCAGCAGGGAGGGGTGAATGTTCAGCAGGCGTCCCTGATAGTGGGCGACAAACTCGGGGCTGAGAATGCGCATATAGCCCGCCAGCACCACCAGATCCGGGGCGTAGGCGTCGATCTCCATCATCAGCTCACGGTCAAACGCTTCACGGCTGGCAAACTGGTCAGCCGTGATGGCGTGGGCCGCAATCTCGGCCTCACGCGCGCGTTGCAGGCCGAACGCGTCGACCTTGTTACTGAATACCGCACGGATAGTGGCGTTAATTCTCTTCTGCGTGCAGGCGTCAATAATTGCCTGCAAATTGCTTCCGTTACCGGAAATTAGCACCACTATGTTTTTCATTCGATGACCACGCGCTCGCTGGAATCAGAGGCTTTAATCATACCGATTTTCCATGCCTTTTCACCTTTGGCATTCATCAGTTCGATCGCTTTATCTGCATCCTGGGCAGAGAGGGCGATGACCATGCCGACGCCGCAGTTAAAGGTGCGGTACATCTCATGCTGGCTGACGTTGCCTGCCTGCTGTAGCCAGTTGAAGACAGATGGCCACTGCCAGCTGGATTCGTCGATCACGGCCTGGGTGTTGTCCGGCAGCACGCGCGGAATGTTCTCCCAGAAGCCGCCGCCGGTGAGGTGCGCGATGGCATGCACGTCAACATTGGCAATCAGCTCAAGAATGTTTTTCACGTAGATGCGGGTCGGGGCCAGGAGGTGATCCGCCAGCGATTTACCGTCGAGCTGGGTCGTTTCTGGATCGCAGCCGCTCACCTCAACGATTTTGCGCACCAGCGAGTAGCCGTTAGAGTGCGGGCCGCTGGAGCCAAGGGCGATCAGCACGTCGCCGTCGGTGACCTTGGAGCCGTCAATGATTTCCGATTTCTCAACCACGCCCACGCAGAAGCCCGCGACGTCATAGTCTTCGCCATGGTACATGCCTGGCATCTCAGCGGTTTCGCCGCCCACCAGCGCACAGCCGGACTGCAGGCACCCTTCCGCGATACCGCCGATCACGCTGGCAGCGGTGTCGACGTCCAGCTTGCCGGTGGCGTAGTAGTCGAGGAAGAAGAGCGGCTCAGCGCCCTGAACCACCAGATCGTTCACGCACATGGCCACCAGATCGATGCCGATAGCGTCATGACGCTTGAGGTCCATCGCCAGGCGCAGCTTGGTGCCCACGCCGTCAGTACCGGAAACCAGCACCGGCTCACGATATTTTTGCGGCAGCGCGCACAGCGCACCGAAGCCACCCAGTCCACCCATCACTTCCGGGCGGCGGGTTTTCTTCACTACGCCTTTGATTCGGTCAACCAGTGCATTACCTGCGTCAATATCAACACCGGCATCTTTGTAGCTGAGAGAGGTTTTATCGGTCACTGCTTGGATCCCCACATGGCGATAGAAATAAAATTCGGCGCAATTCTAACAGTCAAGGCAAACGTTTGCGAGTCCATTATTCATGGCTCTCAGAGATCGTTGCGATATACTGATTTTCAATCTGATTGATCGGGATCAACCCTCTACCTATAGCGCAACGGAAAAAAAGCGGTATAATCCGGCGATTTTTTTTGTGGCTGCCAACTGTCTGGGGAAGGAGAAGAGTATGAAGATCGTGGAAGTGAAACACCCACTCGTCAAACACAAGCTGGGACTGATGCGTGAGCATGACATCAGCACCAAACGCTTTCGTGAACTCGCCTCTGAAGTAGGCAGCCTGCTGACCTATGAAGCGACCGCCGATCTGGAAACCGAGAAGGTGACCATTGAGGGCTGGAACGGCCCGGTGGAAGTAGAGCAGATCAAAGGTAAAAAAATTACCGTGGTGCCGATCCTGCGCGCCGGTCTGGGCATGATGGAAGGGGTGCTGGAGCACGTCCCGAGCGCACGCATCAGCGTGGTCGGCGTCTACCGCGACGAAACAACCCTGGAGCCGGTACCTTACTTCCAGAAGCTGGTATCGAACATCGATGAGCGTATGGCGCTGGTGGTTGACCCGATGCTGGCAACCGGTGGCTCAATGATCGCCACCATCGACCTGCTGAAAAAAGCGGGCTGCACCAGCATCAAGGTGCTGGTGCTGGTTGCTGCTCCGGAAGGCGTGGCCGCGCTGGAGAAGGCGCATCCGGATATCGAACTCTATACCGCATCGGTCGATCAGGGCCTTAACGAGCACGGGTACATTATTCCTGGTCTCGGCGATGCCGGCGACAAGATTTTTGGTACCAAGTAATTGAATAAATGAAAAAGAGCCGACTTTGATAGTCGGCTTTTTTTTGAATAAAAGACGCAGTTCGCCTTATACAAAACACAACTCAGAGGAAAACACTATGACGCGCCGTGCTATCGGGGTGAGTGAAAGACCGCCGCTTTTACAGACAATCCCGCTTAGTTTGCAGCACCTGTTCGCCATGTTTGGCGCAACCGTGCTGGTGCCAATCCTGTTTCACATTAACCCGGCTACCGTACTGCTGTTTAACGGCATCGGTACGCTGCTCTATCTCTTTATCTGTAAAGGTAAAATTCCTGCCTATCTGGGTTCAAGCTTTGCGTTTATCTCCCCGGTGCTGCTTCTGCTGCCGCTCGGTTACGAGGTTGCGCTCGGCGGTTTTATTATGTGCGGCGTGCTGTTCTGCCTGGTCTCGTTTATCGTTAAGAAAGCGGGCACCGGCTGGCTGGACGTGATGTTCCCTCCAGCGGCGATGGGCGCGATCGTGGCCGTTATTGGCCTGGAGCTGGCGGGCGTGGCGGCTAACATGGCCGGCCTGCTGCCGGCGGAAGGGCAGGCAGCGGACAGCAAAACGGTGATCATCTCTCTGGTGACGCTGGCGGTCACCGTATTTGGCTCGGTGCTGTTCCGTGGGTTCCTGGCAATTATCCCGATCCTGATCGGCGTGCTGGCGGGCTATGCGCTGTCGTTCGCGATGGGCGTGGTGGATACCACCCCGATTGCCCAGGCGCACTGGTTTGCTCTGCCCACCTTCTACACCCCGCGCTTTGAGTGGTTCGCCATCTTTACCATCCTGCCTGCCGCGCTGGTAGTCATCGCCGAGCACGTTGGTCATCTGGTGGTCACGGCCAATATCGTCAAGCGCGACCTGATCCGCGATCCGGGCCTGCACCGCTCGATGTTTGCCAACGGCTTCTCTACCATCATCTCCGGCTTCTTCGGCTCTACGCCGAACACTACCTACGGCGAGAACATCGGCGTGATGGCGATTACCCGCGTCTACAGCACCTGGGTGATCGGCGGGGCAGCGATCATTGCCATTCTGCTCTCCTGCGTCGGCAAGCTGGCGGCGGCTATCCAGATCATTCCGGTTCCGGTCATGGGCGGCGTGTCGCTGCTGCTCTACGGCGTGATCGGCGCGTCTGGTATTCGCGTGCTGATTGAGTCCAAAGTGGACTACAGCAAAGCGCAGAACCTGATCCTCACCTCGGTGATCCTGATCATCGGCGTCAGCGGGGCGAAGGTGCACATTGGTGCAGCAGAGCTGAAGGGCATGGCGCTGGCGACCATCGTCGGCATCGGCCTGGCGCTGATCTTCAAACTCATCAGCGTCCTGCGTCCGGAAGAAGAGGTGATTGACGCCAAAGAGGACGACGTCACCCAGCACTAATCCGGAAATTGAACCGGGCATCGCGCCCGGTTCAAACCGCGCATCGTTTTGTGTTAAACTCGCTGCGTTTAACGTAAGCCCTGTTGAGGTATCTCTGAACGCACCGGCGCAGCTCTCTCTGCCACTCTATCTTCCCGACGATGAAACCTTTGCCAGTTTCTGGCCGGGTGATAACCCCTCTCTGTTGGCGGCTGTGCAAAACGTGCTGCGTCAGGATCATAGCGGATACATCTACTTCTGGTCGCGGGAAGGTGCAGGGCGCAGCCATCTGCTGCATGCCGCCTGTGCCGAGCTATCTGCACGCGGCGACGCCGTCGGCTATGTGCCACTCGATAAGCGTACCTGGTTCGTGCCGGAGGTGCTGGACGGTATGGAGCAGCTTTCGCTGGTCTGCATCGACAATATTGAGTGTATCGCCGGGGATGAGCCATGGGAGATGGCGATCTTCAATCTCTACAACCGCATTCTGGAATCAGGCCGCACGCGCCTGCTGATCACCGGCGATCGCCCGCCGCGCCAGCTCAATCTGCACCTGGCGGATCTCGCCTCGCGCCTCGACTGGGGGCAGATCTACCGGCTTCAGCCGCTGTCGGATGAGGATAAGCTGCTGGCGTTGCAGCTGCGCGCCCGCCAGCGTGGCTTCGAGCTGCCGGAGGACGTGTGCCGTTTTCTGCTAAAAAGGCTGGATCGCGAGATGCGTACCCTGTTTGAGACCCTGGACCAGCTGGACCGCGCCTCGATTACCGCCCAGCGTAAGCTGACGATCCCGTTTGTGAAGGAGATCCTGAAGCTCTGAAATCGCCGGATGGCGCTACGCTTATCCGGCCTACAGAAGCTCTAACACCTGTTCCGGTGGCCGGCCAATACGCGCCTGGCCTTGCTTCACCACGACAGGGCGCTCAATAAGCTTCGGGTTCTCTACCATCGCCTGAATTAACGCCTCTTCCGAAAGACCGCTGTCCGCCAGGTTGAGCGTGCGGTAAAGTTCCTCTTTCTGGCGCATCAGATCCCGGGCGCTGCTTAAATTGAGCATCTGCACCAGGTCGCGTAGCGTGGCCGCATCCGGTGGCGTCTCCAGATAGAGCACTACCTGCGGCTCGACGCCGTTGGATTTCAGCAGACTCAGCGTCTCACGGCTCTTCGAGCAGCGAGGGTTATGGTAGATAGTGACCGCGTCGGACATACATTCTCCTGATTACATCTTGGTATAGGGCTTAAAGCGTTCCTGCATCTGCCGCAGCTGATCGATGCGGGCGTCATAGCGTGCCTGCTGCATGCTGCCCAGCTTCACCTGTGCGCTGGCGCTGCCCAGCAGGGTAATGGCCTGATCCAGCTGACCGTTGAGCGCGAGGCCTTCGGCGCGGGCAGCCAGCTCCTGATCGCGGTTGCCGAGCGTCCCCTCGGTCTGGGCCAGCAGCTCCCAGCCGTTGGTATCATCTTTATAGTTAAAGGTGTAGCGGTTGAGGATCTTCTCTGCCTCGCTTGCCTGGCCGCTCTGCAAATAGGCGTTGGCCAGGTTGAGCTGCAACACCGGGTCGGTTTTTAGCCTCGGGGCATTTTTCAGCCGATTAATCGCCTGATCAAACTTCTTCTGCCCGAGATCGATATCGGTCGCTAAATCGAGATACCAGCTGTTGCCCGGCTCTGCACTCAGCAGCGGCTGCAACGCCTGGCTGGCGGTGGGGTAGTTAGCGCCCTCCATCGCCTGCAATGCCCGGCCATACTGAGCGGCGCGCTGCTCGCGCACGTTGCCCCTGGCCCAGGCATCCAGCAGATCGTTGGTAAGCTGGTTACGCCCGCTGTTATACATCCCCAGCGTACGTGCCTTCGCCAGGTAAAAATCTTCTGATGACTGAACCACCACCGGCCGCATCTGGTTGGCGCGGTTGCGGGTGTCAGAGAGACGGCTCTCCGGCAGCGGGTGGGTGAGTAAGATCTCCGGTGGCCGTGAGGAGTAGCGGGCCTGATCCAGCAGCTTTTCGAGGAAGGTTGGCATCGCCTGCGGATCGAACCCCGAGCGCTGTAGCACCTGAATGCCGATGCGGTCCGCCTCCTGCTCGTTCTGCTGGGTAAAGGAGATCATCCCCTGACGCGTGCCCGCCAGGGTACCGGTCAGGGCTGCCATCCCCGCCTGCGGGCTGGCCATCGCCAGCAGAATAGAGCCTAACGCCCCCGCCCAGGTCAGCGGCGCGCTGTTTTTCTGATCCTCCATCGCCCGCGCAAGGTGGCGCTGGGTGACGTGGGAGATTTCGTGCGCCATCACCGAGGCAAGCTGGCTCTCGTTATCGGCGTAGCGGAAGAGGGCCGAGTGTAGCACCACGTTTCCGCCAAAGAAGGCGAAGGCGTTGATTTCGTCGTTATTGATTAAGTAGAAGTGGAACGGCGTGCGCACCGAGTTGGCGTGGGCGACAAGGCGCATCCCTAAGCCATTAACGTACTGCACCAACAGGGGATCGTTAATCAGCGGTGCGCTGCCACGCAGCTGGCGAACGTAGTAGTCACCCATCTGCAGCTCCTGGGCGATCGACAGCGTACTGCCCGCCGAGGTGCCCATATCCGGCAGAGTATCCGCTGAATCAGCAAAGGCTGGCGCGGCCTGGCCCAGCGTCAGGGTAGCAATCAGGGTGGCAATCAGAGTTTTTCTCAACGTCCTGAACATAACCTCAATCCTGTGTGGCGAGCGTGATGAACATCTTAATCAATTGATGCGCTAGTTTCCTGTGGCAGCGTCGAAAAGCGAAGTCTTTTTTGTTTCACTTCGATACAATTCCTCCGGAAAACCCCCCAGGGACCTACAGGTAAGGTAAGTTATGCTCGAAATGTTAATGCAGTGGTATCGCCGTCGCTTTAGCGATCCGGAGGCGATTGCGCTGCTGGTCATTCTGCTGGCAGGGTTTAGTATCCTGTTCTTTTTTAGCGGGTTATTAGCCCCGCTGCTGGTCGCCATCGTATTGGCCTACCTGCTGGAGTGGCCTACCGCCCGACTGGAGCGCATCGGCTGCTCGCGCACCGTCGCCGCCAGCATCGTGCTGGTGCTGTTTGTCGGCATCCTGCTGTTGATGGCCTTCGTGGTGATGCCCGTCGCCTGGCAGCAGGGGATCAACCTGATTCATGACATGCCCGGCATGCTTAATAAGCTCTCTGATTTTGCAGCCAGGCTGCCGGAGCGCTATCCGGCGCTGATGGACGCGGGCATTATCGATGCCATGGCGGAAAACATGCGCGCCCGCATGCAAAGTTTAGGTGATTCGGTGGTGAAGTACTCTGTCGCCTCGCTGGTGGGGCTGCTGACCCTGGCGGTCTATCTGGTACTGGTTCCGCTGATGGTCTTTTTCCTGGTGAAGGACAAAGAGCAGATGCTCAACGCCGTGCGCCGTATTCTGCCTCGCAACCGTGGCCTGGCAGGCCAGGTATGGGAGGAGATGAACCAGCAGATCACCAACTATATTCGCGGCAAAGTGCTGGAGATGATCGTCGTCGGCGTAGCGACGTGGATTGGCTTTGTTCTCTTTGGCCTCAACTACTCGCTGCTGCTGGCAGTGCTGGTGGGCTTCTCGGTGCTCATCCCCTACATCGGCGCGTTTGTGGTGACCCTACCGGTGATCGGCGTAGCGCTGTTTCAGTTTGGTCTGGGAACGGAGTTCTGGAGCTGCTTTGCAGTCTACCTGATCATTCAGGGACTGGACGGCAACCTGCTGGTGCCGGTGCTCTTCTCGGAGGCGGTGAACCTGCATCCGCTGGTGATTATTCTGTCGGTGGTGATTTTCGGTGGGCTTTGGGGCTTCTGGGGGGTGTTCTTTGCGATCCCGCTCGCCACGCTGATCAAGGCCGTGGTGCATGCCTGGCCGGATGTGCCGGTGGTAGACGAATAGAGTGCCATTGCCGGGTGGCGCTGCGCTTACCCGGCCTACTTAATCGTAGGCTCGTGCAAGCGTAGCGCCGCCGGGCGGGAATTACGCGTTTTCCTGCAACCAGCCAAGCACGATGTCGTGGTGGTTACTGGTTTTAAAATCGTTAAACACGTGTTCAACGACCCCGTCAGGGCCAATCAAGAAGCTGATGCGGTGAATGCCGTCGTAGGTTTTGCCCATAAACGTCTTCTCACCCCAGACGCCAAACTGCTCACAGACCTGATGGTCTTCATCGGACAGCAGCGTAAAGTTCAGCAGCTCTTTTTCAGCAAAGCGGGAGAGCTTTTCCGGCTTGTCGGTGCTGATGCCCAGCACCTCCACACCAATTTTCTTCAGGTCATCCATGTTATCGCGTAGGCCGCAGGCCTGGACGGTACAGCCTGGGGTCATGGCTTTCGGGTAGAAATAGACCAATACACGCTGTCCCTGGAAGTCGGCCAAATTAACTTGTTCTCCGTCTTGATCCGGCAAGCTAAATTTCGGTGCGGTATCACCGGCTTTCAGTGGATTCATCACTTCACTCCATCCTGTTCATCGTTCTGGGAATAGTTGACGACATTTATACTGCCCTGCGCATTTAATTCTGTACATAGTACTTTGAAAGCTTGTTCAATTTTTGCCGCATCTTCCAGCGCCGGGCTATGGGCGGTGATTTGAATAAAGAGCTGGGCGGCCGCGTCAGCCTGGGCGGGCTGGGTGCGAGAGACCAGTTCGGCAATATTCATCTGGTGGGCATCGAACAGGGCGGTGAAGCGCTCAATCAGGTGCGGGGAGTCCGCGACTTCAACCTGCACCCACACCGTGGCGGGCAGGGCCGCGCCGGGCCGGGCGGTGGTGCGTTTCATGACGATCAGCAGATCCAGCTCTGCGCCCTTCAGCGGCAGCGTGGATTCAATCAGGGTAATGGCGTTCCAGGAACCGGAAAGCAGCATGATAAAGGTGAACTCTTCCCCGAGCATCGCCAGCCGGCTATCTTCAATATTGCAGCCGCAACTGCTCACGTGACGGGTGATCGTGTTGACGATACCAGGCCTGTCGACACCTAGCGCGGTGATAACCAGATAATGTTGTGATGAAGGGGTCAAACCTGTTCTTCCTGTAGATGCTTCGCTAACTGTTTCGGTAATCCTAAGGAAAGCATAAAAAAAACCGGCATACAACCGCCGGAACGCCTCGCGTCGCTTGCTTTTATTACAGCACCAAACGTACCATTGAGAATCTTGTTTGCACAGAGGATGGCCCATGTTCACGGGAAGTATTGTCGCGCTTGTTACACCGATGGATGAGAAAGGTAATGTCTGCCGGTCAAGCCTGAAGAAACTGATTGATTATCATGTCGCCAGCGGAACCTCGGCGATTGTATCGGTAGGGACTACCGGTGAGTCCGCCACGCTGAGCCATGAGGAACATGGTGACGTCGTCATGCTGACTCTTGAGCTGGCCGACGGGCGCATCCCGGTTATTGCAGGCACGGGCGCAAACGCCACCGCTGAGGCAATTAGCCTGACTCAGCGCTTCAACGACAGCGGCGTGGTAGGCTGCCTGACGGTCACGCCTTACTACAACCGTCCAACGCAGGAAGGGCTGTTCCAGCACTTTAAAGCCATCGCGGAACACACTGATCTGCCGCAAATTCTGTATAATGTACCTTCGCGTACCGGTTGCGATATGCTGCCTGAAACCGTGGGCCGTCTGGCGAAAGTGAACAATATTGTCGCAATCAAAGAGGCTACCGGGAACTTAAGTCGCGTTCATCAGATCAAAGAGCTGGTTTCAGATGACTTTGGTCTCTTAAGCGGCGACGATGCCACCGGGCTGGATTTCATGCAGCTTGGCGGTCACGGCGTGATCTCCGTGACCTCCAACGTGGCCGCACGCGACATGGCCGAAATGTGCCGTCTGGCCGCTGAGGGGCACTTTAGCGAAGCGCGGGTGATTAACCAGCGTCTGATGCCGTTACACAACAAACTATTTGTCGAACCCAATCCTATCCCGGTGAAATGGGCATGCAAGGCATTGGGGCTTGTGGCGACCGACACGCTGCGTCTGCCGATGACGCCGATTACCGACCACGGTCGTGAGGCTGTTACCGCTGCGCTTAAGCACGCCGGTTTGCTGTAAAGTTTAGGGAGATTTGATGGCTTACTCAGTACAGAAGTCGCGCCTGGTGAAGGTAGCGGGTGTTTCGCTTGTTATGCTGCTCGCTGCCTGTAGTTCGGACTCGCGCTATAAGCGCCAGGTTAGCGGTGATGAATCCTACCTGGATGCCGCGCCGCTTGGTGAACTTCATGCGCCTGCTGGCATGATCCTGCCGGTGCAGAACGGTGACTACAACATTCCAGTAACCAACGGCAGCGGTGCCGTCGGTAAAGCGCTGGATATCCGCCCTCCGGCCCAGCCGCTGGCGCTGGTGACGGGTGCCCGCACCCAGTTTACCGGTGATACCGCAACGCTGCTGGTGGAGAACGGCAACCGCAGTACGCTGTGGCCACAGGTGGTAAGCATCGTTCAGGGCAACAACTACGCGATTGATAAACGCGACGACGCCGCGCAGACCCTGACCACCGGTTGGGTTGACTGGAATCGCCTCGATGAAGATCAGCAGTACCGTGGCCGTTATCAAATCTCGGTAAAACCGCAGGGCTATCAGCAGGCGGTTGTCGTGAAGCTGGTGAATCTGGAGCAGGCTGGCAAGCCGGTGGCCGATACCGCCTCGCTGCAGCGCTACAGCACTGAAATGCTGAACGTCATCTCCGCCGGGCTGGATAAAACCGCCTCTGCGGCACAGAACGCTGCGCAGAACCGCTCCGCTGCTACCCTCGACGTACAGAGCGGTGCCGACGATACCGGTCTGCCGATGCTGGTGGTCCGTGGGCCGTTCAACGTGGTCTGGCAGCGCCTGCCCGCCACGCTTGAGAAGGTGGGTATGAAGGTGACCGACTCCACGCGCTCAACCGGCAGCATGGCGGTAACCTACAAGCCGCTCTCTGATAGCGACTGGCAGGCACTTGGCGCGCGCGATCCGGGCCTCACCTCTGGCGACTATAAGCTGCAGGTAGGCGACCTCGATAACCGCAGCAGCCTGCAGTTTATCGATCCGAAAGGGCACACCCTTACCCAGTCGCAAAACGACGCGCTGGTGGCCGTTTTCGAAGCGGCATTCCAGTAAATAATCAGGCCGGATTGCTCCGGCCTTTTTTATCAGGGTAGACGCAAACGTGTGCGTAGCGGATAATGGCCGCAATTAGTTCTCAAATCATCACACCTGGAACCTGGAGTAACAAAGATGCAAAAGCAAGCTGAGTTGTATCGTGGCAAAGCGAAGACCGTATACAGTACGGAAAACCCGGACCTGTTGGTGCTCGAATTCCGCAATGATACGTCAGCAGGGGATGGCGCGCGCATTGAACAGTTCGATCGTAAGGGCATGGTGAACAACAAGTTCAACCACTTCATTATGAGCAAGCTGGAAGAGGCGGGCATCCCAACACAGATGGAGCAGCTGCTCTCCGATACCGAATGCCTGGTGAAGAAGCTCGAGATGGTTCCGGTAGAGTGCGTTATCCGTAACCGCGCGGCAGGCTCGCTGGTGAAGCGTCTGGGTATTGAAGAGGGAATGATCCTGAATCCGCCTCTGTTCGATCTGTTCCTGAAAAACGATGAAATGCACGATCCGATGGTCAATGACTCCTACTGCGAAACCTTCGGTTGGGTGAATCAGAAGAACCTGGCGCGCATGAAAGAGCTGACCTACAAGGCCAACGACGTGCTGACCAAACTGTTTGACGATGCCGGTCTGATCCTCGTGGACTTCAAGCTGGAGTTTGGCCTGTTTAACGGCGAAGTGGTGCTGGGCGATGAGTTCTCCCCGGACGGCAGCCGCCTGTGGGACAAAGAGACCATGGATAAAATGGATAAAGACCGTTTCCGCCAGAGCCTTGGCGGCGTGATCGAAGCCTATGAAGCCGTCGCTCACCGTCTCGGTGTGAAACTGGACTAGTTTCAACGCAAAAGTATTAGCCGGAGGCGTTCCCCACTCCTCCGGCCTGTTACAGCACCTTTCTTATGGTAATCCTGCTCTTAACCGCCTACGATCAATCATATTATTAAAATATTTCTGAGGTGATTATGCGTTGGCAAGGGCGTCGCGAAAGTAATAACGTTGAGGACAGACGTAGCGAATCAGGCAGCCCGCTGGGTGGCCGTGGTCTGCGTTTACCCCGAGGCAAGGGCGGGATTATTCTCCTGATAATTGTGGTGATTGGCGGCTACTATGGTGTGGATCTCACCGGCCTGCTTACCGGCCAGCCTATTTCCCAGCCGGGTACCCAGCAGGTTGCTACCCCGCAGGAGAATGAGGCGGCGAAGTTTACCCGCGTCATTTTTGCTACCACTGAAGAGACATGGACCCAGCTGTTTGAGAAGATGGGCCGTACCTACCAGCAGCCTACGCTGGTGATGTACCGTAACTATACCCAGACCGGCTGTGGGACTGGCCAGTCGGTCATGGGGCCGTTCTACTGCCCGGCGGACGGCAAAGTCTATATCGATCTCTCTTTCTACGATGAGATGAAGAGCAAGCTCGGCGCAGCAGGCGACTTTGCTCAGGGCTACGTGATTGCTCATGAGGTGGGGCACCACGTGCAGAAGCTGCTGGGCATCGAACCGAAAGTGCGCCAGCTGCAGCAAAACGCCTCCCAGGTTGAGGTGAATCGCTTGTCGGTGATGATGGAGCTGCAGGCCGACTGCTTCGCTGGCGTCTGGGGCCGCAGCATGCAGCAGCAGGGCGTCATGGAGGAGGGCGATCTGCAGGAGGGGCTAAATGCCGCCGAAGCGATCGGGGACGATCGTCTTCAGCAGCAGAGTCAGGGCCGTGTAGTACCGGATAGCTTTACCCACGGCACCTCTGAGCAGCGTTATACCTGGTTTAAACGCGGCTTTGACACGGGCGACGTTGCCCAGTGCAATACCTTTGGCAAAAATCTGTAAGGCTTCAATTGCGGGAAGAGTGACATGGAGCGTTTGACCGCCCTTAGCACGCAGATGGCGCACGAGGGCATTCGTCGCCTGCTGGTAGTCAGCGGGGAAGAAACGTGGTGCCAACAGCAGGCCGCCGCCCTGATTGTTAACCAGGGGGCGCTGTGGGTGGGCGAAGAGCAGGATGCATCCCAGGCGGCACACTACTGCCATCCTCGGGCGTTAACTACGCTGCTGGGCCGTGAGTTCAGCCATGCCGTCTTCGATGCCCGCCGGGGTTTTGACGTTGCCGCCTTTGCGGCGCTCAGCGGTACGCTGCGGGCGGGAGGCTGGCTGATCCTACTCACTCCTGCGCTCTCCCGCTGGGCGCAGACCCCCGATGCCGATGCCTGCCGCTGGAGCGATACCGCTCAGCCTATCGCCACTCCACGCTTTATCAATCACTTTTGCCGCACGCTGCATGCGCACGGCGAAGCCTTACTCTGGCAGCAGGGGCAACCGCTCACGCTTCCTGACTTTGCGCCGCGTCCAGCGTGGCACCCGACCAGCGGTGCGCCGGAGCGTGAGCAGGCCGCGATCCTCACAGAGTTAAATTCTATGTCGCCTGGCGTGATGGTGGTCACCGCCCCGCGTGGACGCGGCAAGTCGGCGCTGGCGGGAATGCACCTTCGTCATTTGCAGGGTAAGGCCATTGTAACGGCACCTGGCCGGGCAGCTACCGACGTGCTGGCACAGTTTGCCGGGGAGGCGGTGGACTTTGTCCCGCCGGATGCGCTGCTCCAGCGGCTGGCTGAGGGAGATGCGGATCGTCCTGACTGGCTGATTGTGGATGAGGCGGCGGCTATCCCTGGCCCGCTGCTGCGTCAGCTGATCGCCGGATTCAGCCGGGCTCTGCTCACCACCACCGTGCAGGGCTACGAAGGTACAGGGCAGGGTTTCTTGCTGAAGCTCTGTGCCGGGCTGGATCGCTTGCGACACAATAGCCTCAGTACGCCGCTGCGCTGGGCCAGCGGCTGCCCGCTTGAGGCCTTCATCAGCGACCTGTTGCTGTTTGATGATGCCCTCCCGTTTTCTGAGTCCAACGTTCAATACCGGATCTCTCCCCTGACCCAGGATGCGTGGCTGACGTCGCCTGAGCAGCCCGCCGCGCTCTACCGCCTGCTAACCAGCGCCCACTACCGGACGTCGCCTCTCGATCTGCGGCGGATGATGGATGCGCCGGGCCAGCGTTTCTGGCAGGCGCTGGCCGGTGAGCAACCCATTGCCGCGCTGTGGCTGGTAGAGGAGGGGGGACTCTCACCCGAGCTGAGCCAGGCGGTGTGGGCGGGCTTCCGGCGGCCGCGTGGCAATCTTGTCGCCCAGTCGCTGGCGGCACACGGTGCTAGCCCGCTGGCAGCCACGCTGGCGGGGCGTCGTATCAGCCGTATTGCCGTCCATCCTTCACGCCAGCGGGAGGGCATTGGCCAGCGGCTGATCGCCGAGGCGCATGCCCACAGCGCGGGCTGCGACTATCTTTCAGTAAGCTTTGGCTATACCCGGGAGCTGTGGCGGTTCTGGCAGCGCTGTGGCTTTCAGCTGGTGCGGCTGGGCAGCTATCGCGAGGCCAGCAGCGGCTGCTACACGACAATGGCTATCTTGCCGCTCACCTCTGCGGCAGAGGTATTGGTAGCAACGGAGCAGCGCAGGCTGGCGAGGGATCTGCCCTGGCTGGCCCCCTGGCGTGCTGAAAAGTTACCCCTGCCGCCGGGAGAGCCGACTACCCTTAATAGTGATGACTGGCTCGAGCTGGCCGGTTTTGCCTTTGCCCATCGTCCGCTCTCAGCGGCCACCGGCGCGCTCAGCCGTCTGCTGAACCATAGCGACCTGCCACTGACCGCGCTGCGCAGCCAGCTGGAGCAGGGTCTCAGTGAGGCAGAGGCCTGCCAGCGTCTACGGCTGGCCGGACGCAAGGCGCTGCTGGCCGCTCAGCGAAACGAGACGGCAGCGGCGCTGACCTCTCTGGACAGAGACCGGGTAGCACAGAGCCAGCAGCAGATTGCCAGCCTACAATTTTTTTAACAATCTCATTCAGTTAAATGGCATGGTCATCGCCGATGCACGGCGTAAACTTACCTCAACGCTATAAGGAGACCGCCATGGAACATGACTATTATGTTGTACAACGTCCTGACAAACCTGCCAGCCAGCTGCTGCTGCTGTTTCATGGCGTTGGCGATAATCCGGTAGCGATGGGGCAGGTCGGTACCGGCTTTGCCGCCCGCTTTCCAGATGCGCTGATCGTCAGCGTTGGCGGAGCTGAACCCTGCGGTCCGGCTCCGGCGCGGCAGTGGTTCTCCGTGCAGGGCGTGACGGAGGAGAACCGCCAGCAGCGCGTGGACGCCATCATGCCAGCCTTTATTGAGACGGTACGCTACTGGCAACGCGAGAGCGGGCTGGGGCCGCAGGCCACGGCGTTGATTGGCTTCTCGCAGGGGGCGATCATGTCGCTGGAGGGGGTCAAAGCCCAACCGGATCTGGCGTCGCGGGTAATTGCCTTTAACGGCCGCTTCGCCAGCCTGCCGACGATTATCGGCGCGGCGGTGACTATCCATCTGATCCACGGCGGGGAGGACCGGGTGATTGAGCTGACGCACGCCGTTGCCGCCCAGGAGGCGCTGTTACTGGCCGGAGGCGATGTGACGCTGGATATTGTTGACGATCTGGGACACGGCATCAGCCAGGAGAGTATGCAGCTGGCGCTCGGTCGTCTGAGCTATACCGTGCCGAAGCACTATTTTGATGAGGCGCTCAGCGGCGGTAAGTTCAATGACGACGATATCGTTGAATTTATGTAGATTTGTAGGCCGGGCAAGCGAAGCGCCGCCCGGCGTAACCCCAACCGATTACTTTTTCTTCGGCCAGTCGTCTTCGTCGTCCCACTTATCGTTAAAATCGCGATGCGGGGGCAGATCGGGCTTGTTAGCGAGAAATTTCTTATGGTCGACGCGCTTGAGGTCTTTAATAACGTTCAGCAGCACGCCCACCAGGAAAACCAGTAACAGAATCCACCAATATTTAGCCAGCCATTCCATGCTCATGTCCTCATTCAGAAACGCAATTATGCAACCAGCTGTTCCATAATGCGTTGATACATACGGGCCAGCAGCTGCAGATCGGCGGCGTTTACGCATTCGTTGATTTTATGAATGGTCGCATTCACCGGCCCAAGCTCGACCACCTGCGCACCCATCCGCGCGATAAAGCGTCCGTCCGAGGTGCCGCCCGTGGTTAACAGCTGCGGTTCAATTTCATTATAGTGCGCAATCGACTTCACCACCGCATCCACCAGCTTACCGCGCGAGGTGAGGAACGGCTGGCCAGAGATCCACCAGTCAACGGTGTAGCGCAGCTGATGCTTATCCAGCAGCTCAGCCACGCGGGCTTTGATCGCCTCGTCGGTAAGCTCGGTGCTGAAGCGGAAGTTAAACTGCATCCGCAGGTCGCCTGGAATGACGTTATTGCTGCCGGTCCCGGCCTGAATATTGGCGATCTGCATGCTGGTCGGCGGGAAAAATTCGTTACCCCGATCCCACTCGATAGCCACCAGCTCGGTAAGCATCGGGGCAGCGCGGTGCACTGGGTTATCCGCCAGGTGCGGGTAGGCCACGTGCCCCTGTACGCCGTGAATGGTCAGGTTACAGGTCATCGATCCGCGACGCCCGTTTTTCACTACGTCGCCCACCACTTCGGTACTGGAGGGTTCACCCACCAGGCAGTAGTCGAGGCGCTCGTTACGTGCCATCAGCGCCTCCACAACCTTCACCGTGCCGTGGGTAGCGCTGGCCTCTTCGTCGGAGGTGATCAGAAAGGCCAGACGTCCTCTATGGTTCGGATGCTGAGCCACGAAACGCTCGGCGGCCACCACCATCGCCGCCAGGGAACCCTTCATGTCGGCCGCCCCGCGACCAAATAGCATGCCGTCGCGGATGGTGGGTTCAAACGGCGGGTTGATCCAGCGGTCGGCGTCGCCAGCGGGAACCACGTCGGTATGACCGGCAAATGCCAGCGTCTCGCCCTGGCCGCGCCATGCCCAGAAGTTTTGTGTGTCGCCAAAATCCATCCGTTCAACGGTAAAGCCGATAGCGCGCAGACGTTCAATCATTAGCGCCTGGCATCCTGCGTCGTCGGGACTGAGAGAAGGGCGGCGAATAAGCTGTTGAGTCAGCTCAATAACCGGGCATGACATAGACTACACCTCGTTAAAATAGTGCTCGTAACTGGATCCTGTGAAACCCAGCAGCATAGGCTTACCGGGCGCGCAGAGCAATGGGCGTTTGATAATTGCAGGCATTTCAAGCATCAACGCCGCCGCCGAGGCGGCATTCTGGATACTTTCTCGCCGCGTTTCATCCAGCTTACGCCAGGTAGTACCGCGCGTGTTCAGTAAGGCTTCCCATCCCAGTTCGGCAATGAAGCGTTGCAGCATATCAGCATCCAGCCCGTCGGCGCGGTAGTCATGGAAGCGGTAGGCGATCTGCTGCTCATCCAGCCAGCGGCGGGCTTTTTTGACGGTATCGCAGTTCTTGATGCCGTACAGCACCGGCAGAGTGTCAGACGCAATGTCGTTCATAAAATTTCACCTTGTTAATGCAGAGGGCCAAAGTATTACCTGAACCGCTGCGATGGTGAAGCAATTTGTTTTAGTTTTAGATTGTTGTTCATCTATTTTGCATAACTTCACGCGTCGCCGATAAATAATTAGCAGGCAATGATTAATATTATTGTGCATTAATAAGATTATTTATTGTGCAATATTTGCCCAGGGAATATCCGAAAAGCTCTCCTGCGTAAACTGGACCAGAAAAGCGTAAAGTTGCGAGGTGCATCACGCTCGCGAAACGTTTCGCTACCCGCTTTTAGGAATGTTGCTATATGTCACATTATTACAGCCGCCGCTGCGTCATAGTCTATTCAAGCCAAACTAATAACGCGGAGGTGTCCAATCATAGCAATTGATTTAGCGTCTCTTCACAGCAATGGCGAGTTTTTGTAGAATACCAATAATAATTAGATGAGGTTGTTATGATTGAGCATGAACTGGGGAACTGGAAAGATTTTATCGAAGGTATGCTTCGTAAATAATTCCGGATACGCACTAAGAAAGAAGCACTAATATAACAGAAGCGTGAACAATATCACGCAACAGCGAGGCGGCCACTATAGGCCGCCTTTTTTGTTGTTCAATCTTCCTGACGCTCTTTAAGCGGGAAGCGCTGCCGCACCAGCACGAAGAAGAGCGGAACAAAGAAAATCGCCAGCACGGTAGCGGAGATCATCCCGCCCATGACCCCGGTTCCCACCGCGTGCTGGCTGCCGGAACCCGCACCGCTGCTGGTGGCCATCGGCAGGACGCCAAAGATAAACGCCAGAGAGGTCATCAGGATCGGTCGCAGGCGCTGGTGACAGGCGTGCAGCGTGGCCGAGAGCAGATCCTGGCCTTTGGCATTCATCTCGTTGGCAAACTCGACGATCAGAATGGCGTTTTTCGCTGATAGCCCAATGACGGTAAGCAGCCCCACCTGGAAGTAGACGTCATTCTCCAGGCCGCGCATCCAGGTCGCCAGCAGCGCTCCGATCACCCCGAGCGGTACTACCAGCATCACTGAGAAGGGCACCGACCAGCTCTCATAGAGCGCTGCAAGACAGAGGAAGACTACCAGCAGTGAGATAGCATACAGCGCCGGAGCCTGCGCACCGGAGAGCCGCTCCTGGTAGGACATCGCGGTCCACTCAAGGCCAAAGCTACCGGGCAGCTGGCTCACCAGGTTCTCCATAATGTCCATGGCGGTGCCGGTACTTACCCCGGTCCCAGCCTCGCCGACAATCTCTACGGCGGAGTAGCCGTTGTAGCGCTCCAGGCGCGGAGAGCCGGTCTCCCAGCGGGAGGTAGCGAAGGCAGAGAAGGGCACCATGCCGCCGACGTTGTTGCGCACGTACCACAGGTTAATGTCATCCGGTAGCATGCGATACTTCGCCGCCGCCTGGACGTAGACCTTCTTCACGCGTCCGCGATCCATAAAGTCATTCACGTAGCTGGAGCCCCACGCGGTTTGCAGCGTGTCGTTGATATCGTCGATAGAGACACCGAGCGCCTGAGCCTTATGCTGATCGATATCGATCTGCAGCTGCGGGCTGTCGTCCAGACCGTTGTGACGCACGCGGGCAAGAGACGGATCGCGCCCGGCCAGCTCCAGCAGCCTGTCACGGGCGGCCATCAGGGCGTCATGTCCGGCTCCGGCGTGATCCTGTAGCTCCATATCAAACCCGGCCGAGCTGCCGAGGCCGCTGATAGCCGGTGGGCTGCTGGCGAAGACCCGCGCCTCGTTGATATCGCGAAACGCCTTCGTAGCACGATCGATAATAGCGAAGGAGCTACCGGTTTTGGGGTCGCGCTCGTCCCAATCCTTCAGGCGGACAAACATGCGGGCCACGTTCTGGCCGTTGCCGCCCGGTCCGGAGCCGATGGTGGCGAAGACCGACATGACGTTATCTTTTTCGTGGGTCGCGAAGTAACTCTCTACCTTCTGCACCACCTTCAGGGTCTGCTGCTGGGTGGCACCGCTGGGCAGCTGCACCGAGGTGGTGAACATGCCGCGATCCTCCTGCGGCAGAAACGAGGTCGGCAGGCGCAGGAAGAGAAACACCATGCCACCGAGCAGCAGGGCGTAGATCAGCATCCAGCGCAGGCTGCGGTGGAGGATTTTCGCGACGCCGGACTCATAGCGCGCTGCGCTGCGGTTAAACATCCGGTTGAACCAGCCGAAAAAGCCCGTCTGCCCGTGCTGCTCCCCTTTATGTATCGGCTTGAGCAGGGTCGCGCAGAGCGCAGGGGTGAGGATCATCGCTACCAGCACCGACAGCACCATTGCTGCCACGATGGTGATCGAGAACTGGCGATAGATTGCCCCGGTGGTGCCGCCAAAGAAGGCCATCGGCACAAACACCGCCGACAGCACCATCGCGATACCCACCAGCGCGCCCTGGATCTGGCCCATCGATTTACGCGTGGCCTGGCGCGGGGAGAGTCCCTCTTCGCTCATAATGCGCTCGACGTTCTCGACCACCACGATGGCGTCATCCACCAGCAGGCCAATGGCCAGCACCATGGCGAACATGGTCAGCGTATTGATGCTGTAGCCGAAGGCGTAGAGCACGGCGAAGGTGCCGAGCAGCACCACCGGCACGGCAATAGTCGGGATAAGGGTGGCGCGGAAGTTCTGCAGAAAGAGATACATCACCAGGAAGACCAGCGCGATGGCCTCCAGCAGAGTCTTCACCACGTCGATAATCGAGGCCTTAACGAAGGAGGTGGTCTCGTAGGCCACCTTGTACTCCAGGCCGTGGGGGAAGAAGTGCGACAGCTCATCCAGCCGGTTGAGCACCAGGTTCGCCGTCTCCATCTCGTTAGCCCCGGAGGCGAGCTTGACCCCAAGACCCGAGGCCGCCTTGCCGTTGAAGCGGCTCAGGTAGTCATACTTCTCCGCCCCCATCTCTACCTGCGCGACGTCGCCGAGGCGCACCTCAGAGCCGTCCTGATTAACCCGCAGGGTGATGTTGCGGAACTGCTCCGGGGTTTCCAGCAGCGACTGGGCGTTGATGGTAGCGTTCAGCGCCTGCTTGTCTACCGACGGCGTGCCGCCCAGCTGGCCAACGGCGATCTGCGCGTTCTGCGCCTCAATAGCATCAGTTACATCCTTTGCCGTCAGCTGGACGCTGTTCAGGCGGGCCGGATCGAGCCAAATACGCATTGAATACTGCGAGCCATAGGCGTCGATGTCGCCCACGCCGTTAACCCGGCTGAGGGGATCCTGAATGTTACTTGCGACATAGTCGGCGATATCCTGCTTATCCATCGAGCCGTCCGTAGAGACGAAGGCGATGGTCAGGATATTGGTATCGCCAGTTTTACGTACCGTTACGCCCTGGTTCTGCACCGCCTGAGGCAGCTTGCGCATTGCTGATTGAAGCTGGTTCTGCACCTGCTGCACCGCCTCGTCGGGATCGGTACCTGCCGTAAAGCTGAGGGTTACCGTCGCCTGCCCGGTGGCGCTGCTTTGCGAGGACATATACATCAGGTTATCCAGCCCGGTCATGTTCTGCTCAATAACCTGGGTAACGGTATTCTCCAGCGTTTGTGCGGAGGCGCCGGGATAGTTGGCCGTGATCCGCACGTTGGGCGGGGCCAGATCGGGATACTGCTCGACGGGCAGCGAAAGAATTGCCAGCGTGCCGGTGAGGCACAAAATGATAGCTAACACCCAGGCGAAAATTGGGCGATCAATAAAGAAATTCGCCATCAGAAGTGAGACCTCTTTTATTGTGCTTTATAACTCAACATTGCTTCATCCCACTTTAGCGGCAATCGCCTGACTAAACGTGGAGAAAAAAAGGAGAAAGTGTAAATTATCACGCCGCATGATGACCCAGGGGAAATAAATTGATCTGGCACAGGAACAGATCGGAAAGATAACCATCCTGGGCATATGGACATTGCCTCTCTTTGATGACGTCGGTAAACAGAGAAACATAAGGTTTACTGAACCAGACAAGAAGGTGTCATGAATCGTTTTGTTATGGCGAATAGCCAGCAATGTATAGGATGTCGTGCCTGTGAAGTCGCCTGCGTGATGGCACATAACGGTGAGCAGCATGTTTTGAGCAACGCGCAATTTCATCCGCGCATTACCGTCGTGAAGCATCAGCGGCAGAGCGGGGCGGTAACCTGCCATCATTGCGAAGCTGCCCCCTGCGCCCGCAGCTGCCCCAACGGCGCAATCAGTCGGGTCAGCGACAGCGTGCAGGTCGATCAGCAGAAGTGTATTGGCTGTAAATCCTGCGTGGTAGCCTGCCCCTTCGGCACCATGCAGGTGCTGGTCACCCCGATTGGGCAGGGCCAGGTCAACGCCACGGCGCACAAGTGCGATCTCTGCCTGACGCGCCCCGACGGCCCCGCCTGCGTAGCGAATTGCCCGGCCGATGCGCTGCGGCTTGTAACCAGTGAAACGCTGGCGGCTCAGGTCAAAGCGCGCCGCTTGCGTACGGCCTGCCAGCAGGCGACGCCGTGGCGCAGCGAAGCCCCCCTGCTGCCCGACCGACATAAAATCGCGCAGATGCAGGCCACGCCCACTCGCGGCGAGCCGGATAAGCTCGCTCCGGAGATCCGTAAACACCATTTTGCTGAAATCTATCTGCCATTTCGTGCTGCACAGGCGCAGCGTGAAGCCCAGCGCTGCCTGACGTGCGGGGAGCACAGCATCTGCGAGTGGACCTGTCCGCTGCATAATCACATTCCCCAGTGGATCGCGCAGGTGAAAGCGGGAAATATTGCTGCCGCGGTAGAGCTGTCGCACCAGACCAACTGCCTGCCGGAGATCACCGGCCGCGTCTGCCCGCAGGATCGGCTCTGTGAAGGAGCCTGTACCGTGCGCGACGACTATGGCGCGGTGACCATCGGCAACATTGAGCGCTATATCTCTGACCAGGCGCTGGGGCAGGGCTGGCGGCCCGATCTGCACCAGGTTACGCCGGTCAATAAGCGGGTGGCGATTATCGGGGCTGGCCCGGCCGGACTCGCCTGCGCCGACGTGCTGGCTCGCCACGGGGTGAGCGCTACGGTATTCGATCGCCATCCGGAAATTGGCGGCCTGCTGACCTTCGGGATCCCGGCCTTTAAGCTGGATAAATCCCTGCTCGCCCGCCGCCGGGAGATCTTCACCGGGATGGGCATTCGCTTCGAGCTGAACTGCGAGGTGGGCAAAGACGTGGCGCTGGAGAGCCTGCTCAACGACTACGACGCGGTGTTTGTTGGCGTCGGCACCTACCGCTCCATGAAAGCGAACCTGCCTAACGAGGATGCGCCGGGGGTCTACGAGGCGCTGCCGTTTTTGATTGCTAATACAAAGCAGCTAATGTCCCTGCCGGAAACCGCTGACGCGCCCTACATCAATACCGAGGGGCTAAACGTAGTGGTGCTGGGGGGCGGCGATACGGCGATGGACTGCGTGCGTACCGCCCTGCGCCACGGGGCGAGCCGGGTGACCTGCGCCTACCGCCGCGACGAGGCCAATATGCCTGGCTCAAAGAAAGAGGTCAAAAACGCCCGCGAAGAGGGGGCCGAATTTGAGTTTAACGTCCAGCCGCTCACCCTGGAGCTGGACGACAGCGGCAGAGTTTGCGGCGTGCGGATGCAGCGCACCGCGCTGGGAGAGCCGGATGCCAACGGTCGCCGCCGTCCGGTGCCTCTCGCTGGCAGCGAGTTCGTCATGCCTGCGGATGCGGTGATTATGGCCTTTGGCTTTAATCCCCATGCGCTGCCCTGGCTTGAGCAGCACGGTGTGGCGCTGGATAGCTGGGGACGTATTGCCGCCAGCGTTGAGAGCCGCTATCGCTACCAGACCAGCAACGTGAAAATTTTCGCCGGGGGCGATGCGGTACGCGGTGCCGATCTGGTGGTCACGGCGATGGCGGAGGGGCGGCACGCGGCGCACGGGATGCTGGCCTGGATGGGGGTAGAGCACGACAAGGCAGGCCTCAGAGCGTAAGATGTGTGTTCACATTCATCTTTTGGGGCCTGTATGTCGCTGAAAATAGACGTTATCAAAGATAAGATCCTCTCTGAAAACTACTTTGTGTTACGCAACATCACCTACGATTTGACCCGCCGCAACGGGGAGGTGATCCGCCATCGCCGCGAGGTTTACGATCGCGGCAATGGGGCGACCATTCTGCTCTACAACCGGGAAAAGCGTAGCGTGGTGCTGGTTCGTCAGTTCCGCATTGCCACCTGGGTTAACGGTAACGAGGATGGACGACTGATCGAGCCCTGCGCCGGACTGCTCGACAACGACGAGCCGGAAGTGTGCGCGCGCAAAGAGGCTATTGAGGAGACAGGCTATCAGGTCGGTGAGGTACGGAAGGTTTTTGAGCTCTATATGTCTCCCGGCGGCGTTACCGAAATCGTCCACTTCTTCATTGCTGAATATAGCGACAGCCTGAAGACAAACGTCGGCGGCGGCGTAGAAGATGAGGATATTGAAGTACTTGAGATGCCTTTCACCCAGGCGCTGGAAGCGGTGGCCAGCGGCGAGATACGCGACGCTAAAGCGGTGATATTACTGCAATATTTACAGGCTTCCGGTCTAATGTCTTGATATTTATCAGGTTAAAAACATGCATTTAGAATAAATCTATCCGATAAATCCGATTGAGTCAGCTACCCCAGCACGACGAAGATACCGCTGTTTACTCGCTATGCTTCTACTTCTGGGGTTGTACCGTTCATGCGTTATCGCGTTTTGCTGCTGCTACTGCTTAATTTATGTGTCGCCTCGTCCGCGTGGGCGGCCCCTGCCCAGCAGAGTTTTTCCGACTGGCAGGTCACCTGTAATAACCAAAATTTCTGCGTAGCACGCAATACCGGTGAGCACTATGGATTAGTCATGACCCTGACGCGCAGCGCGGGGGCGCGTACCGATGCGCAGCTGCGTATCGAGCTTGGCGGCAGCCAGACGCCGTCGACAAAAGAGCCGCCTGTTGCGCCGCGCCTGCTGATCGACGGAATGCCGCTGCGGCTTGAGGCTCAGCACTGGGCCATTTCACCGTGGCGGTTAATCACCGAGCATGCACCTACCATCAGCGTCTTTTTGCAGACCATTCAGAATGCGCAGGCGATAACCCTGAAGGACGGGCAGGGCACGATCTCCCTGGTGGGCCTGAAGGCAGCGCTACTGTTTATTGATGCCCAGCAGAAGCGCGTCGGCAGCGAAACCGCGTGGATTAAAAAGGGCGGTAACCCCTCCCTGAGCGTGCCGCCCGCTCCGGCCCTGAAAGGGGTAGCGGTTGTGAACCCGACCCCGACCCCGCTTACCCGAGAAGAGATGGACTCCCTGCTGGATTACGGCAGCCTGCGAATGAACAACAGCCAGTGCTCGCTGGATCCTATGCGCCGTGAGGTCCGCGTGACCGCCTTAACCGACGATAAAGCGCTGCTGATCGTCAGCTGTGAGGCGGGGGCCTACAATACGGTGGATCTCGCCTGGCTGGTGTCGCGCAGAAAACCCTACGCGGCCAGACCGGTGCGTCTGCGCCTGCCCTTTATTCCGAGCAGCGGCAATGACGAGATGGAGTTGATGAACGCCGGGTTCGATCAAAAAGCCCGCGAATTGACAACGCTTGCCAAGGGACGCGGGCTGGTGGATTGCGGCATTCAGACGCGCTGGCGTTTTGACGGCCAGCGTTTTCGTCTGGTGCGCTATGCAGAAGAGCCAAGCTGCGATAACTGGCATGGGCCAGATGCCTGGCCCACGCTGTGGATCACGCGTTAAGCACCTTTTTCGCTTTGGCGACCACATTCTCGACGGTAAAGCCAAAGAAGGGGAACAGCTTGTCGGCCGGAGCGGATTCACCGTAGCCGGTCATCCCGACGATAGCACCCTTCAGGCCGACGTATTTGTACCAGTAGTCGGCAATTCCGGCTTCAACAGCCACGCGGGCGCTGACGTCTGACGGCAGCACCGACTCGCGATACTCATCATCCTGGGCATCAAAGATATCCGTCGATGGCAGAGAGACTACCCGCACCTTGTGCCCCTCGGCGCTCAGCTGCTCCGCCGCCTTCACGGTAATCTCCACCTCAGAGCCGGTGGCGATGAGGATCAGATCCGGCAGGCCGTCGCTGTCCTTCAGGATATAGCCGCCGCGGGAGATGGCTTTCACCTGCTCCGGGGTACGCTCCATCTGGGTGAGGTTCTGACGAGAGAGGATCAGCGCGGTCGGGCCGTTGTGGCGCTCAATCGCCAGCTTCCAGCCCACCGCCGCCTCGACCTGGTCACAGGGACGCCAGGTGCTGAAGTTTGGCGTCAGGCGCAGGCTGGCGAGCTGCTCAACCGCCTGGTGCGTCGGGCCATCTTCCCCCAGACCGATGGAGTCATGGGTGTAGACCATAATCTGGCGGGCCTTCATCAGCGCTGCCATACGCGCGGCGTTACGCGCGTACTCGACGAACATCAGGAAGGTTGCGGTATAGGGCACGAAGCCGCCGTGGTGAGCGATACCGTTGGCAATGGCGGTCATACCGAATTCACGCACGCCGTAGTGAATATAGTTCCCGGCCGCGTCCTCTTTCAACGAGGTAGACCCGGACCAGATGGTCAGGTTGCTCGGGGCAAGGTCTGCGGAACCGCCCAGCAGCTCTGGCAGCGCCGGACCGTACTGATTAAGCGCGTTTTGCGACGCCTTACGGGTGGCGATCTTCGCTGGCTCGGCCTGTAGCTTAGTGATGTACTCCTGGGTCAGCTGCTCCCAGTTCTCCGGCAGGCCACCGCCCATACGACGGGAGAACTCAGCCGCCAGCTCAGGGTGCGCCTTCTCATAGGCAGCGAATTTCTCATTCCACGACTGCTGGGCTTTCTCACCGCGCTCACGGCCATCCCACGCCTGGTAGATCTCTTTCGGAACTTCGAAGGCCGGGTGCTTCCAGCCCAGCTTCTGGCGGGTCAGGGCGACTTCCTCTTCCCCCAGCGCCGCGCCGTGGGACTCCTCTTTGCCCGCTTTGTTCGGCGAGCCAAAGCCAATCACCGTGCGGCAGATAATCAGTGACGGCTTGTCCTTCACGCTTTGCGCCTCAAGGATAGCCGCTTTAATCGCCTCAGGATCGTGACCGTCAATCTCATGCACTACGTGCCAGTGATAGGCTTCAAAACGTTTAGCGGTATCGTCGGTAAACCAGCCTTCGGTTTCACCGTCAATGGAAATACCGTTGTGGTCGTAGAAGCCGATGAGCTTGCCCAGCCCCAGCGTGCCCGCCAGAGAGCAGACCTCGTGGGAGATCCCCTCCATCAGGCAGCCGTCGCCCATAAAGGTGTAGGTGAAGTGATCGACGATCTCATGTCCCGGCTGGTTAAACTGTGCTGCCAGGGTGCGTTCAGCAATCGCCAACCCTACTGCGTTAGCCAGCCCCTGGCCGAGCGGGCCGGTAGTCGTCTCAACGCCTGGCGTATAGCCGATCTCCGGATGGCCCGGCGTTTTAGAGTGCAGCTGGCGGAAGTTTTTCAGCTCCTCAATCGGCAGATCGTAGCCGGAGAGGTGCAGCAGGCTGTAGAGCAGCATCGAGGCGTGACCGTTAGAGAGAATAAAGCGGTCGCGGTCATACCACGTCGGATCGGTCGGGTTATGCTTGAGGAAATCGTTCCACAGCACTTCAGCGATATCGGCCATCCCCATCGGTGCGCCAGGATGGCCGGAGTTGGCTTTCTGTACCGCGTCCATGCTCAGGGCGCGAATGGCGTTGGCAAGCTCTTTACGGGACATATTTCACTCCATGACAAAAATTAAAGTTTAGCGGCAAGCAGATCTTCAAGTTTGCGCTGGTCGACGGCGAACTGGCGGATACCGTCAGAGAGTTTTTCTACCGCCATCGGATCCTGGTTATGTTCCCAGCGGAATTCAGCTTCGGTCAGCGGCTCCTGACGCGGGAAGCTTTGTGACGTCGGCACCAGCTTGCGTTCAATGGTGCCCTCTTTATCCTGCAGCTCCTGCAGCAGCGCCGGAGAGATAGTCAGGCGGTCGCAGCCGGCGAGGGCCACAATCTGTTCGATACGGCGGAAGCTTGCCCCCATCACGATGGTTTCGTAGCGGTTGCGTTTGTAGTAGTCGTAGATATTACGTACCGATTTCACGCCTGGATCCTCTTCCACCACGTAGGGATCCTGCGGCTTGCGCTGCTGATACCAGTCGTAGATACGGCCCACGAACGGGGAGATCAGGTAGACACCTGCTTCGGCGCAGGCCCGCGCCTGGGCAAAGGAGAAGAGCAGGGTCAGGTTACACTTGATGCCCTCTTTCTCCAGCTCTTCAGCGGCGCGGATCCCCTCCCAGGTTGAGGCCAGCTTGATCAGAATGCGCGACTTATCGATGCCCAGCTCCTCATAGAGCTGTACGATACGGCGGGCCTTGGCGATGCTCTTCTCTTTATCGAAGGAGAGACGAGCATCCACTTCGGTAGAGACGCGGCCCGGAACGCTTTTCAGAATTTCCGCACCGATATTCACCGCCAGCTTGTCGCTGGCTTCGGCAACCTGCTGCTCCTGGGTCTGTCCGCGCGCTTTACCATACTCCAGCGCATCGTCCACCAGGTGAGAGAAGTGCTCCAGCGCTGCGGCCTTCAGCAGCAGGGAGGGGTTAGTGGTTGCATCTTCCGGTTGGTAGTGACGAATGGATTCGATATCACCGCTGTCGGCCACGACGGTGGTGAACTGTTTGATGCCGTCTAAGTAGTTCATACACGATACTCCTTGAAAAGCAAAAGCTTACGTGAGTGTGTTGATTCACACTTTTGTGAAAGATGAAACATGCATAACAAAAAAGCATAGCAGACGGGCACCGGTTTGCTGGCGTAAGGGCATAACACCGTTGATATAAATTGATAACAAATTTTGCGACGGGGTCGTCAGAGTTTGGCAGCGTTCAAAGTTTATGCCGCGCGCAGCGGCGATACTAGGCGGCGCGTCAGGAGCGCTATCACGCTTCAACCCTACAAACGATACGTGAAAGGAACATCATAATGGACGACCAGTTAAAACAGAGTGCCCTCGATTTTCACGAGTTCCCCATCCCCGGAAAAATTCAGGTCTCCCCAACGAAACCGCTCGCCACCCAGCGCGACCTGGCCCTGGCCTACTCGCCGGGCGTCGCCGCCCCCTGTCTGGAGATTGAAAAAGATCCGCTGGCGGCCTTTAAGTACACCGCGCGCGGTAACCTGGTGGCGGTCGTCTCTAACGGCACGGCGGTGCTGGGACTGGGCAATATCGGCGCGCTGGCGGGCAAGCCGGTGATGGAGGGCAAGGGCGTCCTGTTTAAGAAATTCGCTGGTATCGACGTCTTTGACATTGAGGTCGATGAGCTGGATCCGGATAAGTTTATCGACGTGGTCGCGGCGCTGGAGCCGACCTTCGGCGGCATCAACCTCGAAGATATCAAAGCCCCGGAGTGCTTCTACATCGAGGCGAAGCTGCGCGAGCGGATGAACATTCCGGTATTCCACGACGACCAGCATGGCACGGCGATCATCAGCACCGCCGCTATTATCAACGGCCTGCGGGTGGTAGAGAAAAATCTCTCCGACGTGCGGATGGTCGTCTCCGGCGCGGGAGCGGCGGCCATCGCCTGTATGAACCTGCTGGTGGCGTTGGGGATGCAGAAGCATAACATCGTGGTGTGCGACTCGAAGGGGGTCATCTATCAGGGCCGCGAGACGCCAATGGCCGAAACCAAGGCCGCCTACGCCATAGAGGATAATGGCAAACGTACCCTGGCGGAGGTGATGCAGGATGCGGATATCTTCCTCGGCTGCTCGGGGCCGAACGTCCTGACCCAGGAGATGGTGAAGCAGATGGCGCGCCAGCCGCTGATCCTCGCCCTGGCGAACCCGGAGCCGGAGATCCTGCCTCCGGTAGCAAAAGCGGTGCGTGCAGATGCCATCATCTGTACCGGGCGCTCTGACTACCCTAACCAGGTCAACAACGTGCTCTGCTTCCCGTTCATCTTCCGTGGCGCGCTCGACGTGGGCGCTACCGCCATTAATGAAGAGATGAAGCTGGCGGCGGTGCACGCCATTGCCGAGCTGGCCCACGCCGAGCAGAGCGAAGTGGTGGCCTCGGCCTATGGCGATCAGGATCTGAGCTTTGGCCCGGAATATCTGATCCCCAAACCCTTCGATCCGCGCCTGATCGTCAAGATCGCCCCGGCGGTAGCCAAAGCGGCGATGGACTCCGGTGTGGCAACGCGACCCATCGCCGACTTTACCGCCTATATCGATAAGCTCACCGAGTTTGTCTACAAAACCAACCTGTTTATGAAGCCGGTCTTCTCCCAGGCGCGCAACGATCCGAAGCGGGTAGTGCTGGCGGAAGGGGAGGAGGCACGTGTCCTGCATGCAACCCAGGAGCTGATCACCCTCGGGCTGGCGAAGCCGATCCTGGTGGGTCGTCCGAGCGTAATCGAGATGCGTATCCAGAAGCTGGGATTGCAGATCCGTCCCGGCGTCGACTTTGAGATCGTCAACAACGAATCCGACCCGCGCTTCAAGGAGTACTGGAACGAGTACTACAGCATCATGAAGCGCAGCGGCATTACTCAGGAGCAGGCCCAGCGGGCGGTGATCAGCAACACGACGGTGATTGGGGCGATCATGGTGCAGCGCGGCGAGGCGGATGCGATGATCTGTGGCACCATCGGCGACTATCATGAGCACTTTAGCGTGGTTCAACAGCTGTTTGGCTACCGCGACGGTGTGCAGACGGCAGGGGCAATGAATGCCCTGCTGCTGCCAAGCGGCAACACCTTTATCGCCGACACCTACGTCAACGACGATCCAACCCCGGAGCAGCTGGCGGACATTACCCTGATGGCAGCCCAAACCGTGCGCCGGTTCGGCATCGAGCCGCGGGTGGCGCTGCTGTCGCACTCTAACTTCGGCTCGTCGAACTCACCGGCGGCGTGCAAGATGCGCGAGACGCTGGCGAGAGTGCGTGAGCGCGATCCACACCTGATGATTGACGGAGAGATGCACGGCGACGCCGCGCTAGTGGAGAGCATTCGTCAGGACCGGATGCCGGACAGCCCGCTGAAAGGGTCGGCCAATATTCTGATTATGCCTAACGTCGAGGCGGCGCGGATTAGTTACAACTTACTTCGCGTCTCCAGCTCGGAGGGCGTTACCGTCGGGCCGGTGCTGATGGGCGTGGCAAAACCAGTGCACGTGCTGACGCCTATCGCCTCCGTCCGCCGCATCGTCAACATGGTGGCGCTGGCGGTGGTGGAGGCGCAGACGCAGCCGTTATAAGGGCGTTAAATCCACTCTTTGACTTTGATAAACTCGCTGAGGGCGGCTTCCGGGCTGCCCTCCTGCGGCTGGTAGTTATACTCCCATGCCACCTTCGGCGGCATCGACATCAGGATCGACTCCGTACGCCCGCCGGTCTGTAAGCCAAACAGCGTCCCCCGATCCCATACCAGATTAAACTCGACGTAGCGGCCCCGGCGATAGAGCTGGAAGTTGCGCTCGCGGTCGCCGTACGCCATCGCTTTCCGCCGCTGGACAATGGGCAGGTAGGCCTGGGTAAAGCCTTCGCCCACCGCCTGGGTAAAGGCGAAGCAGCGATCAAAATCCGGCGCGTTGAGATCGTCAAAGAAGAGACCGCCGATGCCGCGCTGTTCCTGACGGTGCTTCAGATAGAAGTAGTCATCACACCACTTTTTGTAGCGCGGATAGACATCTTCGCCGAACGGCTGGCAGAGATCGTGCGCGGTGCGGTGCCAGTGGATCGCATCTTCGCTAAAGCCGTAGTAGGGCGTCAGATCGAAGCCGCCGCCAAACCACCAGACCGGATCCGCGCCCGGCTTCTCGGCAATGAAAAAGCGCACGTTGGCGTGGCTGGTAGGCACGTAAGGGTTGTGCGGGTGCACGACCAGCGAAACGCCCATCGCTTCAAAGCTGCGTCCGGCCAGCTCCGGGCGGTGCGCGGTCGCCGAGGCGGGCAGGGCATCGCCGTACACGTGGGAGAAGTTCACTCCTGCCTGCTCGAAGACGCCACCGTCGCGCAGAACGCGGGTGCGCCCGCCACCGCCAGCCTCACGCTGCCAGTTATCTTCAAAGAAGTCGCTACCGTCGATGGCGGAGAGCTGCTGGCAAATCTTGTCCTGCAGCTGAAGGAAAAAGGCTTTCACCAGGTGTGCGTCAGGTTTACTCATTATCGTTTCTTCGAGTGCGCTTTATGATTATCGAACCAGCTAAAGTAGCTCAGGACACCGGAGGCGATGGCCGAAGCGATCTTCTGGCGAAACGCCTTCGTCCCCAGCAACTGCTCTTCAGCGGGGTTGGTGATGAATGAGGTCTCTACCAGCACCGACGGCACGGAGGGGGACTTCAGCACCACAAATGCCGCCTGCTCGGTGTGCTTGCTGTGCAGGCGATGCACCGGCTTAATCTGCTTAAGAATATGCGAGCCAAGGGTCAAGCTGTTCTTGATGGTATCGGTCTGCACCAGGTCAAACAGCACCTGTTGCAGATAGTGATCTTTATCGCGTGCTTTTTTGCCCGCCAGGTCGTCGGCGGCGTTCTCGCGATCGGAGAGGTATTTTGCCATCGCGCTACTGGCTCCCCGGTTGGAGAGAGCAAAGACCGACGCGCCAGCCGCATCCGGATTAGTAAAGCCGTCGGCATGGATCGACATAAAGAGATCCGCTCCGTGCTGGTGGGCAATCTCGACGCGATCGTAGAGCGGAATAAAGGTATCCCCGGTTCGCGTCAGCCGCGCGTCGATACCTTTACTGCGCAGGATGGCGCGGACGTTTTTGGCGATCGCCAGCACTACGTGCTTCTCTTTCGAGCCGTTATGGCCGATAGCACCGGTATCGATTCCACCGTGGCCGGGGTCGAGCATGACCACGCGTCTGGCCCCCGCTTTTTTAGCTTTCGGCCTGGTATGTCCGTTACTGGTTTTTAGCGATGCGTCATCTTTGGCAATAGCCTGTGACGTGCCTGTCAGTGTCAATGCCGCCAGACCTGCTTTCAGAACCTGACGACGCGATGTAAGTACTTTTAATGGTTTAAATGTGCTCATACGACCCAAAATGTAATCATGCGTCCCTGGTGTTATAGCGTATCGCTTACAAGCTTACGACACGTCACGCGTTGAATTGCTTTATTTTTCATTTCAATACGTGACCGTCCATTATTATGCCATTTTTTCGTTGCCATTTCGCCGCATATTGGCTTCACTGGCACTTCACGCCATAATCAACCTTTTGACCCAGCAGACAGGTAAATACCATGGAGATACGCGTTTTTCGCCAGGCCGACTTCGAAGAGGTGATCACTCTGTGGGAGCGCTGCGACCTGCTACGACCATGGAACGATCCGGAGATGGACATCGAACGTAAGCTGAATCATGACGTTAGCCTGTTTCTGGTGGCCGAGGTTGGCGGCGAGGTGGTCGGAACGGTAATGGGGGGCTACGATGGCCATCGCGGTTCGGCCTACTATCTCGGGGTGCACCCGGAGTACCGTGGCCGAGGGATCGCCAACGCGCTGCTTAACCGCCTGGAGAAGAGATTAATTGCCCGAGGTTGCCCAAAGATCAACATTCAGGTGCGGGAAGAGAACGATCTTGTGCTGGGAATGTACGAGCGCCTCGGCTATGAACACGCCGACGTCGTCAACCTCGGCAAGCGCCTGATTGAAGATGAAGAGTATTGAGTTTTAGTAAACCAAGACGAAAGGATTTAAACCATGAAATCGCTGCGTATGCTTCTCTGCGTCCTGCCGCTGGCCCTGACCGGCTGTTCGACCCTCGGGTCAGTGAACTGGTCGGCAGCTAACCCCTGGAACTGGTTTGGTTCCTCATCGGAGGTGACCAATGAGGGCGTGGGGGCGCTGACGGCGGAGACCACCTTTGATGAAGAGTCTATCGCCGACGCGCTGGATGGCGACTATCGCCTGCGCAGCGGGATGCGCTCCGAACAGGGCGGCAACGTGGTCCGCTTCTATGAGGCGCTGGACGGCGATAAGGTTGCATTAATTATTAACGGCGAAAATGGCAAAATCAGCCGCATCGATGTGCTCGACGACAGTATTGAGAGCGATACCGGGGCGAAGGTCGGCATGCCCTTCAGTGAACTGTATGACAAGGCCTACGGCAACTGCACCAAAGCCACCGGCGACGACAGCGGCGGCGTGGAGTGTAAGGCTCAGGGCAGCCAGCGCGTCAGCTATGTCTTTACCGGCAGCTGGAATGGCCCGGAAGGGTTAATGCCGCCGGATGACGCGCTGAAAAAATGGACCCTGAATAAGATTATTTGGCGTCGTTAATTTGATCGGAACAATCCTGGTCCTCTGAAAAAACGGGTACAATAGCGCCATTAATGCCGCGGCTGCGCGGCATGTTTTTTTTAGAGGAGTAGTGATGTCTCAGGTTCAAAGCGGCATTTTGCCAGAACACTGCCGGGCGGCGATTTGGATCGAAGCGAACGTAAAGGGTGACGTTAAAGCCCTGCGCGAAGGCAGTAAAATTTTTGCCGACAAGCTGGCTAACTTCCAGCTCGCTTTTGCCGAAGCCAATCTCGGCGCGGTGGTGGCCTTTGGTCACCGCGTCTGGCCCGCGCTGAGCGGTGGGGAAGGGGCCGAAGAGCTTAAAGAGTTTGTCCCCTACGGCAAAGGGCTGGCCCCGGCCACCCAGTACGATGTGATGATTCACATTCTCTCTCTGCGTCACGACATCAACTTCTCCGTCGCCCAGGCGGCGCTGGCGGCGTTTGGCGATGCGCTGGAGGTCAAAGAGGAGACCCACGGCTTCCGCTGGGTTGAGGATCGCGACCTGAGCGGCTTTGTTGACGGCACGGAGAACCCGGCCGGCAGCGAGAAACGTACCGAGGTGGCTGTGATTCAGGAGGGTATCGATGCGGGTGGCAGCTACGTCTTCGTCCAGCGTTGGGAGCATAACCTGAAGCAGCTTAACCGCATGAGCGTGCCGGATCAGGAGATGATGATTGGCCGCACCAAAGAGGCAAATGAAGAGATCGACGGCGATGCCCGTCCAATTACGTCGCACCTGAGCCGCGTCGATCTGAAAGAGAACGGCAAGGGGCTAAAAATCGTGCGCCAGAGCCTGCCTTACGGTACGGCGAGCGGCAAGCACGGGCTCTACTTCTGCGCCTATTGCGCCCGCCTGTATAACATTGAACAGCAGCTGTTAAGCATGTTTGGTGATACCGACGGCAAGCGTGACGCTATGCTGCGCTTCACCCGTCCGGTGACCGGTGGCTACTATTTTGCCCCGTCGTTAAACCGTCTATTAAACCTGTAATTTTCTCTTATCCTCTGCCCTTCAGTGAAGGGCAGAGGATCGCCCTGTGGTAATTAATATCCGACCATTCAAATGTGACAGCTCTCCCTTTTTAATTTTTTAGATTATATTAATTTCCTGCCCGCATTATTATCTTTTTATTTCCTGATAATCTCTGGAAGTATTATTTATTACAAGAATAAGTTTAAAAGGATTTATGATGAGAATGAAAAAGCTGTTATTAATGGCGTGCTCGCCATGCTGTTTTTTTATAACTGATGTCAATGCGAGCGACTGGGAAAAAACCCTTTCTGACGATCCCTTCTTTGCCGATTCCACCTTTGAGATTTCAGCAAGGAATATGTGGAAATACTTAAAGACGGAAAATCGTTACGATAATGAGCAAGAGCGCTATGCCACTTCGGTACAGCAGGCGTGGGCGCAGGGGGTAACGGTTGATTATACCTCCGGGTATTTCGCTGACTTTATCGGTTTTGATGCCTCTTATTACAGTGCCGCAAAATTAGGTGCCAGTGATAACTTTGCTTCCCGTGCCATTCTCTATGATGATGATGGTGAAGCCAAAGGCTATACCAAAATAGGTCAACGCTACGCGAAGCTGAAAATGGATATTCTTCGTGCCAGGGTGAATGTTAAAGGCGGCTGGTTTACCATCAAGAATACGGGCATCTTCTCTAACTCACAGCGAATGTCCCTCAATACTCATTCAGGCTGGTTCGCCAATACTGCCATCGATAATGTGAGCGTTGATACGCTGTTTCTCGACGGGAAGGTGATGCGGCGTGATAGCCCTAACATAGACAGGATGTATATTCGGGATGGCAACGGAGAGAGCCGCAATGTCGACCATGTCATCACTGGCGGCATAAACTACAAGACTAAGCCTCTGAAAGCCTACTACTTCTACGGCGTTGCCGATGACCTGCTTTTCAAGCAGGGCTTTGAGGGATGGTGGGATGCGTTTCCCGATATCACCCTGGGGACGCAAATTTATGGGCAGGAGTATGGTAGCGATGCGAAAAGAACAACCTCCAGCACCGCCAGGGGAAAACAGGATTTTGATAAGCGAGCCTGGCACTACTCGGCGACAATAGAGTGGCGTATTCCACAAACGCCCTGGAAAATATTGGGTGGTTTAACCTATACCGAGGCTAAGAAAACAAACGGTGTCGGTCAATTTACCCGTAACGTTATTGGCAATGCCCGCGGCCGTTTTAACTCGCCGGCCTATGCGGATATCGATTACGTGCGCGACGGTGAAACCATGCTGGCGTTAGCCGCTGAATATAAATTTACACCCGATCTCTCCGTGGGCGTGCGGACAAACTATAGTGAATTCGATTATGAAGGTGAAACGTTACGCCAGGGGCAGTTGGGAATGTATAGCAACTGGAACCCGGCAAAAAACTGGACGGTCTATTTAAGCGGTGGTTATGGCTGGCACCATGAGCAAGAGTCGGACTATACCACACCAAAACTCTATAATGGCCACTCGCAACGCGCAAATTCGCTCTCTGGCGAAATGGCAGCAACCTATCGGTTTAAACTTTAAATATAATTATTATCTATAACTTTATTGATGCTCAATATATTGCATATGGATATTAAAAGCTATTTTTCAAAAACGATACATCTGAACCTGCTTAAAAAGGTCTATTTTCTGTTTCATGAGAACCCAAGGGCCTTCTTTTCAGTGAGTGACGTATGCGAGTTCGCCGATCTCAACAGGAAGCAGGTTGGGTTTATCTTAACTATTCTGGTCAGGCTGCACATGGTCTACCGGGAGATCAAAAAGTCCGGCGCGAGTAATCGCTATCTCTATCGCGCCAGATGATGCGCTCTGTGAGCGGTGTCCGGCGACTGAGCGCCGTAGCCTGGACACCGCTTATGCTCTTTTCTACTTGCAAATCACCAAACGGTATATAAAACCGTTACTCCTTTGGTACTGCTTATAAATAAACTGTGATTTTGATAGTCATCACAGATATAAGGGTGCGCAATGGCCGTTAACTTACTGAAAAAAGGATATCTCACGCTTGCCGCTTCAGTGTTGCTGGTAGCGCAGGCGCAGGCGACCGAGCTGCTCAACAGCTCCTATGACGTCTCTCGCGAGCTGTTTGCCGCCCTTAATCCGCCTTTTGAGCAGCAGTGGGCGAAAGAGAACGGCGGCGACAAGCTCACCATCAAACAGTCCCATGCTGGCTCCTCCAAGCAGGCACTGGCCATTCTGCAGGGACTCAAGGCGGACGTGGTGACCTATAACCAGGTCACGGACGTGCAGATCCTGCATGACAAAGGCAAGCTGATCCCGGCAGACTGGCAGAGCCGTCTGCCGAACAACAGCTCGCCGTTCTACTCCACAATGGCGTTCCTGGTGCGTAAGGGCAACCCGAAAAATATCCACGACTGGAATGACCTGGTGCGTTCTGATGTGAAGCTGATTTTCCCGAATCCGAAAACTTCCGGCAACGCTCGCTACACCTACCTGGCGGCCTGGGGAGCGGCAGATAAAGCCGACGGCGGCGATAAGGCGAAAACCGAGCAGTTTATGACTCAGTTCCTGAAAAACGTTGAGGTATTTGATACCGGCGGCCGCGGAGCAACCACCACCTTTGTTGAGCGTGGCCTCGGCGACGTGCTGATCACCTTCGAATCCGAAGTAAACACCATCCGTAAGCAGTATGAAGCCCAGGGCTTCGAGGTCGTGGTGCCGAAAGTAAATATCCTGGCGGAGTTCCCGGTGGCGTGGGTAGATAAAAACGTGCAGGCCAACGGCACAGAGAAGGCGGCAAAAGCCTACCTGAACTATCTCTACAGCCCGCAGGCGCAGACCATCATTACCGACTACTACTACCGCGTGAATAACCCGGAAGTGATGGATAAGCTGAAAGATAAGTTCCCGCAGACCGAGCTGTTCAAAGTTGAAGATCGCTTTGGCGCCTGGCCGGAGGTGATGAAAACCCACTTTGGTAGCGGCGGTGAGTTAGACAAGCTGCTGGCGGCGGGGCGTAGCTAATGTTTGCAGTTGCTTCAAAACGCGTGCTGCCCGGCTTTACCCTGAGCCTCGGGACCAGCCTGCTGTTCGTCTGTCTGATCCTGCTCCTGCCTCTCAGCGCGCTGGTTATGCAGCTCTCACAGATGAGCTGGGATCAGTACTGGGAGGTGGTGACCAACCCGCAGGTTGTTGCCGCCTACAAGGTCACGCTGCTGTCGGCCTTTGTCGCCTCGATTTTTAACGGCGTCTTCGGCCTGCTGATGGCGTGGATCCTGACGCGCTACCGTTTTCCAGGGCGCACACTGCTGGATGCGCTGATGGATCTGCCGTTTGCCCTGCCGACGGCGGTGGCGGGCCTGACCCTGGCCTCGCTCTTTTCAGTCAACGGCTTCTATGGCCAGTGGCTGGCGCAGTTTGATATCAAAGTTACCTATACCTGGCTCGGTATCGCCGTGGCGATGGCCTTTACCAGCATCCCCTTTGTGGTGCGGACGGTACAGCCGGTGCTGGAGGAGCTGGGGCCGGAGTACGAAGAGGCGGCCCAGACGCTGGGCGCAACGCGTCTGCAAAGCTTCCGTAAAGTGGTAATGCCGGAGCTATCCCCGGCGCTGCTGGCAGGCGTGGCACTGTCGTTTACCCGCAGTCTCGGCGAATTTGGCGCGGTAATCTTTATTGCGGGTAACATCGCGTGGAAAACCGAGGTGACCTCACTGATGATCTTCGTACGCCTGCAGGAGTTTGACTATCCGGCGGCGAGCGCTATTGCCTCGGTGATCCTCGCGGCCTCTCTGCTACTGCTGTTCTCAATTAATACTCTGCAAAGTCGCTTTGGTCGACGGGTGGTAGGTCACTAATGGCGGAAGTCTCCCAACTTAAACACGATCGTTCCCCTGTCAACTGGGGGAAATGGTTCCTGATCGGCACCGGGATGCTGATCTCGGCATTCATCCTGGTGGTGCCGATGATCTACATCTTTGTGCAGGCCTTTAGTAAGGGGCTGATGCCGGTGCTGGAGAACCTGGCCAATCCGGATATGCTCCACGCTATCTGGCTCACGGTGCTGATTGCGCTGATTACCGTCCCGGTTAACCTGGTGTTCGGTACGCTGCTCGCCTGGCTGGTGACCCGCTTTAACTTCCCGGGCCGTCAGCTGCTGCTGACCCTGCTCGATATTCCGTTTGCGGTATCGCCGGTCGTCGCGGGTCTCGTCTACCTGCTGTTCTACGGCTCCAACGGCCCGCTCGGCGGCTGGCTCGATGAACATAACTTACAGATTATGTTTGCCTGGCCCGGCATGGCGCTGGTGACCATTTTCGTTACCTGTCCATTTGTGGTACGCGAGCTGGTACCCGTAATGCTCAGTCAGGGCAGCCACGAGGATGAGGCGGCGATCCTGCTGGGCGCATCCGGCTGGCAGATGTTCCGTCGCGTCACGCTGCCAAATATCCGCTGGGCGCTGCTCTATGGCGTGGTGTTGACCAACGCCCGCGCTATAGGTGAGTTTGGTGCGGTATCGGTGGTCTCCGGTTCGATTCGCGGCGAGACCCTGTCGCTACCGCTACAGATTGAGTTACTTGAGCAGGACTACAACACGGTAGGCTCCTTTACCGCCGCCGCCCTGCTGACGCTAATGGCTATTTTGACCCTGTTTTTAAAGAGTGGGTTGCAGTGGCGTTTACATAACCAAGAGAAACGCGCGCAACAGGAGGGAAATCATGAGCATTGAGATTGCCAATATTAAGAAGTCCTTTGGTCGCACCCAGGTGCTGAATGATATCTCGCTGGATATCCCTTCCGGACAGATGGTCGCGCTGCTGGGGCCGTCTGGCTCGGGCAAAACCACGCTGCTGCGTATTATCGCCGGGCTTGAGCACCAGACCAGCGGGCATATTCGTTTTCAGGGTACTGACGTGAGCCGTCTGCATGCCCGCGACCGTAAGGTCGGCTTTGTGTTTCAGCACTACGCACTGTTCCGCCATATGACGGTATTCGACAACATCGCCTTTGGCCTGACGGTGTTGCCGCGACGCGAGCGGCCGAACGCGGCGGCGATCAAAGCTAAAGTCACTAAGCTGCTGGAGATGGTGCAGCTGGCGCACCTGGCGGATCGCTACCCGGCCCAGCTCTCTGGTGGGCAGAAGCAGCGCGTTGCCCTGGCACGCGCCCTGGCCCCGGATCCGCAGATCCTGCTGCTGGATGAGCCTTTTGGCGCGCTGGATGCCCAGGTACGTAAAGAGCTGCGTCGCTGGCTGCGTGAGCTGCACGAAGAGCTGAAGTTTACCAGCGTCTTCGTCACTCACGATCAGGAGGAGGCGATGGAGGTGGCCGACCGCGTGGTAGTGATGAGCCAGGGGAATATCGAGCAGGTTGATGTCCCTGAACAGGTCTGGCGTGAGCCAGCGACTCGCTTCGTGCTGGAGTTTATGGGCGAGGTTAACCGCCTGCACGGCGTGGTGCGCGGCAGTCAGTTCCACGTCGGCGCGCACCGCTGGCCGCTGGGCTACACCCCGGCTCACCAGGGCGAGGTCGATCTCTTCCTGCGTCCGTGGGAAGTGGATATTAGCCGCAGAACCAGCCTGGAAGCGCCGCTACCGGTAGTCGTCGTTGAGGCCAGTCCGAAAGGGCACTATACCCAGCTGGTGGTGCAGCCTCAGGGCTGGTATGACGAACCGCTGTCGGTAGTGCTGCGTGGGGAGGATGCGCCGCAGCGCGGCGAGAGGCTGTTTATCGGCCTGCAGAATGCTCGCCTCTACAACGGCACGGAGCGTCTTGCTGAACGCGGGGATCTTGCTCTGGCGCACTCTGCCTGATAGTTTAACGTTACGTGGTTTTTGCCGGGTGGCGCTGCGCTTACCCGGCCTACAAAGCTCCCCGTAGGCCCGGTAAGCGATAGCGCCACCGGGCTTTTTATTGGATAGCGATCGTGAACACACTCGAACAGACCATCGGCAATACCCCCTTGGTTAAACTTCAGCGTATGACCCCCAACAACGGCAGTGAAATCTGGGTCAAGCTGGAGGGAAATAATCCTGCCGGTTCGGTAAAAGACCGGGCCGCGCTCTCAATGATCGTGCAGGCGGAGAAGCGGGGCGAAATTAAGCCCGGCGACGTGCTGATTGAGGCTACCAGCGGCAACACCGGTATCGCCCTGGCGATGATTGCCGCACTCAAAGGCTACCGTATGAAGCTGCTAATGCCGGACAATATGAGCCAGGAGCGACGTGCAGCGATGCACGCCTACGGCGCAGAGCTGATTCTGGTGAGCCGTGAACAGGGCATGGAGGGGGCGCGGGATCTGGCTGCGGCGATGGCCCAGCGCGGCGAGGGTAAGCTCCTCGACCAGTTTAATAACCCCGACAACCCGTATGCCCACTACACCACCACCGGGCCAGAGATCTGGCAGCAGACCGGGGGACGCATCAGCCACTTTGTCTCCAGCATGGGTACCACCGGCACCATTACCGGGGTATCGCGTTTTCTGCGCGAGCAGGCGAAGCCGGTCACCATCGTCGGTCTGCAACCGGAGGAGGGGAGCAGCATCCCCGGCATCCGCCGCTGGCCAGCCGAGTACATGCCTGGCATTTTCAACGCCTCGCTGGTGGATCGGGTCGTGGATATCCACCAGCGCGAAGCGGAAAATACCATGCGGGCGCTGGCGGTACGGGAAGGCATCTTCTGCGGCGTTAGCTCCGGCGGAGCGGTTGCTGGGGCAATCCGCGTCGCCAATGAAAATCCGGGGGCGATCGTGGTGGCGATTATCTGCGACCGTGGCGATCGCTACCTGTCGACCGGTGTGTTTGGTGAGGAGAGCTACGCCCAGGGGGCGGGGATTTAAACATTATGGAGATGATCTTATTTCGGGATAAAACCCGGGCGCAGCAGACAGATATCGTGGCGGTGCAGTCTCAGGTGGTATACGGCAGCGTGGGTAACAGCATCGCCGTGCCCAATATCCGGCGATACCCGCTAACCGTGACGGCAGTGCCGACGGTGCTGTTCAGTAACACGCCGCACTATGACACTTTCTACGGTGGCGTCATTCCCGACGAGTGGTTCAGCGGTTATCTGAAAGCGTTGGATGAGCGGGAGATCCTGCGCGAGCTGAAGGCGGTGACTACCGGCTACATGGGCAGCGCCAGCCAGATTGCGCTGCTGGCGCAGTGGCTCCGCGCGGTAAAAGAGACGCATCCGGACCTGCTGATTCTGGTGGATCCGGTGATCGGCGATATCGACAGCGGAACCTACGTGCATCCCGATATACCCGAAGCCTATCGTCAACACCTGCTGCCGCTGGCGCAGGGCATTACGCCCAACGTCTATGAGCTTGAGATACTGAGCGGCAAGCCCTGCCGTGACCCTGAGAGCGCAATTGCGGCGGCGAAAGGGCTGCTGTCGGAGACGCTGAAGTGGGTGGCTATTACCAGCGCTCCCGTTGCCGGCGAGCCGGACGCTATCCACGTTGTATTGGTGACTGAAAATGCGGTAACGGTCAGCGCGCACCCGCGAGTAACGACCGATCTCAAAGGCACCGGCGATCTCTTCTGTTCTGAACTGGTGAGCGTGATAGTGCAGGGGGCAAGCGTGGCAGAGGCGATTGGCCGTGCAGGCGACCGGGTAACCGAGGTGATGAGATATACCCAGCAGGCGGGCTACGACGAGCTGATTCTACCCGCCTGATTTAATCTGGATAAGAAACAAAAATGGCACCCGCGTGGGTGCCATTTTGCATTCCGGCCAGAATTACTTCTTGATGCGGATCACCGGGGTTTCGCCCACGGTTACGCTACCGGACAGCTTATTCAGCTCTTTGATCTCATCCATGTTGGAGATCACAACCGGCGTCAGGGTAGACTTGGCTTTCTCTTCCAGCAGCGGCAGATCGAACTCAATCACCGGATCGCCAACCTTCACGCGCTGGCCCTCTTCGGCGATGCGTTTGAAACCTTCGCCTTTCAGTTCAACGGTGTCGATACCGAAGTGAACGAACAGCTCAATGCCGCTATCGGATTCGATAGAGAAGGCATGGTTGGTTTCAAAAATCTTGCCAATGGTGCCATCAACAGGCGCGACCATTTTGTTGCCGGTTGGTTTGATAGCAATGCCATCACCAACAATTTTTTCAGCAAACACTACATCCGGCACATCTTCGATGTTGACGATTTCGCCAGACAGCGGAGCAATAATCTCAATGGTTCCGGTATCTTTCTTATCGTCAGAAACCAGAGATTTCAGTTTATCGAACAAACCCATGATCTTCTCCTAAGCAGTAATTTGGGCCGCATCTCGTGGATTAGCAGATTGTTTTTTCTTCAATGAACTTGTTAACCAGCGTCATTAACTCGTCCGTTGTCGGTTGAGCAAGAGCCTGCTCTGCTAAAACCTTCGCATCTTCGAAGTTCGTGTTACGAATGATCTTCTTAATGCGCGGGATAGAAATGGCACTCATACTGAATTCATCCAGACCCATCCCCAGCAACAGAAGTGTAGCACGTTCGTCGCCTGCAAGCTCTCCACACATGCCGGTCCATTTGCCTTCAGCATGAGAAGCATCAATAACTTGCTTAATTAAGGTCAATACAGACGGCGACATCGGCTGATACAGATGGGAGATCATATCATTACCGCGGTCAACTGCCAGGGTGTACTGGGTTAAATCGTTCGTTCCGATACTGAAGAAATCCACTTCTTTAGCCAGGTGACGAGCGATGGTCGCTGCGGCAGGCGTCTCTACCATTACGCCCACTTCAATGGTCTCGTCAAAGGCTTTACCTTCGTCACGCAGCTCCTGCTTGAAGATTTCGATCTCTTTCTTCAGAGCGCGTACCTCTTCAACGGAGATGATCATCGGGAACATGATGCGCAGCTTGCCGAACGCGGAGGCACGCAGGATAGCGCGAACCTGATCACGCAGGATCTCTTTACGATCCATGGCGATACGCACGGCGCGCCAGCCGAGGAACGGGTTCTCTTCTTTCGGGAAGTTCATGTACGGCAGCTCTTTATCGCCGCCGATGTCCATGGTACGAACGATAACGGCCTGGGAGCCACAGGCTTCCGCCACCGCTTTATAGGCGGCAAACTGCTCTTCTTCGGTCGGCAGGGCGTCACGGTCCATGAACAGGAATTCGGTACGGTAGAGGCCTACGCCTTCTGCACCGTTACGCTCGGCACCGTCTACGTCACGTACGGTACCGATGTTGGCGCACACTTCGACCTGATGGCCGTCAAGGGTGATCGCCGGCAGGTCTTTCAGCTTCGCCAGTTCGGCTTTCTCGGAAGCAACCTGCTCCTGCACGCTGCGCAGGGTTTCGATCTCTTCGTTGGTCGGGTTAACGTAAACTTTGTTATTCACCGCATCGAGGATCAGATAGTCGTCATTTTTCACCTGGGCGGTGACGCTACCGGTACCCACAATGGCAGGCAGCTCAAGGGAGCGCGCCATGATGGAGGTGTGAGAGGTACGTCCACCAGCATCGGTGATAAAGCCCAGCACCTTGTTCAGGTTCAGCTGTGCGGTTTCGGACGGAGTGAGATCCGCCGCAACGAGAATCACTTCTTCCTGAATAGAGCTCAGGTCGATGATAGCCAGGCCAAGGATGTTGCGCAGCAGGCGTTTACCGATATCGCGCACGTCAGCGGCACGCTCTTTCAGGTACTCGTCGTCCAGCTCTTCCAGGGCAGTTGCCTGACCTTCGATAACTTCGTGCGCTGCTGCATCGGCAGTCACGTGCTTATCTTTAATCAGGGCTATGATTTCCTGCTCCAGCTCCTCATCTTCCAGCAACATGATGTGGCCTTCGAAGATGGCTTCTTTTTCTTCACCAAAAGTTTCACCAGCTTTGGTTTTGATCGTTTCGAGCTGCGCAGATGCCTTGGCACGACCGCTCAGAAAACGTTCAACTTCCTGATCAACCTTATCGGCAGAAATTTTTTTCCGGTCGATGACGATCTCGTCTTCTTTCAGCAGCAGTGCTTTGCCGAAAGCGATACCCGGGGATGCTAAAATGCCTGAAATCATAACCCTACCTTACTTGTGACTGATTTTTTAAAAGAACCCGGAACTTACTCGAGTTCAGCCATCAGTTTTACCAGATGCTCTACGGCTTTCTGCTCGTCTTCGCCTTCAGCGGACAGCGTTACAACGGTACCCTGGGTCAGGCCCAGAGTCTGGAGTTTGAACAGGCTTTTTGCGCTAGCGCTTTTGCCGTTGGAGGTCACAGTGATCTCTGAAGTGAAGCCTTTCGCTTCTTTCACAAACTGAGCAGCAGGGCGGGTATGCAGACCGTTCGGAGCGGTAATGGTAACTTCTTGCTGGAACATTGTATTTCCCCAACTTATAGGTTTAGTGTTGTGGATCTAAAGTCTAGCCTGGCGGCACAACTTTAGCCTGTATTGTTAGCGCCGGCATAACGGGACACGGGACAAAAGTTCGCCTGCGCAATCCGCTGCTGGCACTTCTGACCGTCGCAAGTACTCGTCTATAACATTATGCCGCGAAAGCGAGACTTCAACCAAATCCTAAAATCGATTCAGCAAGTTTAAAGTCACAATTCGATTAATTTCGCGCTTCAAAATAAATGTGCTGGTTAAATACCAGACCCGACGGGGCTAATCAATGCCAGGTGAGTTGAAAGTTTGACGTGGGCCACAAAAAAGCACCCCGAAAGGTGCTTTTTTATGCGATTTTCGTAGTCCGCGACTACTGCTGCAGCTCTTTTTCAGTAAAGAGGTCGGCAAACAGGGCGGTACTCAAATAACGCTCACCTGAAGAAGGCAGAATAACAACAATGTTTTTGTTGGTAAAGGCCTCATCCTCCTGCAGTTTTAGCGCAGCGGCAACGGCAGCACCGGAAGAGATGCCCGCCAGAATACCCTCTTCTTCCATCAGACGACGCGCGACGCTAATCGCCTCGTCGTTAGTGATCGCAACCACTTTGTCGATCAGCTTCAGATCGAGGTTGCCAGGAATAAAGCCAGCCCCGATGCCCTGAATTTTGTGCGGGCCAGGCTTCAGCTCTTCGCCTGCCAGCGCCTGGGCGATAACCGGGGAGTCCGTCGGCTCAACCGCCACGGTGATCAGATCGGTTTTACCCTTGGTGTTTTTGATGTAGCGCGACACGCCGGTCAGCGTACCGCCGGTACCGACGCCGGAGATGAAGACATCAACCTGACCGTCGGTATCTTCCCAGATCTCCGGGCCGGTGGTTTTTTCATGAATTTCCGGGTTAGCCGGGTTGCTGAACTGCTGCAGCAGCAGGTACTTGGCCGGATCGCTGGCGACAATCTCTTCAGCTTTCTGGATCGCGCCCTTCATGCCTTTCGCGCCTTCGGTCAACACCAGGTTCGCGCCCAAGGCTTTCAGCAGTTTACGGCGTTCGATGCTCATGGTTTCTGGCATGGTCAGCGTCAGTTTGTAACCGCGTGCGGCAGCGACATAGGCCAGCGCAATCCCGGTGTTACCGCTGGTGGGTTCTACCAGCTCAACGCCCGCTTTCAGCACGCCACGTTTTTCGGCGTCCCAAATCATATTGGCACCAATACGGCATTTCACGCTGAAGCTTGGGTTACGGGACTCGACCTTAGCGAGGATGCGTCCATTACCGATGCGGTTCAGTCGGACCAGCGGCGTGTGGCCGATAGTCAACGAGTTGTCTTCAAAAATCTTACTCATAGCCCGTCCTTAACTGTATGAATTTGGGAACGTCATCAGCATACGCGGTTAAGGAATATGCGGAAGTAAGGATTTCGCATATCTATATGCTGATGAGAAATAATAGCAACAACTATGGAATAAGAACGGAATATTGCGTTCAATTCCACAGAGAATGCTTTGGCCGGTAGCAGTCTACCCACATCGCGGTCGCGCCACACACGGCAACCGGCATAATCACCAGGTTAAGAACCGGGATCAGGGTAAACAGGCTGGTCAGCGCACCAAACTGCATATTGGTCACCTTTCTTGCCCGTAGCGCACCGCGCATGGTCTTAAAGGGAACCTTGTGGTTATCAAACGGATAGTCGCAGTACTGGATCGCCAGCATCCACGCGCTAAACAGAAACCACAGCACCGGGGCGACCGTCTGTCCGATGCCGGGAATAAAGTAGAGCAGCAGCAGAACGGCAGCTCTCGGCAGGTACCACGCCAGCTTCTGCCACTCGCGCTTCATAATGCGCGGCAGATCCTTAACGATGCCGGTAATGCCGGTATCCGGCGGCGTGGCGCCAGTCAGCCGGGCTTCAAGCTGCTCTGCCAGCAGGCCGTTAAACGGGGCGGCAATCCAGTTGGCAATGGTAGAGAAGAAGTAGCCAAACACCAGTACCACGGAGAGCACGGCGATAGGCCAGAGCAGATAGCTCAGCCACTGCAGCCAGTCCGGTACGTGGCGCATCAGCGCCGGGATCCAGCTATCGAGCCGGGTAAACAGCCAGGCAAAAGCACAGCCAATCAAAATGATATTGACCAGAAGCGGCATAATCACAAAGCGCCGTATACCGGGCAGGGTGATGAGCTTCCAGCCCTGGGAAAAGTAATAAACGCCGCTGCGGGGCGGGGTGACCGATGTTGAAACCATAGTCGGACTATACTCCTTTAATGACCCCCGAATGGGGTGCGTGGCTATAATATCCGTATCGCGCAGACCGCACAGCTCGGAAATGTTCGAAAAAACAGCAAAAAGTACGATTTTACACATCTTTATGCAGTGAAAGCAGCGTGTGCACTTGCACTTGCGTTGAACGGCAAATACTCTTAGTGAGTAAATGTTTGCCGTGGTGGCAAGGTGTTAGAACAACAGAGAATATAATGATGCAGGATTTGCGTCTGATATTAATCATTGTTGGCGCGATCGCCATAATCGCTTTACTGGTTCACGGTTTTTGGACCAGCCGGAAAGAGCGTTCGACGATGTTCCGCGATCGCCCAATGAAACGCATGAAGTCGCGTCGTGACGATGATGAGTCGTATGATGACGACACCGAAGATAACGTCGATGAAGGCGTGGGTGAAGTGCGTGTTCATAAAACGGGCCACGCCCCGGGTGCGGATCAGGAGCACGAGGCTCCGCGAACGCCGCAGCACCAGTATCAGCCGCCTTACGCGTCTGCTCAGCCTCGCCAGCACGCTCCTGTGCAGCAGCAGGACGAGCCGCTGCGTCAGGTTCCGCCTCAGCAGCCTGCTGCTCCGCGCGTTGAACCCCAGCCGGTAAGAGGCGCACCAGCGCAGCCTGTCCAGCAGCCTGCTCAACCTCAACCGGTACAGCAGCAACCTGTGCAGCAGCACGCACAGCATCAGCCTCTTTCTCAGCAGCCAGTGGCTCAGCCTCAACAGTCTGTCGCTCAGCAGCCAGCACCGGAACCCGCTCCGCAGCCTGCACCGCAGGAAGCACCTGCAGCAGTCGAGAAGCCACAGCGTAAAGAGACCGTAATCATTATGAACGTTGCCGCGCATCCGGGCAGCGAACTGAACGGTGAAGCCCTGTTGGCCAGCATTCAACAGGCCGGTTTCGCCTTTGGTGATATGAATATTTTCCATCGCCATCTCAGCCCTGACGGCAGCGGTCCGGTACTTTTCAGCCTGGCGAACATGGTTAATCCGGGCACCTTTGATCCCGAGATGACCGGTAACTTCACCACCCCTGGTGTCACCATGTTCATGCAGGTGCCGTCCTATGGCGATGAGATGCAGAACTTCAAGCTGATGCTTCAGTCCGCACAGTACATTGCCGATGAAGTCGGCGGCGTGGTGCTTGACGATCAGCGTCGAATGATGACTCCGCAGAAGCTGCGTGAGTACCAGGACCGCATTCGCGAAGTGAAAGAGGCGAACGCGTAAATCCTGCGGTAGTTTTATCTCTCTAATAAGCCCCCGCCTGTCGGGGGTTTTTTCTATTGATGGTGCGATATGGACTCAATCGAACAACAGCTGACTGAACTGCGAACCACGCTTCGCCATCATGAATATCTCTATCACGTGATGGATGCGCCTGAAATCCCGGATGCTGAATATGACCGTCTGCTGCGCGAGCTGCGCGCCCTTGAGGCCGAGCATCCGGATCTTATTACGCCGGACTCGCCTACCCAGCGGGTAGGGGCCGCGCCGCTGACCGCCTTTACCCAGGTGCGCCATGAAGTACCGATGCTGTCGCTGGATAACGTCTTTGACGAAGAGAGCTTTCTGGCCTTTAACAAGCGTGTGCAGGACCGCCTGAAGAGCACCGATGCTCTGAGCTACTGCTGTGAGCTTAAGCTCGACGGGCTGGCGGTAAGTATTATTTATGAAAATGGGGTGTTTATTCAGGCTGCCACTCGTGGAGATGGCACCACCGGCGAGGATATCACCACTACTGTGCGCACTATTCGGGCAATCCCGCTCAAGCTGCACGGCGATAACATTCCGGCGCGGCTTGAAGTACGCGGCGAGGTCTTTCTGCCCCAGGCGGGCTTTGAGAAGATTAATGACGAGGCCAGACGCACTGGCGGCAAAGTATTTGCTAACCCCCGCAACGCGGCGGCGGGCTCTCTGCGCCAGCTCGATCCACGCGTGACCGCCAAACGTCCGCTGACCTTCTTCTGCTACGGGGTAGGGATCCTGCAGGGGGGCGATCTGCCCCGCAGCCATCTGGGCCGCCTGCAGCAGTTCAAGGCATGGGGCCTGCCGGTTAGCGATCGCATTCGCATCTGCGACACGCCAGAAGCCGTGCTGGACTTTTACCATCAGGTAGAAGCGGATCGTCCGACGCTCGGGTTCGACATCGACGGGGTAGTGATCAAAGTCGACTCTCTCGATCTTCAGGAGCAGCTGGGGTTTGTTGCCCGCGCGCCACGCTGGGCGGTGGCATTTAAGTTTCCTGCCCAGGAGCAGATGACCTTTGTACGGGACGTAGAGTTCCAGGTGGGGCGCACCGGGGCGATTACCCCGGTAGCGCGCCTTGAACCGGTGCAGGTGGCCGGCGTGCTGGTGAGTAACGCCACCCTGCACAACGCGGATGAGATCGCCCGTCTGGGGCTAAAAATTGGCGATCGGGTCGTGATCCGGCGTGCGGGAGATGTGATCCCCCAGGTGGTCAACGTGGTTGAGTCCGAACGTCCGGCGGATGCCCGTGACGTTGAGTTCCCCACGCACTGTCCGGTCTGCGGCTCCGACGTCGAGCGCGTTGAGGGCGAGGCGGTAGCACGCTGCACCGGCGGCCTGATCTGCGGTGCGCAGCGTAAAGAGTCGCTGAAGCACTTTGTCTCTCGTCGGGCGATGGACGTGGACGGCATGGGCGATAAAATTATCGACCAGCTGGTGGAGAAGGAGTATGTGCATACCCCAGCCGATCTGTTTCGCCTGACGGCGGGCAAGCTGACGGGGCTGGATCGCATGGGACCGAAGTCAGCGCAGAATGTGGTGAACGCGCTGGAGAAGGCGAAAGAGACCACCTTTGCCCGCTTCCTCTACGCGCTGGGCATCCGTGAGGTAGGTGAGGCCACGGCGGCGGGCCTTGCCGCGCACTTTGGTACCCTGGCGGCGCTGGAGACGGCTTCGATTGAGGATCTACAGAAGGTGCCGGACGTTGGCATCGTCGTTGCTACCCACGTGTTTAACTTCCTGGCAGAAGAGAGCAACCGCGAGGTGATCCGCGATCTGGTTGAAGGGGTAGGCATTCACTGGCCGAAACCGCTGGTGGTTAATGCCGAAGAGATCGATAGCCCGTTTGCCGGTAAAACGGTAGTGCTAACCGGCAGCCTGAGCCAGATGTCCAGGGATGACGCTAAAGCGCGGCTGGTGGAGCTGGGGGCAAAAGTGGCGGGCAGCGTATCGAAAAAGACCGATCTGGTGATCGCCGGCGAGGCGGCTGGCTCTAAGCTGGCAAAAGCGCAGGAGCTGGGCATTGCAGTGATCGACGAAGACGAAATGCTGCGCCTGATGGGAGCCTGAGATGGATAAGGCCCAGCTGGTAGAGATTGCCAATACCGAGATGCCCTTTGGTAAATACAAGGGCCGCAGGCTGATCGATCTGCCGGAGGAGTATCTGCTCTGGTTTGCCCGCAAGGAGACGTTTCCTCCCGGGCATCTGGGTCAGCTGATGGCGTTTACCCTGCTGATCAAAACCGAGGGGCTGACCCATCTGGTGCAGCCCCTGCGACGGCCTTAGCTGTTGTCAGCGGCCTGACGGGCTTGCTGGGCGTCGGCCTGACGCTTATAGCGGCGCGCCAGCACGGCGCAGACCATCAGCTGGATCTGGTGGAAGATCATCAGAGGCAGCACCATCATCCCAATCACCGAGGTAGGGAAGAGAATATTGGCCATCGGGATGCCGTTGGCCAGGCTCTTTTTCGAGCCGCAGAAGACAATAGTAATTTCATCGGCTTTGTTAAAGCCGCAGCTGCGCGCAACCAGGATATTTACCCCCATCACAATCGCCAGCAGTACCAGGCTGACAATCACAATAAACAGCAGCGATCCCATTCCCACCTTGTGCCAGATGCCATTTACCACCGCTTCGCTGAAGGCGGAGTAGACGACCAGCAGGATAGAGGTCTGGTCGGTTTTGGCGATCCACTTTTTATTCCGCGCAACAAACGCGGCGGTCCATGGACGGGAGAGGTGGCCCAGCACAAACGGCAGCAGCAGCTGCAGCATGATCTTACCTACCTGCTCAAGGCTGCCCTGCGCACCGTGCATATTCATCACCAGGCCAACCAGCAACGGCGAGAGGAAGATACCCAGCAGGCTGGAGGCAGAGGCAGAGCAGACTGCCGCGGCTACGTTACCACCGGCCAGTGAAGTAAAGGCAATTGCAGACTGGACGGTAGCAGGCAGGATGCAGAGATAGAGAAAACCGGTGTAAAGCTCAGGGCTGACGTTGACCGGTGCCCACCAGGCAAACAGCACACCCAGCACCGGGAAAAGTATAAAGGTGCTGCACATTACCCACAGATGCAGCCGCCAGTGGCTGCCCCCGGCGATGATGGCCTCGCGGGAGAGCTTGGCCCCGTGCATAAAGAAGAGCAGGGCGATAGCGGCAGTGGTTAGCCCTTCAAAGAACGGGACGAACCCGCCGCGGGCCGGAAGAAAAGAGGCCAGAAGGACCACGGCAATGAGCGTGAGCGTGAAGGGATCGAGGATACGTAAAAATTTCATGATGGCTCCTGAAAGACAGTGCCACCATTTTGCGTTCTTCTGGATGTTAATGAAAAGTGATTTATCGCGTTTGTTGAGAAATTAGAGAGGCATAACGCCTCTCTGAGCGGTTAGATGTAGATATCAATCTTATGCTCGGCGGAAGGGGAGTTTACGCCCTCTGCTTTAGTCTGTTTCTGCTCCTGATTTTTCTGCGCCTCTTCTGCCTGGCGGCGCTGGAGCTGAGCGATCTGCGCCTGCAGCAGCTTGATCTGGTTCTGGATCTGCTCCTGCTGTTTCTGCTTCTCTTCCGCTGTGCCGCTGCCGCTCGCGACATCTTTCAGCTGCTTGGTAAGCTTAGTGACCTGCTGGGTCAGGCTCTGGATCTGGGAGGCGATATCGCTGTTGGCGCTGCTGGAGGAACTGCCGGAGCTGCTGGACTGGACTGACGGTGTCGATGTTGAAATAGTTGTCATTGTAAAACCTCTCTTGCCATAAACCTCTTATATCGGCATTTTTTTAGCGAGCTTGAGAGAGTATTTACAAACCACACGGTGCTCACCGTAGGCCGGGCAAACGCAGTGCCGCCCGGCGTTAAATCGCAGATAGCAGAAAGCAAAAAAGCGCCTTTAGGGCGCTTTTTTACATTGGTGGGTCGTGCAGGATGACTCGCTTCGCTCGCCCTTCGGGCCGTTGCTAAGGCAACGTTATCCTTCACGTTTAACATCTATTATTGATGTTGAATTTGGTGGGTCGTGCAGGATTCGAACCTGCGACCAATTGATTAAAAGTCAACTGCT
>NZ_DALZFB010000007.1:174840-229186 GCF_031979925.1 Pseudescherichia sp. | reverse complement strand
CACGGATGATGCCGTACAGGTCATCATCGTTCCAACGCGCCAGCATTCCCGGTTCGCGTTTGGCGAGATCGCCACGCATCGGGAACCCTGTTTCCGGCAAATTCAGGGTTGATTTAAAGTCACTCATCAGATTCTCGGTTCCGTATTTAAAAACGTGTTTAGCCATTACGCCAGGTTTGATAACCCAAATAACTCGCGGGCGGTTAACTCATCTTTGGCAATTTGCGCCTTCAGCTCATCCAGCGAGGCAAATCGCTTTTCGCTGCGGATCTTTTTTCGCAGCACTACTTCTATATGGCGGCCATAAAGGTCCATTACAACGTCCAGCAGGTGTACTTCCAGCTGCTGGCGTACGCCTTTGACCGTGGGGCGGGTACCAATATTGGCAACGCCCGGCAGTGGCTTATCGCCAAGCCCCATCACTTCTACCGCATAGACCCCTTTTACCGGGGAGACCTGACGGCGCAGCGGAACGTTTGCCGTCGGGAAGCCGATGGTGCGTCCCAGCGCGTCGCCGTGCACGACGCGGCCAGAGATAGAGAACGGATGGCCCAGCAGGCTCTCTGCCAGCGGCAGGTCATCCTCTGCCAGCGCCTGGCGCACCGCCGTGCTGCTGATGCGCATGCCGCCTTCGCAGAAGGTTTGGGTACTGGTGACGTCAAAGCCGTACTCCAGGCCAGCCTTCTGTAATAACAAGAAATCGCCCTGCCGACCAGCACCAAAGCGGAAATCGTCGCCGACGGCAAGAAAGCGCACGCCCAGGCGATCCACCAGCAGGTCGCTGACAAAGTTCTGCGCCGTCAGGGCAGCAAAGCGGCGATCGAAGCGCACGCAGAGCACGTAGTCAACGCCGCACTCGGCCAGGTAGCGCAGCTTTTCACGCAGGCGCGTCAGGCGGGCCGGGGCTTTATCACCGGCAAACAGCTCCAGCGGCTGCGGTTCAAACATCATCACTACCACCGGCAGGCCGCGCTTGCGCCCCTCTGCATTCAGGCAGCGTAGCAACGCCTGATGCCCCCGGTGCACGCCGTCAAAATTACCAATAGTCAGCACACACCCGTGTGGGGCCTGGCTGAGATTATGTGTGCCGCGTATCAGCTTCATCTCTGGCTCAAAACAGTGAAAATCGTCCGAGTATACCTTGTACAGCGTTTAAGGTTAACCGGCGATTGGCTTCGTAAAACAGAAAGCATGAGGGATTTCATCGCGCTGTCTGCCTGCGGTAAGAAAAACTCGTGCTTCATAGCGATTTTTGTCGCAGAAAGGCTGTATTCATGACCAGCAAGCTGGTAGAATCTTGCGCCATCACACGTAACGAGCGTCGCAACGTAGCGCCGCTTATTTGCACAAATCCATTGACAAAAGAAGGCTGAAAGGGCATATTCCTCGGCCTTTGAATTGTCCACATAGATCATATTTGGGAGTTGGACCTTGGCTAATATCAAATCAGCTAAGAAGCGCGCCGTTCAGTCTGAAAAGGCACGCAAGCACAACGCAAGCCGTCGCTCTATGATGCGTACTTTCATCAAGAAAGTATACGCAGCGATTGAAGCTGGCGACAAAGCAGCTGCACAGAAAGCATTTAACGAAATGCAACCGATCGTGGATCGTCAGGCCGCTAAAGGTCTGGTCCACAAAAACAAAGCAGCGCGCCATAAGGCTAACCTGACCGCGCAGATCAACAAACTGGCTTAATCGCCCGTCTGCTGAGCTTTGTTAAAAAAACCCGCCAAGGCGGGTTTTTTTACGTCTGGACTATGGACTATGCAACCGCTGGCACTTTAAAACGCGCCCGTAGCAGCATATAGCCAATCACTGCCGACAATAACGAACCGGTCAGGATACCCAGCTTCGCCCAGTCCACCAGCTCGGGATCGATACCGTCAAACGCCAGGTTAGTAATAAAGATAGACATCGTGAAGCCGATGCCGCACAGCACGCCAACGGCCATGATCTGGTTAAACTGCGCGCCATGCGGCAGCTTTGCCAGTCCCAGACGCAGCGCCAGCCAGGTAAAGAGGGTAATACCCAGCGGCTTGCCGATAAGCAGCCCGGCAATAATCCCCAGCGGCAGCATTGAGGCCAGCCCGCTCAGCGTTACGCCCTGCAGCGGGACTCCTGCATTAGCAAAGGCGAACAGCGGCAGGATCAGCCAGCCCACCCACGGATGAAGCACATGCTCCAGCTGACGGGAAGGTGATACGCCCTCTTCTTTCGTCAGTGGGATAAAGAACCCAAGGATCACCCCGGCGATGGTGGCATGCACGCCCGACTTCAGTACCGCGGTCCAGAGCACCAGGCCAACCAGAATATAGAGGCCAGTGCGCCGTACGTTAAGAGCATTCATTATCGCCAGCACTACAACCGCCAGCGCGGCGACGCCCAGCGACACCATTGACAGCTCGCTGGTGTAGAACAGCGCGATAATAATGATGGCACCCAGGTCATCGATAATCGCCAGCGCCATCAGGAAGATCTTCAGGGCTGGCGGAATGCGACTACCCAGCAACGCCAGCACGCCCAGCGCAAAGGCGATATCGGTCGCGGTAGGGATCGCCCAGCCATGGCTGACCACCGGATCGTGAGCGTTAAACAGCAGGAAAATTAGCGCCGGAACAACCATGCCGCCCAGGGCAGCAATGACCGGGAACATCGCCTGGTGGCGGCTAGCCAGCGCGCCCTGTACCAGTTCGCGCTTCACCTCAAGGCCGACCAGCAGGAAGAAGACGGCCATCAGCGCATCGTTAATAAACAGCAGCATGTTTTTATTGATGTCGAGCGGCCCGGCCCTGAACTGCACGGGCAGCTCGAGGAAAGTATTATAAATCTCTTTAGTGGCACCAAGATTGGCGCAAAGCATCGCCAGCAGAGCGGCAACGATGAGCGTCACACCCCCGGACGCATCGCTGTTGATAAAGCGGCGCAAATGTTTCACAACGGCTCCTTCTGTATAATTTACTAATCGTCTGAAACAGTTTAACCGTCTGGATCGCCAGGGGACAGAAATAATGAAAAAGCCCGAACTGATATCGGGCTTGTGGGAGGATAAGAATGTGCTTAGCGTGGCGCTTCAGGCATAGAGCGCCATTTTGTAGACGCGGAAGCTGGTAATATCGTAGCGATAACCCTCCCCACCGGTAGCTTCATTTTTGTAATAGCCCGACGTCATTGTCGCTTCGAAAAGCACCGATTTGGTAGAGGGGTCTATCTCCTGTAACAGCAGGTTCCCCATTACCTCACTACCTTCCTGCGGATCGACAAGATCGCTATCCCCCGGCTGACACGAAACCGCCCGACCATTTTCATCAAAGGTACAGTCTCCAAAGTGCACCACGATATTACCGTTTGAGAGGATCTCCTTGGCACTGACGCAGCTGCTGTAGCCTCGTGAGCCAAGCTCCTTACCGTACGCAAAAGGACGTGTAATAGTCATGGTTTTCAGGTCGATGATGAAATGGACAATTTGGCTGTAGTTGTCCGGTGGCAGCAGACTTTTACTGTCGTCACGTGAGCGAAAATTACCGTTATCAAAGACCATAAACTCGACGATATCCGGTTTTTCATTTGGAATTTCAATAACGTTATGCTGGCCCCACGTCCAGAAATCACGGTTCGCGGCATCCACATCTTCGGGATTATTGAAGTCATAAAGCGGTACTCCATCATTATCAACCGGCGTCAGTAGATAAGGCTGTAATGCCTCATTCCACTCTTCGTGGGTGGACATAATGAATCGTAGCGCCTCAGTTTCCAGATCGATGCCAAAGACTGCGCTCTGATGCCGACCAGAAGCGATGAGGAGATTATTGGTCTCATTAACGTAGCTTTGGTTAATATGCAACCAGTCTTTTACCGTCGGATCTTCGCCTGGAGCTGTACCTGACGGTCGTGACTCGCGCTGCGGATCGAGAATTTTCGCCAGGTCGTAATAGGCAATCTCCAGCCCCGTTGTCAGATCGATAACGGAAACGCCATCCTCATTAGTGTGTAATGCATCCGGACGACCCGCGGTATATTCCGATGGAGCCACAATCGTACTGCTGTCCCACTGCCAGATGGAGTGATGAAACTGATTGTCCAGTACATAGAAGGCATACAGACGCCCCATCATGTCAAACTCATACATGCTCAGATAGGTGTTATTTGCTTCCGAAGTCGCAAGAAAGTGGCCGTTATCAATACGCACCAGGTTGTAAGAGGGAAAATCCTTCGTCACATACCAGCGTACAATCCCGTTTTGGTCCAGCGCATAGTTATAACGATCGAAATGGGTAATGAAGTAGTAACCGGGAGCCATTTTTGTTGCATCCGTTACCGGCTGAGTCACGCTGATAATAGGGAACCCCAATGTGACATCAGCAGAGTCTGTAGCTGGCAACGGCTGAGTTGTAATGGCATAAGAGGCAATTTCCACACCGTCAGAAAGAAAGACGATCTGGTTTTCGCTGTCAGCCACAAGGCCGAGAACCGGCACCAGATTTGCGCCCGCGCTAAGCGTTAAAACCTGTTTGGTCAGTACGGCAGTTTTAGCTACATCCTGAATATACAAAGTGATTTCACGGTTTTCACTGCTCCATATTCCGGCATAGGCACTTAAAGGGGCAGTGCCGTAAGGATTAAGGGTGATACGCGCCTTTTCCAGCGTATTGTCTTCGGTAATCTGGGTAAGGCTATCCTGATAAATGGCCGTGTGGCTAAGAACCATTGCATTATTAACATCTACCCCCTGATTAATAGCGGAACGCGGAGCAGGAAGGGTATGCCCATGAATAACACTATTTTTCATAACGAATCTCCAGTATATCTATCTCGTCAGCTCACAGTAGAACCAGAAAAATATACCGTTGACTCTCCCTCTCCTTAGCAAAAAGGAATCAACCCGTATCAATAATTGATTGCACTACATTACTTCCTACGTGTTTGATTGTATTCATATTTCAGATATTCAAGAACTGCAGTGACGTTGGCAGGTGACAATCGATTAAGCTGCGGTAGAAAAGGATGCGCATGCAGGTATTGTATAAACCGTATAGCACCTTTGAGAGTTGCATAACGCTGCGCGCCTGTTTTTTTATTCTCCGTAAGATTGCACACCGCCATCGCGTAGTCACGCGTTGAGAACGTTCGCCAGACATTATTGCGAATACCCCCACTCATAAACAGGCGCGGCGGCATGGCATGCTGTAGAGGTGGTGTTCCACGCTCCCGCACAAAAGAGATATGGCTTCGCCCTTGTTGCACATAAGCCAGGTTTGCCATCATACATCCGCCTAAGATAAAACACTCGTGATCGATATAGTGCTGAACATTCAGGGAGCGCTCGTCCGTCAGCGTCTGGACTAATTCAAAATGTCGGTAAGCGGGTAAGACTGGTTTTACCAGCATACCGGGATCGTTTTTATTCAGTGTCGCAGGGCCATAATCCACATCAAAAAGATTTTGGCGACGCATGGTAATCGACTCTTTACGCTGAACCAGATGCATTAGCGTTCCGGGGGGCAGACGTTCCTCATAACGAGATATATACTCATACGCCTTCTCTACTGGTTGCGCGGAATAATTTGTCGAAATAGCCACCACGTTACCGCTCTGCTCCTCTGCGGTGACTAATACATATAGTCGGCTATTACCGCCGTTAAAATTGACGTAAAACGCTCGTGTGCTGAGCATAATATCAAAAGCAGTAAATGCCCCTTGCCGCTCATGTTGGTTAGCATTTCGGGATAATTTGCTTAACTCTCGGCAGAGGCCTGTACTGTCCAGATCAAGTTGTTTGCGAATATCGGTCAGAGAAGCTCCCTCCTGTATCAGGCCAGGAAGCGCCATCTGCCGATGATCCCTCTTTTGTTCCTCCGGCGCGATGAATGTTCGATGACATTGGCAGCAGTAGATTCGGCGGTTACCAAGTGAAGAGAAGCCATATTTTCTTAACGAGTGCCCACCACAGCGCGGACACTGCTTTACCAATCCCCGCCATGGCCGATTAGCGCTCTGGCGAAAGAGATTTAACGATGTGGCTGAGATAACAGGAAATAAAAAACCACACTCCCGACAGAGCACATCCTTATTCTGTATAATATAGTCCGGGCTATTGAGGATGCCGAAATTTTTACAACCCAATGTCTTACAGCAATCCACATTGATATTTGCGAACATGTATTCCTCAGTGAACAGCGTTTAAACCAATACCGTCCGAATCTCCGCTGGGGGAATATTATTTTCATAAAGCGTTTTCATTACGCCCATAAGCGGAGCCGTATGCGAGAAAAAAGCTTTATAGCTTGCGCAGAGATAGTTTTTATTTAACTGGCCTGATGCTGATGGCAAAAAACGATGTTTAGGGCAGCCTCCGTAACAGGCAAATTTCCACTGACAGGCATGGCACTCCTGCGCCATCGATCGCATTTTATCTTTGCCAAAGCAGTGATTTTGTTCACTTGAATTCATCTCACGCAATGTCCTGTCATAAATATTCCCCAGCTTATACTCCGGGTAGACAAAGTGATCGCAGTTATAGATGTCTCCGTTCATTTCCATCGCAAAGGCACTTCCGCACTGGGGCGCAAAAATACAGACCTGGGGTGGAAGACCACACCAGGCTGCCAGCGTCTGTTCGAAAAGCTGGATGCCAATTTCACCGATATCCTCTCGGATCCAGATATCAAAGATAGCATTAAGGAAATGGCCAAACTGCGAGGTGTTAACTGACCAGGGCATCATATTGGCCTTATCCTCTTGCGGGTGCGCCAGGGTGGAGATGCCATGATTACTTTGCCTTTCTACTAGCGGTATAAACTGCATGTAACGGCTACCCAGCGATTTAAGATAGGCATAAACCCGTTGCGGATGATGCATATTGCTGTGATTAACGACGGTAAGCGTATTGAATTCGACCTCATGCTCGACCAGGCAGCGGATTGCCCGCTCAACCTTCGCATGTGTGGGGCCGCCAGATCGTGTCAGACGCCACTCATCGTGCAGTGCTGCATCGCCATCAATGGATATGCCTACCAGAAATTGCCGTTGGTTAAAAAAGTGTGCCCACTCACTATTAACAAGGATGCCATTAGTCTGGAATGTATTGACGATAGTCTTTCCATTGGCGTAGCGCTGCTGCAACGCCACTGCTTTTTGATAAAACGGTATTCCCATCAGCGTAGGCTCTCCGCCCTGCCATGCAAAAATCACTTCATCAACATCCTGAGCGGCAATATGCTGCTGAACAAACAGTTCAAGCGTATTCTCAGACATCCGATAATGATTTTTCCGTTCAGGATAGAGCTTCTCTTTTTCAAGATAAAAACAGTATCGGCAATCAAGATTGCACACCGACCCTGTCGGCTTCACCATAACCTGACAACTTTTTTGCTCATTATGTATGACCTCTAAAGTAAAAGAACCTGGTTCAGCACAACCGTACCGAACCAGGCGGGCATAGCCCTAAGTGGCATACTCTTTGTTTCTTATTGTTATTCTGTTAGCCCCAGGTCACAGGCGTTGGCTTATCCCCCCGGGCTTTCATCAGGGAGTCATGGTCAATATCGGTTTTGTACTTCAGGAACTTGCTATACAACTGCTTCTCAATATCAGGCTGTTTGCCAATCTGATTAAGCGTTTCATAGCGGTCATTTTTCAGGTTATAGAGATATTTGGGTTTATTTTCCCGATCTATAATCATCTTCCAGTCGCCATCCCGAATTGCCCACTCATCCGTCGGATCGTCCTGGAAAGGCATATCGATACCGAAAATAAGCGGTTTTTGCCGGGTCAGGGATTTTTTCTCCAGGAGCGGCACCAGCGACTGGCCGTCATAGGTACGATCGGAAGGTAGCGTAAAGTCCATCAACTGCGCCAGCGTTGGCAACCAGTCGAGACCGTAGGCAGGCGTATCGGTGACTGTTCCCTGCGGTATATGTTTACCATATTTAATAATGGCCGGGACGCGGATCCCGCCTTCCCATAAGTTATCTTTGCGTCCGCGTAAACCATCTGTCTCGCCAGCAAGATTCAGCTCATAGACCTTGCGCGCTTCACGCGTAACTGGACCATTGTCGCTGATAAAGATAACGATCGTATTATCTTCTTCCCCCATCGCCTTGATTTTGGCGAGTACTTTACCAACCTGCGCATCCATATAGCTGATGTTGGCGTAATATTCCCCGGTACCGCGCCACGGTTTATCTGCCCAGTCCCCGTAGTACAGATCCGGATGCTGCTTCTCATATTCACTCATATAGGATGAGTACATATCGAGATACTTTTTCGGCGCCGCCAGCGGGCTGTGCACTTCGGTAAAGGCGACATATAAGAAGAAGGGGTTATCGTCTTTTTTGTTATCGAGCCAATTTACCACCTCAGAGCTAACAAACTCGCCGCTCATTTTATCTGCACGCCCGATATGTTTACCGTTACGCAACCAGCCCGTTGGATGCACAACGCCATAGCGCGGACGCTCTTTCGCATTATCCAGCGTTGAATCCGATACAAACCCCGCAGGATTGACGAGGCTATAATCGAACCCCATGTCTTTCGCCTGCGGCTGGTCGGTACGATCGCCGCCCGCATTCAAATGCAGTTTACCCATCATCGCTGTGTCATACCCCTGCTGTTTCAGCAGGTTGGCGATGGTGAGCTCATTGCGCCCTAGTGACACATTTTTGTTCTCCGGTATCCATGAACGGACGCCCGTACGGAAAGGCATTCGTCCCGTCAACAGACCCGCGCGTGAAGGAGAACATAGCGGTGCTGGTGCGTAGTAGTCAGTGAATTTCACCCCCTCCTGCGCAAGTTTATCGATATTCGGCGTCTTCACAATTTGATGACCATAGGTAGCAAGGTCACCATAACCTAAATCATCTGCCAGAATAATAACCAGATTAGGGCGTTTATCTGTTGTGGCATGTGCGGACGATAATACACTTCCCGCGCATAATGCTAATCCAACCATACTGGCAACAATCGTTCTTTTCATCTCAACTCCTTTGCCTAAAATTAGAACTCATACCCAACCATATAAATCATTTGATCCCCGAATCCGTCGTAACCTAATTTGTTTTTGAAATAGCGCCAGGTTACAGCCGCCTTCCAGCGAGGATAAAACTTCCAGGCCAGCGTTAAACCGCCGTTAATACCGTAATCACCGTACTGCTGCTCGGCATAAGCATCATTCCGATCAAGTTCAACTTCATTCCAGTCAGATAAGACAAGCTTCTCATCAAATAATGAGAAATTATATGCCGTGGTCCAGCCTACAACGTAACCGTTCCAGCCGCTGGTTTGTCCATATTTCTGCGAGACGTAATCGCCAGATTGATTATGTAATCCAATATAGGGTTTAAAAAACCCCCAATCACCACTCCAGCCGAGATAGCCCAGACCATAAAACATATCCAGATCGTCTCCCCAGGTGTTCTCCCACTGACCATATATTTTGCCAAAGAAAGTGTAGTCAGAGTCAAAAAGACGAACATGCGTCATGGCAGAAACAGTATGGTTTCGTCCAGCGACGGAATGGTTTAAAACATTACTTTCAATGAAGGAGTAAAATTCCGCCTCGCGAAAATTAACGCCGAAATCGGCAGTGGCTTTCCAGACTTCGCCTCGATGTACATTGACAAAGCCGCTGTTCCAGTCAGCATATCCGGCATTAATTGAGCCGAAGGAATTTATATACTCCAGAGCGTAAGCCGATTGACTAAATAGCGCGGGCGTTGCAAATACTATACAAGCCCAAAATGTGTTCCGCGTTAAAGACATTGAATGCATTCCCCACAGTTATAATATATCCTTTATGGACACCGATTTGCTGCGGTAACGTATATTAGCGAAACGGCGGTGCGGAATAGTGATATAAATCCCACATAATAAAAATGCGTAACTACTAAATGCCAGGTGTCGAAAAATGTTGTTTTACAGAGGATAACGACTTATTTATTAATACAGCGAAGAGTATTTTTATATAAAATAAATCCGATACTTATTTTACACGTTAGGGTAATCACAACTATTTTCCATACCGAAAATAACATCGCTATCTCCAGTTAAAAACGGCAAAAAAAAAGCCTGAGATTATCCCAGGCTTTAATGAAGATAGATGCCAGCGTTTAGCGCGTCAGGTCGTCAAAGAACTTCTTTACGCCGTCGAAGAAGCTTTTGGAGCGCGGGCTGTTATGTTCGCCCGTTGGACCACCGAAGCTCTCCTGAAGATCCTTCAGCAGCTGCTTCTGCTTCTCGTTGAGGCCAACCGGCGTCTCAACCACCACGCGGCACAGCAGGTCGCCCTGCGCGCCACCACGTACCGACTTCACGCCTTTACCGCGCATGCGGAACAGCTTGCCGGTCTGGGTTTCGCTCGGGACCTTCAGGTTAACGCGGCCGTCCAGCGTCGGGACCTCAATCTCACCGCCCAGCGCCGCCATGGCAAAGTTGATCGGCACTTCACAGTAGAGGTTGTTGCCTTCGCGCTCGAAAATCGGGTGCTGCTTCACCTGTACCTGAACGTACAGATCGCCTGCCGGTGCACCGTGCTCCCCTGCTTCGCCCTCGCCGGTGAGACGAATACGGTCGCCGGTATCGACGCCTGCCGGGATCTTCACGGACAAGGTTTTGCTCTTCTCAACGCGGCCGTGACCGTGGCACTTGTTGCACGGATCTTTGATCAGCGTACCGCGTCCCTGACAGTGCGGACAGGTCTGCTGTACCGCAAAGAAGCCCTGGCGCATCTGCACCTGGCCGGATCCATGACAGGTCGGACAGGTCTGAGGCTGGGTACCGGCTTTTGCGCCGCTGCCGTGGCAGATGTCGCACTCTTCCAGCGTCGGAATACGGATCTCTTTGGTGACGCCGCGTACGGCCTCTTCCAGCGTCAGCTCCATGTTGTAGCGCAGGTCAGCCCCACGCGCTGCGCGCTGACGACCGCGACCGCCGCCAAAGATATCGCCAAATACATCGCCAAAGATATCGCTAAAGTCAGCGCCGCCGCCGCCAAAACCGCCGCCGCCGCCCATGCCGCCCTGCTCAAACGCCGCGTGACCATACTGATCGTAGGCCGCACGTTTTTGCGCATCGGTCAGGACTTCGTACGCTTCTTTAATCTCTTTAAATTTGGCTTCGGCCTCTTTATCGCCCTGGTTGCGGTCCGGGTGGAACTTCATCGCCAGACGCTTATAGGCCTTTTTGATTTCACGCTCTTCCGCACTTTTCGGAACGCCTAAAATCTCGTAATAGTCTTGCTTTGCCATTTGTTTATCTGCCCCTAACATGCGAGCACGGGCGGAGAGGAAACCTCTACGCCCGTGCTGGTTTTCTACCCTACATCAGGGCGATTATTTTTTATCTTTAACTTCTTCGAACTCAGCGTCGACCACGTCGTCGTCTTTCGCATTGTTCGCAGAAGCGTCAGCGCCGCCTGCCTGCTGCTGGGCGTGCTGCTGCTGCGCGATCTCCATCAGCTTCTGGGAAACCTGCGCCAGTGCCTGCATTTTCGCTTCGATATCGGCTTTATCTTCGCCTTTCAGCGAAGTTTCCAGCGCGCTCAGCGCAGACTCGATAGCGGTTTTGTCGTCAGCCGGCAGCTGATCGCCTGCTTCGGTAACCTGCTTACGGGTGCTGTGCAGCAGGTGGTCACCCTGGTTGCGGGTCTGGACCAGCTCTTCAAACTTACGGTCAGACTCGGCGTTGGCTTCCGCATCCTGAACCATTTTCTGGATCTCATCTTCGTTGAGGCCAGAAGAGGCTTTAATGGTGATCTTCTGCTCTTTACCGCTGTTTTTGTCTTTCGCGGAGACGTGCAGAATACCGTCGGCGTCGATGTCAAAGGTAACTTCGATCTGCGGCATGCCACGCGGCGCCGGGTTAATACCGTCGAGGTTGAACTGACCCAGTGATTTGTTATCAGATGCACGTTTACGCTCACCCTGAATCACATGGATAGTTACCGCAGACTGGTTGTCTTCCGCAGTGGAGAACACCTGGCTGTGCTTGGTCGGGATGGTGGTGTTCTTGTTGATCAGCGCGGTCATCACGCCGCCCATGGTTTCGATACCCAGGGAGAGCGGAGTCACGTCAAGCAGCAGAACGTCTTTCACATCACCGGTCAGCACGCCGCCCTGAACCGCAGCACCGATTGCCACTGCTTCGTCCGGGTTAACGTCTTTACGCGGCTCTTTACCAAAGAACTCAGCAACTTTCTTCTGTACCATCGGCATACGGGTCTGGCCACCGACCAGGATCACGTCCTGAATGTCAGAGACAGAGAGGCCCGCATCCTGCAGTGCAACCTTCAGCGGCTCGATAGAGCGGTTTACCAGGTCTTCTACCAGGCTTTCCAGCTTCGCACGGGTCACTTTAATGTTCATGTGTTTCGGACCGGTCGCGTCTGCGGTGATATACGGCAGGTTCACGTCGGTCTGCTGAGCAGAAGAGAGCTCGATCTTCGCTTTCTCTGCGGCTTCTTTCAGGCGCTGCATCGCCAGCGGGTCGTTACGCAGGTCGATACCCTGATCTTTCTTAAACTCTTCAACGAGATAGTTGATCATACGGCTGTCGAAGTCTTCACCACCCAGGTGGGTATCACCATTGGTTGCCAGCACTTCGAAGGTTTTCTCACCGTCAACTTCGTCGATTTCGATAATGGAGATATCGAAGGTACCGCCGCCAAGGTCGTATACGGCGATAGTGCGGTTACCCACTTCTTTATCCAAACCGTAGGCCAGCGCAGCAGCGGTCGGTTCGTTGATGATACGTTTGACTTCCAGACCCGCGATACGACCGGCATCTTTCGTTGCCTGACGCTGAGCATCGTTGAAGTATGCAGGTACGGTGATAACCGCTTCAGTTACTGGTTCGCCCAGATAGTCTTCAGCCGTTTTCTTCATTTTCTTCAGCACTTCAGCAGAGATCTGCGGCGGTGCCATTTTTTGGCCCTTCACGTCGATCCATGCGTCGCCGTTGTCAGCGCCGATAATTTTGTACGGCATGATGGCTTCATCACGCTGCACTTCTTCGTCCTGGAAGCGGCGACCAATCAGGCGTTTAATCGCAAACAGGGTGTTTTGCGGGTTTGTCACTGCCTGACGTTTAGCCGGTTGACCCACCAGAGTTTCACCGTCCTGGGTATAAGCAATGATTGACGGCGTGGTGCGATCGCCTTCGGCGTTCTCCAGCACACGTGCAGTGGTGCCATCCATAATCGCTACACAAGAGTTGGTAGTACCCAGGTCGATACCAATAATTTTACCCATCTAAACGTCTCCACTAAAAATTTGTTCATCATGTGGTTGTGAATCTGTAATAAGGGCGAAACGTGCGGTTTCAACTGTCCCAAACTGTTTTTTTTCAGACTCACCACTTCGGTTGACTACAAGATGGGGACGTAACGCAACGCATCAAGGGGAGAGACAGAAAATTTTTTTGCCGCCCTCTCTTTTTCACCGCAATACATTCACATCGACAATTAAATCAAGCAAACCATTTCCGTAAATAATGTAATAAAAATAAAAGATTAGCCGAATGATATTTGGTTTTGTAGGGGTATTATAGGGACTGACGTAGGACGATTTAATCCAGTAAAGAGAAGGCAATGGATATTAGCTATCTAAACGACGAGGATCTGGACTTTCTTCAGCATTGCAGCGAGGAGCAGTTGGCCGATCTGACCCGCCTGCTTACCCATAACGAAAAAGGCAAGGCCCGCCTGTCGAGTACCCTGCGGCATAACGAGCTGTTCAGGGCAATGGAAGGCCATCCGGAGCAGCACCGCTGCAACTGGCAGCTCATCGCCGGGGAGTTACAGCATTACGGCGGCGACAGCATCGCTAACAGGCTACGCGGCCACGGAAAACTGTACCGCGCCATTCTGCTGGACGTGGCGAAACGGCTTAAGCTCAAGGCGCATAAAGAGAACACGACCGTTGAAATTGAACAGGCCCTGCTGGCGCATTTTCTGCGTAACGCCTGGCAGAAAATGGATGCCGAACAGAAGCAGGCGTTTCTGCAGGATGTTGAGGCGAAAGTCTCTGAGCTTGAGGAGCTGCTGCCGCTGCTGCTTGAGGATCCGGCGTTGGCAAAGGGGGTTTCCCACCTGCTCTCCAGCCAGCTGACCCGCATTCTACGTACTCATGCCGCTATCAGCGTTATCGGTCACGGGCTGGTGCGTGGAGCCGGTCTTGGCGGCCCGCTAGGGGCGGCGTTTAACAGTGTTAAGGCCATGAGCGGCAGCGCCTATCGGGTCACTATTCCCGCCGTCCTGCAGATTGCCTGCCTGCGACGGATATTCGCCACAACCGAAGCTTAATTTCCGGATTGCAAGGTATTTTTTTCAATTATCTAGCATAGATCAAAGACAGAGTTGATGCCGCTCATTATCATGCCGCGCCCCGCTTCCACTATCTGGATGCGGGGCTTTTACTTTCACCATTTTTATGATGATTTTTTGGGGATTTATGGGCGACACTAAGTTGGCTAATCCGGCTCCGCTGGGCTTAATGGGCTTCGGCATGACCACTATTTTGCTTAACCTGCACAATATTGGCATGTTCCCGCTGGATGGCGTTATCCTGGCGATGGGCATCTTCTACGGCGGCATCGCTCAGATTTTTGCCGGGCTGCTGGAATATAAAAAAGGCAATACCTTTGGCTTAACCGCCTTTACCTCCTACGGCTCCTTCTGGCTGACACTAGTGGCGATCCTCATTATGCCGAAAATGGGCCTGGCGGATGCGGCCAACGGCCACTTCCTTGGTGTTTACCTGGGGATCTGGGGCGTGTTCACCCTGTTTATGTTCTTCGGCACGCTGAAAGGTGCGCGTATGCTGCAGTTCGTATTCCTGAGCCTGACGGTGCTGTTTGCGCTGCTCTGCGTGGGACACCTGGCGGATAACGAAGGCATCGTTCACGTGGCAGGCTGGATCGGTCTGGTATGCGGCGCAAGCGCCATCTACCTGGCAATGGGTGAAGTGCTCAACGAGCAGTATGGCCGCACCGTGCTGCCGATTGGCGAGAGGCTCTAATATAGGTGATGCTCCGGCGGCTAAGGCTGGGGCATTATTTATTTATTCTGGAGCATGCCAGCGCGTCAAGCGCCTCCTCAGCCAGGCCGGTCAGCTGGATAATCTGCGCACGCTCCATTCCCTGGTTCAACATAGCTTGCGCAATGCGAATCGTAGCTTCAAGACGGCCTTCGCTACGACCTTCGCTGCGGCCTTGTTGCAGCCCTTCCCCATGACCTTCCTGCCTAAGCTGTTCTGCAATAGTCATTAGAATATCCTTATGTTGCGGAGCTTTCTTCGCCAGTACACGAATCAGCGCACCATGATCGACACTATTTCCAGCCTGCACAAGATAGTTAATGACTGTCCTGAGCTGCTGTCCGGTAGTGTAGCCCTGTAAAAGTAGGGAAGCCAAATGCTCATGAAATGCCATGAGATCCCGCGCACGAATATGCTTCTGCAAAAACTCAAGAAGCGCCACTCTGCGATGAGTCATGATGTCAGCATCAGGAATGACAGTAACGTCAACCAAGAGAAACTCCTGTGTGTAAAGCTGCTGCGCCAGGGCTGGGTATTCAAATGCATCCAGCCAGCACATCGGAAAAGGATACGGACTTACGCTGCCATGGTAGAAAAGTATCGGGATCACCAGCGGTAATTTCTCGTTCCCGGCATCCAGATGACGCTGCATCGCTGCCAGCGCGTAGCGCATAAGACGGAATGTCATCTGCTTGTCGGGCGTACTCTGATGCTCAAGCAAAGCGTAGATATAGCCCACGCCATAACGGGTTTGCAGTGACCAGAGTACATCGGAATGACGTGCCTGCAAGTTTTCCTCAATAAAGCTGCCCGATTCAAGGCGTAACGTTTTGAGATCGCATAATTTTAAGAGATGCGAAGGAAGATGGATATTAAGAAAGTCGCGCGCTGTCTCAGGGTGCGTCATAAATTGTTTGAACACCGCGTCGTGCGGTGTAGACGGCGAGATCCTTGCCATGTTTTTTCCTTGTAAGTCCAACCTGCTTTTAGTATCCGCCTCATTCTGTTCATTGTCAGAATGAGGTGGATACCCTGCGAGGATGCTCGGAAAAAGGTAGCTGGTAGAAGACTATAAAGATGTTTGATTCAATTCAGCGCGAGGCGTAACGTCTTGCGGGTTCAGATCCTGCCGCAGCCAGATCCCTAATCCTAAGCCGACCAGCGCCAGCGCCAGCACGTACCAGGCCGGGGCCAGCGGCGAGATGCCCATCAGCAGGGTGACCGCAATCGGCGTCAGCCCGCCAAAGATGGCGTAAGAGACGTTGTAGGAGAAGGAGATGCCGGTGAAGCGTACCTCAGCCGGGAACGCCCGCACCATGACGTAGGGCACCGCGCCGACGACCCCAACGCCCAGCCCTGCCAGACCATAGAGCAGAGAGAGATGCTCCGGGTGCGTACCAGCGAAGTGATAGAAGATGCCGCTGGTGCAGGCCAGCAGAATGCTGCCGACGATAAAGGTTCTGCTCGCCCCGAAGCGATCCGCCGCCAGCCCGGCCAGCAGACAGCCAATGCAGAGCATAATGGTGGCCACGCTGTTGGCCTGCAGAGTCAGCGCCGGGGCGAGGCCATACTGCTTCTGCAGCCAGACCGGCGACATCAGGATCACCACCACGATGCAGGCGGAGAGCAGCCAGGTGAGCAGCATGGAGATCGCCACCGCCCTCTTATGCTTAACCACTACCGCCTTCACCGGCAGCTCCTTGGCCAGCGCTTTATGCTGCTGCATCTCAAGAAAGATCGGTGTCTCCTGCAACCAGCGGCGCAGGTACATCGCTACCAGGCCAAACGCGCCGCCGAGCAGGAATGGAATACGCCAGCCATATTCATGCAGCGTCTCCGGCGTCATGGCGCGGTTGACTATCGTCGCCACCACCGAACCCAGCAGGATACCCACGGTGAGGCCCGCCGTCAGGGTGCCGCAGGCGATGCCGATCCGCCGGGCAGGCACGTGTTCAGCGACAAAAACCCATGCCCCCGGCACCTCGCCGCCGATCGCCGCACCCTGTAAAAGACGCATCAGCAGTAAAAGCAGCGGTGCGGCAATACCGATAGAGGCGTAGGTAGGCAGCAGGCCAATTGCCAGAGTCGGCACCGCCATCAGCAGAATGCTCAGGGTAAACATCTTCTTCCGGCCGACGAGATCGCCAAAGTGCGCCATGATAATGCCGCCCAGTGGCCGAGCCAGATAGCCTGCGGCAAAAATGCCGAAGGTCTGGACCTGGCGCAGCCACTCGGGAATATCCGCCGGGAAGAAGAGCGCACCAACGACGGCGGCAAAAAAGACGAAGATGATGAAATCGTAAAACTCCAGCGCGCCGCCAAGGGCAGCGAGCGAGAGCGTTTTATAATCCTGGCGATTCAGCGGGCGTGCGTTTTCAGACATAACGAACCATGTGCGAAGAGAGGTGGATGAATTTATTTTTACGTCTTATGTAAAGTTAAAATTACTATATCGTAAAAATATCACTACGCCACTCTCTGGCTACCCTATTGCATGGCTTATGCCAGAAAAGCTCCTTATTCAGGAGATTGTTTCACGCCTCGCGCTTTTGGGCCGAAAAGCTGCTACCACGTCCTGATGAGTTTCCACATAAGGCCCTTCGAGTAACTGTAAACAATAAGGTACACTGGCAAAAATACCCGGTACAACTACCTTGCCATCACTCTCTTTGACCCCTTCCAGCGTCTCCTGAATCGACTTCGGCTGGCCGGGAAGGTTGAGGATCAGCGCCTGCTTACGGATCACCCCTACCTGGCGCGACAGGATTGCAGTGGGTACAAAGTGCAGGCTGATCTGTCGCATCTGCTCGCCAAAGCCCGGCATCTCGCGATCGGCTACCGCCAGCGTCGCGTCTGGCGTGACGTCCCGGCGCGCTGGCCCCGTGCCACCGGTGGTTAAAACCAGGTGGCAGCTCATCTCATCCACCAGCTCGCACAGCGTCTGCTCAATGATCGCCTGCTCGTCCGGAATAAGACGGGTTTCGATGATAAAGGGGGTCGCGAGGGCGGAGGCCAACCAGGCTTCAAGAGCAGGAATACCCTTGTCCTGATAGACGCCGCTGGAGGCGCGGTCGGAGACAGAGACTAAGCCGATGCGTAATGTATTCATAGCATTTCCGTTCAAACAATATCGATACGGGAATGATACACGCAGAGGGGAATAACAGACAGGATCGAAAAACAGGAGCGTGACCGGAGGCCCGGTCACGCAGAGGAGTTACAGCAGATCGCCGATCATTGTTTCCAGTTTACCCTGGTCAACGGCAAACTTGCGGATACCGTCCGCCAGCTTGTCTACTGCCATCGGATCCTGGTTGTGCTCCCACAGGAATTCGGCTTCGGTGATGCGCTCCGGACGCGCTTTCACTTCACCGCTGAAGGAGAGCTTACGCTCTACGGTACCTTCGCTCTCCGCCAGCTCTTTCAGCAGCGCAGGAGCGATGGTCAGACGGTCGCAGCCTGCCAGCTCAATGATCTCACCGACATTACGGAAGCTTGCGCCCATCACGACGGTCTCATAGCCGTGCTGCTTGTAGTATTCGTAGATTTCGGTAACGGAGACCACACCCGGATCTTCAGAGGCCGCGTACTCTTTCTTGTCGGTGTTGGACTTGTACCAGTCAAGGATACGGCCCACGAACGGCGAAATCAGGAACACGCCCGCTTCAGCACAGGCGCGCGCCTGGGCGAAGGAGAACAGCAGAGTCAGGTTACAGTTGATGCCCTCTTTCTCCAGCTGCTCAGCGGCACGAATGCCCTGCCAGGTAGAGGCCAGCTTGATCAGGATGCGATCGTTGCTGATGCCCGCGTCGTTGTAGAGCTTGATCAGACGCTTGGCTTTGGCAATGGAGCCTTCGGTGTCATAGGAGAGACGCGCATCTACTTCAGTAGAGATACGGCCCGGCACCAGCTTCAGGATCTCCAGACCGATGTTCACCGCCAGCTTGTCGGAGGCGTCAACGATCTGCTGCGCGCGATCGCTGCTCTGGCTTTTTGCCCAGGTCACGGCGTCGTCAATCAGCTTGCGGTATTCAGGGATCTGGGCTGCGTTAAGGATCAGAGAAGGGTTGGTTGTAGCATCCTGCGGCTGATACAGCTTCATTGCCGCGATGTCTCCGGTGTCGGCCACCACGGTGGTGAACTGACGCAGGGAGGTCAATTTATCCGTCATAATCGTGTTTCTCTTTAAACAGCTTGTTAGGGGGATGTAACCGGTCTTCCCTGATGATATCACGACGCACTGTCAGCGCAACCGCAGACAGTGCCCAAACCTGGAGTATGGTAGACTCGGTCAACGACGCGTTACGCCGCCACAAAATGGCAGCGTTTACACTGGCTTAGCGGCATGAACAAGAGGAATGTGAATGCCAGATTTTTTCCTGTTTATCAACGAAATACTGTGGGGTTCGGTGATGATCTACCTGCTTATGGGAGCAGGGATCTGGTTTACCGTACGCAGTGGATTCATTCAGTTCCGCTATCTGCGCCACGTCGGCAAGAGTCTGAAAAACAGCGTGACGCCCCAGCCTGGCGGGCTAACCTCTTTCCAGGCGCTCTGCACCAGCCTCGCTGCGCGCGTCGGCAGCGGCAACCTGGTGGGCGTGGCACTGGCGATCTCCGCCGGGGGGCCGGGCGCGGTCTTCTGGATGTGGATCTCCGCGCTGATCGGCATGGCCACCGCCTTTGCCGAGTGCGCGCTGGCGCAGCTCTATAAAGAGCGCGATGAAAATAACCAGTTTCGCGGCGGCCCCGCCTGGTACATTACCCGCGGCCTGGGCATGCGCTGGATGGGCATCGTGTTTGCCCTCTTCCTGCTGCTGGTCTACGGTCTCATTTTCAACACCGTCCAGTCCAACTCTGTAGCCCACGCCCTGCGCTACGCCTGGGGAATACCAGAGTTGCTCAGCGGCATACTTTTAGCTGTCACCACCCTACTGGCGATTATGCGCGGCATTCGCGGCGTTGCCCGCATGATGCAGTGGCTGGTTCCGGCTATGACGCTGGTATGGGTGCTCGCCAGCCTGCTGATCAGCGCCTGGCACGTTGAGCAGCTCCCCGGCATCGTCAACGCCATCTTCCGCTGTGCCTTCGGCTGGCACGAGGCGGCGGCAGGCGCGCTCGGCTACACCGTCAGCCAGGCGCTGACCAGCGGCTTTCAGCGCGGCATCCTGTCGAACGAGGCGGGCATGGGCACGACGCCTAATGCGGCGGCAGCAGCGGCCTCCTGGCCTCCGCATCCGGCTGCCCAGGGGATCGTCCAGATGATTGGCGTCTTTACCGATACTATTATCGTCTGTACCGCCAGCGCGCTTATCGTCCTGCTGGCCGACGAGGCGGCGGCGCACACTCCCCTCAACGGCATTGAGCTGGTGCAGCAGGCGATGGTCTCCCTGACTGGCAGCTGGGCCGCCGGGTTCGTTGCGGTGATTACCGCGCTGTTTGCCTTTACCACCATCGTGGTGAACTACATCTATGCCGAAAATAACCTGATTTTTCTGCGCCTGCACAGCAAACGCAACCTCTGGCTGCTGCGCGCCGGTACGCTGCTGATGGTGATGACCGGATCGCTGTTAAGCCTGCCGATGGTCTGGCAGCTGGCAGACGTGGTGATGGCGCTAATAGCGATTGTAAACCTCAGCGCCATTCTGCTGCTGTCCCCCGTGGTGCGGATTATCGCTAATGACTATCTGCGTCAGCGCAGGCTGGGGGTGCGGCCAGTGTTTAATCCCCAACGCTATCCGGAGATTCAACGCCAGCTGGCTCCAGGTGCGTGGGATAACCTGCCGGATCGTTAAGATGGCAATCACAACTATCGATCAACGCAGGCGCTTTTTTTGTTAAAGTCCGTTTTTTGCTAACGTCTGCGCACATTTTCCCTAAGGAGTGGACATGCTGATCCTAATCTCGCCGGCCAAGACGCTGGATTACCAAAGCCCGCTGGCCACTCAGCGCCATACGCAGCCGGTGCTGCTGGATCACGCCCAGCAGCTGATTGACGTTGCCCGTCAGCTCTCCGCGCCGCAAATCAAAACCCTGATGGGCATCAGCGATAAGCTGGCCGATCTTAACGCCACCCGTTTTCACGACTGGCAGCCAGACTTCACTCCCGACAATGCCCGTCAGGCTATCCTGGCTTTTAAGGGCGATGTCTATGCCGGTATGCAGGCCGAGACCTTCAGCGACGACGATTTTACCTTCGCGCAGCAGCACTTGCGGATGCTCTCAGGCCTCTACGGCGTGCTGCGCCCGCTCGATCTGATGCAGCCCTACCGTCTGGAGATGGGTATTCGCCTGCAAAACCCGAAAGGTAGCGATCTGTATCAGTTCTGGGGCGAGACCATTACCCAAACGCTCAACGAAGCGCTGGCGGCGCAGGGGGATAACATTATCGTTAACCTGGCGTCGGATGAGTACTTCCGGGCGGTGAAGCCGAAGCAGCTTGCTGGCGAGATCGTGAAACCGGTCTTCCTTGATGAGAAAAACGGTACCTTTAAGGTGATCAGTTTCTATGCCAAGAAAGCGCGTGGGCTGATGAGCCGCTACATTATTGAAAACCGCCTGACGACGCCGGAGCAGCTCAAGGCGTTTGATGTGGATGGCTACGTCTTTGATGAAGAAACGTCGAAAAAGAACGAGCTGGTCTTTAAGCGTAGCGAACGTTAAAAGCAGCGTCGCGAGCGCTAAGCGGCCTGCGACGCCGTCGTAATTAGTGGTGGTGACGGTCCGGACCATGGCCCAGATGGCGGCCATTATCGTGATGATTAAAGTCACGACGGTCCGGGCGGTGCGGCTGCCAGCGGTTTTCCCGCCACTCGTAGTGTTTTTTCCAGTAGCTGTGGTCACGCCAGTGGCCGCCGTCCCAGTAGTTGCCGCCTTTGTCGCGATCGCCAATCTGCAGTTTCACTGACGGTAGCAGGGTTAGCTCTGCCGCCTGGGCCGCCATTGGCGCTACGGCCAGCATAGAGAGAGCGAGGATCAGAGGTTTTAAAATGGGCTTCAACATGGGTAACTCCTTACTTCTTTTGTGGCCCGTTACGGGCTGATGTAAAGAGATTACGTAATCCGTTACCGAGTTGTTATTCTCTGCAATCCTAATCTGTAAGTTACCGCATTTATTGGGAATTCCTGCTTTTTCTCTGCAAGATTCCTGCACATTTTCTTCATATTTGGGCATAAAAAAAGCCGGGTGGCGCTCCGCTTACCCGGCCTACAAATTAGCGACTGCTATTACGCTTTTTGCATCATCAGCTCGCGCAGGGCAGCAAAATCAGCCGGCAGGCTGTGGGAGAGCAGCGGCAGATCCGCACGCTCCGCCAGCGCGGCGGGCAGATCCAGCGTATCGCCAAGGATTGCTTCGACGCTCTCTTTAAACTTCGCCGGATGTGCAGTACCGAGGAACAGGCCGTACTCGCCCGGATTCAGCTGGTCGCGCAGCGCACGGTAGGCCACTGCCGCGTGCGGCTCGGAGAGGTACCCCTTCTCTTTCAGCTCCAGCATGGTGGCTTTGGTCACCTCATCATCGATGGCGGCATAGCCCAGCTCGTTCAGACGCCAGATCTTGCGGCGGAACAGCTCCTCCACGCGTGGCCAGTTGTTCGGCTGGCTGACGTCCATGGCGTTGGAGAGGGTCGCCAGGGTCGCGTTCGGGCTCCACTCCCCCGCTTGCAGGAAGCGCGGCACGGTGTCGTTGGCGTTAGTAGCAGCAATAAAGCGCTTCACCGGCAGGCCCAGCGATTTTGCCAGCAGGCCAGCGGTGAGATCGCCAAAGTTACCGCTCGGTACGGAGATCACCAGCTGGTTACGTGCTTCCTGCGGCAGCTGCGCCACCGCCTCGAAGTAGTAGCAGATCTGCGCCAGCAGGCGGCTAATGTTGATCGAGTTTGCCGAGTTCAGCCCCAGCTTCTGCTTCAGCTCTTCATCATCAAAGGCTTTCTTGACCAGCGCCTGGCAGGCGTCAAAGTCACCGTCGATAGCGACCGTCTCGATATTGCCTCCCAGCGTGCAGAAGAGCTTCTCCTGCAGCGGGCTGATTTTGCCCTGCGGATAGAGGATCACTACGCGCACGTTTTTCAGGCCGTAGAAGGCATGAGCCACGGCCGCGCCGGTATCCCCGGAGGTGGCGGTGAGAATGGTTACTGGCTTATCGCCGCTGATGTGGGTCAGCATCTGCGCCATAAAGCGGCCGCCGAAGTCTTTAAACGCCAGCGTTGGGCCGTGGAACAGCTCCAGACAGCCGATATCATCTTCGACCTTGCTCACCGGCGCAGGGAAGGTAAAGGCCGTGCGCACGCGCTCTTCCAGCAGCTCCTGCGGGATCTCATCGCCAATGAAGGCCGCGAGGATCTTTGCGCTACGGCTGACGAAATCCTGCTCCAGCATCGCGTCGATTTCAGTCAGGTTGAACTCGGGCAGATCGTGAGGGAAGAAAAGCCCCTGCTGCTTACCCAGCCCCTGCGTAACCGCCTGGGCAAAGGAGACCTGCTCGTTGTGATCTTTAAGGTTGTAGAGTTTCATTAATTATCCCAGTACGCGTGCGCCCGCTGTATCCAGCCGGCAAATATGAACGAAGCCTTCCTGATTCTGCAGATAGTGTTTACCCAGCCAGTCTGCTACGCGCTGCGCGGTGTCCGGCTTATCACAGAGCGCGAACAGCGTCGGCCCCGATCCGGAGATACCGCTCGCCAGCGCGCCAATCTCTGCCACCGCCTGACGCGCCTCTTTAAAGCCCGGCAGCAGGCGGGCACGGTACGGCTCGGCAATCACGTCTTTCATCAGCTTCGCAGCCAGCTGCGGCTGACGAGAGTAGCAGGCGTGAATAAACCCGGCCAGGTGCCGGCCATGGGCGATGCAGTCCTGGCGGCGATACTGCGCGGGTAGAATCGCCCGCGCCTCGGCCGTGGAGACCTTGATCCCCGGATAGGCCAGCACCCACAGCCACTCATCAAAGCCTGGCACCTGCTGGCTGATAATGCCGTTCTCTTCGATCATCAGCTGCATGCCGCCGAGGAAACAGGGAGCCACGTTATCGTAATGAATGCTGCCGGAGATGCGTCCCTCCAGCTCGCCCATCAGCGCCAGCAGGCGCGTATCGTTGAGCGGCTTGCCGCAGTGCTCGTTCATCGCCACCAGCGCGGCGACCACAGAGCAGGCGCTGGAGCCTAACCCCGAGCCAATCGGCATATTTTTTTCCAGCGTCATGGCCACCGGAATGGTTTTATTCAGCTCCTGGCAGAAACGCTCCCAGCACTGGTAGACAATATTTTCCCGCGGCTCCGGGGGCAGCTTATCCGCAAAGCGCCCCACGTTATGCAGGCTAAAACGGTCGGCCGCCTCCACCGTGACGACGTCGCCCAGCAGGGAGCCATCCACCGGCGTTACCGCCGCCCCGAGCACGTCGAAGCCAACGCTCATATTGGCGCTGGAGGCCGGGGCATACACTTTCACCATGTTAAACTCCTAACTTCCATGAGAGGGTGCGCAGCAGATCGGCAAAAACGCCCGCCGCCGTCACATCGTTGCCCGCACCGTAACCGCGCAGCACCAGCGGCAGCGGTTGATAGTAGTGGCTGTAGAACGCCAGCGCGTTCTCACCGTTTTTCACTTTATAGAGCGGATCGTTGCCGTCTACCTCGGCAATTTTCACCCGGCAGACGCCATCCTCTTCGATATTGCCAACGTAGCGCAACACTTTACCCTCATCGCGCGCTTTCGCCACACGTGCGGCAAAGGCGTCGTCGAGCTGCGGCAGGCGGGCCATAAAGCTGCTTACGTCGCCGCTGTCGTCAAAGCTTGCTGGCAGCACCGGCTCGATAACGATATCGGTCAGCTCCAGCTCGCGGCCCGTCTCACGGGCAAGGATCAGCAGCTTGCGCGCCACGTCCATGCCGGAGAGATCGTCTCGTGGATCCGGCTCGGTATAGCCCAGATCCCGTGCAATGCCGGTCGCCTCCGAGAGGCTCATCCCTTCGTCCAGCTTACCGAAAATAAAGGAGAGTGACCCGGACAGGATCCCGGAGAATCGCTGTAATTCATCCCCGGCGTTAAGCAGGTTTTGCAGGTTTTCAATGACCGGCAGCCCTGCTCCAACGTTAGTGTCGTAGAGGAATTTGCGACGCGACCCGGCGGCGGCGTGACGCAGCTGGTGGTAGTAATCCATCGATGAGGTGTTGGCTTTCTTGTTCGGCGTGACTACATGGAAGCCTTCACGCAGGAAGTCGGCATACTGATCGGCCACCGCCTGGTTGGAGGTACAGTCAACGATCACCGGGTTGAGCAGATGATACTCTTTTACCAGGCGGATCAGACGTCCCAGGTTGAACGGCTCTTTCGCTTCTGCCAGCTCCGCCTGCCAGTTCTCAAGGTTCAGGCCATGCACGTTGGTCAGCAGCGCCTTTGAGTTTGCCACGCCGCAGACCCGCAGATCGATATGCTTGCCCTTCAGCCAGCTCTGCTGACGCTTGAGCTGATCCAGCAGCGCGCCGCCGACGCCGCCGACGCCAATCACGAATACCTCAATCACCTGGTCGGTATTAAACAGCATCTGATGGGTAACACGCACGCCGGTGGTGGCGTCATCGTTGCTGACCACCACCGAGATTGAGCGCTCGGAGGAGCCCTGGGCAATCGCCACGATGTTGATATTGGCGCGGGCCAGCGCGGCAAAGAATTTCGCCGAAATACCACGCAGGGTGCGCATACCGTCGCCGACGACGGAGATAATTGCCAGCCGCTCCATCACCGCCAGCGGCTCCAGCAGTCCCTCTTTCAGCTCGAGATAGAACTCATCTCCCAGCGCCCGGCGCGCACGGGCGCAGTCGGCCTGCGGGACGCAGAAGCTGATGCTGTATTCAGATGAGGATTGGGTAATCAACACCACCGAGATCCCGGCGCGCGACATGGCGGCAAACACCCGCGCCGCCATTCCGACCATCCCTTTCATGCCGGGGCCGGAGACGCTAAACATCGCCATGTTATTGAGGTTAGAGATGCCCTTAACCGGCAAACCGTCATCGTCAGAGGTGGCACCAATCAGCGTACCGGGTGCCTGCGGGTTACCGGTATTTTTAATCAAACAGGGGATCTGGAACTGAGCGATAGGGGTAATGGTGCGTGGATGCAGCACCTTCGCGCCGAAGTAGGAGAGCTCCATCGCCTCCTGGTAGGACATCGACTTCAGCAGCCGGGCATCGGGTACCTGGCGCGGATCGCAGGTGTAGACGCCGTCAACGTCGGTCCAGATCTCACAGCAGTCGGCGCGCAGGCAGGCGGCGAGCACGGCGGCAGAGTAGTCAGAGCCGTTACGCCCCAGCACTACCAGCTCACCCTTCTCATTACCGGCGGTGAAGCCCGCCATCAGGATCATATGGTCTGCGGGGATCTGGCTGGCGGCGATGCGGCGGATAGACTCAGCGATATCAACGGTGGATTCAAGGTAATGGCCCACGGCGAGCAGTTTTTCCACCGGGTCGATAACCGAGACCTTGTGCCCTCGGGCCTCCAGCAGCCCGGCCATAATGGCGATGGAGAGTTTTTCTCCCCGGCAGATGATGGCGGCGTTGATGCTGTCCGGACACTGGCCCAGCAGGCTGATGCCGTGCAGAACGTGTTTGATCTGCGCGAACTCCTGCTCAACCAACTGCTTCAGCCGGACAAGGGGGAAACCGGGCTGGGCGTCGGCCAGGCCTGCAAGCAGGTCGGCAAAAATGTGCTCCGCGTCGCTGATGTTGGGTACGGCATCCTGGCCACCGATGGTCTTCTCAATCATCGCCACCAGATGGTTGGTAATTTTGGCCGGGGCAGACAGCACGGTCGCAACCTGCCCCTGCCTGGCATTGCTCTCCAGAATTTCGGCAACACGCAGAAAACGTTCTGCATTTGCCACTGACGTACCGCCGAACTTCAACACTCGCATGGTATTACCCCTTGATTTTTGGTCGAAAAAAAAGCCCGCACTGTTCAGGTGCGGGCTTTTTTCTGTGTTTCCTGTACGCGTCAGCCCGCACCGTTACCTGTGGTAATGGTGGTGGTGGTAATAATTGTCAGCGTGCTGATGCGATTCATGGATGTTGTGTGCTCTGTAATTTTTATCTGTCTGTCTTGTATAGCTATACGGTTAAAGTATATCCCTGCCTGAGTCAATGAATTTTTGCTTTTTGCCCTTTTCATCACCCGCGCAGGTCGCGCTACGTTGGCCGTACTTTCCTCCGCACTCTTGCCAGCAGAAAAAGCGATATCAGCCTCTTCCGCCATAACAATAAGCTATGGCAGCGTTTTATTCTGTGAGTTTTTTTCGATATCGTGTAGCAAACGGTGCAGCATTGCCGTATCTCGCTGCTCAAACAGACCCAGCCGCTGATCCAGCCAGTCAGCAAGTTTGACGTCATCCGCTACCTCCAGCTTGTCCAGCAGCGACCGCGCCCGCAGACGCAGCGCCTTAAGCTGCGCTTCGCCATGGGCTACTGCCGGCTCGTGGCGCTGTTGCATTAACGACGCTAACTGATAGCAGTAAACCATCACCGCCTGGCCGAGATTCAGCGACGGATAGTCGGCCACCATAGGCACACCGGTAAGGATATCGGCGAGGGCCAGCTCATCGTTAGTTAAGCCTGAATCTTCCCGACCAAACACCAGCGCAGCATGGCTCATCCACTGGCTCTTCTCTTCAAGCAGCGGCACCAGTTCGGCTGGCGTGGCGTAGTAGTGAAATTTTGCCCGGCTGCGGGCGGTGGTGGCAATCGTAAAATCGACGTCGGCCAGGGCAGCGGCAAGAGTAGGATAAACCGCTGCGTTATCAATTATATCGCCAGAGCCGTGAGCAACCCAGCGCGCGCTCTCTTGCCGGTGCGCCTCGCTGTCCACAATGCGTAGATCGCTAAACCCCATGGTCTTCATGGCCCGGGCCGCCGCGCCGACGTTCTCAGGCCTGGCGGGTGAAACTAGTACTATTGATACACGCATGGGTTACTCTCTGGTGTGCCCCGTGACGGGGTAAAAAGACAATCGACATCAAGTTATTACGCATCACAAATTTACAAAAACGTAACAGAAATCACTGAATTTGTGTCAGGTAAAGCTTAAAAATTACTACACTGTTTACTGGGTTAATTAGCTGACAGTATGTTAACAGAACAGGATTATCCCTATGTTTAATCATGATAATCTGCATGAAGAGGGCGATCCGGTGGTGGATTCAGCAAATTTATTAATTAGCATCTGTAACTACCTGTTTATTGAAAAGTTGTTATAAAAGCTAGTAATAAGATGCGATGATTTCATCAAACTGTTAACGTGCTACAATTGAACTTGATATATGTCAACGAACCGTAGTTTTATTGGGTGTCCGGAGCGTCTTAACCTGTTATGTTGCTGTTAAAATGGGTAGGATGACAACCGTTTTTGACACTGTCGGGTCCAGAGGGAGTATGTACCCACGACCAAGCTAATGATGTTGTTGACGTTGATGGAAAGTGCATCAAGAACGCCATTACGTACTTTAGTCATGTTACGCCGTTCATGTTAATTTGCGACATGCATCAGGCAGGTCAGGGACTTTTGTACTTCCTGTTTCGATTTAGTTGGCAATTTAGGTAGCAAACATGCAGACCCCGCACATTCTTATTGTTGAAGACGAGTTAGTTACTCGCAACACGCTGAAGAGCATTTTCGAAGCAGAAGGATACGATGTCTTTGAAGCGACTGATGGCGCTGAAATGCATCAGATTCTTTCTGATAACGATATCAACCTGGTGATCATGGATATCAACCTGCCGGGCAAAAATGGCCTGCTGCTGGCGCGTGAACTGCGCGAACAGGCAGACGTCGCCCTGATGTTCCTGACAGGCCGTGATAACGAAGTCGATAAGATCCTCGGCCTCGAGATTGGCGCGGACGATTACATCACCAAACCGTTTAACCCACGCGAGCTGACCATCCGCGCACGCAACCTGCTCTCCCGCACCATGAATCTGGGCACGGTGAGTGAAGAGCGCCGCAGCGTCGACAGCTACAAATTTAACGGCTGGGAGCTGGATATCAACAGCCGCTCGCTGGTCAGCCCGAATGGTGAACAGTACAAACTGCCGCGCAGCGAGTTTCGCGCCATGCTGCACTTCTGCGAAAATCCGGGCAAGATCCAGACCCGTGCCGATCTGCTGAAGAAGATGACCGGCCGCGAGCTGAAGCCGCATGACCGTACCGTTGACGTGACCATCCGTCGTATTCGTAAGCACTTCGAATCCACGCCGGATACGCCAGAGATCATCGCCACCATTCACGGCGAAGGCTACCGCTTCTGCGGCGATCTGCAGGAGTAAGGCTTAGTCACTGTAATGCCGGGCGGCACTGCGTTTGCCCGGCCTACGGTCACACATTAATGCCACGGCATAATCGGCACGGCGCTTAATGCGTTTTTCGGCGAACCTTCGACTACCTTATCGGAGTACGCAAGGTAGGCCAGCGTGTTGCGTTTTGCGTCGTAGAAGCGCACTACCTGTAGCTTCTTAAAGACCAGCGAGGTGCGTTTCTGGAACACCACGTCTCCCTGGGCCTTCCCGCTTTTCACCTTCTCACTCAGCTCAATCGGCCCTACCTGCTGACAGGAGATAGCTGCATCAGAGGTATCCTCGGCCAGCCCTAACCCGCCCTTAATACCGCCCGTTTTTGCCCGGCTGATATAGCATGTCACATTTTTCACATCGGGATCGTCAAAGGCTTCAACCACGATTTTGTGATCCGGTCCGAAGACTTTAAAGACGGTATCAACCGACCCAATCTCTTCAGCCTGTGCGGCCTGGCCAGCGAGGCCCAGCGCGAAGATTACTGCTAAGCACTTGTATTTCATATTGTTACCATCTTTGAATATTACGTTGTGTTACTATTTTGCCTGCCAAAATAAACGGTTAGGATTCAGGCAATTAAAATTTTTTGCGTGTTAATGGCCTAAAGCGCACGCTTACTCAAAAAAAACACTGAATGCTAAAATAGCAGGGAATGATATTATTCGCACAGCCCTGCTACCGGGTACGACTGTTTTAAGGATGAGGACACTGTATGGATCAGGCTGGGATTATTCGCGATCTACTCAACTGGCTGGAGGATCATCTTGATCAACCGCTGGCTCTGAATAATGTGGCGATCAAAGCAGGTTATTCCAAGTGGCATCTGCAAAGAATGTTTAAGGACGTCACTGGCCTGGCCATTGGGGCCTATATCCGCGCGCGGCGACTCTCGAAATCCGCCGTAGCGCTGCGCCTGACCGCCCGCCCGATCCTCGATATTGCGCTCCAGTATCGTTTCGATTCACAGCAAACCTTTACCCGTGCGTTTAAGAAACAGTTTGGCCTGACGCCCGCGCTCTATCGCCGCTCCCCTGACTGGAGCGCGACGGGCATCCGTCCCCCGCTGCGTCTGGGCGAGTTCGCTCTGCCAAAACATGAGTTTATTACCCTGCCTGAAACGCCACTGATGGGGATCACCCAGAGCTACAGCTGCTCGCTGGAAGAGATTTCCGCCTTCCGGCATGAGATGCGGATCCAGTTCTGGCGTGAGTTTTTAGGCAACTCGCCTACCCTGCCCGCTGAGCTGTACGGCCTGCACGAGCCGCGCCCCAGCCTGGAGAAGGATGATGAGCAGGAGGTGTTCTACACCACCGCCGTTACGCCGGATATGGCTAACGGCCACCTACAGGGTGCCTTTCCGCTGGTATTGCAGAGCGGAGAGTACGTCATGTTTACCTACGAGGGTCCGGGCACCGAGCTGCAGCAGTTTATCTTAACCATTTACGGCACCTGTATGCCGATGCTCAACCTGACCCGGCGCAAGGGGCTGGATATCGAGCGTTTCTTCCCGCGTGACGAAGCCAGGAACCAGACGCCGCCGATGTATATCCGCTGCGAATATCTGGTCCCTGTGCGTCGTTAACGCTGCAGTTCGTCCAGCGCGGGGGCATCAAGATGCGATACGTCCCCCGCCGTCTCTACCACCCAGCCTGAGGCCAGCCACGGGCTTTGCTGATAGTCGATACGCGAGATAGAGCAGTTGCGCAGGCGTAGACGACGCTCCGCCCAGGCCGGCAGGCCGAGGATGGTGCTCACCAGACAGCCCAGCGCCATACCGTGGCTGACCAGCAGCGGACGGCTACCCTCCGGCAGTTCGAGGCAGGTGGCCAGCGCATTGTGCATACGCTCGCTCAGCTCCTGCATCGACTCTCCATCGGGGATCCGGCCATCAGAGGTGCCATTGACCAGCTGGCGACGCCACTGCTCCTCCTCCTCGGTCAGCGACTCAATGGGGCGCTGCTCCAGTACGCCCATATCCAGCTCGCGCAGGCGGGCATCCAGCGTAATCTCACACCCGCAGTAGTCGGCAATAATCTCCGCCGTGCGCTGCGTGCGGCCCAGATCGCTGGCGATAACGTGGGTGATCCCCAGCGCTTTCGCGCGTTCGGCCACCTGTCGCGCCTGCTGCTCCCCTTTGGCCGTCAACGGACTGTCTGACTGCCCCTGAATACGACGCTCGGCGTTCCACTGCGTTTCACCGTGGCGAACAAGGTATACCTGTAACATGCTTTTTATCCGTTATACTGCGATGACAATTTTTTTATCTGAGTTGTTTAGATTATGCACCATGTTGTCTCAGCTACCACTAATCCCGCCAAAATTAAGGCGATTCTGCACGCGTTTAGCGAGATTTTCGGCGAAGGATCCTGCCATATCGAGTCCGTGGCCGTCGAGAGCGGCGTGCCAGAACAGCCGCTTGGCAGTGCAGAAACGCGGGCTGGCGCACGTAATCGCGCGATCAACGCTCGTCAGGCGCGTCCCGATGCCGACTTCTGGGTGGCCATCGAGGCGGGGATAGATGAGGACAGCACCTTTAGCTGGGTGGTGATTGAGAGCCGGGAGCAGCGCGGCGAAGCGCGTTCCGCCACCCTGCCGCTGCCGGCGGCGATACTTAGCCGGGTACGCGCCGGGGAGGCGCTCGGGCCGGTGATGTCAGAGGTGACCGGCATCAATGAGATCGGACGTAAAGAGGGGGCTATCGGCATCTTCACCCATGGCGTGCTGACGCGAAGCAGCGTCTACCATCAGGCAGTGATCCTGGCCCTCAGCCCGTTTCACCACCCGGCCTACCGCTAGCCCTTCAGCAGCACCTTCTCCAGCCACAGGCGCAGCTCCGGCGGGGCGGCCTTCAGGCTGTTAGAGCCGCGGGTAATGGTAGCGATGCCGGTGCCCAGCTCGTTTTTAAGCTCCCGCTGGCTCATTTCACCGCGTAGAAGCTCTTCAATAATGCGTACCCGCGTGCCCAGCGCTTCGCGCTCGTCGGGGGTGAGCATCAGGTTAAGCAGCGGCAGGTGCAGATCCTGATCGTAGGCGTGCTGAAGCAGGTCGACGAAGCGCAACCACTCCTGATGACGCTGTTCGGCTACTTCTGCTGAATAAGGTGATTGCTGGGTCATGTTAGGCTGCCATACTCGTTGACGAGTACAACAGCATAACACAAACCGCCGGATCAGTAACGACGGCCCCACTCCGTGGCGGTCAGCAGCGTCGGTTTCCCGCCGAGGAAGTAACGGTAGTAGGCATCATAGGCTAGCACGTTCTTCACGTAGCCCCGCGTCTCCGAGAAGGGAATACTCTCGACAAAGGCGACCGCGTCGATGCGTCCGGCGCTGTTACCCAGCCACGTCCGTACCCGTCCCGGCCCGGCGTTATAGGCCGCTGACGCAAAGATGCGGTTGTTACCAAACTGGTTAAAGACGTACTGCAGATAGCTGGTACCAATATCAATATTGGTTTGCGGATCCAGCAGCTGGGAAGGATCGCTGTAGCCCGGAATATTGAACATCTGCACCGTATGCGTTGCCGTGCCCGGCATCACCTGCATCAGGCCGCTCGCCCCTACCGGTGAGCGCACCTTCGGGTTCCAGGCGCTCTCCTGGCGGGCAATCGCCATCGCGTAGCTCTGGGGAATATCTTTGCCGCTGGTGTAGCGTTCAAAGAGATCGTGCCAGGCCAGCGGGAAGCGCTCCTGGAGCTGATCCCACAGCTTGCCGGCGATAGTCGCCTGCACGCTCAGATCCCACCACTGGCGATCGAAGGCGTAGCGCGCCAGCTGCCCTTGCTCCTGCGGCGTGCGGCTGGACACCAGATTGGCCCACTCGCTGCGCGCGGTATTGTCGAGGCCCCAGTACATCAGCTCGCGTACCCGCGCCATCTCTGCACCCTGCACCAGCTGGGGATCCGGCTCGCCCGACACTTTGTCGATCTTGAGCTGGTACTCCTCGCCGAGGCGCTGCGCCGCCACCATCGGATAGAATCCGCGCTGCTTCATGAGATTGCGCAGAATAGTATTGGCCTCTTCCTCGCGCCCGCGCTCCAGCAGCAGATCCGCCTGCCAGTAGCGCCACTCGTCTTTCTCTTTAGCGTCCATCGGCAGGCGGGCCAGCCAGGTATTGAGGCCCTGGCGATCGCCTGCGCCCAAGGCGAGCCGCACCCGGCGCTCCACCAGCGTCGTTGACTGAGAGCGCATGATAGCGTCGTCACGCCAGCGCGCCTGCTCCTCGGTAATGTCGTTGCCCATCAGCCGCCAGGCGACAATATCCCGCAGCGCCTGAGTCTGATCCTCATTGAGCTGTTGCGCCGAGGCCAGCGATGGGATCATCAGACGGGCGTTCTCCACGTCCTGGCGGGCAACGCTCTCAAACGCCTCCTGGGCCATCTGCCGGGTAAAGTCGGTCGCGCCAGTGGTGCGGGCAAAGGTCAGAACGCTGTTGGGATCGTTTGCCAGGGCGATGACGGCGCTGGAGATGGTCTGGTACTCGCTGGGCATCTGGTTCGCCAGCACGGTAACAAGGCGGGTATTGCCCGCCTTCATCGCCAGCCGGATGCGTTCAAGGAAGGCCAGCGGATCCTGTGTGCCGGAGGCGCGCCAGGCGCCAAACAGCCGGTCACAGGCGTTGGGCTGGCTCTTGCCGGTCAGCCAGAGCGTCTTTGCGCCTTCCCACGCCGCATCGGGCTGGGCGGTGTTCCATTTGGCATAGTAGTAGTTGCACTGCGCTTCCGTCGTTCCCGGTTTATCCGGGCTGAAGGCCAGCAGACCGCGCCAGTCTTCCCGGCGTGCCAGCTCGTTAACAAAGCGCGACTTCAGATTGCGGGCGGGCGGCAGCGTCGGGTTGGCCTGTATAAAGTTGGTCACCGCAACCGCCGGCTGGTTCATCAGGTCGTCGTTGATCTGGCGGTACTCCAGATAGGGGTAGAGAGGATAGTCCTTCAGCCCCGGCATCAGCTGCGCCACAACGTCCATCTGCTTGTTATCCCACGCCTGCTTGATTTGTGCATAGCGGTTTCGCTGCTCATCGAGCGAGTCAGCGCGTGCCAGGCCGCTCACCGTCAGCATGCAGCAGCCGACGGCCAGCAGTCGCCAGGCGACAGGTTTTGCATTCACAGGCACTTTCTCCATATAAATAAGTTTGTTGGCGCATAACCCATTCATGCTAACCAGGCATTTCGCAATCCGCCACGCGCTGGACACTTTTTTACTTTTGAGTCTGATTTAACACTCGTGACGCAGCTGGCTGGGATTGCACCCCAAAAACGGCTACACTCGGCAGCTGAGTACCATTCACATTACGATAAAAGAGGCGAAGTCCAACGTGGCTCAATTCGTTTATACCATGCATCGTGTCGGCAAAGTGGTTCCGCCGAAACGTCATATTCTGAAAAATATCTCGCTGAGCTTCTTCCCGGGCGCAAAAATTGGCGTCCTCGGTCTCAACGGTGCGGGTAAGTCCACCCTGCTGCGCATTATGGCCGGCATCGATACCGACATCGAAGGTGAAGCCCGCCCACAGCCAGGCCTGAAAATCGGCTACCTGCCGCAGGAGCCGAAGCTGAACCCAGAGCACACCGTGCGCGAATCCATTGAAGAAGCCGTGGCCGAGGTGGTGAACGCCCTGAAAGGCCTCGACGAGGTATACGCCAAGTACGCTGAGCCGGACGCTGACTTTGATAAGCTCGCGGCCCAGCAGGGCAAGTTTGAAGAGATCATCCAGGCCCACGACGGCCACAATCTGAACGTGCAGCTGGAGCGCGCCGCTGACGCCCTGCGCCTGCCGGACTGGGATGCCAAAGTGGATAAGCTCTCCGGGGGTGAACGCCGCCGCGTGGCGCTGTGCCGCCTGCTGCTGGAAAAACCAGACATGCTGCTGCTCGACGAACCTACCAACCACCTGGACGCCGAGTCCGTGGCCTGGCTGGAGCGCTTCCTGCACGACTTCGAAGGGACCGTGGTGGCGATCACCCACGACCGTTACTTCCTCGATAACGTTGCCGGCTGGATCCTTGAGCTTGACCGTGGCGAAGGCATTCCGTGGGAGGGTAACTACTCCTCCTGGCTGGAGCAGAAAGATCAGCGCCTGGCCCAGGAAGCCTCTCAGGAAGCGGCGCGCCGTAAATCCATTGAGAAAGAGCTGGAGTGGGTGCGTCAGGGTGCCAAAGGCCGTCAGTCTAAAGGCAAAGCCCGTCTGGCCCGCTTTGAAGAGCTGAACAACACCGAATACCAGAAGCGTAACGAAACCAACGAACTGTTTATTCCGCCTGGCGCACGTCTGGGGGATAAAGTCGTTGAGGTGAGCAACCTGCGTAAATCCTACGGCGACCGTGTGCTGATCGACGATCTGAGCTTCTCGGTACCGAAAGGGGCGATTGTTGGCATCATCGGTCCGAACGGCGCGGGTAAATCCACCCTGTTCCGCATGATGTCCGGTCAGGAACAGCCTGACAGCGGCACCATCACCCTGGGTGAAACCGTGAAGCTGGCCTCCGTGGATCAGTTCCGTGACGCGATGGACAACAGCAAAACCGTGTGGGAAGAGGTTTCCGGCGGGCTGGATATCATGAAGATCGGCAACACCGAGATGCCAAGCCGCGCCTACGTGGGCCGCTTTAACTTTAAAGGCGTCGATCAGGGCAAACGCGTAGGCGAGCTGTCCGGTGGTGAACGTGGCCGTCTGCACCTGGCGAAGCTGCTGCAGGTTGGCGGTAACGTGCTGCTGCTCGATGAACCGACCAACGACCTGGATATCGAAACCCTGCGGGCGCTGGAAAACGCCATGCTGGAGTTCCCGGGCTGTGCGATGGTCATCTCGCACGACCGTTGGTTCCTCGACCGTATCGCGACCCACATTCTGGACTACCAGGACGAGGGTAAAGTCGAGTTCTTTGAAGGTAACTTCACCGAGTACGAAGAGTATAAGAAACGCACCCTCGGCGCAGACGCGCTGGAGCCGAAGCGTATCAAGTACAAACGTATCTCTAAGTAAGCACCTTGATGCCGGGTGGCGCTTGCGCTTACCCGGCCTACGGTTTTGCACGGTTTGTAGGCCGGGTAAGGCGAAGCCGCCACCCGGCAATGCGAGCGTCAACTGCGAGCAGCTTTACCCCTGCTCGCCCATCATCTCTTTCACCAGCTCCACGCAGCGCAGGAAGCGCCCGTCATAGTCTGACTCTTCGACGTGGATAAAGTCGATCCCGTTGTCATTAAGCATAGAGACCAGCATGGTCTGGAAGGTTTTGCGATCCACCGAGCTACCAAGGCTGCGCAGGCCGTCAGCAACCCACGGGGTGTTATTCTCCAGCAGGATCACCAGGTCGAAGCGGTATTCGTCAATCATCGCCTGTACAAACGGGTGCTCGCGTCCCTCATACTTTTTGCAGAAGGCCTGAGTGGTGACGAAATCGGTATCGATAAAGGCCACCTTGTTGGCGTACTTCACCGCAAAGTCGATGTACTGCGCCTGGCCGAGGGCGATTTTGTCGTAGTCGGAGTACTGAAGCGCCATCTCATCGCCGCCAAGATGGGAGAAGACATAGTCACGCCCGTACTCCCAGGCGCTGGTGGTATTGAAGATATTGGCGAGCTTATTCACTAGCGTCGACTTGCCGCTCGACTCGCCGCCGAGGATCGCTACCGTTCGCACGAAGAAGGGCTTCACCTCGGTGGGGATATACTCCCAGTAGCGGAACGGGTTGGCGCGGATCTGCCCGCCGCTGATGTTCATAAAGGTACGTTTCGGATCGATCAGCACCGTCTCGATGTCGAGATGCTTCTCATACTGCTTGGCATCGGCCTCTTCGGAGGTGTAGATCCAGTTGGGCTGGATCCCCTTCTCATCCATAAAGGCTTTGATGCCTTTGCTCCAGACGTCCCAGCCGTGCGGATACGGCTCCATCCCCTCCTCGTTGAAGGCGTGGATGCGGATATTCTTCTGGTACTTAAAGGTCTGTAACAGCCAACGCAGGCGATCGGGCACCGTGGGCTGCTGGGACATGGCGCTCTCTTCAAACAGGGCGCGATCGCGCGTCTCGTCGTAGCCCATAATCACATGCAGCTCGTCCACCTGGCTGCAGGCGCGCTGCAGCAGGTAGATGTGGCCGGTGTGCAGCGGGTAAAATTTGCCAAACACTACGCCGATGTTTTTTTGCAGCCGGGGAAACTCCAGTCCGAGGAAGCGGTGCAGCGCTTCGAGCTTCTGCGCGCTGGGGCTTTTGATCTTGGCGTTAAGCAGCTGGCTCAGGTAGCCCTTGGTCATACCGCTCGCCTCCGCCACCTGCTGTAGCGTACAGCCCTTCTGGCGGATGGCGGTTTTCAGATAGTCAAATGACGACATAAATTACGGTGCCTCCTGCAAAATCGTAGTGGTAATTATAAGTCGTCAAACACGCTTAGCGCATCGGCAAGTTTTTTCACGCCAAACACCTGCATCCCGGCCGGTGGTTTTTTCGGTACGTTGGCGGCAGGGACGATAGCCCGGCGGAAGCCGTGCTTCGCCGCCTCGGAGATACGCTCCTGACCGCTGGGCACCGGGCGGATCTCACCGGCCAGCCCGACTTCGCCAAACACGACCAGATCGTCCGGCAGCGGGCGGTCGCGCAGGCTGGAGACCATCGCCAGCAGCAGCGCCAGGTCGGCGCTGGTCTCGGTGACCTTCACCCCACCGACGACGTTCACAAAGACATCCTGATCCGCCATCTGCAATCCGCCGTGGCGGTGCAGCACTGCCAACAGGATCGCCAGCCGGTTCTGCTCCAGCCCCACCGCCACGCGGCGCGGGTTAGACATCATCGACTGATCCACCAGGGCCTGGATCTCGACCAGCAGCGGACGGGTGCCCTCCCAGACCACCATCACCGAGCTGCCGGAGGTGACCTCGTCGCCCCGGCTGAGGAAGATGGCTGACGGGTTGCTGACCTCACGCAGGCCCTGCTCGGTCATCGCAAAGACGCCTAGCTCGTTTACCGCACCGAAGCGGTTCTTATGGCTGCGCAGGGTACGGAAGCGCGAATCAGCGTCGCCGTCCAGCAGTACCGAACAGTCGATGCAGTGCTCCAGCACCTTCGGCCCGGCCAGCGAGCCGTCTTTGGTGACGTGGCCGACCATGACGATTGCGACGCCGCGCGTTTTGGCGAAGCGCGTCAGGTAGGCTGCCGTCTCACGTACCTGGGCCACGCTGCCCGGCGACGACTGGATATCCGCCATGTGCATCACCTGGATCGAGTCGATCACCATCAGCTTCGGCAGCTCTTCGTCAGCAATCATGCAGATCTGCTCGATGCTGGTCTCGGAGAGCATGTTCAGGTTGTTGGTCGGCAGCCCCAGACGGTGCGCACGCATGGCGACCTGCTGGAGCGACTCCTCGCCGGTGACGTACAGCGTCTTCATGTTTTCGGAGAGCTTGCACAGGGTTTGCAGCAGCAGCGTGGACTTGCCTGCCCCTGGGTTACCGCCGATCAGGATCGCGCTGCCCGGTACGACACCGCCGCCCAGCACGCGGTCAAACTCTTTAAAGCCGGTGGAGAAGCGCGGCAGCGCCTCCAGGCTTATCTCTGACAGCTTCTGCACCTTCGAGACGCCTGCGTTGCCGGCATAGCCGCTCAGCCGCTCGTTGCGCGCAACCGTCGGGGACGCCGCAACGCGCACCTCGGTGATGGTGTTCCAGGCATGACAGGCGCTGCACTGCCCCTGCCAGCGCGGATAATCCGCACCGCATTCATTACAGACAAATGCGCGTTTTGGAGCTTTCGCCACGTTTACCTCGTTAGTTCTGGTTCAGGCTGCCCGACAGGATACAGAAAACGCCCATCAGATCAGCGTGACGGATAGTCACTTCCGTCTTCTCATTCACTTTGGGTTTCGCGTGATAGGCGATCCCCAGCCCCGCCGATTTGATCATCGGCAGATCGTTGGCACCGTCGCCGATCGCCACGGTCTGTGCCAGCGGAATATCATACTCTTGCGCCAGGCGCAGCAGCGTGGCCGCCTTGTACTGGGCATCCACAATGTCGCCCACTACGTGGCCGGTCAGCTTGCCATCAACAATCTCCAGCTCGTTCGCTACGGCGGCGGTCAGGCGCAGCCTGTCGCGCAGGTAGTCGGCAAAGAAGGTGAAGCCGCCGGAGGCGATAGCCACCTTCCAGCCCAGCGTTTCCAGCTTCAGAACCAGCTGGGTCAGGCCCGGCATCAGCGGCAGGCCGTCGCGCACCTGGTGCAGAATGCTGGCGTCTGCCCCCTTGAGGGTGCCAACGCGGCTGCGCAGGCTGGCAGTAAAGTCCAGCTCGCCGCGCATCGCCCGCTCGGTCACCTCGGCGACCATCTCCCCGGTGCCCGCCAGCGTGGCGATCTCATCGATGCACTCGATCTGGATCGCGGTGGAGTCCATGTCCATCACCAGCAGGCCCGGCGTGCGCAGGTGCGGGATCTTACCCAACGGCGCAACGTCCAGACCGGCGTCGTGCGCCAGACGCGTCGCCCGCGGTGTCAGCGAGCCAGCCAGGCGGATCACCTGATAATCCTCGACGCACCAGGCCGCGACGATCACCATCGCCGCGCCGAGCGAGCGCTGATACGCCGTCAGGCGCTGTTTATCCAGGCTGCGGCCATAGAGCAGCCAGCCGCTGCGACCCGCGTGATAATCGAGCGGCATCACCTCGTCGCCGCTTAAAGAGAGCGGCAGCCCAGGCCACTGAGAGACGGCTTCGGGCAGGTCGCGCCAGGTTAAACTGTTAGACATTAAAGCTCCTGTAAAAACACGTGCGGCCAAACGCATCCGGGTAAAAATAACGCATGAGGCTACCCTGTAATCATCGCTTCTGGCAACATGCTAACCTCAAATTTTCATCAGGTAAGAATATGGCCCGCGCAAAACTGAGATTCCGGCTGCATCGCGCTGTGATTGTGCTCATCTGTCTCGCCCTGCTGGTAGCGCTGATGCAGGGGGCGTCATGGTTTAGCCAGAGCCACCAGCGGGCGCGTAACCCCCAGTTTGAAGAGCTGGCCCGTACCCTGGCGCACCAGGTGACCCTGAACCTGACGCCGCTGATGCGCAGCGAAACGCCGGACGAGAAGCCGATTAGCGCGCTCCTGCGCCAGCTTACCGAAGGGAGTCGCATTCTTGATGCAGGCGTCTACGATGAGCAGGGCGATCTGATTGCGCGTTCGGGAGAGAGCGTTGACGTCCGTGACCGTCTGGCGCTGGACGGGAAAAAGGCCGGCGGTTACTTCAACCAGCAGATTGTTGAACCTATACAGGGAAAAAATGGCCCGCTCGGCTACCTGCGTCTGACCCTCGACACCCATACCCTGCCGACCGAAGCGAAACAGGTCGATAATACCACAAATATCCTCCGCCTGATGCTGCTCCTGTCGTTAGCCATCGGCGTGGTGCTGACCCGCACGCTGCTGCAGGGTAAGCGTACCCGCTGGCAGCAGTCACCCTTCCTGCTCACCGCCAGTCGGTCAGTACCGGAGGAGGAGGAGAGCGAGAAACGTGAGCCGTAGGCCAGGTATGCATACGCGCCGCTTTGTCGTTAAGATGGGGACAAATAAAGAAAAGGAAAGCTGCCATGTCCACATTACGTCTGCTTATTTCTGATTCGTACGATCCCTGGTTTAACCTGGCGGTAGAGGAGTCGATTTTCCGCCAGATGCCCGCTACCCAGCGCGTGCTTTTCTTATGGCGCAACGCCGATACGGTGGTCATTGGCCGGGCGCAAAACCCGTGGAAAGAGTGCAATACCCGACGCATGGAGGAGGATAACGTCCGCCTGGCCCGACGCAGCAGCGGCGGCGGCGCGGTGTTTCACGATCTCGGCAATACCTGCTTTACCTTTATGGCGGGCAAGCCGGAGTATGACAAGACCATCTCCACCCGCATTGTGCTTAACGCCCTCAACGCGCTGGGCGTAGCAGCAGAAGCCTCGGGACGTAACGATCTGGTAGTCAAAACCGCGGAGGGCGATCGCAAAGTCTCCGGTTCGGCCTATCGCGAGACCCCGGATCGTGGCTTCCACCACGGGACGCTGCTGCTCAATGCCGATCTGAGCCGGCTGGCGAACTACCTTAATCCCGATAAGAAGAAGCTCCAGGCCAAGGGCATTACCTCGGTGCGGGGCCGGGTGGCGAACCTGGTCGATCTGCTGCCGGGTATCACCCATGAGGCGATCTGCGCTGCCGTCACCGAGGCCTTTTTTGCCCACTACGGCGAGCGCGTCGCGGCGGAGATCATCTCTCCGGACAGGACGCCGGATCTACCGAACTTTGCCGAGACGTTTGCCCGCCAGAGCAGCTGGGAGTGGAACTTTGGTCAGGCTCCATCATTCAGCCATCTGCTGGATGAGCGCTTTACCTGGGGCGGCGTCGAGCTGCATTTTGACGTCGAGCGAGGACACATCACGCGCACGCAGATCTTTACCGACAGCCTGAATCCGGCCCCGCTGGAGGCGCTGGCGGCGCGTCTGCAGGGCTGCCTCTATCGTGCGGATATGCTGCAGCAGGCGTGCGATGCGTTGTTAGGCGATTTTCCAGAGCAGGAGAGGGAGTTACGGGAGTTATCAGAATGGATTGGTAACGCAGTGCGGTAGGCCGGGTAAGGCGAAGCCGCCACCCGGCACAGCACAAACTTACTCTTTGTCGCCCAGCAGTACGGACTCCAGCGCGATCTTAATCATATCGTTGAAGGTCGTCTGACGCTCGGCGGCGGTGGTCTGCTCGTGGGTACGGATATGGTCAGAAACGGTGCAGATAGTCAGCGCTTTTGCACCGAACTCTGCCGCTACGCCGTAGATCCCTGCCGCTTCCATCTCTACGCCGAGAATGCCGTATTTTTCCATTACGTCGAACATGGTCGGATCCGGGGTGTAGAAGAGATCGGCAGAGAAGATGTTGCCGACGCGCGCGTCAACGCCCAGCGCTTTGGCCGCGTCTACCGCGTTGCGCACCATGTCAAAGTCAGCAATCGCCGCAAAGTCATGATCCTTAAAGCGCAGACGGTTCACCTTGGAGTCGGTGCAGGCACCCATACCAATGACCACGTCGCGCAGCTTCACGTCAGCGCGAACCGCGCCGCAGGAGCCTACGCGGATAATCTTCTTCACGCCAAAATCGGTGATCAGCTCTTTGGTGTAGATCGAGCAGGACGGAATACCCATGCCGTGGCCCATCACGGAGATTTTACGGCCTTTGTAAGTACCGGTGTAGCCCAGCATACCGCGCACGTTGTTCACTTCACGCACGTCTTCAAAGAAGGTTTCCGCGATATGTTTAGCACGCAGCGGATCGCCCGGCATCAGCACAACGTCAGCGAAATCGCCCATTTCGGCATTAATGTGGGGAGTTGCCATTTTCATTCCTTTTTATACATTTTTGCGCCGGATGGCGGCTACGCCTTATCCGGCCTACAGGATCCGTAGGCCCGGCAAGCGCAGCGCCGCCGGGCAGAAGCATTACAGCATATTTTTGCCATATTCCATTGGCGACGTACCGAAGTAGGTCGCCAGCGTCTGGCCGATGTCCGCGAAGGTGTCACGGTGGCCCAGCGAGCCAGGCTTGACGTTCGGGCCGTAGATCAGCACCGGAATGTGCTCGCGGGTATGATCGGTACCGGTCCAGGTCGGATCGCAGCCGTGGTCGGCGGTGAAGATGATGATGTCACCCTCTTCCACCAACGCTAACAGCTCCGGCAGACGGCGGTCGAACAGCTCAAGGCCGCCCGCGTAGCCTGACACATCACGGCGATGTCCCCAGGAGGAGTCGAAGTCAACGAAGTTAGTAAACACGATAGTGTTATCACCCGCTTCCTTCATCTCTTTAACGGTAGCGTCAAACAGCGCGTCCAGGCCGGTGGCTTTTACTTTTTTAGTAATGCCAACGTGGGCATAGATATCGGCAATTTTCCCTACCGATACTACATGACCATCCTTCTCTTCCACCAGCTTCTGCAGGATGGTCGGAGCCGGCGGCTCTACGGCCAGATCGTGACGGTTACCGGTGCGCTGGAAGTTACCCGCCTTGTCGCCAACAAACGGACGCGCAATCACGCGGCCAATGTTGTAGCCGCCTTCGGTCAGCTCTTCACGGGCGATTTCGCACAGCTCGTAGAGCTTATCCAGACCATAGGTCTCTTCATGGCAGGCGATCTGGAACACCGAGTCCGCAGAGGTATAGAAAATCGGCTTGCCGGTTTTCATATGCTCTTCGCCAAGCTGATCCAGGATCACCGTCCCGGAGGAGTGGCAGTTACCCAGATAGCCCGGTAACCCGGCACGCTCTACCAGTTTGTCGAGCAGTGCCTGCGGGAAGCTGTTCTCGGTGTCGGAAAAGTAGCCCCAGTCAAAGAGTACCGGCACGCCGGCAATTTCCCAGTGGCCCGATGGCGTATCTTTACCAGAGGAGAGCTCGTGCGCCCATGCGTACGCGCCAACGACCTCTGCATTACCGTCCATCCCCGCAGGAATAGTACCGGTAGAGCCTTCATGCGCTTTCGCCAGGCCCAGACGGGTTAAGTTAGGGAGGTTCAGCGGACCCTGGCGGCCCGTATTGGCTTCACCTTTGGCGCAGGCTTCGGCAATATGGCCGAGAGTGTCAGAACCTGCGTCGCCGAAGCGCTCCGCATCTTCGGTAGCGCCGATGCCGAAAGAGTCCAGCACCATAATAAATGCACGTTTCATATTTTCTCCGTACCTAGTACTTCATAGAAATTTGTACTTCATAGAAATGAGTGCTTCATAAAAAACCGATCAGATCAGTATACAGCTATTCAGTTATACGACGATAGACGGTTGGCGTGGTTTCGGGAGCTTGATCGTCTAACGTCACGGCAGCCTTAACCGCTTTCGCCGCTTCCTGCCAGCTGGCTTCGTCTTTAGCATGGATCACCGCCAGCGGCCGCTGGCCGTCAATGCTGTCCCCCAGACGCGCCATATCGGTAAAGCCGACGCTGTAGTCGATGCTGTCAGAGGCCTGACGACGACCGCCGCCCATGGATACCACCGCCATACCCAGCGCACGGGTATCCATCGCCGAGACAAAGCCTTCGGTATCGGCGTAGACCGCCTTGCTGAGGGTCGCCGTCGGCAGGTACTTCGCGTAGTTCTCGACGAAGTCAGCCGGGCCTTTTTGCGCGGCAACCATCCGGCCAAAGACCTCTGCCGCTTTGCCGTTATCCAGCACTACCTGCAGCTGCTGGCGAGCATCGGCATCGTCGCGGGCAAGCTTGCCGGAGATCAGCATCTCCACGCACAGCGCCATGGTGACGTCGAGCAGGCGCGGGTTGCGATACTCGCCGGTCAGGAACTGCACCGCCTCGCGCACCTCCACCGCGTTACCGGCGCTGGAGGCCAGAACCTGGTTCATATCGGTCAGCAGCGCCGTGGTGCGCACGCCTGCGCCGTTGGCGACGCCAACGATGGCTTCGGCCAGCGCTTCAGACAGTTCATAAGTAGGCATAAACGCCCCGCTGCCCACTTTCACATCCATCACCAGCGCATCCAGCCCTTCCGCCAGCTTTTTCGCCAGAATAGAGGCGGTGATCAGCGGAATTGAGTCAACCGTGGCGGTAATGTCGCGGGTGGCGTAAAAGCGCTTGTCCGCCGGGGCGAGGGAGCTGGTCTGGCCGATGATCGCGACGCCAACGTCCTTAATAATGTCCCGGAAGCGGCTATCGCTCGGGAAGATGTCAAAGCCGGGGATGGCTTCCAGTTTGTCGAGGGTGCCGCCGGTGTGGCCCAGACCGCGTCCGGAGATCATCGGCACATAGCCGCCGCAGGCTGCAACCATCGGGCCGAGCATCAGCGAGGTGACGTCACCCACGCCGCCGGTAGAGTGTTTATCGACGATCGGGCCGTTCAGGCTGAGGCTTTTCCAGTCCAGCACCGTACCCGAGTCGCGCATTGCCATGGTCAGGGAGACGCGCTCCGGCATGGCCATGTCGTGGAAAAAGATGGTCATCGCCAGCGCGGCGATCTGACCTTCTGAAATGGTGTTATCACGAATGCCGTTGATAAAAAAGCGAATCTCTTCGTCGCTGAGGGCATGGCCATCGCGTTTTTTTCGTATAATTTCTTGAGCGAGAAACAAGGTAACCCCCTTGATGAGCTGGCGCGAAGGCCATCGGCATACGCCCGATGGCGCTCCGCTTATCGGGCCTACGAGGAGGCCCAACGGTGTTGATTAATAGCTGCTTGCGCTTTTACCGTCGCCGTGGCCGAGAGCCTTCAGCAGGCTCGCCAGCAGGCTGGACGCGCCAAAGCGGTAGTGACGTGAGTCAGCCCACTCTGCGCCGAACAGCTGGTCGGCAATGGCGAGGAACTGCGCGGCATCTTCCGCCGTGCGTACGCCGCCTGCCGGTTTGAAGCCCACGGTTTTCTCGACGCCCAGATCGCGGATGGTTTCCAGCATAATGCGTGCGCTCTCCGGAGTGGCGTTTACCGGCACCTTGCCGGTGGAGGTTTTAATAAAGTCCGCGCCCGCTTTGATAGCGATCTCAGAGGCTTTACGGATCAGCGCCTCCTCTTTTAGCTCACCGGTTTCGATGATCACCTTCAGCAGCACGTTGGCTTCGGCACAGGCGGCTTTACAGGCCTGAACCAGATCGAAACCGATCTGCTCATTGCCAGCGATCAGTGCCCGGTACGGGAACACCACGTCCACCTCGTCCGCGCCATAGGCGATAGCCGCACGCGTTTCCGCCAGCGCGATCTCGATATCGTCGTTGCCGTGCGGGAAGTTAGTGACCGTCGCGATGCGGATCTCCGGCGTACCCTGCTCTTTCAGGGTTTTACGCGCAATTGGAATAAAGCGTGGGTAGATGCAGATAGCGGCGGTGTTGCCCACCGGCGTTTTCGCCTGATGGCACAGGGCGATCACTTTCGCATCGGTGTCATCATCGTTCAGGGTGGTCAAATCCATCAGTTGCAATGCGCGCAGGCTGCTTGCAGTTAAATCAGTCATAACACTCTCCAGAAGCTGAAGACGGCGTTTGCCGGTTCATTGTTTAACCGGGCGGGTCTGTTACTATTCTAACATCCTTCCGCCACGACACTTCGATGTACATCACAGTTAATGAAAACGTCATGCAAAGTTGCATAATATCAATGTGAGATACGTCACTATTTGCGCCGTTCATGGCGGCGCTGCCCGGAACGGCTGGCATGTTAGAATTCTAACATAACAGCCTGGTTAAACGCGACAGGTCGCCGGAACATTGCGCCCGGACGGGAGAGAAATGGTAAAATTTTCACATAAACGTTTGATGCGTGTTAGCCAGAAGCGTAGCAGCAATCTCGTCAGGGGATTCCGGGCGTAGCTCACAAAGTGTGCTAAAGACGCGGGCGGCCTGCTCAGGACGGTTAGGCTCGCCCTGGAAACCGTTGAGCGGCATATCCGGCGCGTCCGTTTCGAGCAGCAAGGCGGTGAGCGGCAGGCGGGCGATAACGTCGCGGGTTTTACTCGCCCGCGGATAGGTGATGGTGCCCCCAACGCCAATCCGGTAGCCCATCTCAACAAAGCGCTGGGCCTGTTGCAGGCTGCCCGCAAAACCGTGTACCACGCCGGTGCGCGGCAGACTATGACGCTTGAGATGCATCGCCAGCTTGTCATGGGTGCGCCGGGAGTGGAGGATCACCGGCAGATCGTAGCGCTTTGCCAGCTTAAGCTGTTCATCAAGCAGCTGCTCCTGCTTATCAAACTGCGGATCCTCCCGATAGAGATCCAGCCCTATTTCTCCCACCGCCACCAGCCTGGTGGGTCGTGCGGCCAGCTGGTCAGCCAGCCTGTCAATGCACTCCGGAGTATGGTTCTCAATCACGATAGGATGCAGCCCCAGCGCGGCATAGACGGCGTCAAACCGCTCCGCCAGCGCCAGCACGCGGGAAAAATAGGCCGCTTCGACGGCAGGCACGATCACCGCCTCGACGCCCGCTGCGCTGGCCCTGGCAAGGCTCTGTTCCTCATCGCCGGTGAAGGGCGGGAAATCAAAATGGCAGTGGGTATCGATAAAGCGTTGCATCATGCCGAACTCTCTTTATTGAAGGACGTATCATTGGCCTGCGGGGCATCAATCAGGGTGGTTGCCAGCGCGTCATTGGCTACCGCCGCAGGCGGTACCACCACCGTCGCCGGAGTGACGATACGCGGCGCGTGACGCAGCAGCGGCGGCTCGTCCACCAGCAGCTTACCGACGGTAGCGAGGAAGTAGCGACCACACAGCCGCCCCAGCTTATAGTCATCACGCAGCGCTGGCAGGCGGCTGCCGAGAGCCATGCTTTTTAGCAGGCGCGGCGGGTAGATCTCAAAGATCCGCAGCTTGCCGGGGGGCTTCTCAATAAATTGCTGGATTGCATGGTAGCTACTCTCATGGTGATGGACCAGATTAACAAAAGATTGCAGGCTGCTGTCACCCAGCCAGCGCTCCATGCGCTTGAACCATTGCGGGGTGTAGTACATCTGCGACGGCACGGTGCGGATCACCACGATGGTTTTCGCCCCCCGTTTTGCCGCCTCCTGCACCGGGATGGCGTCGCTGATGCCGCCGTCGAGATAGTTAATGCCGTCCAGCATCACGCCGCTGCGGTAAAAGCCGGGGATAGCGCTGGTAGCGCGGATCAGATCCAGCCAGGTTTGGCTAGTCGGAGAGAAGTAGCCCGGCGTATAGTCATCTCCCCGACAGGCGCACATATAGAACAGCTTGCCAACGTCAAACAGGCGGGCAGCGGTATCCATCGCCAGCGGCATCTCTCTGGCCGTGGACTCCACCAACCAGTCGAGGTCGATCAGGTTGCCGCCACGCACGAAGCGCACAGGGTTAAAAAATTCACGGGAGGTGGTATAGCGCATAATGACCTTGCGCGCATAGCCGGGCTGGTTACAGAGGTAGGCCGAGATGTTCTGCGCCCCGGCAGAGGTACCGAAGAAGAGTTCGAAAGGGTTAAATTGCGCGCGCATAAATTCGTCCAGCACGCCGGCAGTAAAGATGCCTCGTTGGCCGCCGCCTTCACAAACTAAAGCGAGCCGCCCCGGGCGAAAGGAACTCAACGCTAGCGGCGCTATATTGCCGAGCGTAACGGGAATTCGCTGCCCCACCCTGCTTTCCTGTCATTATTTTATTTATTAAGAGCTTATCTGATTTTTTTGCTTTCTGAAACCGTGAAAGCCAGTCACAAGGACTGGCTTTACGATTAGCGGGAGTTTACGGCTCGCTATGGACGCCGACGTCCCATGAACAGGCTGACCAGGAACAGAATGATCCCGACGACAAAGACGATTTTTGCCGCACCTGCTGCCGTACCGGCCAGGCCACCAAAGCCCAGAGCAGCGGCAATTAACGCGATAACCAGAAATATAATGCCCCAACGAAACATAAGATTCTCCTTTCCTTTACCATAGTTAACGTTACCGCTGTTAGTGAGCGCTCAGGCTACTCACCGGCGATACTTACTCGGTGTGATGCTCACGTCCCCCGTTACAAGACGGGGGATCGCATTCTGAGATTACTTGTTAACTTTAAGATCGTTTTTTACACTTTTCACACCATCGACCGCTTTGGAGATGCTCTCCGCACGTTCGATTTGTGCCTGGGAGTCAACCGTACCGGTCAGCTGAACCACACCATCGGTAGTTTCAACTTTCACTTTACGTGCCGGAACGATGTCATCAGCTAACAGCTTAGCTTTAATCTCGCTGGTGGTGGCGGTATCACCCGCGTAGCCCTTCACAGAGGAAGTTTTGCCGTCGCGTACGTGCAGCTTGTCGCTAACGGACTTAACGCCTTCGATCTGTTTAGCGACTTTCACCGCCTCTTCAGCCTGCGCCTGGCTCTCAACGAAGCCGCTCAGCGTGACTACCGCTTTATCGGTCTTAACGGAGATGTCGGTGCTCTTGATACTTTCGTGATCGACCAGTGCTGCTTTAACTTTGGCGGTGATCGCGCTGTCATCCATGAAGTTACCGACTTTATTCATAGAGCTATCGATTTTTTCCCCAGCGCTGTGAGCCGTAGATTGCGCTTTGTCAGTTGCGCTGGTCTCTGCCAGAGCAGAACCGCTTGCAACAACAGAACCTAATACAACAGCCAGCAGGGTTTTAGAAATCTTCAGTCTTGTCATAGTCATCGATCTATTCCTTTCAGTTTGCCCACGTTTTGGGCTTTGAGCAGCCATCAAGGCTGCTTTGCTGCTCCGGTGCATAGCACCCTCTTTTACAGCCATTAATCATGTGACTAAAAGAGATGGTGGGATGAAACGCTTTTATTCACGCATTGAACAGTGCTTTCATCCACACGTCTGGTAATCACTTTGTTAAATATAGCCAACAATTTAAAAAGCGCTTGTGGGAAAAGATAAAAAAACGGGTGATAAAAGCAAAAAGCGGGCTATTTAAGAACATTCCGCAAGGGACTAATAAGACAGGGAAAGTGACAGAGCACGGCGGCTGCCGTGCTCTGGGGAGGGGAAGAGATTAGTGTTCGCGCGTTTTACGGAACTGCACGTCCGGGTAACGCTCCTGGGTGAGGTTGAGGTTGACCATGGTCGGCGCGATGTAGGTCAGGTTATCGCCGCCGTCCAGCGCCAGCTGGATCTCGTTTTTACGCTTGAACTCTTCGAATTTCTTCACGTCGCTGCACTCTACCCAGCGGGCGGTGGCCACGTTAACCGATTCGTAGATCGCTTCAACGTTGTATTCGCTCTTCAGGCGCGCAACCACCACGTCAAACTGTAGCACCCCGACCGCACCAACGATCAGATCGTTGTTGGCAATCGGACGGAACACCTGCACCGCGCCCTCTTCCGAGAGCTGGACCAGCCCTTTGAGCAGCTGCTTCTGCTTCAGCGGATCGCGCAGGCGAATACGACGGAACAGCTCAGGGGCAAAGTTCGGAATACCGGTGAACTTCATCATCTCGCCCTGGGTGAAGGTATCGCCGATCTGGATCGTACCGTGGTTGTGCAGGCCGATGATGTCCCCCGGATAGGCCTCTTCAACGTGGGAACGGTCACCTGCCATAAAGGTCAGCGCGTCAGAGATAACCACATCCTTGCCGAGACGCACCTGGCGAAGCTTCATGCCTTTTTCATACTTACCGGAGACCACGCGCAGGAACGCCACGCGGTCGCGGTGTTTCGGATCCATGTTGGCCTGGATCTTAAACACGAAACCGGAGAATTTCTCCTCCTGGGCTTCTACTTCGCGGGTATCGGTTTTGCGCGGCATGGGGCGCGGTGCCCACTCAACAAGACCATCCAGCATATGGTCAACGCCGAAGTTACCCAGCGCAGTACCGAAGAACACCGGGGTGATCTCGCCGGCCAGGAACAGCTCTTTATCGAACTCGTGCGAGGCACCCTTCACCAGCTCCAGCTCGTCACGCAGCTGCGCCGCCAGCTCTTCGCCTACGGCAACGTCCAGGTCCGGGTTATCCAGGCCCTTAACGATACGCACGTCCTGAATGGTATGCCCTTTACCGGTCTGGTAGAGGTAGGTTTCGTCTTTATAGAGGTGGTACACGCCTTTGAACAGCTTACCGCAGCCGATCGGCCAGGTAATGGGCGCGCAGGCGATCTTCAGCTCGCTCTCCACCTCGTCCATCACTTCCATGGGGTCACGGATGTCACGGTCAAGCTTGTTCATAAAGGTCAGGATCGGCGTATCACGCAGGCGGGTAACTTCCATCAGCTTGCGGGTACGATCCTCTACCCCTTTCGCGGCGTCGATCACCATCAGGCAGCAGTCCACCGCCGTCAGGGTACGGTAGGTATCCTCGGAGAAGTCTTCGTGCCCCGGGGTGTCCAGCAGGTTCACCAGGCAGTCGTGATACGGGAACTGCATCACGGAGGTGGTGATTGAGATCCCACGCTGCTTTTCCATCTCCATCCAGTCGGATTTAGCGTGCTGGCTCGAGCCACGCCCTTTTACCGTACCGGCGGTCTGGATCGCCTGTCCGAACAGCAGCACCTTTTCAGTAATGGTGGTCTTACCGGCGTCCGGGTGAGAAATAATGGCAAAAGTACGGCGCTTGGCCACCTCTTGCAGATAAGGAGACAACGTCATAATCAAATCTTCTTATATAAGCGCGGCACATCGCCACGCATGTTGAATACGAAAAATTGCGGCTATTTTACCCAGCAATGGCAGGCAGACAATCAATGTTTACACAGGCGTTGCTCCAGTTCGCTCAACGAGGTCACGGTCCAGGTGGGGTTGATCCCCTCCGGCAGCGCGCGGTTGTGTGCATTGAGCCAGCAGGTTGCTAATCCGGCATTCATGCCACCCAGAATATCGGACTCGGCGGTATCGCCCACCATCAGCACGCGAGAGCGATCCGGGCTGCCCGCCTGCTCCAGCGCATAGTCAAAGATGCGCGGGTGCGGCTTCGCCACCCCAACCTGCTCGGAGATGACGATCAGGTCAAAATGGTCGCGCAGGCCAGTACGCTCCAGGCGAATTTGCTGTAACGCGGTAAAACCGTTGGTAATAATGCCCATCTTGCACTTGCCCTGCAGGGCGTTCAGCAGCGAGACCGCCCCTGGCAGCGGGGCGCAAATTTCGGCCATAGCGGTGATAAAAGCGCTGTTAAGATCGCCCGGCTGCACGCTGAGGCGGTCGGCCCAGCTCTGGAAGCGCTGATGCTGCAGCTGTAAAGAGGTGATGGTTCCGTTCTGGTAATCCACCCACAGCGGCTTATTGACCGCCTGGTAGTCCTGAAAATCTTCGGCGGTAAAGGTCACGCTGTAGTCGAGAAACATCCGCTGTAGTCCGCTGAATGAGTCGAAGGTAAACAGCGTTTCGTCGGCATCAAAGAAGATCCAGTCCCAGTTCATTACATCACCTTTTTTGTTAAAGCGGCAAAGCCATAATCACGGCGTCTTCGCGGCCGTCAGCGGTTGGATAGTAGTTGCGGCGTATCGTCGCCTCGTTAAAACCCAGGCTCTCGTAGAGGGCGATTGCCGCCGCGTTTGAGGCCCGCACCTCCAGCCACAGCGTCAGCACGTCACGCTTTTCCAGCTCGCTAATGAGATATTCGAGCAGCGCGCGTCCCAGACCCCGGCGTTGAAAAGCGGGATCGACCGCGATATTAAACAGCGTGGCCTCGTCAAGCACGACCTGGGTAATGGCAAACGCCGCCAGCGTCTCGTCAACCGTCAGGCCCAGGTTCAGGTAGCGCTCTCCCTGATTACTGGCGAAGGTCTTTTCGCTCCACGGAAAAGCGTGGGCGCGTTGCTCAATGGCATAGGCGTGCGTTAAGTCAGCCGTGCTGAGGGAAGAAATCGTGTTCATACTCGCAGATTTGTCGCCATAGGTCGGCTCGTGCCGCCGGGTTTGCCCGCAGTTCATCGAGCGCAGGAGAGTGAACGCGTGCGCCTTCCAGCGTCAGCGCCTCGTGATTGCCCAGCAGCCAGCTGTTACAGCGGCTCTCCGGGGGCAGCATCGCCACACGGTCGGGAGTCAGCTGCAGCACCTGATCCGGGGTTATCGTCAGCGCCCGCAGGATATCGCCCACCAGCGGCTCGCTGAGCGGCGGGAGCGCGCTTGACACCATCACCAGACGGATATGCGCGGGCAGTGACACAGCGACCTCGCCCTGCAACGCCGCAGGCAGGCGCAAAGACCACTGGGTAATGCCCAGCTGCTGTAGCTGCCAGTCGCGTCGGGAAATCATAGCGGGTCACTCCTGTATGTCAGGCGCGCAAATATAGCAAATTCGTCGTATCTGCGCCAACAAACAACTATAATCCAGCGCTGAGTTTATTAAGGAGCTGTTTCATGTCTGCTTTAACCCCGGCAAGTGAAGTCTTGCTGCGTCACAGTGATGATTTCGAAGAGAGCCGCGTTCTGTTTGCCGGAGATATGCAGGACGACCTGCCCGCGCGTCTGGATACCGCTGAGAGCCGCGCCCATACCCAGCAGTTTCACCACTGGCAGGTGCTGAGCCGCCAGCTGGGCGAAAATGCACGCTTTAGCCTTGTAGCCGAGCAGGCCGACGTGGGCGACAGCGATACGCTGATCTACTACTGGCCGAAGAACAAGCCGGAAGCCCTGTTCCAGCTGATGAACATCCTCTCCCTGCTGCCGCTGGGCACCGATATTTTTGTGGTGGGTGAGAACCGCAGCGGCGTGCGCAGCGCCGAGCAGATGCTGGCAGATTACTGCCCGCTGAATAAGGTCGATAGCGCACGCCGCTGCGGCCTCTACCATGGCCGTCTTGAGAAGCAGCCTGCATTTGATGCCGCCGCGTTCAACGACAGCTATACGCTGGACGGCCTGACCATCCACACCCTGCCGGGCGTTTTCAGCCGTGATGGTCTGGACAGCGGTAGCCAGCTGCTGCTCTCTACCCTGACGCCGCATACCAAAGGCAAAGTGCTGGATATCGGCTGCGGCGCGGGCGTGCTCTCCGCGGTGCTGGCCAGCCACTCGCCGAAGGTTCGCCTGACGCTCTGTGACGTTAGCGCCCCGGCGGTAGAAGCCAGTCGTGCTACCCTGGCTGCCAACGGTTTTGAGGGTGAAGTCTTTGCCAGCAACGTCTTCTCTGAGGTGACCGGCCGTTACGACATGATCATCTCCAACCCGCCGTTCCACGATGGTTTGCAGACCAGCCTGGAGGCAGCGCAGACGCTGATCCGCGGCGCGGTACGTCATCTGAACAGCGGCGGAGAGCTGCGTATTGTGGCCAACGCCTTCCTGCCCTACCCGCAGGTGCTGGATGAAACCTTTGGTTTCCATGAGGTGCTGGCCCAGACCGGACGCTTCAAGGTTTACCGTACGGTGATGACCCGTCAGGCGAAGCGCTAAACAGGTTCGGCCAACCCGTAGGCCCGGTAAGCGCAGCGCCACCGGGCATTACTGGCCGTTCACGATGAATTTTGCAGCAGTTATTCTATCCCGCACAATTAACTGTTGACGAACGATATAAAACATCTAGAATGCGCCTCCGTGGTTACGATACTTTAACTGTATCGATGGTCTGCGAAGGTGGCGGAATTGGTAGACGCGCTAGC
>NZ_DALZFB010000007.1:0-174740 GCF_031979925.1 Pseudescherichia sp. | reverse complement strand
TTCAGGTGTTAGTGTCCTTACGGATGTGGGGGTTCGAGTCCCCCCCCTCGCACCATAAATCACGTTGATATTGCTCGCACTGGGCGAAGGTGGCGGAATTGGTAGACGCGCTAGCTTCAGGTGTTAGTGTCCTTACGGATGTGGGGGTTCGAGTCCCCCCCCTCGCACCAACGAGGCAGTATCAAAAAGCAAAATAGTAAGATAGATGTGCGAAGGTGGCGGAATTGGTAGACGCGCTAGCTTCAGGTGTTAGTGTCCTTAGGATGTGGGGGTTCGAGTCCCCCCCCTCGCACCACTTATCTTGCTCTCTCCCGGTACGACCTCTCCCGCTTTACACCATCTTCAAATTCATTATTACCAGCATCATCCCGCCAACCAGGGCGATACCCGACGGCAGCAGCACAAAGTGGCGCAGACGCTTGTGATAGAGCATGGCAGGGGTTAACAGCAGGCCGGGCACAATAACCGCACACCACGCATCAACAGAGAGATCGGCACACGCCAGTCCGAGCGCAACGATGCCCGATAATACAAATCCCCACCCGCTTTCCAGCACGCGCTGCAACATGCTTCCATCCTCACGCTGATAATGATAACCAATATCATATGATATGTTTTCTCATTTGTCAGCATCCCGCTCTGCCGCTGTGCGAACTTTCTACATCTGTTAATGACAGACATTCATGAAGGTGATAAATTGTGCGCTTCGGAAAAATACATAACAATTTCTTACTCTTTTCGCGAAAATTTATTCACGCGTTATTTCTCATTTTGCCAACCATAACTTTTTGTATATTGCAGATTAATAACGACATTACACATGACAGCACAATCCTGGCATAACCTCTGTAACAAGAAATATCAATTATCCCTGCGGTTATTCTTGTTTCTCAATGCCGTTTCGGCCCTCTTCTCCTTTCTGCTACCGCTAAGCAGCGTGATGAGCGTGACGCTGCCGCTCGTGCTGCTCTTTACGGCCAGCGTTGCGCTGCTGCTCTGGCATAAGTGGCAATCAGAGAAGAAAATAAATATTCCTCTCATTTCACTGTTATTTGGCTGCCTGTGGGCGTGGCACGTTAACGAAAAATATTCAGCTATTGGTCACCCGGATCCGGCTTATCTTTTAATTGCGCTGTTAAGCGTATTATTTATTGGCACTATCGCTTTCTCTAACAATATCAGCGCGTTTATGCTGCATTCGCTGCCGGTAAGCCTGGCCTGCCTGTGGCTAACCGACGGCAGCGCCTGGCTAAGAGTACTCTACTGTTTCGCCCTGCCGGTGGTAGGTATCACCATACAGCATGTTATTCAGCGGCGTAATGATACCTTTGCCCAGGATCTGATGTACAAGCTGTTGGACGAGCGCAAGACGCTGAAAGATTTAAGCATGCTCGATCCCCTGACCGGTCTCTACAATCGCCGCGGCCTGCAAAATAAGATTGATAACCTGCTAACGCATGATGACGGCAGGCAGTTTGTGCTGCTGCTGGATATTGACCACTTCAAAGCTTACAACGACCACTACGGTCATATGATGGGCGACCAGGCGCTGATCCGGGTCTCTGCCGCCATCCGTGATGCGGTACGCTCCCGGGATATCGTGGCCCGCTTCGGTGGTGAAGAGTTTATGATCCTGCTGAGCGATGTCGATCTGGAGCACGCCCGCGTGACCGCCGAGCGTATTCGACAGCAGGTTTTCGATCTTAAGATCCCGCATATGTTTAACGAAAGCGTGGCAACCAACGTCACGGTAAGCATCGGTATTGCTCCCCTGCTGGACGAAGACATTGAGGACGCGCTGGGCAAAGCGGATAAGGCGCTGTATGAAGCGAAGCATCTAGGTCGCAACCACATTCTGGTCAGTGGTGACCTGCAGATAGCATAAACGGAACCCGGCAGGCATTTCGCGACAAAAATGTTGCGCTTGTTCCTGCCTATGGTTAGGATTGGCAATCATTATCATTTAGATTCCGGTCTAATCTCCTATGGCCCAACGCTCTGAACTGCTGGCAAACGATCTCATCTGGCGAGCCCCGCTGCACAGCGCAGCACCTACGCTTGCCGATGCCGTGCGCGAAACGATGTCCAGTCAGCGTCCGCACATGCTGGAGATTATCCGTCTCGACGAGCCACCACCGCACCAGGCCATGACCCTGGCGCAGTGGCAGCGCCCCGCCGCGCTGCGCACCCTGCTGGCCGACTACTCCGATCATATCTACCGCAACCAGCCACAGCTGCCGCGCGAAGGGAAACCGCTGATCTCGCTGTGGGCGCAGTGGTATCTGGGCCTGCTGGTTCCGCCGCTGATGCTGGCCCTGCTGGCGCACGACACCGCGCTGGATGTCTCCCCGGAACATTTTCACGTTGAATTCCATGAGACCGGCCGCGCGGCCTGCTTCTGGGCCGACGTGCATGCCGATCGCTATACCACGCTGTTAGACGATCGTGGCCGTATTGAAAAGCTGATCGTCTCGGCGATGCTGCCGGTAGTCCAGGCGCTGGAAGCTACCGGTGAGATCAACGGTAAGCTTATCTGGAGCAATACCGGCTATCTTATCAACTGGTACCTGAACGAGATGAAGCCGCTGCTCGGCGATGCGCGGGTAAATACGCTGCGCCAGCTCTGCTTTTTCGACAAAACGCTGGCGAACGGCATGGATAACCCGCTTTGGCGCACCGTTGTCCTGCGTGAGGGCGTGCTGGTGCGCCGTACCTGCTGTCAGCGCTACCGCCTGCCGGATGTCCAGCAGTGCGGCGACTGTACGCTGAAATAATCTTTACGCGACCTGCTGGCTCTCTCCCTCTGCACGCTGTGACTCCTGCGCCTCCTGCTCCAGGAGCTGTTTCTCGTAGACCTTAAAGAACGGGTAGTAGATCACGGCGGAGACCACGGCCAGCAGCACGACGAGGATCGCCGCCCGGTAGTCCCAGCCCAGCGCCCATGCCGCACCGATCGGAGCCGGTGCAGTCCAGGGAACCACGGCAATCACTCGACCAATCAGATCCATTTTCATTGCGCCCCAGGCGATCACCGAGTTGATCAGCGGTGCGAGCAGGAAGGGGATAAAAAAGACCGGGTTCATAACAATGGGCGTGCCGAAGATCACCGGCTCGTTGATGTTAAAGAAGCTGGGCACAATGCTGAGCCGCCCGATTGAGCGCAGGTGCACGGATCGGCTACGCAGATAGCAGATCACCAGCCCCATGGTCGCTCCAGACCCCCCTACTACAATGAAGAATGTCCAGAACGCCTCCATAAAGATGTGCGGCAGCGGCGCGCCCTGCGCCAGCGCAGTCTGGTTCATCCCCAGGTTGGTTAACCAGAACATTTGCAGCATACCAGAGACGATAGCCGCGCCGTGAATGCCGGCGAACCACAGCAGGTGGCCAACCAGCACCGCCAGCAGAATAGCGGGCAGCGAGTCAGCCGCCGCCACCAGCGGCTTAAACAGCGCCATAATGGCCTGCGGGATCAGCACCGAGAACTCTGACTGGATAAACAGGCTCAGCGGGTAGAGCGTCAGCACCACGACCAATACCGGGATCAGCAGATCGAACGAGTTTTTGATCATCGGCGGAACCTGGTCCGGCAGGCGGATGCCAATGTTGTGCGCTTTTAAAAAACGCATCAGCTCCACGCAGTAGATGGCAACCAGGATAGCGGTAAAGATCCCGGTGCCGCCCAGGCTATGTACCGGTAAGGCGCTATCGGTTTTTGGCGCAGCCACTAGCAGAAAGGCCATCAGCGAGAGCATGGCACACATGAAGGGATCGAGCTGGTGCGACTTCACGTAGTGTTTGCCAAGGTTATAGGCGATGGCGGCACAGATGTAGATCGACATGATCCCCATGGTCATATCGAACGGGGTGAGGATCCGCCCCTCATACTGCTTTGCCAGATCGAGCCAGCCGCGAGCAAAGCCCCAGGTGGTATCCGGTGAGAACGGCGGGTAGGCAAAAATAAGCAGAAAGGAGCCGACAATCATAAAGGGCATTGCCGAGATAAAACCATCGCGAATCGCCATCACATGACGCTGGGCAGAGATGCGTCCGGCGATGGGGCTGACATAATTTTCAACAAAACGGAAGATCAGGTTAAACGCAGCGTGGTTGGCAGACATTTGGCTCTCCGGTCAGGCGAAAAATGGAATGGCAAAATGAGTATCAGCCTCCGATCTGCACTGTGCAACCGGTTACTGTAACCGGTTTCCGTGATTGTGAAGAGGATCGATAATCGGCCTATCCTACTGTGAATAACCAGGATTCACCTCACAGTCAGGCCGGTATCTGCCACCGGCCGTCAGGATTGTCCTTAAGCGCCTGCTGCATCTGGACGACTATATCGGCCGCGTAGAATAATCCTGCGTCGGTATCGACGCCCAGCTTCGCCATCAGACTAAACTTATGCGCCCGAATGTTTTTACAGTTGCGATTAAGCTGAACGGCGATATTAGCAATCGGATAACCCAACGCGGTGTAGTAGAGGATCTCCTGCTCGGTCTGGTTCAGGACTCGCTCATGGCCGTAATACCATAGGTTGAGGATATTCTCATTCACCCTTTGCTTATCACTAAGCCACTTCTGTAGCTGCTGGCGCATCAGCGCCAGCGGGGCGGTTTTACTGATGACGCCGTGCAGCGACGCGGGCGAGAAACGGCTCACCAGCCGCGCCTCCATGTCATCTCCTGCCAACACAATGCGCTGTCGCCCAGGACTGGTTCGCTCCATGTCGTACATCACCTTCAGGCACTCCAGCCGCTGTGCTCTAATGGCCGATAGCGAATAGATCAATGAAAAAAAGGGTGTCCAGGCCAGCGAATTAAGAAACGCGGCGTAGTCTTTAAAGAAATAAAACTGATATTTCCCGACCATCGGTAATAGATTCCGTAGCCCAGCCTCGCTCAGGGGGCATCGTTCAATAATGGCAACATGTCTTCTTGATCCACTTTTTTCCATTTTCCATCCTCGCCATACGTTGGATTTAAATTTAAGATTTTTGCCCCATCACCGCTATTAATCCAGGCGTACAACTCAGCATTGCTACGTAAAGTGAGACGCCGCATAGCACTATTTTTTTGTGCGCTCACCGTTTTATTGCTTTTTTTAAGCATTGAGGCGATTTGATTAATACCCCATCCTTTACCAAGAAGTCGTAATACCTGTCGTTCAGAATACGTTAATGATAGCGCTGGGGCACTTGCCTCCTCTTCATCATAAGGATTTTCTGATAAAAGCGAACGGCTAATAATTTCTGCACGCCGGTTACCGCTACGCACTGCGTTAATAATTCCGTCGACCGGCTCCATGCTCGAGAGCAGCGTGCTTTCCGAACGTAGCAGCAGCTCTACCGCCAGCGGGTAGATGGGTAAGGGAACTATGAAAACCCAATGTATATCAAGCAATTGCACCATGATCGAGTGGTATTTTTTACAGGCGCTTCGGGCCTGTCTTAAATCGTTAGTCAAATCGACGATGATCACGTTCGCGTGCTGTAGTAAAGAGAGTGTCATCTCCTCTGGGGTGGTGCAGTAGATAATTTCATATTCACAAAATGATTGCGCCATAATAGCGCCAAGGCCAAATTGTATTATAGGTGCTCTGCTTATTATTACTGCGCACCTGTACTTTTCTGACAGCATATCCCCTCCGCTTACATTCGAGAACTCAGTGTGTTAATTCATCACGATAACGTTCATGAATAAATAAATGCCAGAACAAAAGCGCTACTCAACATCACAGCTGTTAACACAGCATGTCATTATCTCTGTATGTCACACTTACATCTTTCAGACTAACGGTGGCCAACTGCGGTATTAATCTTTTATCCCTGATATAATATCGCATACCTTTGTTAAAAAAATAATGGGTTGGAAGGCAAAAAAATAACTTATTGCGAAATCAGATCTAAATATATAAATATGATGAATGGTTAATGTCTCTCATATAGCGTAAAAGGCCGATACTACGGGGGTGGGCGGCCAGAAAGAGATTAAACCAATTTATTAACTAAATATTGATCTATCACAGCGCCGAGCAGGTAGCACGTTGTGTTAAAAATAGGTTTTCTATTTCACCACATGGGTATTTCGCTACGTTACCAGGGCAAATTATGCAAGCAGATCGGGATAAACAGCGTGCCGTAACGCGGCTGTGCATTCAGTGCGGTCTTCTCCTGTTGCAGCACGGGGCAGAGAGCGCCCTGGTGGAGGAGCTCTCTACCCGTCTCGGCCTCGCGCTGGGAATGGATAGCGTAGAGAGCGCCATCGCCGCGAACGCCATTGTGCTCACCACCATTCAGGATGGCCAGTGTCTGACCTCCACGCGTAAAAACAGCGATCGAGGTATCAACATGCACGTGGTCACCGAGGTGCAGCACATCGTCATTATGACCGAACATAAGCTGCTGGATGAGAGAGGCGTAGAAAGGCGTTTTCAGCAGATTAAGCCGCTGCGCTATCCACGCTGGTTGGTTACGCTGGTGGTGGGCCTCTCCTGCGCCTGCTTCTGCAAACTGAACAACGGCGGCTGGGATGGCTCAGCTATCACCTTCTGTGCCAGCAGCGTCGCCATGTACGTACGCCTGATGCTGGCCCATCGGCATCTGCATCCGCAGATCAACTTCTGCCTGACGGCCTTTGTGGCAACTACCGTCTCGGGGCTGCTGCTTACCCTGCCCGCCTTCGCCCACACGTCAACGGTGGCGATGGCGGCCAGCGTCCTGCTGCTGGTTCCCGGCTTTCCGCTGATTAACGCCGTTGCCGACATGTTTAAAGGACATATCAATACCGGGCTGGCACGCTGGGCTGTCGCCAGCATGTTGACGCTGGCCACCTGTATCGGGGTAGTGATGGCCATGACGTTATGGGGACTACGCGGATGGGTATAACTGATTTTCTGCTGACGCTGGCGCAGGATATGCTGCTGGCCGCCATTCCTGCCGTCGGCTTTGCCATGGTGTTCAACGTACCGCAGCGCGCTCTGCCCTGGTGTGCGCTGCTGGGTGCCATCGGCCACGGCGCACGTATGGTGATGATGACCAGCGGCATCAACGTTGAGTGGTCCACCTTTATCGCTGCCATGCTGGTTGGCTGCATCGGTATCCGCTGGTCGCGCTGGTATCTTGCCCACCCCAAGGTCTTTACCGTCGCAGCGGTGATCCCCATGTTTCCCGGGATTTCGGCCTATACGGCGATGATCTCCGCGGTAAAGATAGGCCATTTGGGCTACAGCGAGGCGCTGATGATCCTGCTGCTGACTAACTTTCTCAAGGCGACCTCAATCGTCGCAGCGCTCTCTGTCGGCCTGTCGGTGCCCGGATTGTGGATCTACCGTAAGCGCCCTCGCGTTTGAGATTTGTGTTCTGCCTGCGTCGTGGTAATAATCCCTGTTTCTGTTGCGGCCAAAAAGAGGCGGATGTGAAGCACGACGGCGTGTATTTACCGGAGAAACTGGACGAGTCCAGCCTGAAGGACAAAATCTTCACCAGTGCCATTGAGCTGTTTGCCGAGTATGGTCTGAACGGCGCCCGTATGGAGCAGATCGCCGAGAAGGCGGGCACCACCAAACGGATGGTGGTTTACCACTTTAAAACCAAAGAGAACCTCTATCTGCAGGTTCTGGAGTATGTCTATACCCAGATCCGCGCCAGTGAAACGCGGCTCAACCTGACGCGCCTGCCGCCGGTAGAGGCGATGGTGGAGCTGGTAGAGAGCACCTTCGACTATCATGCTGCGCACCCCGACTTCATTCGCATTATCTGCATGGAGAACATGCAGCGTGGACGCTACATGCAGCAGTCGGAATATCTGCGTAAGGTTAATCGCAGCGCGCTGATCCTACTGGAGGATATTTTACAGCGCGGCCAGCAAAAGCAGCTCTTCAGCCGCAGCGTGAACGCCAGGGACGTGCACCGTCTGATGAGCAGCTTCAGCTTCCACTACGTGGCGAACAGCTACACCTTTACCCTGCTGTTTGAAGAGGGCGCGGATAATCAGGCTCAGCAGGCGCACTACCGTGCCATGGCGGTGCAGGTGGTACTGCGCTATGTCTGTCCCTGATTGCTTAGCTGCAAGGTAAAAAAATCACTTGCAATTAAATCGCGCACTACCTATATTCAAACCATGAAGACGAAATCGACAGCCCCGGCGGATGCGCCGCTGGCCCTGAATAACCAGCTCTGCTTTGCGCTCTACTCCGCAAACCTGGCGCTGAATAAACTCTATCGGCAGCTGCTGGCCCCGTTAGGCCTCACCTATCCGCAGTACCTGGTGATGCTGGTGCTGTGGGAGCGGGACGACGTCACCGTGTCAGAGATTGGCGAGCAGCTGTTTCTGGACTCAGCCACCCTGACGCCGCTGCTTAAGCGTCTGGAGAGCGCCGGGCTGCTTGTTCGCCAGCGCTCGCGCCAGGACGAGCGTCAGGTTGCTGTAACCCTGACCGAATCGGGACGGGCGTTGCAGCAGCAGGCACTTACGATCCCGGAATCGGTACGCTGCGCTGCCGCCTGCGATACGGATTCCCTGGCCGCGCTTCAGCACGAGCTGGAGACGCTGCGCCATCAGCTTCACCGGACGTAGATTTCACCAGGCACAGCACCGTTCCGACGGTGTTATGCTTAGCAGATAAATAGCGCGCTATTTTATAGCGAACATATTGATAACAGCGAAAATAAGGAACCTGCCATGTCTTTAGAAAAAGTAGTTTACACCGCAAAAGCCAAAGCAACCGGTGGCCGTGACGGCCGTGCAACCTCCTCCGACGGCGTGCTGGACGTACAGCTGGGCGTACCGAAAGAGATGGGCGGCATGGGCGGCAACGTCACTAACCCGGAGCAGCTGTTTGCTGCGGGCTACTCCGCCTGCTTCCTCGGCGCAATGAAATTTGTTGCTGGCCGCGACAAGATCGCCATGCCGAAAGAGGCCTTTGTAGAAGGCGAAGTCGGTATCGGGCCGCTGCCGACCGGTTTTGGTATCGAAGCTAAGCTGAATATTCACCTGCCGGGTATGGACGCGGCCGAAGCGCAGAAGCTGGTCGACGCAGCGCATATCGTCTGCCCTTACTCTAACGCCACCCGTAACAACATCGACGTGACGCTGAACATTATCGCCTAAGACGTTCGCAAGGCCGGGCGGCGCGACGCTTGCCTGGCCTATAAAAGCACCCCCTCTCTGTGCTACTATGAGCACATATCACCCGCGGATCTTTCCGCTCTGTTTTTAGCTTGAGATAGCGCTATGTCTTCCAGAATCCTCTCCACCAATGTCATCGGTATCGACGCGTTTATGCACGATCACGCCCGCGTCCTGACCCAGTCCCTTGAGGGGACGGTGGCCGTTTTTGCTGATAACGCCCCGGCGTTTTATGCCCTGACGCCTGCGCGCCTGGCCCAGCTGCTGGAACTGGAAGCCCGACTGCAGCGCCCGGCCAGCGATATCGCGCTCGATCAGCAGTTTTATGGCGAACCGACCGACGCACCGCCCAGCGTACCGATGGGCAAATTCCCCATGTACGCAGGCTGGCAGCCGGACGCCGATTTTCAGCGCCTTGCCGCACTGTGGGGCATCGGCCTGAGCCAGCCCGTTACCCATGAGGAGCTGGCCTCGTTTGTCACCTACTGGCAGGCCGAGGGCAAGGTGTTTCACCATATGCAGTGGCAGCAGAAGCTGGCCCGCAGCGTACAGATCGGCCGTGGTAGCCTGAACGGTGCCGCTAAGCGCGATGTGAACGCCGTCTCCGAGCCAGATAACCAGGTTCCCCCAGGCTTCAGAGGTTAATCATGAAAGACGTCGGCGAAATGATGAAGCGTTTGCAAAAGATGATGCCTGCCCATGTGAAACCGGCGTTTACCACCGGCGAAGAGCTGCTGGCCTGGCAAAAAGAGCAGGGAGAGATCCGCTCGGCGGCCATCGCCCGCGAAAACCGGGCCATGAAGATGCAGCGCACCTTCAACCGCTCCGGCATTCGTCCTCTGCATCAGAACTGCTCTTTCGATAACTATAAGGTCGAAAACGAGGGGCAGATGAACGCCCTGAGTCAGGCCCGCCAGTACGTCGAGGAGTTCGACGGTAATATCGCCAGCTTTGTCTTCTCCGGCAAGCCCGGCACCGGCAAAAACCATCTTGCGGCGGCCATCTGCAACGAGCTGCTGCTGCGCGGGAAGTCGGTGCTGATCATCACCGTCGCCGACATTATGTCCGCCATGAAGGAGACCTTCAGCAGTCGGGAAACCAGCGAAGAGCAGCTGATTAACGATCTCAGCATGGTCGATCTGCTGGTGATCGACGAGATCGGCGTCCAGTCTGAATCCCGCTACGAGAAGGTGATCATCAACCAGATCGTCGATCGTCGCTCCTCATCCAAGCGCCCGACCGGCATGCTTACCAATAACAACGTGTCGGACATGACCCGACTGCTCGGCGAGCGGGTCATGGATCGTATGCGTCTCGGCAATAGCCTGTGGGTCAATTTTAACTGGGATAGCTACCGCAGCCGCGTGACCGGCAAAGAGTATTAAGAGCTTTCCTGGCGTGGCCTGCCGGGTCTCCCGTTATATACTGACGCGATTCATCACAACAGGTTATGCCACATGAAATCAGCTAAACGTTTACTGTGCAGCGTCGCGATCGCCAGCGCCCTGCTCTCTTCTCTCTCTCACGCCGCCACCTGGCAGGAGCAGCTGACCAGCGCTGCCAACCAGCTGAGCCAGAATTCAGGTTCGGCCACGTCGACGCAGCAAAGCAATACCTCTATCTCTGCCCTCGGCAGCCTGCTGAACGGCGGCAACCAGGCGCTGAGCGCTGGCACCATGAACAACGCCGCGGGCATCCTGGAGTACTGTGCTAAAAACAAGCTTGCCTCGGTCACCAGCGCGGAGAATATCAAGAGCCAGGTGCTGGAGAAGCTCGGCCTGAGCGCGCCGGAGCAGAAGGAAGATACTAACTTCCTCGAGGGCTTACAGGGGATGCTGAACACCAAAGATGGTGAGCAGCTAAACCTGAACAATATCGGCAGCACGCCGCTGGCACAGAAGGTGAAAACCAAAGCCTGCGACCTGGTACTGAAGCAGGGTGTTAACTTCCTCTCCTGATAGCTCTCCCCCTGGCGCGTCTGCCCCGATATGCAGCAGGCGCGCCTGCTGCATATAAATGAGACATTGCTCATAAAACGTCCCTCTCTAAACCTTTTCTTAATAGAATCCAGGCTTTGTGACGCTAGAATTGCAGCTATGTGAATTCGCCATTAAAGTGTTATTCCTGCAACATTCCGGCTTGCTGCTATTGAGGATCGACCGTTGTCTGAATTTCTCTCTCTCGTGCTGTTTATTGCCTCGATAGCTATTTATTCTCTGAAGGCAGGCCGTAATACCTGGTGGTTTACCGCCATGCTTGCCGTGCTGGGTCTTTTTGTTGTCCTTAATATCGCCCTCTATGCCAGCGACTATTTTACCGGCGACGGTATTAACGATGCGGTGCTCTACACTATCACCAACAGCCTGACCGGCGCGGGCGTCAGCAAGTATATTTTGCCCGGCGCGGCCCTGGCGATCGGCCTGCTGGTGCTCTTTTTTGCCCTCGGCTGGATCCTGCGCCGTCGCCGCCATCATCCGCTGCACGTCGGCTATAGCCTGCTCGCGCTGCTGCTGGCCCTCGGTTCGGTGGATGCCAGCCCGGCCTTCCGGCAGATCACCGAGCTGGTCAAATCCCAGTCCCGGGCGGGAGATCCGGATTTTGCAGTCTGGTATAAAGAGCCAGCCAAAAGCATTCCGCAGCCGGCGCTTAACCTGGTCTATATCTATGGCGAAAGCCTGGAGCGTACCTACTTTGACAGCGACGCCTTCCCGGGGCTGACGCCGGAGCTGGGCGCGTTGAAAGATGAGGGGCTGGATTTTACCCATACCGCGCAGCTGCCGGGCACCGACTACACCATTGCCGGGATGGTCGCCTCCCAGTGCGGCATTCCGCTGTTTGCCCCCTTCGAAGGCAACGCCTCGGCCTCAATGTCGAGCTTCTTCCCGCACAATCTCTGTCTCGGCGATATCCTGAAAAACTCCGGGTATGAGAACCACTTTGTGCAGGGGGCGAACCTGCGCTTTGCCGGGAAAGATGTCTTTTTAAAATCCCACGGCTTTGACCACCTTATTGGTGCGGAAGAGCTGAAGGGCCGCGTCGCCGATCCGACCTACCGCAACGACTGGGGTTTCTACGACGACACCGTGCTGGACGAGGTGTGGCAGCAGTATCAGCAGCTCTCCCAAAGCGGCAAGCGCTTCTCGCTCTTTGCCCTGACCGTTGATACCCATCACCCGGACGGCTTTGTCTCCCGCACCTGCGAGCGGAAAAGCTACGCCATCGACGGCAAAGCGAACCAGTCCTTTAGCGCAGTCACCTGTAGCCAGCAGCATATCGCCGCGCTGATTAACAAGATCAAAGCCTCACCGTGGTTTAAGGATACGGTGATCGTCGTCTCCTCCGATCATCTGGCGATGAACAACACCGCGTGGAAGTACCTCAGCAAGCAGGATCGCAACAACCTCTTCTTTGTACTGCGCGGCGACCAGCCTGCGCAGGACGTCATCGGGCTGAAACGCAACACCATGGATAACGGTGCCACCGTGCTGGATATCCTCGGTGGGGATAACTTCCTCGGCCTCGGGCGCAGCAGCCTCTCTGGCCAGTCCCTCTCCCAGTCGTTCCTCAACATGAAGGAGAAGGTGCTGGCGTGGAAGCCGGATATTATCCGCCTGTGGAACTTCCCGAAGGAGATGAAGGATTTTACCGTTGAGCGCGATAAAGAGATGATCGCCTTCTCCGGCAGCCGGTTCCGCCTGCCGCTGCTGATCCGCGTCTCGGACCAGCGCGTAGAGCCGCTGCCGGAGAGCGAATACTCTGCGCCGCTGCGCTTCCAGCTGGCCGACTTTGCACCACGGGATAACTTTGTCTGGATCGACCGCTGCTACAAGATGGCGCAGATGTGGGCCCAGCAGCTGGCGCTCTCCACCGACTGGTGCGTTTCGCAGGGTCAGCTGGGCGGTGAGCAAAGGGTGCAGCACGTCGATAGCGCACAGTGGCAAGGCAAAACCACGTTTAAAGATACGGTCATCGACACCGCCCGCTATCAGCGCAACGTAGATATGCTCAAGGTGGTGGATAATGACGTTCGCTATAAGGCAGACAGCTTTATCTTCAACGTGGCTGGCGCGCCGGAAGAGGTGAAGCAGTTTAGCGGCATCTCTCGCCCGGAGAGCTGGGGACGCTGGTCCAACGCGCAGCTGGGTGAAGAAGTGAAGATCGAGTACAACGCACCGCTGCCTGAGAATTTCGATCTGGTTATTACTGCTAAAGCCTATGGCCCGAACGCCAACAAACCGATCCCGGTGCGGATAGGTAATAGTGAGCAGACACTAACTTTAGGCAACGAGGTCTCTACCACCACGCTGCGGTTCCATAACCCGTCGCATAGCAATACGCTGACGATAGTGCCGCCGGAGCCGCAGTCCACTAATGAAGGGAATATTCTTGGCCACTCGCCGCGCAGGCTGGGGATTGGGATGGTGGAGATTAAGGTAGTAAAAATCGAGGGCTAGCTGTTTGGTGTGAGTAGGCCGGGTAAACGCAGCGCCACCCGGCGTTACCGTAATGCCGGGTGGCGGCTCTCGCCTGACCCGGCCTACGGTCCTACGATGCTTCTAGAATTTAGAACGTTTCCCAGTTATCGCCTGCTTCGGCGACGGCTGGTTTGCGGGTCGCCAGCGGCGCGGCGGCTTTTGCCACGATAGCCTGGTCACGGGCCTCTTTACGCTGATCCTGCATAATGCGGAACACCGCTACGGCCTGGGTCAGACGGCTCGCCTGCTCTTCCAGCGCCGCTGCCGCTGCGGCAGACTCCTGCACCAGCGAGGCGTTCTGCTGGGTGACGCGATCCATCTCGGCAACCGCCAGGCCCACCTGGTCGATACCGCGGCTCTGCTCGTCGGAAGCAGAGGCGATTTCGCCCATGATGTCCGTTACGCGGGTGACCGCATTAACGATCTCGTCCATGGTCTCACCGGCGCTCTCGACCAGCGTTGAGCCAAGCTCTACGCGGCCTACGGAGTCTTCGATCAGGCTCTTAATTTCGCGAGCGGCCTGGGCGCTGCGCTGGGCCAGGTTACGCACTTCCCCTGCTACCACTGCAAAGCCACGACCCTGCTCACCGGCACGCGCCGCTTCTACCGCCGCGTTCAGCGCCAGGATGTTGGTCTGGAAAGCGATGCCGTCGATCACGCTGATGATGTCAGCGATTTTCTGCGAGCTGCCAGCGATGTCGCGCATGGTCTGCACCACGTTATCCACCACTTTACCGCCCTTCTGCGCGGTCTCAGAGGCGCTGAGCGCCAGATGGCTCGCCTGACGGGCGTTTTCGGCGTTCTGCTTCACGGTCGCGGTCAGCTCTTCCATGCTGGCAGCGGTCTCTTCCAAGGAAGCCGCCTGCTGCTCGGTACGGGAGGAGAGATCGTTGTTGCCCATTGCGATTTCGCTTGCGCCGCTATAGATCTCGTTCGCACCGGTACGCACGGTACCTACGGTACGCATCAGCTCACCCTGCATGTGGCGCAGGCTTTCCGCCAGCTGGCCCATCTCGTTAGCACCGTGCACGTCGATCTTCTGCACCAGATCGCCACCGGCGATATGGCGGATGCTCTCCACCAGACGGTTAAGCGGGGAGATCAGCACGTTCTTGATGCCGAACCAGACGGCAACGATCACCGCCAGCACCGCCAGCAGCACGCCAACAATGATCCAGATAGCCATGCTGTAGGAGCTGTTGTTGTCCGCGACGGCGAGATCGTACAGCTGGTCATTCTGCTGCAGGAACTCAACGTACTGTTTCTCGAACGCGTCCTGGTAGCCCTGGGTCGGCTGGTCAAAGAACTCGTTGATTTTGCCTGCGCCCAGCAGCTGGATAAGTTCAGCCAGCGCACCGTGGTAGATATCGTACTGGCGCTTGATCTCCTGGGTTACGGCTTCATTCTGGCGCGGATCGTGCGGCAGAGTCTGATACTCATTCCAGTGCAGCTCCGCCTGCTTCAGGGAGGCGCTGGCGGTCTGCATCAGCTCGGCAACGGTGGTGCCGCTGCCGATATTGTTCTGATCCATCATGTAGCGGATCCCGGCACGGTTAAGCGTGTTACGGGTCTGCAACAGGGCAACCCAGCTGCCGTTAAGCGTAGACTGCTGCTCACGGATGGTTTGCAGAACGGTGAAATTGTCTTTGTCGTGTTTCAGCGCGTTGAAGAACAGACCGCCGGAGGTGATTTGTAACAGGCCAAATAGTGCAAGGACCAGAAGTAAACTGGTCACAATTTTGATACGGTTCAACATGTTTTCTCATTCCTTTAGAGGGATAACAGTTTTTCGGCCTGGAACAGGAAAACTTTACCGAATAGTTGTGCGTTGCGACGTGGTCTGGCCTGCTGGCTTAGCCCTTAGCCAGTGATCCACATCACACTCTTTTTCCCGTTCACGCCCCGTTAAAACCGCTTATCGCGCTCCTGCGACCGCTTACCTCTCATATTCAACCGCTCGGCCACTTATTGCCCGCTTTCTGCCCGCCGTTTGCCATGATCCTCAGGGAAATTTATCAATTTAACGCCTCCTGTTCCTGTAATCTTTGTCATATAGCCAGGTCTGATATGGATAATAAAAAGCTACTCAAGCACATACCCTGGATGATCCTCGGGATCATCGGTGCTTTCTGTCTGGCGGTTGTCGCCTTACGGCGGGGTGAAAGCGTAAGCGCCCTGTGGATCGTCGTCGCGTCGGTCTCCGTTTACCTCGTCGCCTACCGCTACTACAGCCTCTATATCGCGCAGAAGGTCATGAAGCTCGACCCGACCCGCGCTACTCCGGCGGTCATTAACAATGACGGTCTGAACTACGTGCCGACCAACCGTAACGTGCTGTTTGGCCACCATTTTGCCGCTATCGCTGGAGCAGGTCCGCTGGTCGGCCCGGTGCTGGCCGCGCAGATGGGCTACCTGCCCGGCACTCTGTGGCTGCTGGCAGGCGTGGTTCTGGCCGGTGCGGTGCAGGACTTTATGGTGCTGTTTATCTCCTCCCGCCGTAACGGTGCCTCCCTCGGGGAGATGATCAAAGAGGAGATGGGACCGGTGCCGGGCACGATCGCCCTCTTCGGCTGCTTCCTGATCATGATTATCATCCTCGCCGTGCTGGCGCTGATCGTCGTTAAGGCGCTGGCGGAAAGCCCGTGGGGCGTCTTCACCGTCTGCTCCACCGTACCAATCGCGCTGTTTATGGGGATCTACATGCGATTCCTGCGCCCTGGCCGCGTAGGCGAAGTGTCGGTGATTGGTATCGTGCTGCTGGTGGCATCCATCTACTTCGGCGGTGTGATTGCAGCCGACCCATACTGGGGCCCGGCGCTGACCTTCAAAGACACCACCATCACCTTTACGCTGATTGGCTATGCGTTCGTCTCTGCCCTGCTGCCGGTGTGGCTGATCCTTGCTCCGCGTGACTACCTGGCAACCTTCCTGAAGATCGGCGTTATCGTCGGCCTGGCGATTGGCATCGTGATCCTCAACCCAGAGCTGAAGATGCCAGCCATGACCCAGTACATTGACGGTACCGGTCCGCTGTGGAAAGGCGCGCTGTTCCCGTTCCTGTTTATCACCATCGCCTGTGGCGCAGTGTCCGGCTTCCATGCGCTGATCGCCTCCGGTACCACGCCGAAGCTGCTGGCCTGTGAAACCGACGCCCGCTTTATCGGCTACGGCGCGATGCTGATGGAGTCCTTCGTGGCGATTATGGCGCTGGTGGCGGCCTCGATTATCGAGCCGGGCCTCTACTTTGCCATGAACACCCCGCCTGCCGGTCTGGGCATCGTGATGCCGAACCTGCACGAGCTGGGCGGCGCGAACGCCCCGGCGATCATGGCGCAGCTACAAGACGTCACCGCTCATGCAGCCGCTACGGTCAGCTCCTGGGGCTTTGTCATCTCCCCTGAACAGATCCTGCAAACCGCGAAGGATATCGGGGAGCCGTCCGTGCTGAACCGTGCCGGTGGTGCGCCGACGCTGGCGGTAGGTATCGCCCACGTATTCCACAAAATCTTGCCGTGGGCGGACATGGGCTTCTGGTACCACTTCGGTATTCTGTTCGAAGCGCTGTTTATCCTGACCGCGCTGGATGCCGGGACCCGCTCCGGCCGCTTTATGCTCCAGGATCTGCTGGGTAACTTCGTGCCGTTCCTGAAGAAAACCGACTCTCTGGTTGCGGGCATTATCGGTACCGCAGGCTGCGTCGGCCTCTGGGGTTACCTGCTCTATCAGGGCGTGGTCGATCCGCTGGGTGGCGTGAAGAGCCTGTGGCCGCTGTTCGGCATCTCCAACCAGATGCTGGCCGCCGTGGCGCTGGTGCTGGGTACCGTGGTGCTGATTAAGATGCAGCGTACCAAATACATCTGGGTGACCGTGGTTCCGGCCGTCTGGCTGCTGATCTGCACCACCTGGGCGCTGGGGCTGAAGCTGTTCAGCGACAACCCGCAGATGGAAGGCTTCTTCTACATGGCGAACCAGTACAAAGCGCGTATTGCCGCCGGTGGCGAGCTGACCGCTCAGGAAGTGGCGAACATGAACCACATCGTGGTCAACAACTATACCAACGCCGGGCTGAGCATCCTCTTCCTGGTAGTGGTATACAGCATCATCTTCTACGGCTTCAAAACCTGGATGAAGACCCGCAGCAGCACGGTGCGCACGGATAAAGAGACGCCGTACGTGCCGGTGCCGGAAGGCGGCGTGAAGACCTCTTCACACCACTAGTCGTTAACGGAACGCCGGATGACGCTGCGCTTATCCGGCCTACGTTTCTCGGCCCGGCAATCTTGCCGGGCTTTTGTAATTTTTGGATGGCATTATGTTTGGTAACTTAGGCGAAGCAAAAAAGTATCTCGGCCAGGCCGCGAAAATGCTGATTGGTATTCCTGACTATGATAACTACGTCGAGCATATGAAGACCAATCATCCGGATAAGCCCTGGATGACCTATAACGAGTTCTTCCGCGAGCGACAGGAAGCACGCTATGGCAGCGGCGGAAGCAGCTGCTGTTAGGAGACACTATGACACCCATTGCAGTAACGCTTCTTACCGGTTTTCTTGGCGCGGGCAAAACCACCCTGTTGCGCCACATTCTCAACGAGCAGCACGGCTACAAAATTGCGGTCATCGAGAACGAGTTTGGCGAAGTCTCCGTAGATGACCAGCTGATTGGCGATCGCGCTACGCAGATCAAAACCCTGACCAACGGCTGCATCTGCTGCTCCCGCTCTAACGAGCTGGAGAGCGCCCTGCTGGATCTGCTCGACGGCCTCGACCGGGGTGATATCGCTTTTGACCGGCTGGTGATCGAGTGCACCGGTATGGCCGATCCCGGCCCGATTATTCAGACCTTCTTCTCCCACGAGATCCTCTGCCAGCGCTACCTGCTGGACGGCGTTATTGCCCTGGTGGATGCAGTGCACGCCGACGGGCAGATGAACCAGTTCACCCTCGCCCAGTCGCAGGTGGGCTACGCCGACCGCATTCTGCTGACCAAAACCGACGTGGCGGGCAGCGCCGAGGCCCTGCGCGAGCGGCTACAGCGCATCAACGCCCGTGCGCCGATCTACACCGTGACCCACGGTGACATCGACCTGGCGCTGCTGTTTGACACCAACGGCTTTATGCTGGAGGAGAACGTGGTGCCCGCGAAGCCGCGCTTCCACTTTATGGCGGATAAGCAGAACGATATCTCGTCGATTGTGGTAGAGCTGGACTACCCGGTAGAGATTGGCGCGGTCTCGCGGGTAATGGAGAACCTGCTGCTCAGCTTTGCCGAGAGGCTGCTGCGCTATAAGGGAATGCTGTGGATCGACGGCAAGCCTAACCGCCTGCTGTTTCAGGGCGTGCAGCGCCTCTACAGCGCCGACTGGGATCGCCCCTGGGGCGACGAGCCGCCGCACAGCACGCTGGTGTTTATCGGCGTCCAGCTGCCAGAGGAGGAGATCCGGGCGGCGTTTGCGGAGCTGAAAACCCAGTGACCCGCGATATTGCGCAAACCTTCTGGCGCTCGCCGCTGCTGCCGGGGGTGGAGTTACGCTCCACCTGGCAGAGCCGCCAGGCATATAAAACGCACAGCCACGCCCAGCTGTCGATCGGTGCCATTGTCGAGGGACAAACCCGCTGCGTCTGCAACGGTGAAACCTGGCTGCTTTCGCCTGGGGATCTGATCGTTATCCCCGCGCATGCCCCGCACAGCTGCAATCCGGTGGATGGGCAGCCTCGCAGTTACCATATGCTCTACATCGAAACCGACTTTCAGCCTGCACCGCAGATCGTGCGGAGTGAATCTCTGTTTCGTCACTATCTGCAAGCCATTGAGGATCTCTCTCCTCACGCAGTTGAGACGCTGCTAGCCGCGCTTCCCGCTGAGCCAGTGCAGCCTGTTACGCTGCGCCCTACCAGCCAGCAGCTCCAGGAAACGCTGCTTGAAAACCTGGTGGCCCCGCCTTCACTGGATGTGCTGGCCCACCGGTTTTCGCTACGTAAAGAGACGCTGATCCGCACCTTTAAGCAGGATACCGGCCTGACGCCCGTTACCTTTCTGAATAGCGCGCGTATCGAATTTGCCAAAACGCGCCTGCGTGCCGGGGCGGATATCGCCGACGTCGGCTACCAGAGCGGCTTTGCCGATCAGAGCCACTTTCATAAAACCTTTGTCAGCTACACCGCCGCTACGCCACGCCAGTACGCCATGGGCCGATCAATATCCGACAATAATTAACGTCTCGTGCGCCGTAGGATGGCCTCAGTTTTCTTTTCTGAGGCCGCTATGGATCTATTACACACCCTGGTTCCCGCCGCGTTTGCCATGCTGGCGCTATCGCACTTTGTCGCTCTGCTTAGCCCCGGTCCCGACTTTTTTCTACTGACGGGCTATGCCATCCGCTACCGCCTGCGTGGCAGCATTGGTCTCTGCATTGGGATCGCCGCAGGTAACGCCGTCTACATTGTGCTAGCGATTATTGGCTGGAGCGAGCTGCGGCGCTCGCCGGTGCTGTTTTCAATTATCGAACTGGCGGGCGCGGCGTACCTGCTGTGGATCGGCAGCCATCTTATTCGCAGCAGGCCGGGCAACCTGGCGCTACAGGGGGTCGATAGTGGCCGCCCGTCGTGGGTAAAGCAGCTGCTGATGGGCCTGGCTTCGGCGTTGCTCAACCCAAAAAACGCCCTGTTCTACCTGGCGCTAATGACCTCGCTGCTGGGGGCTAACGTCACCCTGCTTCAGCAGTCGGTAAGCGGCATCTGGATGGTGAGCGTGGTGTTGGTGTGGGATCTGCTGGTGGTGATGCTAATCGGTTTGCCGCCGGTGCAAAGACGTCTCTCGGCGACGGTAGTGATTATCGAGCGGATCGCCGGTGCGGTGCTGATGGGGTTTGGGTTATGGATTTTGGCAGCATGGTTTTTTGCCCTGGCGTAGGCCCGGCAAGCCTCGCGCCGCCGGGCAAAAGGGGACTGACTACCCCAGCACGCGTCGTACGCAGGACTTAAACACCTTCACGCCGAGGGCCAGCGCGTCGCGGTCGAAGTGCATCTCCGGGTGGTGCAGGCCTGGCGTCAGGTTGGCTCCCAGCCCCCAGAAGCCACCTTTTATCTGCGGGCGCAGGCGCAGATAGTGGAAGAAATCTTCGCTGCCCGGCGTGCTTTTCGGCTCGGTTAACCCGGCGTCGCCAAGTACCTCGCGAATGGCGCTGGCAATCACGCCGGTAGCGTCCTCGTCAATAATCGCCGCTGGCATCTCTTTCAGAATACGGATATCAACGCTCGCGCCGTAGGCCTGGGCGCTGCTCTCAACTGCCCGCAGCACGCGCGCCTTCAGATCCGTCATGCCGTCGTTCTCTGCCGATCGCAGATCCCAGACCACTGTCGCCTCGGAAGGGATCGAGTTAGTCACCCCCGCATCGCAGAGGAAGCGGGTCGCTTTGGCGCTCCACGTAAGGGACGGCGACAGGTGAATGCCGTTAACCGCCTGCACCGCATGCGCCCCGGCGTCGAGGGCGTTGACCCCCAGGTGCGGACGGGCACCATGGGCCGCCTTGCCGTGGAAAACCGCCTCCACCGTGGCGGATGCAGAGTAGTACATGGCCGGAACCGCCTGCCCCATCGGGCACTCCTCCAGCGGGCGCAGGTGGAAGCCGAGCAGCATATCCACATCGTCGATCGCGCCGCCTTCGGTCATGGCGATCGCGCCAGTGCCCAGCTCTTCCGCAGGCTGGAAGAGGATCTTCAGCTTCCCCTGCTTAATGCCGCCTTCGGCAAGGATCTCCTGGGCGGTGGTTAACACCACCGAAGAGTGGCCATCGTGACCGCAGGTGTGGCGTGCAACATGCTGCCCATCGATGATATGCCCGAGGGCGTCCATATCGGCGCGCAGGGCCAGTACCGGCCCCGGAAGGCCGCTCTCCAGTACGGCAACAATGCCGGTGGTGCCGTTAATATTGCGGGTTACCTGGAACCCAGCGGCCTCCAGCTTATCGGCGATATAGGCCGAGGTTTTGAACTCCTCAAAACCCAGCTCGGGGATGTGATGCAGATAGTTAAAATGCTCTAAGGTTTGCGACACGGCTGACTCCTTGACTGCCAGGCAGATGAATTATTGGTTTTTTCAGGCAATAACGCGCATCACCAGCATGGCGATAACGGCGTTGAGAATGCTGACGCCCATCAGCAGCGGCCAGTATTTCTTCGGCACGTCAGCGACGCCGAGCAGGCGTCCCATGTACTGTAGCTGAGAGCCCATTAAAAAGATGGCCGGAGCCAGAATGGTGATCGCCGTGATATCCAGCGTGCCTTTGGTCAGCAGGCTCACCGCCACGCCGGTCCCCGCCGAGGAGGAGAGCCAGGCCGTCAGCAGCACGGTGATCGCCTCTCCCGGCAGGCCAAACAGCCCCATCAGCGGCGCACAGATCTTGCCGATAATCTGCATCACTCCCAGCAGGTTGAGCATCTCGGCAATGACGTATGCCATCAACACGTTCGGCATCAGGTTATTGATGGCGATATTAAACCCTTTGCGGGCGCCAACCACGAATATATCAAACGGGTTGCCGGAGACTTTAGCTTGATTACTCATGGGTGAAATCCTTCTTGTAAACAGTATTTAACGCCAGACGCACTATGGCGGCACCAACAAATTTCAGGACAAACATTAATACCAGAGGAATAATAATAGGGGTGGTGAGCGAGGCGAACATCGCCGAACCAATAGAGAAGTAGTTATTGATCAGGCCGGCACCGGAATATTGCCACGCCCCCATAATTACTACGTCCTTTCGGCTAATTTTATTGCTGTCGTACAGCTCTTTGGTGAGTGCTGCCCCCGCATCGGTGCTCTGAAGATCGGTAATCAGCGCCAGGCCGGTATAGCCAGGAATGCCGAGCAACGGACGCAGCAGCGGCGTCAGCAGCTTATGGGCCGCGCGGATCGCGCCGTAGTGGGTGAAGATTTCCAGCAGCCCGAGTGCCAGCATTACCGTCGGCACCAGCGACAGAGCGAAGAGGAAGCCCGCTTTAGCGCTGATGCCGCCGCTGCCGATGAAGGTGTTAGTCTCCGGCGACTTCATGGTGCCGAATGCCCCGCCGAGTGTAGTGAAGTCAAACGCCCCCAGCCATGCCATCCCCTCGACTTTAAAAAAGAAGCCGGAAAAGACCAGCAGAACAATAATCAGGGCGATCCAGGCTCCCGGCCCGACATGCCACTCATTTGCCTCTTCCTCTGCTGGACGCTCCAGCGTTTTTGATTCGCTCATCACTTCCCTCCTCCCCTAACAAAAAACAGGTTTAATTTTCTGTGCGTTTTCAATTAAGCAGAAACCATGCCTCAATAATCCGCAGCGAAAAAATAATTTATTTTAATAGTGACAGTTAAGAGATAAGTAAATTAACTTCTCTCACCTATACAGGGCACCAACCCGGTGCATCTGGCTTTTTATGGTGCGTATATTTTCTTAATTTTTTTGCAGCTGCAAAAATACCCGGAAATTCGATTATCTATAAACATTGGGGATTATAAATGCCTGCTGATGAATGTTATTGTTGCTTTCAGGTCAACAGACAGGAGCCAGACGCAATGTTTCATGAACGGCAGGTAGGCTATCTCTACGAGGTGAGTATTCAGGGCGGCATCCGCCGGGCTGCGGATATGCTGGGCATCAACCCCTCTGTTGTCAGCCGCCAGATAGCCCAGCTGGAGCGTGCACTCCAGCTCCCCCTGCTGGAGCGGCGCGGGCGTTCGGTGGTGCTGACCGAAGCGGGACGCCTGCTGGCGGCAGACTACTTCGAGAGCCGCCAGCGCCGAGAGAAGTTGGAGAGCCACCTGAAGGATCTGCGCCATATGCGCGGCGGCAGCGTCTCGGTAAAGATTGGCGGCGGATTGATTACGACCTTTATTGACGAGGTGATGTGCAACTTTGCGCGCTCTTATCCGCATGTGTTTGTGGATATCACCGTCGGCAGCATGCAGGAGATGCTCAACGAGATTGCCAGCGGTGATGCCGACATGGCGCTGGCGTTCGGCCCTATCGGCACGCCGGAGCTGAAGCGCCATAGCTTTCAGTGGGGGCCGATCTGTGCGGTCGTCTCTCCCACGCACCCCATCGCTACACGTACCTCTATAATTATTCAGGAGCTGACCGAATACCGGCTGATTGCCCTGACAGAGAACTTTGGCCTCCAGCGCCACATGAATGCGATGTTCAAAAGCGAGGGGCTGCAGTTCCACCCGGCCTACCGCTGCAACCTCTTCTCCACCGCCATGAGCCTAAGCCAGGCGGGGCTAGGGATCTCATTTATGACCGAATACGCCGCCGCCGGGCCGATCAGCCAGGGCTTGCTGAAAGCGGTGCCTCTCGATCACCCCATCGCCAGCAGCGCCCAGTGTCACCTGCTGCGTAATTCGGATCGTCGATTTACCCCGGCGGCGCACCATATGTGGCGACTGCTGCGGGATGCCTTTAGCGACAAGTGAAGTCGATGCGCAGTGTCAATCTCACCTACTCCACATCCTCTCGCCGCAGCCCCACATCTCTTAACCTTTCATCACTCATCTGCTTAAGAATGCGCTGCGCTTGTACTCGCAGATGCCATCTTTTGATTGCTCGCCAGAGCAGGACAAAGCCGATAAAGGGCCTTTTTCCTCTGTTTTCATGAAATTCCATTCTCTACCTCCTCGCGTTGACTGAAGCACTATTTTCAGCGAGATAGGCATAAACAATACAGACTCAAAAAACGATTTTGTTTTCCATACAGATGCGCTAAAACGGTATCTGAACAGCGTCATTAGCCCAGATCTGTACTGATTTTTTAATCTGTATGGTAAGAAACAAGGATACAGCATGGCACGTTACCAACTTCTGGCAGAGCTCTTAGCCGAGCGTATTGAGCAAGGCCTGTATCGTCATGGAGAAAAACTTCCGTCGGTACGCAGCCTGAGCCAGGAGCATGGGGTGAGCATCAGCACCGTTCAACAGGCCTACCAGACCCTCGAAACACGGCAGCTCATTACCCCCCAGCCGCGATCCGGCTACTTTGTTGCGCCGCGCAAGGTTCAGCCGCCGGTACCGCCGATGTCGCGACCGGTACAGCGTCCGGTTGAGATCACCCAGTGGGATCAGGTGATCGACATGCTAAAAGGCCACAGGGATAAAGAGATCATTCCCTTCAGCAGTGGCGCGCCCGATATCCAGCAGCCCAGCCTGCAACCGCTCTGGCGCGAGCTTAAACGCCTGGTGCAGCATAATCTCGACGAGGTTCTTGGCTATGACTCTCTGACCGGGCGTCAGGAGCTGCGGGAGCAGATCGCCCGTTTGATGTTAGACGGCGGCTCGGTGGTGAGCGCGGAGGATATCATTATCACCAGCGGCAGCCAGAGTGGGCTGTCGCTTGCACTCTTAACCGTATGCCAACCTGGGGATATCGTCGCCATTGAGTCTCCCACCTATTACGGCACCATGCAGCTTCTGCGCAGCCTGGGTTTAAAGGTCATCGAGATCCCCACCGATTCGGAAACGGGTATGAGCGTGGAGGCGCTGGAGCTGGCCCTTGCCCAGTGGCCGATTAAGGGGATTATTACCGTACCGAACTGCAATAACCCTCTCGGGTTTATTATGCCGGACGCACGCAAACGTGCGCTTCTTGCCCTTGCCCAGAGCCATGACATCGTGATTTTTGAAGACGATGTCTATGGCGAACTGGCAACGGACTACCCGCGCCCACGCACGCTCCACTCCTGGGATATCGATGGTCGGGTCATGCTGTGCAGCTCGTTTACCAAAACCGTTGCGCCGGGCCTGCGCGTTGGCTGGATTGTACCCGGCCGCTACCACGATCGCTTTTTGCAGATGAAGTACGCCGTGCTGGGTAGTAATGTCCCGGTGACTCAGCTGGCAGCGGCTAGCTTTATCAAAGAGGGGCATTACCATCGACATATCAGGCGGATGCGCCATTTTTACCAAAGCAATATGGCGATCTATTCCTGCTGGGTACGGGAGTATTTTCCGGAGGGGATCTGCATCACCCGACCGAAAGGCGGATTTATGCTGTGGGTGGAGCTGCCCGAACAAGTCGACATGGTCTGCGTGGCGCAACAGCTGTGCCGGCTGAAAATCCAGGTTGCACCGGGATCGCTGTTTTCGGCGTCAGGAAAGTATCGCAACTGCGTACGCATCAACTGTGCGTTGCCGCCAAACGAGAAGCATCAGGCGGTGATGGAGAAGCTGGGCAATGCGGTAAAAGTGGCGATGGAATAGCCCCCTCCCTGGCAGGAGGGGGACAATCATTTATTTACTCACAACCACCAGCTTCTGGTTCACAAACTCTTTGATCCCCAGATCCGACAGCTCGCGACCAAAGCCGGAGCGCTTGACGCCGCCAAACGGCAGCTCTGGTGCGGTATCGGTCAGGGAGTTGATGTAGACCATACCGGTCTCAATCCGCGATGCCAGCGCTTTTGCCCGGTCGATATTCTGGCTAAAGATAGAGCCACCCAGACCGTAGTTTGAGTCGTTCGCCAGCTTCACCACTTCGTCATCATCTTTGACCACATAAATCTGCGCTACCGGGCCGAAGAACTCTTCGAAATAGGCCGGATTGTCGCGGGTAATGTGGGTCAGAATGGTCGGCTCGAAGAAGTTACCCTCGCGCTCGACGGGCTTACCGCCAAGGTGCAGCTTCGCACCGTTTTTCACCGCCTCGTCAACCTGTTTGGTCAGGGTCTCCAGCGCGTCTTTTGACGACAGCGGCCCCAGAGTGGTGGTCTCATCCATCGGGTCGCCAATTTTCACCTGGCGGAAGGCTTCGGTATATTTCTCCAGGAACTTATCGGCAACCGCCTCCTGCACGATAAAGCGCTTCGCAGCGGTACAGACCTGCCCGGCGTTTTGCAGGCGTGCAGTGACACCCACCTCAACGGCTTTCTCCAGGTCGCTGTCGTCCAGTACCACAAACACATCGTTACCGCCCAGCTCAAGGGTCGCTTTCTTCAGTTTTTTAGCCGCCTGCGCCGCGACCGCGCTGCCCGCCGTTTCTGACCCGGTCAGGGCCACACCCTGCACGCGATCGTCGGCAATAATGGTGGAGACCTGATCTGAAGAGATAAACAGGTTTGTGTACGCCCCCTCTGGCGCGCCCGCTTCCCGTACCAGCTGCTCGAAGATTTCCGCACAGTGCGGCACGATGCTGGCGTGCTTAACGATAATCGGGTTACCGGCGGCCAGATTTGGGGCCAGGACGCGCATCAGCTGATAATAGGGGAAGTTCCACGGCTCCACCGCCATCAGCACGCCGATGGGGTGATGCTCAACCCAGGCGTCGCCCAGATCGGAAACGTATTTTACCGGTGCAAGGAAAGTATCAGCATTATCCGCGTAATAGCGCGCAATGTCGGCGCACAGTTTCACTTCGCCACGGCTCTGCTCAATCAGTTTGCCCATCTCCTGGGTGGCGATTTTCGCCAGCTCCTCGCTGCGCTCCTCCAGCAGATTGGCAAGCTTAAGCAGAACGGGCAGACGCTGTTGAATATCGCCCTTCGACCATGAGGAGTGGTATAGCGCATCTGCTTTTGTCAGCGCTGCCTCGACATCCGCGTCACTATGGGACGGATACTCTTTAACAAGCTGATTTGTAAATGGATTTACTGTCTGATAGGCCATCTCAAATACCTCCTGGTTAGCAGTAAAAGATGCTGATAAGGTTAATAAGGGTAGTTGAAACGTGTGATGATGCATGGATTATCCGGTATAAACGGACGGTTCTGAATCATCGGAATAGTGAAGAGTAGCCCAGCATTTGCGCGATGCGGCGTTCGCCTTCTACGCTTAAACGCATGGATAAAACCACTGACTACACATCATCGACTATGCATCGGGAGAGACCATGAGTGAAGAGACCATTCGCGGTATGGACCACATCGGCATTACCGTTCCGGACATCAAGCAGGCCACCACTTTTCTATGCGCGGCTCTGGGCGCGGAGCTGCTCTATGAGTCCGTCTCGCCCGGCCAGGAGATTGACCAGGACGCCCAGCAGCATACGCTGCGCCTTGCCCCGGGTACTCAGGTAAAAGCGGTCAGGATGCTCAAACTGCACAACGGTCCGGGCATCGAGCTTTTTGAGATGCAGGGGCCGGACCAGGATCGCCCCCCACGGGCAAGCGACTATGGTCTACAGCACTTTGCGGTCTACACCGATAACATTGAGCAGGCAACGCAACGCTTCGAAGAAGCCGGGGGGAAGATGTTTACCGAACCTAAGCCACTCACCTTCCCTACCGAGTACGGCGACGGCAATCAGTTCTGCTACGGAAGCACGCCCTGGGGCGGCATTATTGAATTTATCTCCCGCCCCACGCCGATGCCTTACGAAAAAGAGACCGCTTCGCGGCGCTGGAAACCCTGATTCGGATTTCTATTTAATCGTCAGGGATCTATGATGAACAGATGGATAAATTAGCCGAACTTAAACGCGCCAAGCGCCTGGCCCTGTCGCTGCTATTGATCGCTGCGGCAACCTTTGTCACCACGCTTTTTCTGCCGCCTGGCCGTCTGGTAGGCGCAGTGAAGGCGGTAGCCGAAGCGGCAATGGTGGGCGCACTGGCCGACTGGTTTGCGGTGGTGGCGCTGTTTCGCCGCGTGCCGCTACCCTTCATTTCCCGCCATACGGCGATCATCCCGCGTAATCAGGAGCGGATCGGCGACAATCTCGGCATCTTTGTGCAGGAGAAGTTTCTCGATACCCAGTCGCTGATTGCGCTGATACGCCGCCATGAACCCGCGCTAATGATCGGTACCTGGTTCAGCCAGCCGGATAACGCCCGTCGCGTAGGCCAGCACCTGTTACAGGTGATGAGCGGCTTTCTCGATCTCACCGATGATGCCCGCATTCAAAACCTGCTCAAGCGCGCCGTGCACAAGGCGATCGATAAGGTCGATCTCTCCGGCACCACCGCGCTGGTGCTGGAGAGCCTGACCAAAAACAACCGTCACCAGGTGCTGCTGGACTCGCTGATCGCCCAGCTGCTGACGCTTATCCAGCGCCAAAGCACGCGGGACTTTATCGCCCACCATATTGTACGCTGGTTGAAGACCGAGCATCCCCGCAAGGCGATGCTGCTGCCCACCGAGTGGCTGGGGGAGCAGAGCGCGGAGATGGTCTCCAGCGCGGTCAACTCCCTGCTGGATGACATCAGCCACGATCAGGCCCACCAGATCCGCCAGGCGTTTGACAAAGCGACCCTGAAGCTTATCGACCGACTGAAGAACGATCCCGAGATGGCCGCCCGCGCTGAGAGCACCAAAACCTATCTTAAAGAGGACGAAGCCTTTAACCGCTATCTGGGCGAGCTGTGGGGGGATCTACGCAACTGGCTGAAGGCCGACATGGAGGGTGAGAACTCAAAAGTGCAGCTGCGCATTGCCGAGGCCGGACAGTGGTTTGGCGAGACGCTGGTGGCGGATAGTGCCCTGCGCGCTTCGTTTAATCAGCACCTTGAGCAGGCCGCCCGCAGCGTCGCGCCGGAGTTTGCCCAGTTCCTGACCCGCCACATCAGCGATACGGTCAAGAGCTGGGATGCGAAGGAGATGTCGCAGCAGATCGAGCTGAACATCGGCAAAGATCTGCAATTTATTCGTGTCAACGGCACGCTGGTTGGCGGCACCATCGGGCTGATCCTCTGGCTCCTGTCGCAGCTGCCGGGGCTGTTTGCCAGCTAATCAGGCTGGCGGCGGTATCACGTAGCGTGTTGCCGCAAAGCGGTTGAGCAGCAGGTGTACCAAAAACACCAGCGTCAGGGTGATGAACAGCGACACGGTAACCGAGACGATACGGTAGAGATCGCTGAATACTAGATCCTGATTAGGGTGCATATTCTGGCCGAACATGATCCCAAGGGTGGTGATGCTGGCGAAGCCCACGCCCGCCCCCACCTTCTCCATGGTATGCAGCCGCGCACCAACCCCTAGCCCGAGACAGATCAGCGGCATCATCAGCAGCATGTGGCTGCTGTGATCGTAGAGCACCAGCTGGATCAGCAGAATATAGAAGCAGCCCAGCACTACCCCCGCGATTCGCCATATTGAGCTGAGCACCGCGCCACGGTAGCTCATCGGGAAGAGGCTGAGCACGCCCGCCATCAGCGCCGACAGCGAGTCGCTGAGGTTACACACCTGGAAAACGATAAAGATCACCGTTGCCACGGTGCCGGAGAGCAGCGACTCATGGCGGATGCGGGCAGCGTCTTTCTCGATAACCGGCGGGCGCATACGCGGCTCGACGTCTGGGATCAGGTAGTGCAGCAGCGCGCTCAGGCAGACCGCCATCACGCAGGCTTCAATATTAGAGAAGAACAGCACGTGCCAGTCGTTGGTGGGATAGCTCATAAAGTTGAGCATCGTGCTCTGGCACACCACGCCCATTGAGCCGAAGAGAAACAGCGGTCCCTGGCTCATAAAGCGAAAACGCACCACGTACAGGGCAAAGACCACCAGCGTCATGATCACCGGCCATTGCGACAGAAAGCCGATGATCAGCACCATCTCAATGCAGTTGATGACCGAGCTGAAGATAAACTGCCTCGCCACGTGGCCATTAAAGACCGGGACCAGCGACATCAGCATCAGCGGGTAGACCACAAAAAAGACGCCGTACTGGACGTTATAGAAGCTCGAGATACTCAGGGCCAGCGTCCCCGCCAGGGCAATGCGCAGCGTCTGGCGGAAATCGTTAGCCGAGTAGACGACCTTGTCGTGAGGCGAGAAAACGCGAGCCAGCGTACTAATAGACATAATGCAGCAGGCTAACCAGATGAATTTGCAGGCCCGAGAAGAAGTGGGCAAACGGGCCTTCGCTGTTGTAGAGCTGAACGGTGGCGCGTGCGCCGGTCGGCAGCGGCTGCGCCAGCGGTTCGTCCAGTACCACGTGGATACGCATCCGCTGGGCATCGCGCACCCAGCGGTTAGAGGTCTCCGGCTGGGAGAGATCGCCGTTTACCGCCTCCTGGCCCGCCAGGATCCCGGCATCGCGAGAGGTGACCCGGGCATGGAACACCTGACCCGGCAGGGCGTCAAAGACCACCGCCGCATCCGTTCCCGGTTTGGTGTGGCGCAGGCTCTTCTCACGGAAGTCGGCCACGATATCGGTATTGTTGCTCACCAGCGCCAGCGCTGCCGATCCGGCAGAGGCGTACCAGCCGGGGCTAAGCTGCAGGTTACTGATAGTGCCGTCGGCTTCGGCGCGGATCTGCGTCCAGCCAAGGTTAAGCTGCGCCTCTTCCAGCGCGTTCTGGTACTTCTGCAGGGTAACGTTACGGCTATCGTCCCGATCGCCACGCTGTATTTGCAGCGCGCGGATGTTTGCCAGCATGTTGCTGACCGACTGCTCGCTGGACTGCCACGCGGTGCGGACCTTATCGAGATCCTGCTGGGAGACGTTCTGCGTAGCGCTCAGGCGCTGATAGCGATCGAAGGTAGCCTTATCGTTACGGGCCGTAAGCTGGGCGCTGGTCAGGCTCGCCTGCGAGGCGGCGATCTGCGCATCCAACTGCTGATTGGTTAGATGCGCCTGACGCAGCGCGATCTGCGCCGCCTCGACGCGGTTGATAAACGGCGTACGATCCAGCTCAAACAGCAGGTCGCCCTTCTTTACCTGGCTGTTGTTGTGCACATAGACCTGCGCGACGTAGCCAGAGACGCGGGCGGAGACAGGTGAGACCACGCGCATCACGGTGGAGTCCGGCGTCAGCGGGATCCAGATATCCGCAACGATAAAATAGACAAACATCAGCAGGAAAGAGGCAATACTGACCCTTACCCAGCGGGCGAATTTTTGTTCAGGCGTCATCATAATTATTATGTCTTACGGTGTTAATGCAGATGATGCAGCGGCGCACCAGGCGCGCCAGCGGCGTCTATTGACAAAAGCGGGGTAAGCTAATGCTTATCAGAGGAACTATCAAGAAATGAACAGGTAAAGAGCATGGAATGTATAAAGTGATCTGCATCACATAACAAGCTTGTACATAAAGGGCCGGATCCGCCTTTCTCTGTCACAACCTGTCAATTAGCTATTTTAACATCTTACACAGTAACCGCTCTGTCGAGCGCTGGTCGATCATCCATAAAATTTCATTTTAGTTTTCTCAATACCTGCCGTTAATAACTGATAGCGCTCACCGATGGGCAGAGCAAAAAAATGATTAAGATCAAATAATAACGAATAGTAATAATAAGCGAGTCAACTTGTTAATCAGATATCTGATTCGACAGCGTACGTCTTACGTTTTTTTAAATTACATACAAACATGGCGATGAAAAGGTGTATCTATGTCAGCAGGAAGGATTCAATCGGCGTTTACACAAGGCATTGAGGGCCGTACCGTTCAAGATAAACCTCCCCTGGCCTCATCTATCTCCCCGCGGTTTACCTTAGAAAACGATGTGGCATTGGCCCCTGACGTTATCAAGCAACTAGAGGAAGCCAAAGCTAAGATCGATCACTATCAAAAAATTTATATCGATTGGGGTTTTTCTGCCGTTGATCCGCAGGGTAATGGCATTGTGCTTAATTTTTATGGCCCGCCGGGCACTGGTAAAACGCTGACTGCCGAAGCGCTTGCTGGATCGCTATCGCTCTCCATTTTGTCTATCAGCATTGCCGATCTGGAAAGTAAATTTATGGGAGAAACGGCGAAAAATATCGCCGCGTTATTCAAGCAGGCAGTAAACGAAAACGCCGTCCTGTTTTTCGATGAAGCCGATACGCTGCTCGGTAAAAGACTCTCTTCGGTAACACAAGGCATTGATAACGAAGTCAATGCAATGCGTTCAACGCTACTTATCGAGCTGGAAAAACATTCCGGCATCGTTATTTTCGCTACCAACTTCGTCAAGAATTACGACAGCGCGTTTTTAAGCCGTATTACCCACCATATTGGCTTTACGCTACCCGGCGAGAGTGAACGTAAGCATATCTGGAACAAACTCATCGTGGCCGCTATTCCCCTCTTTGGCGAGCGCGAAATGATTATCGACCAGGCTACTTCTCTTTCTGGTGGGCTTTCTGGTCGCGATATCCGTAATGCCATGCGACTGGCGCTGCCAAAAGCCGTTATGGAAACCGAAAATCAGGCGCTGGCTATGCACCATATCGAAAGCGCTATTAACCAAATCCGCGATGCCTACATTGCAATTACAAAAACACCGGCATCGGATATTCCTCCACACATTGACACAGCAAAAAAAATGCTCGGTTTGGGCTAAGGATAGAAAATGGGGTTTTTTAGTTCTTTAGGATCAGTTTGCTCTTCAGTAGGTTCAGCTTTTAGCAGCGCTATCTCCTCAGTAGGTCGCGCGGCCTCTTCTGCATTCAGTGCCGCCAAAGAGTATGCGACAAATGCTATTAGCTGGATGGCAACAAAAGCAGAAAGTTTTATGGGCAGCGTAAGTCAGATGTGGCAGCGCGTGAAGCCCTATATTGCTAAGGGCCGAAAAATTCTGCAGTTTGTCGGTAAAATGGTTAAAAACCCATGGGTAACAGCAGCCCTGGCGACGCTGGATAAGGCGCTGGCATTCCTGGAAAACATTGATAGAAGCCCTCTCGCACGTAAAGTCAAAAAAGCACTTGAATGGGTTATCGAGTGGTGTAAAGACGCTCATCAAAAACAGCTGGAAAAGGAAGAGCTAGAAGAGGCTCGCCGTCATGCCGCAGCGTTGGCCGAAGCCGAGAAGACGCTGCAAGGCGAGGAGCGCGACGCCGTTTCCGCGATGGCACTACTTAACAACTACATGATTGTTAAGGCTGAAGTAGACGCTGCCGTACAGAGTGATACGCTGCAAGACTTTGAGTACTTTCTGCGCCTGCGTGCAGTACAAAAATTGCTGGCCTTTTATGAAACCCGTATGGAAGAGGTGCGGGAGATTGGCGATATTGATGCGGACATGCAGTTCTTGATGTTTGCTGCCAACGCGATGATTGCCCAGGACGCAGAGTTCAGCGATGAGAATACGCTTCGCCTCGATGACCTGACTACGCGCAAATTTGGCAAGCCGATTATTCCATTCATTTTTGAAGAGATGATCATCGCCTGGGAAAAAAGTCGCCAGATACTGGAAAGCGAGTGGGAGAAAAATAATAACACCCTTGCTAAAGATCAGTTACTGCATAATCGCCTGGTGCGAGCACAGAAGTATGAAGAGCTAGACGCTGAAGAACTGAAATATCTTAACAGCTTGAAGGTTTCCCTTCCTCAGGATCGCCAAAATCTGGAGATGCTGGAAGACAGTCTTCTTGCCCGTCGTAATTACGTTAACGCTGCGGAAGGCTTTTTGCAAATGCTGGAAAAAGACGAGGCCACACTTATTGAGGAAGGCAAAGAGTACCTGCTCGAACAGGGCGCGGAAATTGGCCAACTGTTAATTAACTGCTCACAAGAAGAGCGTAGTTGGTCGGATCTATCTGCTGAAGAACAAATCTTAATTACTGACTTTGCAAATATTTTTGCCGCGGACTGTCAGAAACGCACTGAAGAAAATATGCTTGTCGAGGTAGCAGCATGAGTCTCTTTAACGAAATTCTCCATTTTCTCACTCCGGGCCTGGACGTTCTTCAACTCTTTTTCTTCTCGCTAATGCTGATTGCGATTGTTGCCACCATCTGGAGCGTCAAGCGTAATGCCAAAGAACAACGCTGGCAGCAGTATCTCGATAAAGGCGGTCTGAACCAGGTAAAAAATGGACTGAGCGCGGAGCTTGGCTCAGCAGCTGAGCTAAGCCAATCCGTCGCGACCAAAGCAGAAAAAGTTGCTGTTATCATGCCAGGCATGCTGTTAATCCTGGGTCTGCTTGGCACCTTTCTCGGGCTTGGTCTGGCGCTCGACAAGGCTTCCAATATCCTGCATAACTCAGATAACTCTATTGGCGCGATGGATAACTCCATGCGCGACTTAATGGATATGATGCAAGGGCTTGGAATCAAGTTCAAAACATCCACATGGGGCATTATTGCTTTTATTTTTCTGAAAACATGGGAGTCGTCAAACGGTTTTGAAGAGCGTCGTCTTAACTGGTGCCTTGTTAAACTTCAATCCGTTATTCAGGAGGCTAAACAGCAGAGTGCCGAAGAACGCTCGCAGTACCGCCTTGAGCAGCAACAGAATTTAGTAACGACTACCACGCAGATTGTAGCAGCCCTGCAACAGCAGACAGACGTGCTGCGGGATGAGTTTGTGCAGCAAGCGAAGCGTACAGAAGTTTATGAAGCGCAGCGTCACGAACATAATCTTGCCACCCTTAAAGAGATTGCCCAGATTAACGGCCAGTCGCGCAACTTACTGGAAACCTATACCACCAGTAGCCAGGAGAATTTGCACGCGCTACAGGAAGCGGCTGCGACCATGAGCGACGCCTCGCAAAAAGTAGCGGCGTCAGCGGAAAGCCTGCAAAGCGTGGTCTCGACACTGGGTAACGATCTCAACGTCACTATGGACAGCATCAAACAAGAGCTGTCACAAGTAGTGACAGAGATGAATACTGACTTCACCAATAACGTACAGAAAATGAGCGTCATGCTATCTGACTCAACGGCACAACTGAGTGCTACGATGTCAAATATTGAGGCTTCTCTGGGCGTTGCCATTACGAACATGGGCGACGCCTTTAGCAGCAATATGAGCGCCATGTCCAGCCAGCTCGTCTCAGCCACCACAGAAATTAGCGGCTCGGTCGATAAGATGTCTAACCAGATTGAGATGACTATGGCAACGGTTGCAGAACAGACCGAAGCCGCCGCGAAAATTCAGCTTCAAGCGATGGGCGAGTTTTCTGAAACCAGCGAAACGCTCAATATTAAAGTAGGCGCTATGACAAAATATATTGAGCGCGTAACAAAAGAGATTCAAACCGGACTCGCATCAGTTTCTGAAAATAACCGTAAGGCCGATCATAGCCTCAAATGCTTTAACCAAACGTTCGAAGCGTTGGGCAAAGTGCCAGAAGCCTTTGAGGGCATGTCGGGCCATATCAACGCGCTATGCACTCTTCTCACTCAGATCATTGAGCATCCTGCCATCGATAAAGATCGTCAGACCACTACATCCGCCATTACGGATATGCAGGGGAAAATGACCTCGCTATTGCATGAAGCAAGCCGGTTAAGAGAACTACTCGAAACTGAATATGTAGAGGCCTGACAGACTCTATGAAAGATAAACCAAACGAGTGGGTTTCTATCTCTGACCTGATGGCCGGCGTAATGGCTGTGGTCATGTTAATGCTCGTACTTTCGGTACTGCAAAATAAAGTGGCAGAAGTGAAGCGTGAGCAGGAAAAAAACAGCGGGTATGCAGCTCAGCAGCAAAAGCTGAACAACCTTATGCACGATATGCAAAAAGAGATGACTGACCAGGGAGAAGACTCACTGGTTGGTTTCGATTTAGCAAGTGGCAAAATTACCCTCAAAGATAAGATCTTTGCCCGGGGTAGTGCTTGCATTACCGATCAGGCTAAAGATGCGCTTGCCCGCCTCGCACCACGTATTGAGGAGTTCGTTACCGGCTCCTCAAATACGCAGGTTTTCGTTGAGGGCCATACGGACAATCTGCAGGTCAATAATCCTGTCACAGATGTAGTGCGCTTCTGTACCGTTTACGATGATAACTACACATTATCAGCGGCGCGTGCCAGGGAAGCCCGTAAGTTATTGATTGCAAATCTTAACGCTCAGCAGTCGCACCGCGTGATTGTGGCAGGCTTTGGTGACTCTCAGCCGCTGAATGGCATTCCTCCGGGCGATGAACGGAATCGCCGGGTCGAAGTACAGTTTCTGACACATGCAGTAGAGAATTAAATAAGGGTACCGGCGAACTATGAAATTTAGAACGGATAAAGACTTAGAGCTACTGCGCTACGCCGATAATGATATGTTAGAGGTGTTAGTAAACTATCTAACTAAAGATAAAGACGGTTCCGAGCGTTTAACAGAGTCGTTAACGGGCAATGAGGAGTTTAAAGCAGCCCGCGGTAACTACCGACAGGTCTGGAAGTTAATCGGGGCAGAGCTGCAGCATTTCGGTGGCGATACCTTTGTGAATCTCTTTCGCGGCAGCGGCGTAGTCTATAGAGAAATTCTCACCGATGTATGCAAGAAGCTATCGGTTAAAACAGATTTTAGCGCTGATATTGTCTCTATTGAGCAGGCTCTGTTAGCGAAGCTGTTTGCAGACTCCTGGGAAAAGATGAGCGAGGCTGAACGTCAGGCAATTCGTAAGCAGCTAAAAATTGACGGCTCGCTCACTAGTGGTGCCGCTTTAACCGCCATTATTAGCGCCATTCGTCTGGGCGGTTTTATGTCTTATCAGGTTGCCATGATCGTGGCTAATGCCGTAGCCAAGGCGCTGCTGGGCCGCGGCCTGGCGCTAGCCGCTAACGCTGGGCTGGCGCGTATGATCGGTATTTTTGCTGGCCCCGTCGGCATCGCTATCACCGCGCTGTTAACCATTCCTGCAATTAGCGGCCCGGCATTTCGCGTCACGCTACCCGCCGTGGTCCAGATTGCTGCTATGCGCCAGCAGCTCCTTAAAAAAGAGGAGGATATTTTCTGATGGATACCATTTTTACCTTTGACTGGCTTAAAGTTTATCCAGATGTCATGGAGGCATTGCAGAGCGGTAAAGCCATTCTACGCGATGGTGTCGCTTACTGGGCAGAAACGTCAGGAAAAAGCGGTATTGCACAGCATATGCCGCTTAAGCAATTGCCTTTTGATCCAGCCTCGCTTAACGATGTAACCCAGTTGATCAAATCTGCGCAAGCGGCGCAGTTTGCTGCAATTGGCCTGTCCACTGGGATCATTGTGGGAGCTATCGTCATACAGACTATGTATCTGGCGAATAAAATTGAAAAGCTGCAGGAAAGCATCGACATTATTTCAGCCGATATCAACGCTCAGAACGCCATCTTCTATATGGAGAAGCTGTCAAAATATTTTGGCGTTGTTGAATCTGCACGTGTGCTGTTGCTGGATAGAGCGCTGGTCAGCGAAACCGAAGAGATTGCTGCTCATCTCATTGCCCAGTTAGGAAACGAGCGTAACGAAGTACTGGCCCTTATCGATAACCTTATTGCCTATGCCGATAAGCTAAACGATCGTCATCTGGAGCAATTGTTAGATTTCATCACAATGGTGTTAGATGTTCTGCCCAAAGCAATTTACATCGAAAGCCAGCTTTGCGATCGCTATGGTAAGTTCCGACTGGCGGAACATCTGATGCGCGAAAATGGCAAACGGTACGGTATCACGCTAAACCATTATCGAAACTGGTGTAATCAGAAAGCTAAACGCGCTATTGCTGGTCATAGCGATCCCGAAGCACTGGCATTTCATAATAAAAGAACAGATTTAAAGCAGCTGTTCCAATCTGAAGACAATGCTGTACTTCTGGCACCGCTAAAATCGTTCGCGTTAGACAATACGATGGCGCGAATAAAATAAGCTGCCTCCGGCGGCTGAGCAGTCAGGCCCGGCAAGCCTGCGCCGCCGGGCATATCGGGCTATCTTCGCACACTTTTACTCGTCGAAGTACCAGTAGCCCTGGTTAATCAGCGCGGTGAGCTGGGCCACGCATGTTGGGTTACCGAGCGCCGCGCCCAGCTCGCTTTTACCAAGCGTGGTGTAGCGGCAGAGCGCATCCGCCGCTGCGGCATCGGACATCTCCAGCGGTTCGCTGTTGATAAATACGCTTTCGCCGACGTTCAGCACCCGCAGGCCGCTCAGGCGGGTCAGGAATTCACCCTCCATCAGGGCATCCAGTACCTCATCCTGCTCATAGGGCGGCTCGGCGGGTGCGATATCCAGCTCGTGGCGCGGCGTGGTTACAAAGCTGCCGAACCACTGCTTAAACGTTTCGGGCTGCTGGATCATCTCGATCATCATCGTACGCAGACGATCGAGTTCATAGGCCTCTACCCGACCCGGATGATCGCGGCAGGTGAGATCGGGATCGCTGTAGTGCTCGCCGCCGAGATCGTTTTCCAGAGCGTAATCAGCAAAGCTGCTGAGCAGATCCCGGCCGTTGGGTCCCCGGAAGCCGACGGAGTAGTTCAGCGCCGTAACATGGGTAATGCCGTCGTGCGGGAAGCCAGGCGGAATGTAGAGAATATCGCCCGGCTCAAGATCTTCATCGATAATCGGCGTAAAGGGATCAACGTGCAGCAGCGCCGGATGCGGACAGAACTGACGCATCGGCAGCTTGTCACCCACTCGCCAGCGACGGCTACCCATCCCCTGGATAATAAAGACATCGTACTGATCGATATGCGGACCTACGCCACCGCCCGGCACGGAGAAGGAGATCATCAGATCGTCCAGGCGCCAGTCCGGCAGCACGCGGAACGGACGCACAAGCTCGGCGGCGGGCATATGCCAGTGATTAACGGCCTGGGCCAGCAGCGACCAGCCCGTTTCACCCAGGTTATCAAAGTGCTCAAACGGCCCGTTGCTGGCCTGCCACTGGCCGTTGTGATAGCTGACCAGGCGGCTGTCTACCTCCGGCTCCATCGCCAGCCCTGCCAGCTCGTCGGGGGTGATGGGATCAACGAAGTTGCGCAGCGCGTTTTTTAAAACAACCGGTTGTTTTTGCCAGTATTTTTCCAGAAATTCCGGCCAGTTCAAATCGAGTTGGTAAGCCATAGGTTCACACCAGAGAGAGGACAAACGACCCTGATTATAAGGAGGTCGTTACCACTGCCGCCTTGTCATGGGTCAAGAGTCTGGCGAACCCACTATTTCTAAATAGCTCTTTGAGTTTTTCTAAATAGCCAACGGAAGAGCACTGTATATAATTACAGTTATTCTCTCTCGGCGTATCGCCTTTGTCTCTTTAAGGAGCCGTTATCATGACAGATGAAAATTGTCTTGTAGACCCCGTTACGCAACGCCGTTTAACCGTCAGCTATGCGACACGCTTTCATGACCATGCTCATGTGCCAGCCATCACCATAAAGGGCCAGTGGCTGGAAGAGGCCGGCTTCTCAACCGGCACAGAGATGGATGTTCGGGTGCTAAATGGCTGTATTGTGCTGATCGCCAAACCCGTAGAAGAGGAGCTGATTCGCTCGGTACGGAAAATCAGCAAACTTTCTGCACGAAAGCAGCGCCAGGTGCAGGATTACATTGACCTGGTCGCGGCGAAGAAACGAGTAAATTAAGCGTCTTGCGGCTGCGAATGGGTCGCGGGTTCGCAGCGTGCCTGCAAGTCCTGCGTAAAAGCAGCGCTCAGCGTTGCCGGGGCCACAATGCGGATGTCAGGCAGCCAGTAGCGTAACCAGCGAAACAGCGTGTTCTGGTCGCTGATCGCCGTTGTAATGGTAATGCTCCCGTCCCGGTGCTCCTCCAGCAGGCGCTGGGCAGGAAAGAGCGGTCGGCGCGTCACGAACGTGGCTGCATGGGCAGAGACATGCAGCGTCACGTCGGTCCTTTTCCCAAAGCGGATGCCGGGAGTAGTATCAAGCTCCTCAATGACGCTGGCGTCCGGCTCGAATGTGGCCTGCGTGATGGCAAACTCTGCAATGCGCGCCAGTTCGAACGACTTCAGACAGCCCTCCTCTACCGCCGCCAGATACCAAAGGCCATAGTGGTTAATGAGACGATACGGCTGCAGGCGACGGGATTTTTCACGGTAAAAACAGGCAACTTCAGTGCGGGAGGTAATCGCCTTATCGAGGCTATTCATCAGATCGCCATACTGCTGGTTCTCCCGGCTGCTGGCGCCGTGGATCGCAATATTGTCAGCGCTGTTCATACGCTTACGCAGAGAGTGTCCATCATGATGCGGAAAAAGGTGCGCAACGCCAGCAAAGCTGGCGAACTCGGCCAGATGGCCCGTATGGAGCGATGGCAGCAGGTTCGCTGTCAGCTTAAAACGCCCGCTTGATACCTCGTCCAGCACGTGGGCAAGCCTGGCGAGATCCCGGTAGGCCGTTCGCTCCGCAATGCCAAACCGCTCGCAAAGCCAGGTTTTATCGATGGTGACGCCCTGGTAGAGCGCGCCAAAGGTTTCGCACAGGCGCTCAATGAGCAAATCGTATTTTGTACTGCCGTTATCCTTCATTGTTTACGTCCCGAAAGAGAAGGTCCTGAAAGGCGTTAAGATCTAATAATTAACGGCAGGCGCGTTGAAAACTATAATTATTTTTTTTAATTGAGTATTTACTCACTATAAAATTCATACTTTTTATTGATGGCGTGCTTCATATATAAACAACTCTAATAATTTTTTATCACTCTTTAGCAATACCTAACTGGAAAAAGGGATTGCCAGCACTATACTTAACCAAAATTCACTAAAATATATCTATAGCTCTGTTTCTATTAAAAATTGCTCATGCAAAAGCATGAGGGAAAATATAACCCCTTGGATATACGCTTAAATTTCTTAAAGTTTTAACCGTTACCGCTTCGGTAAATTGCGCTGCCCGTTATAAAAATTGATATTCGTTGGTTACGGATCACAAAAAATAAAAAACGCAGGAGAGAACGGGATGCCTATATTTGACAGCTTTTGGCAGGGGGGGTATGAGGGTGCCGATCACCGTAACGGTCAAGGTATGCCGCTCTCAATGAACGACATTACCGGGCACAATGCCAGAGTGCTAAGCGATTATATTTCTTTAAAGAAGTTAAATATTTCAACGGTACGGGAGAGCGTAGGCTGGCGTCTCGTTGAGCAGCCTCACGGATATGATTTTTCATCCGTTGCCGAAAAGATGCAGGCCGCAAACGAGGCTGGAGTACAAATCTGCTGGACGATCTGTCACTACGGCTGGCCGGACGATACCGATATTTTTTCACCCGATTTTGTGCCGCGCTTTGCGCGGCTCTGCGGAGCGCTGGCCCGTTTTTTAGCCCCCTGGTACATCTCTGCGCCCGTCTACTCGCCGGTCAATGAGATCTCGTTTACCAGCTGGAGCCTCTCGGTAGGGTTTTTCCGCTGCTCTGCGCCACCGGGCATTACTACCGGAGAAGAGAGCAAGCGCCAGCTTGTACGCGCAACGATTGCAGCCTGTGACGCTATCTGGGCTGCCGATCCCCGTGCACGCATTTTACACTGCGACCCGATTATTCATCTGGCCGCGCCGGATGAGAGTCCGGAATCGTTGGCCGCTACAGTAGGCCATTACAATTCACAGTATCAGACCTGGGACATGCTCTCGGGAAGAATAGAACCGGAGCTGGGCGGGGCATCCCGTTACCTCGATCTCATTGGCGCGAACTACTATCACGATAACCAGTGGGAGAGTGGCAGCAACGCACGCCTGTGGTGGCATCTTGGCGATCCCCGGCGAGTCCCCCTTAGCCACATGTTACAAACGCTTTACCGTCGTTATGAGCGCCCGATCCTGCTGGCTGAGACCAGCCACGTTGGCAGCGGACGCGGGGCATGGATAAGCCAGATAGCGGCAGAGGTAGCCCAGGCGCAGCTGGCAGGCGTCGCGCTACATGGGGTATGTCTTTATCCCGCCATCGATCGGCCCGACTGGGAGGATTTGAGCCGTTGGCATCGCAGCGGACTATGGGAACTTGACCATCAGGGCACGGACCCACTGGCACGCATACTTGATCCTGTTTATGCCGCCGCTTTGCAAAAGGCGCAGCACACACTGGGTCTGTTCCAATCCCGATTATGCGATCTGAATGACGCTAAGAATAGTAGCGACCCTATGAAAAAACTGTATATCTTTAGCCATCTGCGCTGGGACTTTGTCTTTCAGCGCCCGCAGCACCTCCTGACCCGGCTGGCGAAGCACTACCAGATCTACTTTATTGAAGAGCCCACGTTCGCGCCTCCGCCCGCCAGCTTAAGCCTGACGCACCCTGCGCCCAATGTGACCGTGATAAAACCGCATACGCCGCTTCAGGTGCATGGCTTTCATGATAGCCAGATAGCCTATCTCCAGCCGCTGCTGGCGGATATTGTTGATGAAAATGAGTCGCCGCTGGTCTGGTTCTACACGCCGATGGCGCTGCCGCTGCTGGCGGTCTTTAACCCTTCGCTGGTGATCTACGACTGCATGGATGAGCTGGCCGCGTTTGAGAATGCGCCCAGACAGCTTCTGCAGCGCGAATCGGCCCTGCTTAACCGGGCTGAGTTGGTCTTTACCGGCGGGCCCAGCCTCTATAAGGCAAAGTCGGAGCGACATGAGAATATCCACTGCTTTACCAGCAGCGTGGACGCCATCCACTTTGAGCAGGCGCTTGACCGCAATAACTATCATCCGCTGATCAAGGATCTGCCGCACCCGCGTCTTGGGTATTGCGGCGTCATCGACGAGCGGATGGATCTCGATCTGCTGGCGGCCATTGCCGATGCTCACCCGGAGTGGCAGGTCATAATGATCGGGCCGGTGGTCAAAATCGATCCGGCAAGCCTGCCCCAGCGCCCTAATATTCACTATCTCGGTATGCAGCCTTACCAGGCCCTGCCCCATTTTCTGGCCGGGTGGGATGTCTGTCTTATGCCGTTTGCCCTCAACGCCTCAACGCGCTTTATCAGCCCGACCAAGGTACTCGAATACATGGCTGCGCTGCTCCCGGTGGTCAGTACAGCGATCACCGACGTGGTCGAGCCCTATAAGCATGTGGTGGCCATCGGCTACGATCGCGCGGGCTTTGTGCGCGCCTGCGAAAAAATGCTCGCTCTGACGCCCGAAGCCAGGCAGACGATGCAGCGTGAGATGAAGCGGATCGTTGACAGCACCTCCTGGGACGTCACGGCGCAGGCCATGCACGGCCTGATTGAGAAAGAGCTGGCAAAATCGGCCCTGCAACGCGTAGCCACCCCTACCGCGCAGGCGGCCAATGACGCAGCACGTAAAAGCACGGCGCTGAAGCTCAAACCCTCCCGCAGCGAAAACGCCATCCCTGCCCGCTGCCTGATCCTCGGCGGCGGCCCCACGGGGTTGAGCGCGGCATATCACTACGGCTCGCAGGCGGTTCTGCTGGAGCGCAACGAGAGCGTCGGCGGGTGGTGCCGCTCCATTGAAGATGGCGGTTTTACCTTCGACTATGCCGGGCACATCATGTTCTCGAACGATCCCTATGTGCTGGAGCTGTATGACATGCTGCTGGGTGACAACCTGCACTGGCAGATGCGCGAGGCCTGGATCTACACCGATGGCGTCTACACGCGCTATCCCTTCCAGGGGGCGCTGTATGGTCTGCCGACCGAGACCATTAAAGAGTGCATTCTCGGCGCAATTGAAGCCAAGTACAGCAGTACGGCGCAGGAGCCACCGGAGAATTTTGAGCGCTTTATCTATCAGGTCTGGGGCGCGGGTATCGCCAGGCATTTTGCCATCCCCTATAACCAGAAGCTGTGGACCGTGCCGCTCTCCGAGATGGAGACCTCATGGCTTGGCGGACGCGTGCCGCTGCCGGATCTGGCCCAGATTGTTGAAGGTGCAGTAGAGCCGGTCGGCAAACCGATGGGGCCTAACGCTCGCTTTGGCTACCCGTTGAAAGGTGGCTTCCAGGCGCTGATGTCAGCTTTTCTACCGCATATCAAAGGCGTGGTTGAGACCAGCAGTGAGATTACCCACATACTGGCCAACCAGCACATCGCGGTTCTCGCCGACGGCAGGCAGTTCCATTATGAGAAGCTGATTAGCACCATGCCCCTGCCGGAGTTGATCCGCATTATTGGCGATGAGGCCCCGGACGAGGTCATTGCGGCGGCGAACGGGCTGCACCATGTCTCGGTGCGCTGTGTAAACCTCGGCATTGGCCGGGCGAACCTCACCGATAAGCACTGGATCTACTTTGCTGGCGACACCATTTTCCACCGTATCTTTGTGCAGGGTAATACCAGCCCTGAGTGTAATCCGCCGGGCGGCTGCGGCCTGACCTGCGAGATTACCTACTCCGAGCATAAGCCGCTGCCGGTTGATGGTCAGGCGCTAATTGACCGCTGTATTGCCGAGTGCATTGAGATCGGCATCTTTACCGCGGAAGATGAGGTGCTGGTCGCTAACCAGCTGGATATTCCCTATGCCTATGTGGTTTACGATCACGAGCGGTCGAAAAACGTCGAGACGGTGCGTCAGTGGCTGCTGACTCAGGATATTGTGCTCGCAGGCCGCTACAGCGAGTGGGAGTATTACAACTCCGATCATGCGTTTATTGCCGGAAAAAATGCCGCTGAGAAGGTGAAAAACAGCGTCAGCCGGCGCGGAACAGGCGCTTAAGCCATAAAAAAACCCGGAAGATATCTTCCGGGTTTTTTGTCTCTTACCGACGATTACGGCGCTTTTTTAGCGGCGTCATTTTCAATCGGCGGAACCGAACCGAGGTCAGTACCGGTTACCGGATTAACCGACGGGTCAGATGCGGTACGCAGCTTCATTGCATCCAGGTTCGCTTGCTGCGGCCCCGGCAGCACGACGCTTGGTAAGCCATCACCACCGTCAACGGCAGGCTGTGGGTTAGTCACGTAGTCGAAGTTCTCGTCTGAGTTCCAGCTACCGCGCACTTCACCACCTTCAGACATATCAAAGTAGGTGTTAGCGTACTTCTCGATCGGCGGCAGTTTTCCTGGCGGGAAGTTGTTGCGGATCGAGTAGAGCGCTTTTTCAAAGGAGATCTGGTGCGCTACTTCGCGAGTCATCAGGAAGCCCAGCGCATCTTTTACGCCTGGATCGTCAGTCATGTTGATCAGACGTTCATAGATGATTTTTGCGCGTGCTTCAGCGGCAATGTTAGAGCGCAGGTCAGCGGTTACTTCACCGATGGTATCGATATAGGCTGCAGTCCACGGGAAGCCTGCAGAGTTGGTCAGCGACGGGCCACCGCCATACAGCAGCGCGGTCAGATGGCTGTCATTGCCGTTCCCGGTGATTTTGCGATAAAGCTCAGCTTCTTGATCTGTGCCTTCCGCCAGGTCGCCTTTCGCGCCCTTGTTGAGCATCCCTACCAGAGAGCCGATAATTTCGAGGTGGCTTAGCTCTTCAGTAGCGATGTCCATCAGCATATCTTTACGGCCCGGATCGTCATCCCCTAGCCCCTGAGTAAAGTAGCGGCAGGCTGCGGCCAGTTCACCCTGTGGTCCACCAAACTGCTCAAGCAGGAGGTTTGCCAGCCCCGGATTTGGCTCGGCAACGCGTACTGTGTACTGTAATTGCTTTACATGTCTGAACATAGGCTCACTCCAGTGATTATTTATTTTTCAGCAAGATCAACATTCGCTGGTTCAAGAATAAATAAATGCTTAAATATGAAACCCTTAAGTTTTCATATAAAGTCGTCGTGCAGGTTATAAGGATAGCCCATGATTGAAATTCAGCTGCGGTATTGAATCATCCTTAAGATTTTAAGATTTGTCTTAAGATTAAAGGTGGGTATAAATAATGCATTAAGAAATAAAAACTTACACAAATAATCACTAAGTTATTCAACGTCTACTACCCAATGCAATATGACGCTTTTATCCATATTCTACAAAAAGATACTCCTGCAAGATTTATAACAGATGTTTAACATCGCCAGTATTGATCTCTTCTGCTCTCGGCATCCATAACTTTCCCCATGAGTATTTATCAACTATTTATGATCACAGCCAGTAAATATCAACAGTCCTTTTTAGAATTTATATATCAGAACGCCTTCTCATAAAGTAGAGCTAGCCCCGGCTGACAGGTTAACCCCTCTGCCTCTTTTGCTTTTCGGTTTTCCAGCAACACGGTCACTTTCAACATGAGATTGAACCTCCCTGTTCAATTAAAAATTACACCTGCCGCTTATCAAGGCTGCTCTGGATCGCCTCTATCTCTCGCTTCAGATTACCGCCGTCGTAGACCATCGAGGTATCATATTTTTCATACTTTGCCTCGCGCGTTGCACTAAACCAGTTAAACGATCCGACGCACAGCAGGCCATCATCACCAATAACGATCTTGCTGTGCACGCGGTCCACCAGCCGGGTAGCGATGCCAACGGCGTTTAACTGCTCTAACGCCGCAGTCAGGTTCTGCTTCTTCTCCTGGCGTTTCGCATAGTCTTTGTCAGAGGTGTTATAGCTCTTATCCGTGACGACGGTAACCTCAATGCCCCGCCCGCGAGCCTCGAGCATCGACGCTAAAAAGCCCGTCTCCTCCAGCTTCTGCCAGGTGAGCCACGGCGAGACAATAGTGATCTGCTTCGCGGTCTTCTCCAGCGTCTGGTTGAGGAAGCTATCGTGCTGCTCAACGCCGTGCAGGGTGTAGACTCGCGTCTCCCTGGTCTCTAAATCTTTGCGCTTCTTGTAAGCAAAATAGAGGGCGTTGTTCTCATCGGCAAACAGATACTTCTTCAGCAGCCCACGTGGGGATGAAGCAGGCTGTATCTCAAACAGATCCATATCGCCAAACACCAGGAAGCTATCCTTCGCCCGAGAGACCGCCACGTTCAGCATGCTGCTATCGCTATCGATAAACCCGCCGTCCTCATGCTTGGAGTAGACCGGGGAGAAGATCACGATAGCCCGTTCAGCCCCCTGCAGGGAGTGCACCGTCCCGACGGTCAGGGTATTTTCACCGCTGCCGGTGGAGAGTCCATGGTTACCCAGCGCCTGCTTAATGGTGGAGACCTGAGCGCTGAACGGCGTCACGATCCCCACCACCTGCTGGATGGGCTTCCCGTAGTGGCTCTCAATGCGCTCCTGGTTATCCATCAGCCAGGCGGCGAGAGTATCGGCCTCCAGCACGTTGTAGCGGCTGCCGCTGCTGGCCTGCTCGCCTTTGCCATCGATATGCAGATACCCCATGGCAGGAAGCAGCGGGGAGCTTTTGTCTTCCCTTTTAGGTTGGAGCTTGCCGTGATAGCAGAGCGCGTTGCAGTAGCCGATGATGTCGTCGAAGCAGCGCCGATGCTCATACAGATACATCCCGCGCTCCAGCTCAGGATCGTACTGATAGCGCGAGGCCAGCTGGGCGATCCTCATCACGCTGCCGGACGCGGCGCTTTTACCCGCTTCAGCAATGGCAGCATAGGAGTCAGCTATCTCTTCCTGGGTATCGCCCGGCAGAAGCTTCTCCGCCAGCATATTGCCCACGTCGATCGCCGGCAAAATACTCCAGATAGGCGGGATCTGTTTGGTATCACCGATCACCAGCGCCTTCTTCGCCAGCGCAAATGACGCGGCGGCCACTTCAGGCAGCACCTGCCCTGCCTCATCGACGATCAGCAGATCCACAAAGCTGTAGAGATAGTTCGCCTCCCATCCCTTCTGTCCTTTGTGCTCCGATACCTTCATATGGCCAGGCAGCATATAGCAGGTCATCACCACGCAGGGGGTCAACTTCATCCTGCGCTGCCAGCGCGGTTTAACGGTGCCCGCTCCGGTCTTGCGCTTCTCCGCTACCGGATCGCTAATTTTAGTCATATCCATCAGCCAGCGACCTTCCCAGTAGTGAGTCGTCAGCAGGAACGCCGGGAAGCGGATCTGCGTATCCGCCAGCTCATCGGCCTGGGCCAAACTCAACTCATCATCGCCGGTATAACCCAGCTCGCGGATGCGATCCCGCCACGCCTGTGCCGCCCTGCTCTCCTTAAGCACAGCCTGCTGAGCCGTATCTATCTGCTGCTGGTACTGGCTATGCGCGCTTTCCGCGGCATCGAGCAGCGTCTTGATGGTGCTATCGATCCCTTCGATATTGGCCCACTCGCTCCCCTCCATCGACCGCTCCAGCTTAGGTTCAAGATGCTGCTTGATCATATAGAACCGCTTACTGCGGATGGCCGGGATCCATGAGAACAGGGAGTAGATCAGCGACTCTTTAGCGCGATAGTCATGCCATGCTGCTCTGGCACTGGTGAGCGTTTCAATCTCACGCGCCTGGCCGGTGAGCAGCTGCGTTTTATCGGCGAGATACTGTTCAATGTCATCGGCAATTGCCGCTCTCTGCTCTCGGGCCTGGCTCAACGTCTGCCACGCGGCCTTTAGCGCCTCAAGCTTATTTAGCTGCGCCTGAAGCTGGCCGTGGAGCAGCTCGACAACAGCTTCCGGAGAGGTGCACGCTTCATAGGGGAAGGCGGCCTGCGCTTTGCTGAGATAGAACGCCTGCGCATCCTCAACGTACTCTTTGGACTCTACGCGGTTGAAGAAGTCTTCGGTTTGATACTTTTTGGCGGCCTCGGCGCTTCTGCTGCGTGACGGGAAATAGGCCCCGAAGCTGTTAACCTCTGGCAGCCACCGTCCCGCCATCGGCCCGGTTCCGGCGGCAAAATCCTTCCCGAAGGCTTCGATGATATTGGTAACCGCCTGGTTGTTGGTGGATGTCGCCACGATCACCGGCGGCTCGCCCTGTTTCAGCGCGGCCCTCGCCCATTGGGTAGCGATGATGGAGAGCAGCAGCGTAGTTTTGCCCGTGCCGGGAGGCCCGTTAACCGCCAGGATGTCGCCATCCCTGCTATCCAGAAAATGACTCATCGCATCGCGCTGGGCCTCCGCCAGCGGGAACCTGTCCCCCGAGTGGCCCAGCCGCTCGCTGAACTTCGCGCCTGAAGCCAGCAGCGGCTCGGTCGGAACGTTCTCCAGCGAGGCAAAGCGCTCAAAGAGCGGTACATCTTTTTTGCTGACCAGCAGGTGATCGTAGAGGCCGAGGATATGGAAGCTGGCTCCGCCGGGCTGAGTCTTTTTAACCAGATAGCCATAGTCGGCGAGTTCGTATTGCTTTTGGTCATCCAGCGAGGAGCCGGCAACGGCTTTCAGCAGATCTTCTGCATCATCTTGGTAGCATTTCCATTTTTGCCGGTAGCCTTCGTGGCGCTTCGCCCGTTCTTCATCAGTTTCAGATTCTTCATCGAACTCATCGACGCTGGCGGAAACCGAGGGATGGGTGGTTTTGTATCGGTCGTAGCGGGAGATTTCGCCGATAGAGAACGACCCTTTGGGCAGCGGCTCAAGCAGGTCGCGGGGAATGGAGGTTGCAGGCGTGGGGAATAAAAACCCTTCGCGGTTCACGACCGCCGAGGTCACTAGCGGAGTGATCACCTCCGGCGCGCCCGCGGTACGTTCCTTGCCATGCTGTAGCAGTCGGAAGTAGACATGAGGCCGCAGCACGACGTCTACCGTTTTGACATCTTCCCGCTCGCCTGCAAAGAGTGCGGTGACCATCTCTTCGCTCAGACGTCCTGAATCCCTGTCGGTCCACTGAGTAAAACCGCTGACGTCCTTACGCTCAAACGTCCCCTTGCCGAACTCCGCATCCGCCAGCGAGTTACGCCAGTATGCGGCGAACCCTGAAGTGTTACTGTCCATCGCCTGTCCTGTAGCTTCATGCAAATTGTTGGTTTCGCTGTTATAAAAACAGCCGATGGATAAACATTGTCCACGTTGGGGAGGAGAGTGCAATGGTTTGAGGGAAGGTTTTTGCGGGGCAAGGGCTGCTAAAAATGCAACGAATCGCTTAACCAATACTCTTTCTAATGATTTAGAGTCATGACATAGTTCAGTGGAGAAATGGTCATGGCAGACATTAGCAATACAGAAGATATAGCAGACAGGATAGTTAATATTATTGACTCACCTAATACAATTAAAGGAATGATTAACGGTGCACTGACGGTTCCTCTCGATTTTGCGTATTTGGCGCTAGGCTATTTTGATACTGATTCAAGATACGATCACCAAACCCAACGAATTCGTATGCTTGCAGCAATTCGCCACGATATTTTAAACTACGATCATATCGTTGATGCTATTGAGATAATATTTAAAGAGTTCAATAAATACTTATCTAAAGAAAAACAAGATGATACGTATCGAGGTGTTATCACTGCAATTACCGGAAGAATATTAGCAACGAAAATTGCTGTAACAACCGCAGCAGCCATAATTGAACGAACTGCATTTATCGCCGCAGCAGAGAGTAAAACTATAATAGGCAAAGTGGCTTTTACTCTTCTCATCGGCGGGATGAGTGAACGCTCAATTAGAAAATCTGAAAGTCTTCAACACGAAGATCCAGAGATTTATTCGTTGCTACGTCCACATGATTACGATCTTACCTATTTTCTTTTTGAACCAGCGGTAAAGCCTTTTGTTGATGCTATTCATGTTAGCATAACACAGGGTAAGCCTGCCTTCGACGAGATAATATCTGTGGTAGGAAAGAAACTTCATGTTTTGCATTAAAAACTTGACTGCTTTGGTCAAAACCGCCGCAGACATCTTTATATATACGCTAACGAACATATGGGATGTTATAGAGTCACCTTTATTTATTTTAGGCATAGTACTCTGCGTTATGCTTTTCGAACCTTGGCCCATGAAGTTTGTTTACATAGGAATATGGATTATCACTTTTTACTTCACATCTAAATTCATACGTAAATTAGAAAGTTATAGAAAGCAAAACATTTAACTAAAGGAAATCATATGTCAAACCCAGCATATTTATGGTTAACGGATGAAAACGGTTCACCTATTATCGGAAGCTGCTCTGTACTTGGTAGAGAAGGTTCTATAGAGATAAAATCGCTTACTCATCACATGAGTATTCCAGCGGACAGTAATACAGGCAGGCTCACAGCAACCCGCGTTCATACCCCTATAATTTTTCAGAAGGAATTTGATCGCATAACTCCTTTCCTTTACCGTGCAATCAGCTTAGGAGTCACGCTAAATTCGGCGGAGTTAAAGATGTATCGTATCCTGGATGCAGGCTTAGAAGCTGAATATTTCAATATATTTATGGAGAACGTGAAGATAACAGGCATTACTCCTAACCTTCATCCCGGATCAATGACGGGAACTCATCTGGAGAATATCGAGATTAGATATGAGTCAATTCAGTGGAAGTATGTGGATGGGAATATTGTCTTTAAGGATAGCTGGAACAATCGTTGTGTGGCATAAATTATAAGAAGGGCTATAAAAAGCAGTTTTCTTGATGCGTATATTCTTATTTTCTTATTAGATTTTTTAGTGCCTCTGGCTTAAGCGGCGGATCCTGCCGATGCAGCATCGCATGGCAGTTGGGGCAAACAGGAATAAGGTCGGTTTTAGGATCAACCTGGTAGTTCGCTTTTATCTCTGAAAAAGGAATAAGGTGATGCACATGAATGAAGCCTTTCGCGATTTCACCATACACCTTGGTCATGTCAAGACCGCATACTTTACACTGATAACCATGCCAATCTAGCGCAGCCTGGCGGGCCTTGCGGTCACGTTCGTAGCGGTTGACGGTTACCTGAACGGCGGCTCCTTCGATGTAGGTGGCTTCCTGCTGGATCTCGTCCGGGAAGAGGCTTGGTTCGAGGGGTTCGATGGGTTCGCTTTTATTGACGATCTGAAAGCCTTGATCGGTGAGCAGCCTGACGCACTTTGATTTTATCCCGCCACTGAAGTCTGCTGGCATGAAGGTTAGGCCAGTGAGTGTTGAAGCGGCGATGCCGACAATGGCTTTTGGTGGGTAACGGCGGTCGTTGATGATGACGTCGTAGTCTCGGGAGTCAGCGAAGGCGTGATCAACTCCCGCATCGTAGGCGTGGGCTGCGGCTAGGATGGCTTCGCGAAGGAGGCTGTTGGGGAGTTTGTTCATGAGTGCACCTTTTGAACAATTATTACGTGGAAGGCCGGACTCGACAAACAAATTCAACTAGTTTATTTTAAAGCACAAATAATACAATAAGCTTCTCACTGACCTCCAAAATGCCCCCTTCCAATATCTCTAGATACCTATATTGATAGATCTGTAACTCTATAACTTTTATAGTCAAGCTCATGAAAAAGAAGGTTCGTAGATGATGCTATTTCGCACAAAGTTAATCTTGGCTTTCGGAGATTTTCATTAGCATAATGGCCACAGCCCGTATCGATAAATAAATGATTCCCCAATAAAGTAGGAGCGTCTATTGGTGTGTGTCCGGAAATAATTAATGATACACCTGTAGTGATTTTAGTGTGGGATTGTTTAAGGATTTCTCTATCCCATAGGATATTTTTAAGATGAGATTTATTTAGTTCCTCATCATTCCGTAGAGGCCACTCACAGAATGGATATCCGGAATGTATGACTCCAACATTACCCAATGCCGTTTCCACGGACAAAGAGACACAGAACTCTTCCAATATAATTTCTTCTAATAACGATCTTTCATTAAAACCTACTTCAGCCCACCACTGCCCGCCGTTTCTAAACCATACTTCTTTTTTAAAAGCATTATCTTTTGACTCTAGAAGCATAGCCTCATGATTGCCTAACACTGAAAAAAACCATTTATTTTTGCATAACTTTAAACATTCAGCAGAAGCATCCCCCCTATCAATAACATCCCCAACACAAAATATACGATCAGTTTCAATGTTAAATTTTATTTTTTTAAGGGTTTTGTTTAACAACTGAATAGAACCATGAAGATCTCCTAGGAAAAAGTCTCTCCCTATATGATTAATTTTATATTTCCTATGGTTATCAATTCCGTAATTATTTTTCATATGACCCAATTTATAAAATCACTATATATAGATTCTAGATTAGAATCACACTATACTATACAAGATGCACTTGCAAACAGACAGTTAAAGGCCATGAAAAACATATTAAAAACAACAAGATACACAAAAAAAAGCAGCGCAACCCAAGAGCCATTTGTGACCGAACTTGCATTGGTCAATATTTTTACATCTTTAGTCAAAAAAGACAGAAAAAACATAAATCTTGAGCATGAATTTGATTGCGGCTTTGGTATTGCAGATTTAGTTGTTTTTAAGACAAATAAAGATGATGGCCTGCTAGATTTAGGGAAAATACCTGCTGACTGGGCTTATACCCTGAGAGCCCTTCCTTTCAAAAAATCCTTTTCTATAGAATATTTGGCTTCCTTATCCGGAACATCAGAAAACTCATCAAAGAAAGCATTAAGCAAGTTTATCAATGCTGGTTACTGCATTAAAACAGAAGGCGAAGAGTATATTAAAGTGAGACAACCAAAACCCCTCTGCTCATCCATAATTGCTATTGAAGCAAAGCTAAGGGACTGGAAAAAAGCTTTATGGCAAGCTAGCAGATATAGAATATTCTCCAACGAATCCTGGGTTGTTTTAGACCAATATAGAGCAAATGCTGCCAAGCTAAATATATCTGAATTTAAAAAACTCAATATTGGATTAGCCACAATTTCTATTAATGGCACTTATGAAGAAATATTCTCACCTACTCCAGAGGATCATAAATCAGAATTGGCCTTTTGGAAAGCCAATTCCCTTTTAGCAAAAAAGTGTCTCTCATTATCATCTATTTGAAAATAGTTTTATTGCATTCTTCCATGGAATGAGGTGTTCATCACTACCATTTTTTTCAAGCGTGAATACCTTTTTAAGGTTTGTGTAATTTTCAATTGCCTGATCAACCATAGATGTTACATAACCTACACGATCGCCCATATGATATGCGGAAATATTATTTATCTGCTGGAAGAACGTCAAAAAATAATGCTTATATAATAATGGGTTTTGGAATGTAATAGTAGTTGTCGCATTAAAAGCATCTTCAGAATATTTAGTTGGTGTATAGATTTTTTTCCATAACTCAGGACTTTCTTTTCTTAATAACTTAGCTTCCTCGAAATTAACCCAATTAAGCAATGCTGGCATATAAATCCTTGGTTTTGGCCCTCGTCTATCTTCATCCGAGACAATAAATTTATCTAATGAAAATATTCTCGTATTCTCAAAAGCACCAACTGTTAAATATAAATCACCACATAATGTGTATAAAATAGATTCAGTGTTGGTATAGCCTACAATAACCTCAAGATCGGCATCAATAGTAGATTTAATTGTATCCATATAATCAACTAAAAAACCAGCATCTGAAATTTGTTTTGATGGTCTATCATGTTGACATATGAAGTAAACACCTGATATCTCAGGAAAACTTGTAATCCAATTTAATAAATTAATTTTATATTCTTCAACATTCAGCATCCCAGAAGTTATCGGGACGGTAAGGATTATTTTTTTCTTTGCATTAATACCTATTTTTTTTATATAGTTAATAAACGGTATAACAAAACTTTCACTTTGCTGCTCAATATACTTGGGATGTATTTGCTCATAAAATCTTGCAGGTATAACTATTCTTTCAAAATTATTTTTAATCTGAAAATCAACACAGCGCTTTGCTGATTCGCTAGAAATCGCCGTGAAATCTATTGTATTAAAGCCCTTCTCACCAAGAATAGTATTAGGGAAAAAATCATACGTTTGAAACTTTTTCTTTTGTGAGCTAGGAAGGTAAAATTGAGGGTCAAATATTGAAGTTTCTTTTAATTGCTTCTTTGTACCATTAATGTTTTTTGCTACTTCATGTACAGGGCTATAACAAAGCCCTACACCAACACCATCCTTCTCAAATGAATCTTTGTTCCAGACAGAGTTATGTCCCATTTGATGCAGTAATTTAATAGTCATAAGTTATACCAAAGCCTCCAAGTCTTGTAAGAGTATTTCCACTGTGCGATATCTTTTAAAAGGTTCTTTACTCATCATTTTACCTACAATCCTAGAAAATTCGGTTGAGGCTCCATATATTTCTAGCGGAGGTGGCTGAAATTCGCAAACACGCTCTAAAATATCATCGAAATATTGCTCACCATCTCCATCGAGAAATGGATTTTTACCACTCAGCATTTCATAACAAATAATACCGAGTGCAAACACATCAGTTTTGAATGATATATTTTTTTTATCATTTATGGCTTGCTCTGGGCTTGCATAACATGGTGTGCATGGCCCAATTGCATTGAAACTATTAGTTACCCCTTTCACTCCCTCCTGTCTTAGAATGCCCAAATCAATAATCACCAAACGCCCATCTTTCCTGACTAAAATATTATCAGGTTTAAGGTCTCTGTGAACAAGAGCTTGAGTATGCCCCCATAGTAATCGCAAGGCACTTAACATCTCAATCAAAAAAGAAACTACCTTATCTTCACTATTATAACTTCGTATAATATCAGTAAGCGTTTGAGACTCGATTTTCTCCTCTATACTAATAATCCTCATGGGATTAAGTGGCTCCTCAGTCAGAGGATCAAATGTTATTACCTCATCAAAAAATAACTTAGGAAAACAATCTGAATCCATTGATTTAAGAATTTCAATTTCTTTTTGCAAATAAGAAATCGAAGACCGAGAGGTTGCCTCGCTAATCTTTAAAACCACCTCGCCCCATGAGTCACAATTATTTGGTTCAATATCCAGACGGGAATGGAAGCTCCCAAAATAGACAACTCGCTGACCAGATGCTTTTGCTGTGCTGTGTAAGTCAAAGCTTGGATAAATGATTTTAATGAACTCTCGGAGCTCAAGTGTATCTGCAAGCATTACAATGTTCCTTACTGTATATGTTCAAACAAATGTCTTACACCATCACATCCGACACTATCACCGAAGAACTCATAATCCAAGTCATAAGCCCCAAAACTATAATCTAATTAACAACTCCGCGCGCAATGCTAAGCAGGCGGCCTTTATGTATTTCGATACGCTGAAGAAAATCAGGTTAGCGTTCTAAAGGCAGAGCTGGTCTGTGAGTAGCTTTTCTCGTTATGATTGCCCCGGCAAGATCTTGGGCGGGATTACGGTCAGTAATGCCAATCTGAACCGCATAACGCATAATACCCGTGATCCTTTGTTGCAAACGGGAGCCACATCCAGGCGGCCGCTTAGCTCTACCTCTTTCAAAGGCAACAGCAGGTCGCGGGTTGTTAAATCAGCAATATTTCTCTTTCCAATAGCTGGGAAGATATTACGCTCAAGGTCACGCCACACCCGCTCAGCATGACCGACGGACCAACGTTTATTGTTCGCATGCCACTCATAAGCCACTTTTTCAAAAGTGTTAAGTGCTGCCTCTTCCTGTTGCCTTACTTCTTCTTTTTCGCATTGGGGCTAATACCTTCCGCTATCAGAAGGTGTATCTCATCACGTTTCTCACGCGCTTTTGCCAAGGAAAGAAGAGAATAAGCACCTAACGCTATTCTGCTCTCTTTCCCTTCAAAACGATACTTGAGATACCAGCGTTTAGAACTGGTTGGTTTGATAAGAAGATACAATCCGTGGCCATCAGTGAGTTTGTACTCTTTCTCACGAGGCTTTGCGGTACGGGCCTCGACATCAGTTAAAGGCATAATTTGGGGGTCAAAAGTTTATCGAAGCGAAGTGCCCCCCATTCTGACCCCCAAACTTGCCGGATGTCAATGGATGACCTCGGACGTGCACGGACGCAATAAAAACTCTTATCGTTGATTTTAAAGGTTTTTTGGACTTGCTCGGACGAGGATGGACAGGATACTGGTGCCGAAGGCCGGACTCGAACCGGCACGTATTTCTACGGTTGATTTTGAATCAACTGCGTCTACCGATTTCGCCACTCCGGCACTGAAGGGGATGTACAGATAGCGGATGCATTATACCCGTTGCGGATCGCCATGCAAGCTCCCCTTCCCGCCTCCAGCGCTAACCGCATAAAAAACCACCGCCCTCCATCCCTACTCCATCCCATCTCGAGCCACCTCGCAAAAACCTGCAACACAATCCGAGGTTTACATTATCCCCTGTTTGTTATTTGATTCTGTTACCCCCTGGGGTTACCCCATCAACAGACATCAGGATGCAGGCATGCGCTTCTATCAGGTCGATCCCACGCTGGAGAACTACTGGCGCGGCGTGATCCTCTTTGGCAATAACTTCGCCACCTACAAGTTCGCCCTGGCCCATGCCCTGTACGATGTCGATCGCAGCGATACTTTGATTAAGCTCGATGACCTGGCCGTACCCTTCAGCAGGCATATCTGCGAGCACCTGAAAAATGCCCCGCGGCAGATCCTCAACGACAAGAAACCCGGCAAGCTGATTACCGCCTGTCTGCAATACAACCTCGGCGAGATTGATGAAGATGAGCTGCGCCAGATGACGATGCGCTACGGCTTCTCGGTGGTGCTGGATGCCTTCCATAACGTTAACGGTGGGCCGCTGGAGAAGCAGTTCTTCATCAACGAACGTCGGGAGCACAAGGGCATCCTTCTGACGGATGAGTTCTACCGCCTGACGGAGACACCGCAGTTCCACAACCTGGTGCATGAAACCGATGCCCGCTGGCGGCTGGTTGAGAAGGCCTGGGAGATGGATCTGCCTCCGCAACTGCTGGACGTGCATTACGACGCCGGGAGTGAAACCCTCTTTACCCAACTCAACAGCTATCGCATCTCGCTTACCAGCTGCCGCAACAGCCTGAACGGCTATCAGAAGGGGCACTGCTTCTACTGCAACGCGCCGATAAGCCTGGAGTCCGGGCATCCGCTGCTGGCCGATGTGGATCACTTTATCCCGCTGGTTGCCCAGAAGGAGATGCCGGGCATGAACCTCAACGGCGTCTGGAATCTGGTCCTGGCCTGTCAGTCCTGCAACCGGGGGCAGAATGGCAAGATGGCGCAAGTTCCAGCCCTCGATCTGCTCTATCGTCTCCATGCCCGCAACGAGTATTTTATTAACAGCAGGCTGCCGCTGCATGAGGCGATCATCAACCAGACCGGCAAGAGCGAGCCGGTGCGCCGCACGTTCTTAAACGATCGCTGGAACGCCGCCCTGGCCTGTCGGTTCCATACCTGGCAGCCGGTCGCTGCCGGAGAGGTGATGTTCAGATGACGATGGCGTATTACCAGCGCAACGCGCAGACGTTTTTTGACGCCACGGTGGGGGTGGATATGTCCTCCCTCTACGCGCCTTTCCTGCGCCTTGTTGCTCCCGGCGGATGCGTACTGGATGCGGGCTGCGGCTCGGGGCGCGACGCTAAAGCGTTCAGCGCGCTGGGTTACCAGGTGGAAGCCTTTGACGCCTCGGCGGAGATGGTGGAGCTTGCCACGGCCTATACCGGCCTGCCGGTCAGGCAGATGACGTTCAGCGCGCTAGAGGCTGTGGAGCGCTACGACGGGATCTGGTGCTGCGCCTCGCTGCTGCATCTTCCTCAGGTCGAGCTGCCCGAGGCGATGCGTCGTCTCGCCCGCGCTCTGAAGCCGGGTGGCGTGTGGTATCTGTCGTTTAAATACGGTGCTAGCGAGCGGGAAAAAGAGGGTCGTCACTTTACCGATCTGAATGAGGCTAGCCTGCAAACGCTGGTATCCGCCCTGCCGCAGGTGAGCATCGTTGAGCAGTGGACGACCCAGGACAAACGTCCCAACCGGGACGAGGTCTGGCTGAACGCGCTGCTGCGTAAGCATCTGTCTGAATAGACTTCCATCTCGCACCTTCCGCCCATGCGCCGCCCTACCCCATGCTCTACACTTCCTACTCAACGCTGAACCTGAGGAAACCACAATGAGCACAATAAAAAGCTATGCCGCGAAAGAAGCTGGGAGCGAACTGGAGCTATACGAGTACGATCCTGGCGAACTGCAGGCGGGGGACGTTGAGGTGCAGGTAGACTACTGCGGGATCTGCCACTCTGACCTGTCGATGATCGACAACGAGTGGGGCATGTCCCAGTATCCGCTGATCGCCGGGCATGAGGTGATTGGTCGCGTAGTGGCGCTGGGCAGCGCGGCGCAGGACAAAGGTCTGAAGGTAGGCCAGCGTGTGGGTATCGGCTGGACGGCGCGCAGCTGCGGTCACTGCGATGCCTGTATCAGCGGCAACCAGATCAACTGTCTGGAAGGCGCGACGCCGACCATCCTTAACCACGGCGGCTTTGCTGAGAAGCTGCGCGCCGACTGGCAGTGGGTGATCCCACTTCCGGACAGCATCGATATTGAATCCGCCGGGCCGATGCTCTGCGGCGGCATCACGGTGTTTAAACCGCTGTTGATGCACCACATCACCGCCACCAGCCGCGTCGGGGTGATCGGTATCGGCGGGCTGGGTCATATCGCCATCAAGCTGCTGCACGCCATGGGCTGCGAGGTGACGGCGTTCAGCTCTAACCCGGCCAAGGAGCAGGAGGTGCTGCGGTTCGGGGCGGATAAGGTGGTGAATAGCCGCGATCCAGAGGCGTTAAAAGCCCTGGCGGGCCAGTTCGATCTGATTATTAACACCGTTAACGTCGATCTCGACTGGCAGCCCTACTTCGAGGCGCTGGCTCACGGCGGTAACTTCCACACCGTCGGCGCGGTGCTGAAGCCGCTTCCGGTCCCGGCCTTTACCCTGATCGGTGGCGACCGCAGCATCTCCGGTTCAGCTACCGGCACGCCGTACGAGCTGCGCAAGCTGCTGCGCTTTGCCGGTCGCAGCAAGGTCGCCCCGCAGACCGAGATGTTCCCGATGTCGCAGATCAACGAGGCCCTGCAGCACGTTCGTGATGGCAAGGCCCGTTATCGCGTAGTGTTGAAGGCGGATTTTTAAATCGTAAATGCCCGGCGGCGCGTAGCTTGCCAGGCCTACCGTTAGACCTTCACTAAAGCAGCAAAGACTTCGGCTACCGCTACTGCCCCCGGATCGGTGACGCCCGTCAGGCTGTCGCTGTTAACATACGACGAGCGCCCCGCCCCCGCTTTCTGCATCGCGGCGGTGCTCTCTGCCCCCTCTTTTGCTGCCGCAACCGCAGCGCTAAGATCCTTGCTCTGTAACGCCTCCAGGGCAGGCTGTAGCGCATCGATCAGCGTCCGGTCTCCCAGATCTGCCCCACCGTAGTGTTTCATCTGCTTGAGGCCTTTTAACAGCGCATCGGCGATGCTGGCCCCGTCGTGGATCGCCTGTCCGGCTGCGGTGAAGAATATCGACATCAGCACCCCGCTGGAGCCGCCCATTACCGTCGCCAGTCGCTCGCCGATGAGCTGGAAGAGCTGGGCGCTGTTGTCCAGCGGGAGCTTACCTTGCTCGAGCTGCTGGGCGATATCCCGCGCCCCTTCGGCAAAGGTCGAGCCGGTGTCGCCGTCGCCGACTTTGGCATCCAGAGCGTTGAGCCGGTTCTCAAGGCTAATCAGCGTCTCGGTGGCAGCGTTGACCCGGGCGCTCACCTCCGGGTTATCAGAGGGCTGAGTCTCGATGCCGGTGGTGATCGCGTTGTACTTAACCGTGCGCACCGGGGCGAAGGCCACCGGTTTTTGCCAGCCGACGGTCTCCACGTCCGCGTTGAGGGCGCGCTCAAACTCATCGTTGAGGCGCAGCAGCGAGAGCGAGAACCCTTTCATATCCAGGGAGCTGACCAGCGGCGCGGGGCCGATGAGGTAAGCAATCTGATCCTTCAGCGCCGAGTGCGCCAGCTCTTTGGTGAGCAGAGCCATCTCCAGCGCCGAGACGCCGCCGAGGTTGTTGATCAGCACCGCCACGCGGTCGTTACCCGCCTGCGCCTTCAGCGGCTCGACGAGGGTATCAATAAGGGTTTTGCTGTTGTGAGTGTCGACGGTGCTGGCACCCGGCTCGCCGTGGATGCCGAGGCCCAGCTCGACCTTGCCGCGCTGGATGCGGTTCTCCTCCTCTTCGCCGCTGCCTGGCAGGTTGCAGGTCTCCATCGCCAGCCCGAGGCTCCAGACGCTGTCGCTGGCCTGCTGGGCTATGGCCCGCACCTCACCGAGGGATTTACCCTGCTCGGCGGCGTGGCCCGCAATCTTATGCACCAGCGCCGTTCCGGCGATGCCGCGCGGCTGCTTGTTATCCGGCAGGGCGATATCGTCGGCGACGATCACCATCTCAACCTTCAGGCCGTGACGTTTGGCTTTCTCAGCCGCAAGGCCGAAGTTGAGGCGGTCCCCGGTATAGTTTTTGACGATCAGCAGGCAGCCGCGATCGCCGGTAACGGCAACGATGGCGTTAAGCACGGCGTCGACGCTGGGGGAGGCAAACACGTCCCCGCAGACGGCGGCGGTGAGCATCCCTTTGCCAACGAAGCCCGCGTGGGCTGGCTCGTGGCCGGAGCCGCCGCCGGAGATGACCGCCACGCGGCCCTTGTCCCAGTCGCCACGTGCAACGATGCGGATAGCGGGATCGATATCGAGACGCACCAGGTTCGCGTGCGGCGCGGAGATAATTAAGCCTTCGATGGCATCATTGACCAGCTGCTTGCGGTCGTTGAAGAAAAATTTGGACATAGCTTCCCGAGCGGTTAATTAATCGTAAGGAAAGCATAGACGGTGTGACGAAGCGCAAAGTATGAAAGCGCAATTTCCCCCGCCCAAAAAAGAGCGGGGGAGGCAAGATTACGCCCGACGCATCATCAGCCAGACGCTGATGGCAAAGAACGAAGCGCTCGGCAGCAGCGCGCCGATAATCGGCGGAATGCCGTATACCAGCGTCAGCGGGCCGAAGATCTGATCCAGCACGTAGAAGACGAAGCCGAAGCTGATCCCGGTGACCACCCGCACGCCCATTGGCACGCTGCGCAGCGGGCCAAAGATGAACGACAGCGCCATCAGCATCATGACTGCCACCGACAGCGGCTGGAAGATTTTACTCCACATGTTGAGCTGGTAGCGGCCAGAGTCCTGCCCGGTTGACTTCAGGTACTTCACATAGTCACGCAGGCCGCTGATGGAGAGCGCATCCGGCTCCAGGGCGACTACGCCCAGCTTGTCCGGCGTCAGGTTGGTCTTCCAGGTGCCGCTCACGGTCTGGGAGCCGGTGATCTGCTTCGGATCCTGGAGGTTAGACTCGTCCACCTGCGACAGTTTCCAGACCTTCTGCTGCTCATCAAACGCCGCGTGGGCCGCGTAGCGCACCGACTGCAGGCGACGCTGATCGTTGAAGCTGTAGATGCTTACGCCGTTCAGCTCGCTGTTGCCAGAAACCTGCTGGATATAGACAAAGCTGTTGCCGTCTTTGGCCCACAGCCCCTGTTGAGTAGAGAGCATCGCGCCGCCGTAGATGGCCTGAGCACGGTAGTTACGCGCCATCTGCTCGCCCTGCGGCGCGACCCACTCACCAATCGCCATAGTCAGCAACACCAGCGGGATCGCCGTCTTCATGACCGACAGCGCCACCTGGAAACGGGTAAAGCCGGAGGCCTGCATCACCACCAGCTCGCTGCGCTGGGCCAGCATCCCCAGCCCCAGCAGCGCGCCCAGCAGGGCCGCCATCGGGAAGAAGATCTGGATATCTTTTGGAATGCTGAGCACGGTGTACATTCCCGCGCCCATCGCATCGTAGCTCCCCTGTCCGGCGCGTTTGAGCTGATCGACAAACTTGATGATGCCCGAGAGAGAGACCAGCATGAACAGCGTCATCATGATGGTGGTGAAAATGGTCTTACCGATATAGCGATCGAGTACGCCAAAAGCCTGCATTATAACGCTCCTTTACGCACGAAACGGGCGCGTATCCGGCGCATCGGCACCGTATCCCACAGGTTCAGCGCAATCGCCAATGCCAGATAGAACAGGTTAACTGCCCACATCCAGATCATCGGATCGAGCTTGCCCTTGCCGCCGTTAGACTTCAGCGAGGTCTGCACCAGGAAGAAGACCAGATAGAGCAGCATTGCTGGCAGCATAGAGAGCACACGGCCCTGGCGCGGGTTAACCACGCTGAGCGGCACCACCATCAGCGCCATCACGAATACGGCGAAGATGAGGGTTAAGCGCCAGTGCAGCTCCGCGCTCGCCCGCGGCGTGTCGGTGCGCATCAGGGTGCGCATGTCCATCTGCTCGGTATCGTCCGGATCCAGCGCCACCGCCTGATGACCAACGATCGCCTGGTAGTCCTGGAAGTCGGTGATGCGGAAGTCGCGCAGCAGCGCGGTGCCTTCGAAGCGCGTTCCCTTGGTGAGGGTGACAACCTGCGAGCCATCTTTACGCTGTGCCAGCTGGCCGGAGTCGGCGACAACCACCGATGGGCGGGCGTTGCCTTTAGGGCGCAGCTGCGCGAGGAAGACGTCGTGGAAGCTGCTGCCGCTCACGCTCTCGATAAACAGCACCGAGTTGCCGTCGGTAGCCTGCTGGAACTGGCCCTGGGCCAGCGCCGCCATGCCAGGGTTGGCTTTGGCCTCTGCCAGCACCTCGTCCTGATGACGAGAGGACCACGGCCCGGCCCACATCACGTTAACGGCGGCCAGAATGCCGGTGAAGATGACCAGCACCATCGCAGCCTTCACCAGCACGGCCTTGCTCAGGCCGCAGGCGTGCATCACCGTGATTTCGCTGTCGGTATAGAGCTTGCCAAACGTCATCAGCAGCCCAAGGAAGAGGCTAAGCGGCAGGATCAGCTGCGCCATTTCAGGTACGCCCAGCCCCAGTAAGGAGAGCACCAGATTTGTCGGGATATCACCGTCAACGGCTGCGCCTAAGATCCGCACCAATTTCTGACAGAAGAAGATCAGAAGCAGGATGAATAAGATCGCAAGTTGACTTTTTAGCGTCTCCCGAACCAGATATCTTATGATTATCACTATAAATACGCCCGTAAAAACCCGTCTTTTTGCAGGAAAATCGCTTGTTTCATGGCTTAAACGTCATTTATTCTCTTGAGTCGTCGAAAGCATCGCTAAGATATAAGAAACTCAGCGGATGCACGTTTCAGGATATGTTCTGACGTGTCGAACTAAGATTAACACGAAGTCACCGCAACAGCGGACATGAGTTACGAAAGCTTGCAATTCTATCCGTAGCCCCGGCTGTTGTCTTTAAGATTCAGGAGCGTAGTGCATGGAGTTCAGTGTAAAAAGCGGTAGCCCGGAGAAACAGCGGAGTGCCTGCATCGTGGTTGGCGTGTTTGAACCGCGCCGGCTCTCCCCTATCGCCGAGCAGCTCGATAAGATCAGCGACGGCTACATCAGCGCGCTGCTGCGCCGTGGAGAGCTGGAAGGCAAGCCGGGACAGACGTTGTTGCTGCACCATGTTCCTAACGTCCTGTCAGAGCGCATTTTGCTGATTGGTTGTGGGAAAGAGCGTGAGCTGGACGAGCGCCAGTACAAGCAGGTTATTCAGAAAACCATTAATACGCTGAATGATACCGGCTCGATGGAGGCGGTCTGCTTCCTGACCGAACTGCACGTTAAAGGACGCAACACCTACTGGAAAGTGCGCCAGGCGGTAGAGACGGCAAAAGAGACGCTCTACAGCTTCGATCAGCTGAAAACCAACAAATCCGAGCCGCGTCGTCCGCTGCGCAAGATGGTCTTCAACGTCCCCACCCGCCGGGAGTTGACCAGCGGCGAACGTGCCATTCAGCACGGTCTGGCGATCGCCTGTGGCATTAAAGCGGCGAAAGATCTCAGCAACATGCCGCCCAATATCTGTAACGCGGGCTACCTCGCGTCGCAGGCGCGCCAGCTGGCGGACTCCAACAGCGAGAACATCACCACCCGGGTCATCGGCGAGCAGCAGATGCGCGAGCTGGGGATGCACTCCTACCTGGCAGTGGGCCAGGGTTCGCAGAATGAATCCCTGATGTCGGTCATCGAGTACAAGGGCAGCAGCGATGCCGACGCGCGTCCGATTGTGCTGGTGGGTAAAGGGCTGACCTTTGACTCCGGCGGCATCTCCATCAAGCCAGCCGAAGGCATGGATGAGATGAAGTACGACATGTGCGGCGCGGCGGCGGTCTACGGCGTGATGCGCATGGTCGCCGAGCTGAAGCTGCCGCTGAACGTGGTGGGCGTACTGGCGGGCTGTGAGAACATGCCCGGTGGCCGCGCCTTCCGTCCAGGCGACGTCCTGACCACCATGTCCGGCCAGACCGTGGAAGTGCTGAACACCGATGCCGAAGGACGTCTGGTGCTGTGCGACGTCCTGACCTACGTTGAGCGCTTCGATCCGGAGCTGGTGATTGACATCGCGACCCTGACCGGCGCGTGCGTGATTGCCCTCGGCCACCACATCACCGGCCTGATGTCGAACCACAACCCGCTGGCCCACGAGCTGATCGGCGCCTCCGAGCAGGCGGGCGATCGCGCATGGCGTCTGCCGCTGAGCGACGAGTACTACGAGCAGCTGGAGTCGAACTTTGCCGACATGGCCAACATTGGCGGGCGTCCTGGCGGCGCGATCACCGCCGGCTGCTTCCTGTCGCGCTTTACCCGGAAGTACAACTGGGCGCACCTCGATATCGCCGGTACCGCATGGCGCTCCGGCAAAGCCAAAGGCGCAACCGGCCGTCCTGTCGCCCTGCTGTCGCAGTTCCTGCTGAACCGCGCCGGTTTTAATGGCGAAGAGTAAGCGTAATACAGCAGTAAATTGTAGGCCGGGTACGCGTAGCGCCACCCGGCTTCGCATTTAAAGTGACCACAAGAAGCCCCATATATGAAGAATGCAACGTTCTACCTTCTGGACAATGACACGCAGCAGGATGGCTTAAGCGCCGTTGAACAACTGGTGTGTGAGATTGCCGCAGAACGTTGGCGCGCAGGCAAGCGTATCCTCATCGCCTGCGAAGATGAGCGGCAGGCGATTCGCCTTGACGAGGCCCTGTGGGCGCGTCCGGCGGAGAGCTTTGTGCCGCATAATCTGGCAGGCGAAGGCCCACGCGGCGGTGCGCCGGTAGAGATCGCCTGGCCGCAGAAGCGCAACAGCAGTCCGCGCGATCTGCTGATCAGCCTGCGGGCGAACTTTGCAGATTTTGCCACCGCTTTCACAGAAGTGGTAGACTTCGTTCCTCACGAAGAAACTCTGAAACAACTGGCTCGCGAACGCTATAAGGCCTATCGCCTGGCTGGTTTCAACCTGAACACGGCAACCTGGAAATAATGGAAAAGACATATAACCCCCAAGATATCGAACAGCCGCTTTACGAGCACTGGGAGCAGCAGGGCTACTTCAAACCGAATGGCGATGAGAGCCAGGAGAGCTTCTGCATCATGATCCCGCCGCCGAACGTGACCGGCAGTTTGCATATGGGCCACGCCTTCCAGCAGACCATCATGGATACCATGATCCGCTACCAGCGCATGCAGGGTAAAAACACCCTGTGGCAGGCCGGTACCGACCATGCGGGTATCGCTACCCAGATGGTGGTTGAGCGTAAAATTGCCGCTGAAGAGGGGAAAACCCGCCACGACTACGGTCGCGACGCCTTCATCGATAAAATCTGGCAGTGGAAGGCAGAGTCCGGCGGCACCATCACCCGCCAGATGCGCCGTCTCGGCAACTCCGTGGACTGGGAGCGCGAGCGCTTCACCATGGACGAAGGCCTCTCCAACGCCGTGAAAGAGGTGTTCGTTCGCCTTTATAAAGAAGATCTGATCTACCGTGGCAAGCGCCTGGTAAACTGGGATCCGAAGCTGCGTACCGCGATTTCCGACCTGGAAGTCGAGAACCGCGAATCGAAAGGTTCCATGTGGCACATCCGCTACCCGCTGGCCGACGGTGCAAAAACCGCTGACGGTAAAGATTATCTGGTGGTCGCCACCACCCGTCCGGAGACCCTGCTGGGGGATACCGGCGTCGCGGTGAACCCGGAAGATCCGCGCTACAAAGATCTGATCGGCAAATTTGTGGTGCTGCCGCTGGTTAACCGTCGCATTCCGATTGTGGGCGACGAGCACGCCGACATGGAGAAAGGCACCGGCTGCGTGAAGATCACCCCGGCGCACGACTTTAACGACTACGAAGTGGGCCGTCGTCACGCCCTGCCGATGATCAACATCCTGACCTTTGACGGCGATATCCGTGAAAGCGCAGAGGTGTACGACACCAAAGGCAACGAAACCGACGTCTACTCCAGCGAGATCCCGGCGGAGTTCCAGAATCTCGAGCGCTTTGCCGCGCGTAAAGCGGTGGTGGCTGCCATTGACGCTCTTGGTCTGCTGGAAGAGATTAAACCGCACGACCTGACCGTACCGTACGGCGACCGTGGCGGCGTGGTGATCGAGCCGATGCTGACCGACCAGTGGTACGTCCGTGCCGACGTGCTGGCGAAACCGGCTGTGGAAGCGGTTGAGAACGGCGACATTCAGTTCGTGCCGAAGCAGTACGAGAACATGTACTTCTCCTGGATGCGCGATATTCAGGACTGGTGTATCTCCCGTCAGCTGTGGTGGGGCCACCGTATCCCGGCCTGGTACGACAACGAAGGCAACGTCTTTGTTGGCCGTACGGAAGAGGAAGTGCGTCAGGAGAATAACCTGAGCGCCGACGTCGCCCTGCGCCAGGACGAAGACGTGCTGGACACCTGGTTCTCCTCCGCGCTATGGACCTTCTCTACCCTCGGCTGGCCGGAGAACACCGACGCTCTGCGTCAGTTCCACCCAACCAGCGTGATGGTCTCCGGCTTTGACATCATCTTCTTCTGGATCGCCCGCATGATCATGATGACCATGCACTTCATCAAAGATGAAGACGGCAAGCCGCAGATCCCGTTCAAGACCATCTACATGACCGGTCTGATCCGCGACGACGAAGGCCAGAAGATGTCCAAATCCAAGGGCAACGTTATCGATCCGCTGGATATGGTGGACGGTATCTCTCTGGCGGATCTGCTGGAGAAGCGTACCGGCAACATGATGCAGCCGCAGCTGGCAGAGAAAATTGCTAAGCGCACCGAGAAGCAGTTCCCGAACGGTATTGAGCCGCACGGCACCGACGCCCTGCGCTTTACCCTGGCGGCGCTGGCCTCTACCGGCCGCGACATCAACTGGGATATGAAGCGCCTGGAAGGCTACCGTAACTTCTGTAACAAGCTGTGGAACGCCAGCCGCTTTGTGCTGATGAACACCGAAGAGCAGGATTGCGGCTTCAACGGCGGCGAGATGACCCTCTCCCTGGCGGATCGCTGGATCCGTGCCGAGTTCAACCAGACGGTGAAAGCCTTCCGTGAAGCGCTGGACAGCTACCGCTTCGATATTGCTGCGGGCATCCTGTATGAGTTTACCTGGAACCAGTTCTGTGACTGGTATCTGGAGCTGACCAAGCCGGTGATGAACGGTGGCTCTGAAGCGGAACTGCGCGGCACGCGCAACACCCTGGTCACGGTGCTGGAAGGTCTGCTGCGTCTGGCGCATCCGATCATCCCGTTCATTACTGAAACCATCTGGCAGCGCGTGAAGGTGCTTACCGGTAACACCGCTAACACCATCATGCTGCAACCGTTCCCGGCGTTCGATGCCGCCCAGGTTGATGAAGCCGCGGTAGCGGATACCGAGTGGCTGAAGCAGGCGATTGTCGCGGTGCGTAACATCCGCGCCGAGATGAACCTCTCCCCGGCTAAACCGCTGGAGCTGCTGCTGCGCGGCTGCAGCAGCGATGCGGCACGTCGTGTGAACGACAACCGCAGCTTCCTGCAGACCCTGGCGCGTCTGGAGAGCATCACCCTGCTGCCTGCCGATGATAAAGGTCCGGTCTCCGTGACCAAGATCATCGACGGCGCAGAGCTGCTGATCCCGATGGCTGGCCTGATCGACAAGGCTGCCGAGCTGGAGCGTCTGGCGAAAGAAGTTGCTAAGGTTGAAGCAGAGATCGGTCGTATCGAGAGCAAACTGGGTAACGAAGGCTTCGTGGCGCGCGCGCCGGAAGCCGTGGTTGCCAAAGAGCGTGAGCGTCTGAGCAGCCTGGCCGAAGCGAAAACCAAACTCGTCGAGCAGCAGGGCGTTATCAGCGCGCTGTAATCACGTCCGCCCCTTACCTCTCTGGTAAGGGGCTCTTATCAACAAAGAGCCTCACCATGAATGTTGCAACTGCCACTCAACTGCACATGCGCCGCATCACGCCTGAAGACAACGCGGCTATCGCCGCCGTTATTCGCCAGGTTTCAGCGGAGTATGGCCTGACCGCCGACAAGGGCTATACCGTGGCCGATCCCAACCTTGACGAGCTGTACGCCCTCTATAGCCAGCCGGGCCATGCCTACTGGGTGATTGAGCAGGATGGCCAGGTAGTGGGCGGCGGCGGCATCGCACCGCTCCAGTGCAGCGAACCCGATATCTGTGAATTGCAGAAGATGTACTTCCTGCCCGCCGTACGCGGCAAAGGGATGGCGAAAAAGCTGGCGCTCGCCGCGCTGGATCACGCTCGTGCGCAGGGTTTTACCCGCTGCTATCTGGAGACTACCGCTTTCCTGAAGGAGGCGATTGGCCTCTACGAGCATCTGGGCTTTGAACACATCGACGGACCGCTGGGCTGCACCGGGCACGTCGACTGTGAAGTGCGGATGTTAAAATCGCTGGCGTGAGTCAGACCGGCACGCCGCTGTGAAAACGAAACTCGCTGTCGGGAGTTGAGATAAGCGCCGCCTCCACCTCACCAAAAAAGCGCACCCGGGAAGTGATATCCTGAGGTGAGATCGCCTGGGCCAGCGTCAGGTAGTCCTCATAATGGCGCGCCTCGGATCGCAGCAGCGACAGATAGAACTTCTGCAAATCCTCTTCGAGATACGGTGCCAGGGCGGCAAAGCGCTCGCAGGAGCGAGCCTCGATATACGCCCCGCAGATCAGTTTATCAATCAGCGTTAGCGGCTCGTGAGTCCTCACCTCCTTCAGCATCCCTTTGGCGTAGCGGCTGGCGGTGATTTTGACGTAGGGAATGTTCCGCACCGTCATCGCCTCACGCACCTGCCAGAAGTGGTGCAGCTCCTCTTTAATCAGCAGCACCATGCTGTCGATCAGCAGGCGGCCCCAGGGATCGTCGGTCTGCGGCATCACGCCCTTACCTATCTGCCGGTGCAGGGCGACAAAATCCGGCTCCGGCCCTTCACGAAAGGTGAAGGCTTCGTAGGGCTTAAGCCACTCAAGCAGCGTATCGCCGCCGGTCTTGTCCGCCGCGTATTTGCGCACCAGCAGCATCGCGGTCTGCGCGGCCTTAAGCTCGCACACCATATGGTCGGTCAGCAGCAGAGGCAGGTTTGCCGGATCGCGGGCTTTATCAATCCACGCCTGAGGCGTTGGGCAGTGCAGAAAGTGGCGTATCGGGGAGAGTATCTGGGCGTAGTCCATGGAGTTCCTTGCAGTGCGGCAGCAGGCGCTGCCGCACGAACAATCAAAGCCTGTTCTTAGCGACGTAAAAACTTAGTGGCGAGTACCGTCATCATCTTCGTCGATGTAATCTTCATCGTCTTCGTCATCGCCCTCTTCGCCGTTGGGATCCTCGTAGTAGGTGCCCCAGCCGTCGTACTCAACTTCAAATTTCTCAGCCAGGTTCATCAGCTGCTCTACCTGAGCGTCGATCAGATCGGCATTCAGTGCGCACTCGCTCAGAATGTCGCAGCAGATCACCGTATCGCCCTCTTCTACTTCCAGCTCTTCCGGCTCGGTCACTTCATAACCCAGCTTGAACGCCTCTACCGCCACTTTCTCCAGCGTATCAAAATCGTCAGCAGAGAGATGGTGCTCGATGGTGTAGAGCGCATCAGGATCGCTACCGTCCTCCAGCAGCTCTTCAATAATCAAACGGGTCTCTTCACGCTGCTCTTCCAGATGTTCCTGGTTTGCCATAGCTTGTTCCTCATAATGTGCGGCAGATACTCTTATTTTCACATACCGTTGGCAATGCCTCCACTCCTGGCGGAAAAGATTTGTTAAACAGACTTGCAAATGAATATTTACACATATAAAGTGAATTTTAATTCAATAATTGGCCTGCGCCATGTGAGGGAAACATGTCTGCGTTCTACCAGAAACACTTTTTAAAACTGCTCGACTTTACCCCTGCCGAAATTCACGCCCTGCTCCAGCTCGCCGCCCAGCTCAAAAACGATAAGAAACAAGGTACTGAAGTACCGAAGCTGGCTGGTAAAAACATCGCGCTCATCTTCGAAAAAGACTCTACCCGCACCCGGTGCTCTTTCGAAGTTGCCGCCTACGACCAGGGCGCTCGCGTTACCTATCTCGGGCCGAGCGGGAGCCAGATCGGGCATAAAGAGTCAATTAAGGATACCGCCCGCGTGTTGGGCCGCATGTATGACGGCATTCAGTATCGCGGTCATGGACAGGAGATCGTCGAGGCGCTGGCCGAATTCGCCGGCGTGCCGGTGTGGAATGGCCTCACCAACGAGTTTCACCCAACGCAGCTGCTGGCGGATCTGCTGACCATGCAGGAGCACCTGCCGGGCAAAGCCCTTAACGAGATGACGCTGGTCTATGCGGGCGACGCACGCAACAATATGGGTAACTCCATGCTGGAGGCTGCTGCGCTGGTGGGGCTGGATCTGCGTCTGGTGGCACCTCAGGCCTGCTGGCCGGAAGAGAGCCTGGTAACCGAGTGCAGCGCGCTGGCGCAGCAGAACGGCGGCAGTATCACCCTGACGGAGAACATTGCCGAGGGGGTAAAAGGCGCAGACTTTATCTATACCGACGTGTGGGTATCGATGGGCGAAGCCAAAGAGAAGTGGGCCGAGCGCATCGCGCTGCTGCGCGACTATCAGGTGAACAGCCAGATGCTGGCCCTGACCGGCAACCCGCAGGTGAAGTTCCTGCACTGCCTGCCCGCCTTCCACGACGACCAGACCGCCCTTGGCAAACAGATGGCGGAGACCTATGGCCTACACGGCGGCATGGAGGTGACCGACGAGGTGTTTGAGTCGCCGAACAGCATCGTGTTCGACCAGGCGGAAAATCGCATGCACACCATCAAAGCAGTGATGGTCGCCACCCTCGCCGAGTAATCTAAGCAGGCCGGGCAAGGCGAATGCCGCCGCCCGGCGTATACTCTATTTCACCAGCAGCTTCACCACCACCTTACGCACCTGAGCCGGATTGCCCACCGCGCACAGCGGCTTATGCACCTCGCCCGGATAGAAGACCACGAAATCCCCTTCGCTGAGCACCACGGTCTTCTCCTGTTCGCCTTCCGGCAGAAACGCGATGTCCTTATCTGCCAGCCAGTCGGTATCCGGCGTCCCGGCAGGCAGGGTGCTGTAGGTCATCCCCTCCTGGCCTTTCAGTACGATCTGAATATCCAGATAGCGGGCGTGATACTCCGCGCGGCGTTTGGCAAACGGCTCGGTCATATCTTCCGAGAGCAGGAAGAAGAGGCGCGAGCCGTCGATATCGTGCTTGCCCGTTGGCGTCGCGTCGTTAACGTGCTGTTTGACGTGCTCAATGGCCTGGGCTAGCTCCTGCGGCAGCCAGGACTGCAGGTTGTGAATGTTGCCTGTGATCATGCGTAACCTCTCGATATAAAACATCGTTTCATTTTTAACGTTTATACGAGAATTTCGGTTACCCTACCACTGCTTTTTGCCGAAGCCTTGCGGTAGCGCATAAAAGCGTATTCATTAACTCAGGCGATCGTCCGTTACTTTAAGCGCCCTACATACTGCCCCTCTTTCATCGCGTTAATTTTTCCCGTCTTATACACAATGACCGTGTAAAGTCCTGCCGAATAGACTGAGGCGTCGGCACTGTTTTCATCGTTAGCGGCAAGGCTACCGTTGATGTAGGCAAAGCCATCTCGGCTGCGCTTAAATTCGATACCGTGGGCTTTGACGTTAATCGGCTTCAGGTTACCGGGTTTGTACTCTGCCGGAGCCTGATGGGCTGCCTGCGCATGCTGCACGGCATTAGCGGCGTTCTCCATCGCCTGCTTCTCTGCAACCGCATTGATGCTCTGCTTACGATTCTGTTCCGACAGATAGCACGTATCGCGGGAGATGCCCTGCGCTTCGCATTCAGCCATGCGGGAGGCAGAGGACTGGCAGCCGGTAAGCGTCAGTGCCATACCGACGGCCAGACCCGTGGCACACAGCACTAACGTCACGCGATCAAAACGCATCGGCGTAATAGCTTTTTTCATATCTTTCGATCCTTTTTTAAATCGTTTAATTAGCAAACCCGGCCAACACTGAAAGAAAGAAGACCACTAACATGGCCAGGCATAGCCCAACCACCATGCACTTGAGGATGAATTCAGCGCTCTTCACTTGCGCGTCAGCCGTAACAAAAACTCTACTCCGCGGGCGGCGCGGCTTTGCAGCATTGGCTGGCCGACAATATATTCCGCAACGGTATGCGTTCCGATCAGGCCATTATGTAAGTCCTTTAGCAGCGGCTTAGCGCTGTGAATGTCCGTGTTCCCGATAAAGATATAGTCATCGACGGCTTCCATAATGGCTTGTTCATCAACGCCAATAACATTTCCCCCTAGCTCATGGCGGCGCGGGTCATACAGATGCGTTACCCAGCACGCTAAAACAACCTTTGGCTGATATTTAGCCACGGCCAGGGTGGCATCGAGCTTCTCCACGTGTGGGCCATAGTTAATGGTCGGATGGCCAGCCAGCTGGTAGAGCCGGGCAAATTTCGGATCCGCCTGCTGATGGTTATCTGTCGCCGGGATCGCCAGCGCCCGGGCATAGCCACCGTTACCTGCGCCAATCTCGATGGCCCGGCGACCGCCTATCATCCTCTTAACCGCGCTGACAAGTTCGGTAGTGGGAAACGCATACAGCCCGTGGGTATGACCGAAGAGCATCTTCTCCTCGCGCCGTTTACTCTCCCAAAATGACGCAGGCTGTGGGATCAGTACGCCGTCTGCGTCAAAGAGATCCTTTGGATCAATCTGCGGCGTATTTTCCGGGACGGCAGGCGTGTGTTGAAACAGCTTCGCTAAGTCACTCATATTTTAGCGACTAACAATCAGAGTGCCGCGGTCGCCCTGAACCGTCGGGGTAATAACAGAAGCAAACGCGTTTGTAGCAATAGATGCGATCGCTGTTGCAATCACGAGCGAAAGAATAGATTTTTTCATCATGTTTGTTAAAATCGATTTGTTGTAAACGATTAGTAAAAAACAAGTCGTTATGCAGGCCGCTAACCCGCATAACTACATGCGTTTTTTCAGGTGGTTACCCGGCCGCTAACCGGTTAGCCACCACCCCAAATAGTGCAGTAATTATTAACAGTGATTAATGATTTTCTATCAATCGGAATCGATTCTAAATTGATGCTCCGAGGATTTCTATTACTTTTTGCGCGAAGCGAAATAACGTTTCAATTTGTTACACGAAAATACCAATTTGCTCAGTAATATCATATTGCCTTTTAACTTACATTTACCTTAAAAATTCATAAGTTATGTTATCCCGCCTTGAAGATTAAGCCGTATACCATTACGCCTGGCTTTACCAAATGTAATTTATAGATTTATTACATTTACGTATGAAGCACCATCGTGAAACCATTCTTATTTCCATTCTAATTAGTGTTACTTCTCTTCGCTGCGTTTCTGCTTCGATCGCCAACTGTGCATAGTTATTATAAAATAAGTTAATGCAATGTTACTTAAAAACACAACAATATGCATCCTGAATGCATAAAAGGAGAGCGAAGGTATTAAAAAATGGCTTTAGCATTTTGAATTAGATGTAGGAATTAAAAAAACCAGCGCAGCGTCACAAGTTACTTTTTGCTATTAAATCTGTATGCAAGGAATAATTATCTTTAAACAAAAGAGTGCACGCAAATAAAATCACTTTATTTATGCATAAGCATGCCAACACAGAAATTTAATCAATAATATCAATGGCATAAAAACCCCTTTCGGTGGTGCACACCAACATATCATTAACAATTTCAAATATTTATAAAGACTAATGCGTAGTAATGCATAATGTAATTTAAAACAAATCTGCATTCTCTGCGCCACCTCAAATAACCTGAGCAGGGTTATTCCATGCCCCTTTCCACGTGAACAGCATCACATTATTAATGCAAAAGAGATCTACTATATCCACGAAATCCAGCGAACCCTGATCGTTATGAAATAAATCATTTCATAACCTCGCCCTCTTATTGCCGGAAAACGTAAGGAGTAGTTATGGAAAAACACTACGTCGGATCGGAAGTTGGTCAGTTACGCAGCGTCATGCTGCATCGCCCAAATCTTAGTTTGAAAAGACTGACGCCCTCAAATTGCCAGGAACTGTTATTTGATGATGTATTATCCGTTGAGCGCGCCGGTGAAGAGCACGATATTTTCGCTAATACGCTACGTGAGCAGGGCGTCGAAGTTCTGTTACTTACCGATCTATTAACCGAGACGCTGGATAGACCAGACGCTAAGGCCTGGCTGCTGCAAACCCAGGTGTCTGATTACCGCCTGGGGCCCGCCTTTGCCAGCGATGTGCGCGGCTGGCTGGCGGATATGCCTCACCGTGAGCTGGCGCGGCGTTTAAGCGGGGGACTCACCTACGGTGAAATACCGGCCTCAATTAACAATATGGTTGTGGATATTCATACCGCAAATGACTTTATTATGAAGCCGCTGCCAAACCACCTCTTTACCCGCGACACCTCCTGCTGGATATATAACGGCGTCTCGATTAATCCCATGGCGAAACCGGCCCGCCAGCGTGAAACCAATAATTTACGAGCGATATACCGCTGGCATCCTCACTTTATTAACGGCGAATTTATTAAGTATTTCGGCGATGAAGATATCAATTACGACCACGCCACCCTTGAAGGGGGTGATGTTTTAGTGATTGGTCGAGGTACGGTATTAATCGGCATGTCTGAACGTACTACGCCGCAGGGAGTCGAGTTCCTTGCCTCCGCCCTCTTTACGCACCGCCAGGCCGAACGTGTTATCGCCGTCGAGCTGCCGAAACACCGCTCCTGCATGCATCTCGACACGGTGATGACCCATATCGATATCGACACCTTCTCCGTCTACCCGGAAGTTGTGCGCCCGGACGTACAGTGCTGGACGCTGACGCCGGACGGCCACGGCGGGATTACCCGTCGCCAGGAGACCACCCTGCTACGGGCGCTGGAGAGAGCGCTTGGCGTCACGCAGATCCAGCTAATCACCACCGGCGGCGATGCCTTTGAAGCCGAGCGCGAGCAGTGGAACGACGCCAATAACGTGCTGACCCTGCGCCCTGGGGTGGTGATCGGCTACGAGCGCAACGTCTGGACCAACGAGAAATATGACAAGGCCGGGATTACCGTTCTGCCGATCCCGGGCGATGAGCTGGGACGCGGGCGCGGCGGTGCACGCTGCATGAGCTGTCCGTTGGAACGCGACGCGATTTAAGGCAAGGAGCAGAGAATGAAAACAGAGATAAAGCCTACCCTCGTGGTCGCCCTTGGCGGTAACGCCCTGCTAAAACGCGGCGAGCCGCTGGAAGCAGCCATCCAACGCAAGAATATCGATCTGGCAGCCGAAGTGATTGCCCGGCTTACCCACCGCTGGCGGGTAGTGCTGGTGCACGGCAACGGGCCACAGGTGGGGTTGCTGGCACTGCAAAACAGCGCCTATACCGGCGTCACGCCCTATCCGCTCGATGTGCTGGGGGCCGAGAGCCAGGGGATGATCGGCTACATGCTACAACAGTCGCTGAAAAATCGGCTTCCCGAGTGCGAAGTGAGCGTCCTGCTCACCCAGGTCGCGGTGGATCCCGCCGATCCCGCTCTCGCTAATCCCACCAAATACATTGGTCCAGTTTATGACCAGCCGCAGGCCGACGCGCTGGCCGCTGAAAAAGGGTGGTGCTTTAAGGCTGACGGCAGCTATTTCCGCCGTGTGGTCCCCTCCCCACAGCCGATGCGTATTGTCGATCGCGATGCTATTGAAGCGCTCCTCCAGCGCGGCCATCTGGTGATCTGCAACGGCGGCGGCGGCGTGCCGGTGGTTGAAAAAGCTGACGGCTACCACGGTATTGAAGCGGTCATTGATAAAGACCTCTCCGCCGCACTGCTGGCCCGTCAGCTAGAGGCCGACGCGCTGCTGATCCTCACCGATGCCGACGCGGTCTATCTCAACTGGGGTACGCCGGAGCAGCGCCCGCTCACCCACGCCACGCCGCAGCAGCTCAGCGGGTTTATCTTCGACGCCGGTTCGATGGGACCGAAAGTCGCCGCCTGCTGCCGCTTTGTTAAGACCTGTGACGGTATCGCCGGGATCGGCTCTCTGGCAGATGGCCTGGCCATTCTCGCCGGCGAGCGCGGAACCCTGATCCGCAACGATCCTCTTCAGTAAACATATTAAGGACAATTTATGAACATCTCTTTGAAAAAACGTAATTTTCTGAAGCTGCTGGATTTTACGCCAGACGAGATCCACTTCCTGATCGATTTAGCAGTGGAGCTGAAAGCTGCCAAAAAAGCGGGCCGCGAAAAGCAGACCCTGCGCGGTAAAAACATTGCGCTGATCTTCGAGAAAAGCTCTACCCGCACCCGCTGCGCCTTCGAGGTTGGGGCATTTGATCAGGGTGCGCAGATAACCTATATCGGACCGAGCGGCTCGCAGATTGGCCACAAAGAGTCCATGAAAGACACCGCACGCGTGCTTGGTCGCATGTACGATGGCATTGAGTATCGTGGTTACGGGCAGACGATAGTCGAGGAGCTGGGCGAGTACGCAGGCGTCCCGGTATGGAACGGCCTGACCAATGAGTTTCACCCTACGCAGATCCTTGCCGATCTGATGACCATGCTGGAGCACGCCCCAGGTAAACGCCTCTCTGAGCTGCGTTTTGCCTACCTGGGCGATGCGCGGAACAACATGGGCAACAGCCTGATGGTTGGCGCAGCCAAAATGGGCATGGACATCCGGCTGGTGGCCCCGAAAGCATTCTGGCCAGAAGAGGCGCTGGTGGCACAGTGCCGGGAAATTGCATCGAAAACCGGGGCAAAAATCATCCTGACCGAAAGCGTTGCTGAGGGTGTCGCCGGCGTTGATTTCCTCTACACCGACGTGTGGGTTTCCATGGGCGAGCCAAAAGAGGCGTGGGGCGAGCGTGTCAGCCTGATGAAGCCTTATCAGGTGAATCAGCAGGTCATTGAGGCCACCGGCAATCCGCAGGTGAAATTTATGCACTGCCTGCCCGCCTTCCATAACGAGCACACCACCGTAGGAGGCGAAATTGAGCTGGCCTACGGGCTGAAGGGGCTGGAGGTCACCGAGGAGGTGTTCGAGTCCGCCCACTCCATTGTGTTCGATGAAGCAGAGAACCGGATGCACACCATCAAAGCGGTGATGGTGGCGACCCTCGGCGAGTAACCACCCCGGGCGTCGCGGCATCTGCGACGCCCATACAGGGAGATAACCCTATGCGCAGATTCAAATTCCCCTCTGCCTACACCATTCTGTTTGTATTGATTGCGCTGGTTGCCGCGCTGAGCTGGATCGTCCCGGCCGGGCACTACCAGATGGTGATGAACGAGACGCTGGGTAAAGAGGTTCCTGTCGCAGGCACCTATGCGCCCGTTGCCGCCCATCCGCAGGGGATCGTTGCCGTTATTATGGCTCCCATCAGCGGCCTGTACGATCCCGATACCGGTCAGGCGGGCGCCATTGACGTCGCGCTGTTCGTGCTGATCATCGGCGGCTTTCTGGGGATCGTCAATAAAACCGGGGCCATCGACGCCGGGATCGAACGCGTTACGCAGAAGCTACGCGGTCGGGAAGAGTGGATGATCCCGATCCTGATGGGGCTGTTTGCCGCCGGCGGTACGATCTACGGCATGGCGGAGGAGTCGCTGCCGTTCTACACCCTGCTGGTGCCGGTCATGATGTCGGCGCGCTTCGATCCGCTGGTGGCCGCCTCAACCGTACTGCTGGGGGCGGGGATCGGCACCCTCGGCTCCACGATTAACCCCTTCGCTACGGTGATTGCCGCCAATGCCGCAGGCATTCCCTTTACTCACGGCATCTGGCTGCGCGTGGCGCTGCTGGTGGCGGGCTGGCTTATCTGCGTCGCGTGGGTGATGCGCTATGCGCGCCAGGTGCGTCAGGATCCCAGCCGATCCGTTGTGGCGGACAAGCAGGAGGAGAACATCACCCACTTCCTGGGCGGCAAGCGCCAGCAGGATCTGGCCTTTACCGGCACGCGCAAGCTGATCCTGGTCATCTTCGCTCTCGCGTTTGCGGTGATGATCTACGGCGTGGCAGTGCTGGGCTGGTGGATGGGGCAGATCTCCGGCGTCTTTCTCGCCGCGGCCATTATCACCGGCCTGCTGGCCCGTATGAGCGAGGAGGAGCTGACCGCCACCTTTATTGACGGCGCGCGGGATCTGCTGGGCGTGGCGTTAATTATCGGCATCGCCCGTGGCATCGTGGTGGTGATGGACAAGGGCATGATCACCCATACCATCCTGCACAGCGCCGAAGGAGTGGTGAGCGGCCTCTCCAGCGTGGTGTTTATCAACGTAATGTACTGGCTAGAGGTGGTGCTCTCTTTTCTGGTGCCCTCCTCTTCCGGGCTGGCGGTGCTGACGATGCCGATCATGGCTCCGCTGGCGGACTTTGCCAGCGTTAATCGCGATCTGGTGGTAACCACCTACCAGGCCGCGTCCGGCATTGTCAATCTGATCACCCCCACCTCGGCGGTGGTGATGGGCGGGCTGGCCATTGCCCGCGTGCCCTACGTCCGCTATCTGAAATGGGTCGCGCCGCTGCTGCTGATCTTGACCGTATTGATCTGCCTGATATTAAGCCTCGGCGCGCTGCTTTAACGACCACAGGGAGTAAAGAGTATGAAGGAATACCGCGACTGCTCTACCAAAGAACAGCAGCAGCTTGCCGTCTGTCAGCGCCTGGTGACCGAGAAGAGCTATCTGTCACAGGAGGCGATCCGCCGGGACCTCCAACGGCACGGCTTTGACTCCATCAGCCAGTCCACGGTGTCGCGCTTGCTGAAGCTGCTGGGCATTATTAAGATCCGCAATGCCAAGGGACAGCGTATCTATGCCCTCAATCCCCAGCTGAGACCGACGCCGGATGCCGCACGCTGCCTCTCTGATATGGTGGTAAACGTCGAGCATAATCGCGAGTTTATTCTTATTCATACCGCTGCGGGATACGGGCGAGCGGTAGCCCGTATCCTCGACTACCATGCTCTGCCAGAGATCCTTGGCGTGGTGGCAGGCAGCAGCATCGTCTGGGTCGCTCCGCGCGACGTGCAGCGTACTCTCCAGGTGCGCAACCGCGTTAACCATCTATTAAAAATGCATATATATGCGAAATAACCGTTTGCTTCTGATAAATAGCGCATCGATCCCTTGATTCGCATTATGAGCTGAGTATAATCGCCGACAATTTGCCGGGAGGAAGCATGGTCAAGTCCGTTCGACACACTGTCTCACCGCGCCTGAAAGAGGGCGCTGGCCTGCCGTTTTTCTTCCCAATGCTCACCTATTTCTATAGCCCCTCTTTTGAGGGGCTTTTTTTTGCGCAGACGTCAGGAGATAACCATGGCTAATCCGCTCTATCAGAAACATATCATTTCCATAAACGATCTCAGCCGCGAAGAACTGGAACAGGTACTGGAGACCGCTGCCAGCCTGAAGGCTAACCCGCAGCCGGAGCTGCTGAAGCACAAGGTGATAGCCAGCTGCTTCTTTGAGGCCTCTACCCGCACCCGCCTGTCGTTTGAGACCGCAATGCACCGCCTGGGCGCAAGTGTGGTCGGCTTCTCCGACAGCAGCAACACCTCGCTGGGTAAAAAAGGCGAGACCCTGGCGGACACCATCTCCGTGATCGGCACCTATGTTGACGCCATCGTAATGCGTCACCCGCAGGAGGGCGCAGCGCGGCTGGCCACCGAGTTCTCCGGCGGTATTCCGGTATTGAACGCAGGCGACGGCGCAAACCAGCACCCGACTCAGACCCTGCTCGATCTCTTTACCATCCAGGAGACCCAGAGCCGACTGGAGAATCTCAACATCGCGATGGTGGGCGACCTCAAGTATGGCCGCACCGTCCACTCGCTGGCTCAGGCGCTGGCGAAGTTTAACGGCAACCGCTTCCTGTTTATCGCTCCCGATGCGCTGGCAATGCCGCAGTACATCCTCGATATGCTGGATGAGCGCGGGATTGCCTGGAGTCAGCACGCCAGCATTGAAGAGGTGATCCCGGAGGTGGATATCCTTTACATGACCCGCGTGCAGAAAGAGCGTCTGGATCCGTCCGAATACGCCAACGTGAAGGCGCAGTTTGTCCTGCGCGCCAGCGACCTGCACAGCGCCCGCGACAATATGAAGGTGCTGCACCCGCTGCCGCGCGTCGATGAGATTGCCACCGACGTAGATAAGACGCCGCACGCCTGGTACTTCCAGCAGGCTGGCAACGGTATCTATGCGCGTCAGGCGCTGCTGGCGCTGGTGCTCAACCGCGATTTGGCCTAAGAGAGGGGGAAAACGAGATGACACACGATAATAAACTGCAGGTCGAAGCGATCAAGCGCGGCACGGTGATTGATCATATTCCGGCCCAGGTGGGCTTTAAGCTCCTGACCCTGTTTAAGCTGACCGAAACCGATCAGCGGATCACCATCGGCCTGAACCTGCCCTCGGGTGAGATGGGCCGCAAAGATCTGATCAAGATCGAAAACACCTTCCTCACCGACGAACAGGTTAACCAGCTGGCGCTCTACGCACCGCACGCGACGGTAAACCGCATCGACGACTATGAGGTGGTGGGCAAATCGCGGCCTAATCTGCCGGCGCGCATCGAGGCGGTGCTGGTCTGCCCCAACAGCAACTGCATCAGCCATGCCGAGCCGGTGTTCTCCAGCTTTGCGGTGAAGCAGCGCGCCAATGACATCGCCCTGAAGTGCAAATATTGTGAAAAAGAGTTCTCCCATACGGTGGTGCTGGCGAACTAAGCATTAATAAACATCATCTAATTCAGATTGGTCATCCCCTCCGCGCTGCCTATAATGGCGCGGAACCTCACTACCATTCGCTTCAGGAGAAATGATGACAAAAATTATCGCGACGGAAAATGCACCAGCAGCCATTGGTCCTTATGTTCAGGCAGTCGATCTCGGCAGCATGATCCTCACCTCCGGCCAGATCCCGGTCGATCCAAAAACCGGCAGCGTGCCGGACGATATCGCCGCTCAGGCGCGCCAGTCGCTGGAGAACGTTAAGGCTATCGTTGAAGCCGCTGGCCTGAAGGTAGGCGACATTGTTAAGACCACGGTGTTCGTGAAGGATCTGAACGACTTCGCCACCGTTAACGCGACCTATGAAGCGTTCTTTAATGAGCACCAGGCGGCCTTCCCGGCACGCTCCTGCGTAGAAGTTGCCCGTCTGCCGAAAGATGTGAAGATCGAGATCGAAGCGATCGCCGTGCGTCGTTAATCGTCCGTGCAGCGCCGGGCGACGCAACGACGCCCGGCTCTACGCCTCCTGCCCAGCCAGAGAAGAACGTTAATGGCAAAAGCACGTTTTACCGATGAGCAAATTGCCGACTTTCTTTACCAGTCCAAAAATGGCGTGCCCGACAAACTACTGTGCGAGCAATATGGGTTCAGCATAAGCACGCTTCGCCGCTGGCAAGCGTTACACGCTGAAGATATCAGGTGTGAGTTAAAACAGGCAGAGTCTAACGCCGGAAAGGTATTTTTGGCCGCTATCGCCGTTGCCCTGATACTGACCCTTGCCTTCTCTAAATCTATCGGCGCGCTGGTTATTCCCCTCTTCCTGCTCTACTGCCTTCACTATATCCGCCGCTTTCGCGCTATATCGGCAAAGCACATTAAAGCGGAAAACACCTCTCTCGCCCGCTATGGGTTAGGGGCGAATAATGCGTTTTACCAGTTTTGCTGGATCACGATCGTCCTGATTATCTGCGCCCTCGGATACAGTATTGTGCAGCTGATCTGAAAGACGAACGCCTACTGCCAGCCATAACGACGGCTATAAAATCCTTTTACCAGCTGCGTTAACGTCATATACCCCGCCAGAATAGCGATCAGCCACGGGAAGTAACTCAGCGGCAGAGCCTGAAGCTGCAAGTAGCTCGTCAGCGGAGAGAACGGCAGCGCAATACCGATGACCATTACCAGCAGCGTCATGAGCATTAGCGGCCAGGCGGCACGGCTCTGGATAAACGGCATGCGCTGGGTACGGATCATATGCACAATCAGGGTTTGCGATAGCAGCCCGACCACAAACCAGCCGGATTGAAACAGCGACTGCGACGCTACCGTGTTCGCATGGAATACAAACCACATCAGGCAGAAAGTCAGGATATCAAAGATGGAGCTGATCGGACCAAAGAAGAGCATAAAGCGTCCAAGATCGGCGGGGTTCCAGCGCTGTGGCTTGCGGATTTGCTCCTCGTCCACATTATCAAACGGGATCGCGACCTGGGAGAGATCGTACATCAGGTTCTGCACCAGCAGATGCAGGGGTAGCATGGGCAAAAAGGGCAGAAATGCGCTGGCGACCAGGACGCTAAAGACGTTGCCGAAGTTAGAGCTGGCGGTCATTTTTATGTACTTCAGCATGTTGGCAAAGGTACGGCGGCCTTCAATCACCCCCGCTTCCAGCACCATCAGGCTCTTCTCCAGCAGGATGATGTCTGCGGCTTCACGAGCAATATCTACCGCGCCGTCCACGGAGATGCCAATATCTGCGGCCCGCAGCGCCGGAGCATCGTTTATGCCGTCGCCCATAAAGCCCACCACGTGCCCCTCGCGACGCAGAAGCGAGACGATGCGCTCCTTGTGCAGCGGCGTCAGGCGAGCAAACAGCGTGGTGCGCTGCGCCAGCTGGGCCAGCGCGTCATCGGAGAGTGTTTCAATATCGCTGCCCGTGACCGCGTTGCCCGCCTCCAGCCCTACCTCGTGGCACACCTTAGCCGCCACCAGCTCGCTGTCGCCGGTGAGAATTTTCACGCTAATGCCGCTGGCCTTCAGCGCCTTGAGCGCCGGGGCGGTGGTCTCCTTCGGCGGATCGAGGAAGGCAATATAGCCTTCGAGGATCAGATCGGATTCGTCGATGCGCTGGTAGTCTCCCTCCCGCGCCGGCAGGATTTTACTGGCAACGGCGACCACCCGCAGTCCCTGGCGGTTGAGGTTATCGGTCACGCGCCTGATGCGTCGCAGCATGTTCTCATCCAGCGGAACAATCTCTTCGTGGTAGCGCACCTGAGTAGAGACGCTGAGGATCTCCTGTAACGCGCCCTTGCAGATCAGCTGATGCACGTCGGCCTGCTCGCTGACCACCACCGACATGCGACGGCGCTCGAAATCAAACGGGATCTCGTCCACCTTTTGCCAGCGGTTGGATAGTGTGCGGGCAGATGCTTCGTCGATACCTTCCAGTACCGCAACATCAAGCAGGTTTTTTAACCCGGTCTGATAGTGGCTGTTTAGCCAGGCATCCTGCAGGACGCGCGTGCTCAAGTTGCCGGAGATATCGGTGTGGTGCTCCAGCACAATTTTATCCTGGGTTAGCGTGCCGGTTTTGTCGGTACAAAGGATGTCCATTGCGCCAAAGTTCTGGATGGCATCAAGATGCTTCACAATTACTTTCTGCTTCGATAGCTTCACCGCGCCGCGCGCCAGGGTGGAGGTGACAATCATCGGCAGCATCTCCGGGGTTAATCCCACCGCAACCGAGAGTGCAAACAGCGCCGCCTCCCACCAGTCGCCTTTGGTGTAGCCGTTGATCAGCAGAACAATCGGCGTCATCACCAGCATAAAGCGGATCAGCAGCAGGCTGACGCGGCTGATACCTGTCTGAAAGGCGTTTGGCTCGCTCTGCTGCTCGCTGACGCGTCCGGCGAGCTGCCCAAACCAGGTGTTGCCCCCGGTGGCAATGACGATTGCCTGCGCGCTCCCGCTAACCACCGTGGTTCCCATAAAACAGAGCGTATCGCACTCCAGCGGGTTAGCTTGCTGCGGGTTACGGCTGGAGGCCACTTTCTCAACCGGCAGCGATTCACCAGTAAGCGACGACTGGGCGACAAAGAGATCCCGCGCCTGAAAAATACGCAGGTCTGCCGGGATCATGTCCCCCGCTGAGAGTTTAATGATATCGCCCACCACCAGCCGGTCGATCGGCAGCTCAAGCCACGCGTTTTCGCCCTTCTCATTGATGACCCGCAGAACCGTGGCGGTGTTGCTGACCATCGCCTTAAGCGCATCTGCCGCCCTGGTGGATCGCGCCTCCTGGACAAAATTCAGGAGAGTAGCGATCCCGACCATCAGCGCGATAACGCCCGCGGCAAAGAGATCCTCTGTCGCGTAAGAGACAATGCCAAGCGCGGTAAGCAGCAGGTTAAAGGGGTTGCGATAGCATAACCACAGGAGCACCCACCACGGCGCAGGCATCTCTGAGGGAAGCTGGTTATCACCATGCCTGGCACGGCTCTTTTCTACTTCCGTTGCGTTTAGCCCCTCGGGATGTGAGTTAAACGTGCGCCATAATTTATGTTTCTCCATGAAGGCCACGCGCAGGCACAGCTCCGTCAGGGTCGGCGGAATGGCTACGTCAGCCAGATTTTTCGCACTCAGTAAGGGATCGCGCTGCACAAGACGGCGCGGCAGGTGGCGGTTCAGCCGCGCAAGCAGTCGGCGAGTAATATTGATAAGCATAATAAGTCCCCCGCACTCGCCGGAGCGAGCGCAGCTCTGCCATCAGGCGTGGCGAAGCCGTACCTGACAGGCACTGAAAAATTTATGCAGAAACGTTCAGGACGTCACTGCCCTACACACCCGGTAAGGCAATGAACAGCGACTTACCGGGAAAAAGTGTTTCTCCATCGCGGGAGAGGGGTGGGATCGGGATCCATGTCGCCTCCGGTAAGGTAAAGAGTAAAGTTGACGTGCAGTATACGAGTATCGCCACACTTTTTGTGGCTATTCGGGCAGTACGATACGCTCTGATAAGTAAACGTTCGCTAAACCAGAGCAGGTTCGCCTGCGCATCCAGCAAAGCCATTTTCTCCCATAATATTTACATTTCCTTGTAGCGCACGCCCACTGTACGCTCCCCGTTTTACCTTGTCCTGCGTCAATAAAATCGCAAACTTGTTTGATGCAAATCACTATATGTAGCACTTAAAATGCCGTCCCGGCGCTACATATTGTAGTAATCGCCTAATATTCCAACAGCGCCGTAAATACTATTTTAACTATGGAGAGATCATGACCCCGCATGTGATGAAGCGAGATGGCTGTAAGGTACAGTTCAAATCAGAGCGTATTCGGGAAGCGATTCTGCGCGCCGCCGCTGCGGCGGGCGTTGATGATGCCGACTATTGCGCTACCGTCGCAGAGGTGGTCAGAGAGCAGATGCAGGCGCGATCGCAGGTAGACATCAGCGAGATCCAGACCGCGGTGGAAAACCAGCTGATGTCCGGTCCCTACAAGCAGCTGGCCCGGGCCTATATTGAGTATCGTCACGATCGCGACATCTCCCGGGAGAAACGCGGCCGCCTGAATCAGGAGATCCGCGGCCTGGTGGAGCAGACTAACTCCGCCCTGCTCAATGAGAACGCCAACAAAGACAGCAAGGTGATCCCGACCCAGCGCGACCTGCTGGCCGGTATCGTCGCCAAACATTACGCCCGTCAGCACCTGCTGCCGCGTGACGTGGTGCTGGCCCACGAGCGCGGGGATATCCACTACCACGATCTCGACTACTCCCCCTTCTTCCCGATGTTCAACTGCATGCTTATCGACCTGAAGGGGATGCTGACCCAGGGCTTCAAGATGGGCAACGCCGAGATCGAGCCGCCAAAGTCTATCTCTACCGCCACGGCGGTGACCGCACAGATCATCGCCCAGGTGGCCAGCCACATCTACGGCGGCACCACCATCAACCGTATCGATGAGGTGCTGGCCCCGTTCGTGACCGAGAGCTTCAACAAGCACCGTGAGATTGCCGAGGCGTGGCAGATCCAGGACGCCGAGCGCTACGCCCGCTCGCGCACCGAGAAAGAGTGCTACGACGCCTTCCAGTCGCTGGAGTATGAGGTGAATACCTTGCACACCGCCAACGGCCAGACCCCCTTTGTCACCTTCGGCTTTGGGCTGGGCACCAGCTGGGAGTCACGTCTGATCCAGCAGTCGATTCTGCGCAACCGCATTGCCGGCCTCGGTAAAAACCGCAAAACGGCGGTGTTCCCGAAGCTGGTGTTCGCCATCCGCGATGGACTAAACCACAAGCCTGGCGACGCCAACTACGATATCAAGCAGCTGGCGCTGGAGTGTGCAAGCAAGCGCATGTACCCGGATATCCTCAACTACGACCAGGTAGTGAAGGTGACTGGCTCCTTTAAAACGCCGATGGGCTGCCGCAGCTTCCTCGGCGTCTATGAAGATGAGAACGGAGAGCAGATCCACGACGGGCGCAACAACCTCGGCGTCATCAGCCTGAACCTGCCGCGCATCGCCCTGGAGGCGAAAGGCAACGAGGCGGCGTTCTGGACGCTGCTCGATGAACGTCTGGCGCTGGCACGCAAGGCATTGATGACCCGTATCGCTCGCCTCGAAGGGGTGAAGGCCCGCGTGGCCCCTATTCTCTATATGGAAGGTGCCTGCGGCGTGCGGCTGAAGGCCGACGATGAGATCGCCTCTATCTTTAAAAACGGTCGCGCCTCGATTTCGCTGGGCTATATCGGCATTCACGAAACCATTAACGCCCTGTTTGGCGACACGCATATGTACGACAGCGAAACGCTGCGTGCCAAAGGCATCGCCATCGTCGAGCGGATGCGCCAGGCGGTAGAGCAGTGGAAAGAGGAGACCGGGTACGGCTTTAGCCTCTACAGCACGCCGAGTGAAAACCTCTGCGACCGCTTCTGCCGTCTCGATACCGCTGAGTTCGGCGTGGTGCCGGGCGTCACCGACAAGGGCTACTACACCAACAGCTTCCACCTCGACGTTGAGAAGAAAGTTAACCCCTACGACAAGATTGATTTCGAAGCGCCCTACCCACCGTTAGCCAGCGGCGGCTTTATCTGTTACGGCGAGTACCCAAACATCCAGCACAACCTGAAGGCGCTGGAGGATGTCTGGGATTACAGCTATCAGCATGTGCCCTACTACGGCACCAATACGCCGATCGATGAGTGCTACGAGTGCGGCTTTACCGGCGAGTTCGAGTGCACCAGCAAAGGCTTTACCTGCCCGAAATGCGGCAACCACGACGCCGCCCGCGTCTCGGTCACCCGCCGCGTCTGCGGCTATTTAGGCAGCCCGGATGCCCGGCCGTTTAACGCCGGCAAGCAGGAAGAGGTGAAGCGCCGCGTCAAGCATTTGGGTAACGGGCAGATTGGGTAATGCGTTACCACCAGTATTACCCTGTCGATATTGTTAATGGCCCCGGTACGCGCTGCACGCTATTCGTCTCCGGGTGCGTGCACGAATGCGCTGGGTGCTATAACAAGAGCACCTGGCGGCTCAACTCCGGGCTGCCATTTACCGCTGAGATGGAAGATCGCATCGTTAACGATCTCAACGATACGCGAATTAAACGCCAGGGCATTTCGCTCTCCGGCGGCGATCCGCTCCATCCACAAAACGTGCCGGATATTCTCCGCCTGGTGCAGCGCATACGTGCCGAATGCCCCGGAAAGGATATTTGGGTCTGGACCGGCTATAAGTTAGACGAGCTAAGCCGCGACCAACTGGCGGTCGTCGATCTGATTAACGTGCTTATCGACGGTAAGTTTGTTCAGGATCTGAAAGATCCGATGCTAATCTGGCGCGGCAGCAGCAATCAGGTAGTCCACTACCTGCGTTAATCTGGCGCAGGCTTTTATTAAATCATTTCCCGCTATTGCCGATAACTTTTCTGTCTCGTTTACCCAACGCAGATGTAGTCACCTCCCCTGGGGACCCCGTTCCCCTGCGTTTCGCACAGCATAGTATTTTTCGGAGATGATGATGAATAGCATAGAAAAAATAAGCGCCGTCAGTGCGCAGGGTGATTCGCATTTATCTAACGGCGATAACCCATCCACTCTGCTAAATAACAACAAATTAGCAGAGATTAATAGCGATAATAATACGACTCCTTCTGACGACAGCAGCACGAAGATTACGCTGACGTCTAAAACGCAGGATGAGATCGATAAACAGCAGCAGATAAAAAAAGAGGAGATAAAGAAGACCGACTATACGATGGAATTAACCGGTATTCCGCTGTATGGCGGCCGTCTCATCTCAGTCACTAAATACCCAAACGGCAGCGAAGAGATTATTGACACCCTGTCCGGGCAGCGAATAACGCGGCAGGATCTGCAGCAGGCTATTTCCCCGGTAGAGGTAAAAATAGTCGAGACGAATAATAATCCTGATAGCGGGGTGGAATAAACAGGCAAGGCGGGAGGTGACTCCCGCCGTTATATTAGCGGAACTTCTTGTGATAAGTATTGCGGGTAGTTTTAAACTCTTCCGCTGCCGCCTGCGCCTCTTTAACTTTACCGGCGTTGGCAAGCTGTAGCGCGCCATCAATCTGACCAACCAGAATATCAAACCCGTGACGGAAGTCCTTCATCTCCGGGCTATCCGGCGCTTTATCTTCCATTTTCGGTGGGGTCGCTTTCTGCGCGTCCAGCGCGGCGGTGCGCATCTTAGTCAACGCATCCTTCATCTCTGCCGCGTCATTGGTTTTCTGTACTACTTTCAAATTGTCGTTGAGGGTCTCCATATCCTCGTCCAGATCTGCCGCAAACGCGGCAGAGGAGGCCAGAACTAAAGAGGAGACTGCTAACATCGCTAACAACTTTTTCCGCATTGCTCATGTCCTTTTATTATTTTTAAAATGGCTTACTGTCCGGCGATCTTCATCTCTGGCAGCAGCACAGAACCACACTGTATATTACTGCGTGTTTCAATATCGTTACCGATGGTCACCATATTGCGCCACATCTCTTTCAGGTTACCAGCGATGGTAATTTCGCTCACCGGATACTGAATTTCACCGTTCTCTACCCAGAAGCCCGCCGCGCCGCGGGAGTAGTCGCCGGTAATGCCGCTCACGCCCTGGCCCATCAGCTCGGTGACCACCAGCCCGGTGCCCATCTCTTTCAGCATCTGCTCGAAGCTAAGGCCCTGACCTTTAATACGCCAGTTATGGATGCCGCCAGCGTGACCGGTGCTTTTCAGCCCCAGCTTGCGCGCCGAGTAGCTGGTCAGCAGCCACTGGGTCAGGATGCCATCCTTGATGATGTCCCGGCGCTCGGTACGCACGCCTTCGCTGTCGAACGGCGTTGAGGCCAGCCCTTTCAGCAGGTGCGGGTGCTCCTCAATGGTCAGCCACTCCGGCAGGATCTGCTTACCGAGTGAGTCCAGCAGGAAGGTCGATTTACGGTAGACCGCGCCACCGGCAATGGCCCCAACGAGGTGCCCAAACAGCCCGGTGGCCACTTCGTTGGCAAAGATCACCGGGGCTTTCATCGTCGAGAGCTTGCGTGGGGCAAGGCGTGCCAGGGTGCGTCTGGCGCACTCCTCTCCAACCCACTCCGGCGTCTTGAGATCGCCCAGCGCACGGCCAATGGTGTAGGCGTAGTCGCGCTCCATGTCACCGTTCTCTTCGGCGATAACGCAGCTGGAGAGCGAGTGGCGGCTGGAGCTATAGCTTTGCAGCATGCCGTGGCTGTTACCGAAGACTTTAATCCCGTAGTGGCTGTTGAAGCTGCCACCCTCGGTGTTGGTGATGCGTTTGTCCGCCTTCAGCGACGCCTGCTCGGCGCGGGCCGCCAGCTCAATGGCCTCGTCCGGGGAGATCTCCGCCGGATGGAAGAGATCCAGATCCGGCGCTTCAAACGCCAGCAGCTCGCGATCGGCAACGCCTGCAAAGGGATCCGGCGAGGTGTAGCGAGCGATGTCCAGCGCCGCCTGCACGGTACGGGCGATCGCGTCCGGACTCAGGTCGGTAGACGAGGCGCTGCCCTTGCGGTTTTGGTGATAAACGGTGATGCCCAGCGCACCGTCGCTATTAAATTCAACGTTCTCCACCTCACCGTAGCGGGTGCTGACGCTAATACCGGTGGTCTTCGATACCGCTACTTCCGCACCGTCTGATTTACCTGCGGCTAAGCCCAGTGCGGTGGAGACGGCCTCTTCCAGTGCTTTGCGTTGCTCTGCAACTTGTGTGATTACTTTCATCGCCAATGCCATAATGTAAGGGGAGTTTTAAAGAAGTCTAACAGAGAACCCATTCTCAGTGTGCTCCCAGGGTGTTAGTATTAGCCTCTTTTTTAAGGAGCCTGAGATGACCAAGCAGCCCGATGACTGGCTCGATGACGTACCCGGTGATGATATCAACGATGAAGATGATGAGATCATCTGGGTCAGTAAAAGTGAAATTAAGCGCGATGCGGAAGAGTTAAAACGCCTCGGCGCAGAGATGGTAGACCTGGGCAAGAACGCCCTCGACAAGATCCCGCTGGATGACGATCTGCGCGCCGCCATTGAGCTGGCGCAGCGTATCAAGAAAGAGGGCCGCCGCCGCCAGATGCAGCTGATTGGCAAACTGCTGCGCCAGCGCGATGTCGATCCGATCCGCCAGGCGCTGGACAAGCTGAAAAACCGCCATAACCAGCAGGTGGCGTTCTTCCACAAGCTGGAGCACCTGCGCGATCGCCTGATCGCCGAGGGTGACGACGCGGTGCCGGAGGTGTTAAACCTGTGGCCGAACGCCGATCGCCAGCAGCTGCGTTCGCTGATCCGCAATGCGCAGAAAGAGCGCGACGGCAACAAGCCGCCGAAGTCCGCGCGTCTGATCTTCCAGTATCTGCGCGAGCTGTCGGAAGCCGAAGAGTAGTTTGTAAACGCCGGGTGGCGCTTCGCTTACCCGGCCTACGGTTTATCCCGCAAACGAGATGCCCTTCGTAGGCCCGGTAAGCGTGAGCGCCACCGGGCAATTTCGCTATTTCTTCTCTAAGCGGTCCAGTAGCTTCTGGTGGATGCCACCAAAGCCACCGTTGCTCATCACCAGAATGTGATCCCCCGGCTGGGCGGTCTTCACAATCATATCCGCCAGCGCATCAACATCGCCATGCCAGTGGGCAGGCTGTATGCACGCCTCTGCTACCTCCGACACCTGCCACGGAATATGCTGCGGCTGTAACAGGAAGACCTCATCGGCGCGGCCCAGCGACGGCGCCAGATCGTCCTTGCAGAGGCCCATCTTCATGGTGTTGGAGCGCGGCTCCAGCACGGCAATAATGCGCGCCGTGCCACCAACCTTGCCGCGCAGCGCGGCGAGCGTGGCCAGGATAGCGGTCGGGTGGTGAGCGAAGTCGTCGTAGACGCTGACGCCGTTGGCGGTGCCGCGCAGCTCAAGGCGGCGGCGGGCGTTCACGAAGGAGCCGAGGGCGTTGGCCGCGTCTGCAGGCGTGACGCCAACGTGGCGGGCGGCGGCAATCGCCATCAGGCCGTTATGCATGTTGTGCTCGCCGACCAGATCCCACTTCACCTGGCCCACACGTTCACCGTCCAGCAGCACTTCCCACTCTGAGGCGTCGGTGGTGAGTTTTTTCGCCTGCCAGTGGCCCTGCTCGCCTACCAGCTCCTGCTCGCTCCAGCAGCCCATCGCCATCACCTGCTTCAGGTTGATGTCGCTCTCCGGCAGAATGATCTTGCCCTGTCCCGGCACGATACGCACCAGGTGGTGGAACTGCTTCTGAATCGCTTTCAGGTCGTCGAAGATGTCGGCATGATCGAACTCAAGGTTATTAAGGATCAGGGTGCGCGGCGCGTAGTGTACGAATTTGGAGCGCTTATCAAAGAACGCACAGTCGTACTCATCGGCCTCAATCACAAAGAACGGGCTGTCGCCCAGGCGCGCAGAGACGTCGAAGTTACCCGGCACGCCGCCGATCACAAAGCCAGGCTTGTAGCCGCAGGCTTCGAGGATCCAGGTCGCCATGCCCGCGGTGGTGGTTTTACCGTGGGTACCGGCTACCGCCAGCACCCAGCGGTCGCGCAGGACAAAGTCGTGCAGCCACTGCGGACCGGACATATAAGGGATGCTCTTCTCCAGCACCGCCTCAACGCACGGATTTCCCCGCGTCATGGTGTTACCAATAATCACCAGATCCGGGGCCGGATCGAGCTGGCTGGCGTCGTAACCCTGAATTAAGGAGATGCCCTGCTTCTCCAGCAGGGTGCTCATCGGCGGATACACATTGGCGTCCGATCCCGTTACTTCATGACCTAAAGCACGCGCCAGCAGCGCCAGCCCGCCCATGAAGGTTCCACAAATTCCTAAAATATGAATGCGCATACGTCTGTCCTTCTTTTAACTGGCGCTCATATTACCCCCATGTCCGGCACAGAGAAATGCATTTAAGCGGAATCTCACTATTGCTGGCGCGATTCACCTGTGCGCATTAATTTAGATCTTTGTTAGTATTGCTACAGTCGCTTTACTCCACATTAATTGCAGGGAAAGTGTTATGAAAACGTTAGGTGAATTTATCGTCGAGAAGCAGCATGATTTCTCTCATGCTACCGGGGAACTGACCTCGCTCCTGTCGGCGATAAAGCTGGGCGCCAAAATCATCCACCGCGATATCAATAAAGCGGGGCTGGTCGATATTCTGGGGGCCAGCGGGGCCGAAAACGTGCAGGGCGAGGTACAGCAAAAGCTCGATCTGTTCGCGAATGAGAAACTGAAGGCGGCGCTGCGCGCGCGGAATATCGTGGCCGGTATCGCGTCAGAGGAAGAGGACGAGATCGTTGTTTTTGACGGCTACGAGCACGCGAAGTACGTGGTTCTCATGGATCCGCTGGATGGCTCCTCCAACATTGACGTTAACGTCTCCGTTGGCACCATCTTCTCTATCTACCACCGCGTCACGCCGGTAGGCACCCCGGTCACCGTGGAAGACTTCCTGCAGCCGGGCAACAAACAGGTTGCCGCAGGCTACGTGCTCTACGGCTCCTCGACCATTATGGTCTACACCACCGGCTGCGGCGTGCACGCCTTCACCTACGATCCTTCCCTCGGCGTCTTCGCCCTCTGCCAGGAGCGCATGCAGTTCCCTGAGCTGGGTAACACCTACTCCATTAACGAAGGCAACTATATCAAGTTCCCGCAGGGCGTGAAGAAGTACCTCAAGTTCTGCCAGGAAGAAGATAAGATCACGCACCGCCCCTACACCTCGCGCTACATCGGCTCGCTGGTGGCAGACTTCCACCGCAACCTGGTGAAGGGCGGGATCTACCTCTACCCGAGCACTGCAACCCACCCGGAAGGCAAGCTGCGTCTGCTGTACGAGTGCAACCCGATGGCCTTCCTGGCCGAGCAGGCGGGCGGTAAGGCGAGCGACGGTAAAGAGCGTATTCTGGATATTATTCCGGAGTCGCTGCACCAGCGCCGTCCGTTCTTCGTCGGTACCAACGCAATGGTCGAGGACGTAGAGCGCTTTATGCGCGAGTTCCCGGACGCTTAAAACGCAGGAGTGTTACCCTCTCCGCCTGGAGAGGGTAAGTTGCGTTAGCCTGCGGCCTGCAGACGAAACGAGGCCATGGCGGCTAACAGTTCGCGGGACTGTTGCTCCAGCGAGTGGGTCGCAGCAGAGGATTGCTGCACCAGCGCCGCATTCTGCTGGGCGGTCTCATCCATCTGGTTCACCGCAATATTCACCTGCTCAATGCCCCGGCTCTGCTCGTGGGACGCGTTGGCAATCTCCCGCATCAGCTTCGTCATACGCGTCACTTCGCTGGCGATCTCATCCATCGTCTCTCCGGCCTGCATCGCCAGATTGCTGCCCTCGCCAACGTGAGTCTGCGAGTCGGTAATCAGGGTACGGATCTCTTTCGCCGCATCGGCGCTGCGGCTCGCCAGGTTACGCACCTCGCCCGCCACCACGGCAAAGCCACGCCCCTGCTCTCCCGCCCGCGCCGCTTCTACCGAAGCGTTAAGGGCCAGGATATTGGTCTGGAAGGCGATGCCGTCGATCACGCTAAGAATGTCGGCGATACGCGCCGAGCTGCCGGAGATATCCTGCATCTTCTCGATAACGTAGCAGACCATTTCGCTGCCGCGATCGGCGGTATCGGAGACCGTCTTCGCCAGCTGGTGCGCCTGCTCGGCGTTGGCGGCGTTCTGCTTCACCGTGGCGGTGATCTGCTCCATGCTGGCGGCAGTCTGCTCAAGGGAGGAGGCGGTGGACTCGGTGCGCTGGGCCAGATCGACGTTACCGGCGGTCAACTCCCGGCTGCCGGTATCGATCTGCGCACTGGCGTCGCGGACGCGGGTCACCGAACTCACCAGAGCGTGGCGCATGTTCTCAATCGCGGCGTTGAGGCGGGAGAACTCTTTGCTGGCGACATCGACCTGGGTGGAGGTCAGATTACCCTCTGCCACCTGCTCCAGCTGCTGGATAGAGGCATTCAGCGGCCTGAGCAGCATATGACGCAGCGCCAGCCATGCCAGAACAATGATGCCTGCGGTCACCAGCGCGGCGATGACGATCAACGCCATCACCCGTTTTTTACTCGCCTGCACCGCGTCTACTTCCGCTTTGCCGCGCGCCTCGCCCCACTTCATAAAGGCCTGCATATCGTTATCAAACTGGCGCGATACCGGCACCAGCTGATTCTCCAGCAGGGAGTAGTAGTCGTCCGCGCTCTGCTGATTGAGCGCGGTCAGCATAGGAACAATGCCCTGGGCAGTATAGACCTGATAGCTTTTGGCCACCGCTGCCAGCAGCGCCTGGCCGCTCTCGTCCTCTACGCCTGCGTCGATGGTCGCCTGCAACCCTTTCTGGGCCTGCGCGACCTCGCTATTGATGTTTTTGACAGACTTACCCGCGTCGTCCAGCAGCCCGACCTCCATCATACGCACCGCCTGTCCGGCCTCGTTACGCGCGCGCAGGATCAGGGTGTAGCCCTCGTTGAGGCGCGCCATCTGCTCACCCTGAAGGTGATTAATACGCTGTAGCGAGGAGGAGCTTTGGCTCAGGGCATAAATACCGATGCCGCTGACCAGAAGGAGGAGTAACGTCATTACGGCCAGCAAGGAGAGCAGGCCTGTGCGAATCGAAAGCGTTCTAAGCATGATGGTGATCCCGGTAGCAGAGAGACTTCGTAGCGTGAATAGCGCTGATTCGAACAGTTATCGACCGCTACCGGGAAAGCTTTAGTTATTTTTTAGTCATATCAAAAAGTTATGGCTTCGTTGCCGGAATGCTTACCCGCGTCACCGGAGAGTTCTGGCGGTTCTCCCACAGCACCGTCAGGCCGCGTTGCAGGGCAATAAAGATAAACAGCAGAATGCCGATGGCGATTTTGGTCCACCACGAGCTGAGCGTGCCGTCGAAGTTAATGTAGGTCTGGATCAGCCCCTGGATCGCCACGCCAAACAGCGTGCCTAATACGGTGCCAACGCCGCCGCTGAGCAGGGTACCGCCAATTACCACCGAGGCGATGGCGTCCAGCTCCACCCCTACCCCCGCCAGGGCATAGCCCGCCTGGGTGTAGATGGAGAAGACAATGCCCGCCAGCGTTGCCAGCCCGGTAGAGAGCATATAGATACGAATCGTTGTGCTGCGGGTAGAGATGCCCATCAGGTTGGCCGAGGTGGCGCTGCCGCCAATAGCATAGACCTGGTTGCCGAAGCGCGTGCGGTGGGCGAGGAAGATGCCTATCACCACCACGCCCAGCATCAGCAGCCCCATCGCGCTCAGGCGACCGCCGCCGGGAATTTTCCACGCCAGGCTGGAGAGGGTGTCGTAGATCGGATGGTTAATCGGGATCGACTCTTCAGAAACCAGATAGCTGACGCCGCGCAGGAAGAACATCCCGGCGAGGGTGATGATAAACGCCGGGATCTTCAGGGCGTCGATCAGCAGGCCCATAAAGGCACCGAAGGCGCAGCCCATCACCAGCACCAGCGGGAAGGCCAGCAGAGGTGAGATCCCCCAGAAGCCGATTGCCTTTGCCAGAAAGACGCCGGTAAAGGCGATCACCGACCCCACCGACAGGTCGATGCCGCCGGAGAGGATCACAAAGGTCATGCCGACGGCGATGATACCCAGAAAGGCGTTATCGGTCAGAATGTTGCAGATAACCCGCGTCGAGGCAAAGCCGGGAAACTGGGTCAGGCAGTAGAGATAGCCGAGCACGAACACGCCGAGCGTGATCATCAGCGGCAGGTTACGTTTTATCATGACCACGGCTCCTCTTAATCAGGTCGATAAAGCGCGGCGACTGTACAATCAGCACGCACATCACGACAATGGCCTTCACGACCTGGTTTAGCTCCGGCGGGAAGCCTGACAGCAGGATCCCGGTATTCATCCCCTGGATAATTAGCGCCCCTACCACCGACAGCAGCAGGTTGAAGCGTCCGCCCATCAATGACGCACCACCGATCACCACCGCGAGGATGGCGTCCAGCTCCAGCCACAGTCCGGCGTTATTGGCATCCGCCCCGCGAATATCCGCCGTGACGATGATGCCAGCAATGGCGGCACAGATACCGCTCAGCACGTAGGTCAGCATTACCACCACCCGGGTATTCACCCCGGCGTTTTTCGCCGCGCGGATGTTGATCCCCACCGCTTCGATAAACATGCCCAGCGCCGTCTTGCGGGTGAAGAGCCAGAACACAATCAGCGTTACCAGAGCGATAATCACCGGTGTCGGGAAGAGCAGCAGCGATCCGCTGCCAAGCCAGGAGAGGCTGGGCGCGTTAAAGGTGACGATCTGCCCGGAGGTGATCAGCTGCGCCACGCCGCGCCCGGCGACCATGAGTATCAGGGTGGCGACAAAGGGCTGGATCTTGAGAATGGCTACCAGCACGCCGTTCCACAGTCCGGCCAGCACGCCGCTGCCGATTGCCGCCAGCAGCACAATCGGCAGGCTATGTCCGGCAACGGTCATTGAGGCCGCCGTCGCCCCGGCGATGGCCATAATGGCCCCCACGGAGAGGTCGATCCCACCGGTGGCGATCACCAGCGTCATGCCGATCGCCAGCAGCGCGACCGGTGCGGCGCGATTAAGAATGTCGATGGGGCTGCCGAACAGCCGCCCATCCTGCAGAACGATCTGGAAAAAATGCGGCGCAACCAGGCTATCAACCACCAGCACCAGGATCAGCGCCACCAGCTGCGGCATACCCGTCGGCCAGCTTATGCGCCGCTTCGGCTGGCCGGTTTGCGGAAGGGAACGGGGCATCACACTCTACTCCTTATGCCGCAATGGCATTCATGATCGCCGGAACCGAAAGTTCTGCGAGCGGGATCTCTGCCACCTGCTTGCGGTCGCGCATGATGATCACCCGATCGGCATAGCCGACCAGCTCCTCCAGCTCGGAGGAGATCACCAGCAGCGCTAAGCCGTCGGCGCACAGGGTTTCGATAAGCCGGATGATTTCGGCATGCGCCCCCACGTCGATGCCGCGTGTCGGCTCGTCGAGGATCAGGAACTGGGGTTTGGTCAGCAGCCAGCGGGAGAGCAACACCTTCTGCTGGTTGCCGCCGGAGAGAAACTCAATCGGCTGCTCGGCGCTGGGGGTGCGAATACCCAGCTGGCGAATAAAGCGCTCGGCGATCTCATTCTGCTCCCGGCGGGGAATAGGCCGCAGCCAGCCGCGCTGGGCCTGCAGAGCGAGAATGATATTTTCCCGCACTGAGGCCGCGGCAATAATACCGTCGGTTTTGCGATCCTCCGGACAGAAACCGATCCCCAGGCACGATGCCTGATGCGGCGAGCGCAGCGTCTGCGGTTTGCCTTTGATCGTGGCGCTACCGCTGTCGGCGGGCTTGATGCCGAAGATTACCTCGGCGGTTTCGGTCCGCCCGGAGCCTAACAGCCCGGCGAGGCCAACGATCTCACCGGGACGCACTTCGAAGCTAAAGGGCGCGATGGTTCCCTTCTTACCAAAGTCAGTAAAGGCGGCCACCGGCTTGTCGCTGAGCAGCGTCCGACCCGCCCGTTGCAGGGCGTTGGTCTCCAGCTCGCGCCCCAGCATCATTTTCACCAGCTCGATCTGCGGCAGCTCGCGGGTTTCGCGACAGCCGACAAAGCCGCCGTTGCGCAGGACGGTGATGCGATCGCTCACCTCGTACACCTGATCGAGAAAGTGGGTAACGAAGATCAGGCTTACCCCTTGAGCGCGCAGCTGGCGCATCAGGGTGAAGAGCATCGCCACCTCCTGCGTATCGAGGCTGGCGGTAGGCTCGTCGAGGATCAATACCTTCGCCGAGAGGTCGATAGCCCGACAGATGGCGACAATCTGCTGCATCGCCACCGAAAAGCGGTTCAGCGGCTCGCGCACGTCGAGGGAGAAGCCGTAGGAGGCCATCAACGCGGTGGCGCGCCGCTCCATCTCTTTGCGCTGAAGAAAGCCAAAGCGCCGTGGCTCACGGCCGATGAACAGGTTATCCGCCACCGACATGTTCGGCAGCAGGTTAACTTCCTGATAGACCGTCCCGATGCCCAGCTGCTGGGCATGGGCGGTATTTTTAGGCGAGATCTCCTGCCCTTCGAGGCGAATAACGCCGCGATCGGCATGATAGACGCCGGTCAGCGCCTTGATGAGCGTCGATTTACCGGCCCCGTTTTCTCCGAGGAGGGCCATAATTTCGCCCCGGCGCAGGCTGAAGTTGACGTTATCAAGCGCCTTTACGCCGGGGAAAAATTTGCTAAGCCCCTCGGTACTGAGAATTTCCTGGTGTTGGTCGGTGGTCATGATGGCCTCCCCGAAACGAACCTGATACGTGATGCCGCAGCACCCTGTAGGCCGGATAAGACGCCTGCGTCGACATCCGGCGCGGCATTGCCTGATGGCGCTACGCTTATCAGGCCTACAAAACCATGTTTAACATGGCCCATGACGCTCAGGCTCAGTAGCCCATATTTTTCTTCTTCTCGAGCTCTTCTTTCGCCGTATCCGGCAGGTAGAGCGTCGATTTGGTCATGGTCATTTTCTCAGGCTGGGTGCCGTCTTTTTTGAATTTCTCCAGCGCATCAAAGGCCGGGCCAGCCATATTTGGCGTCAGCTCGACGCTGGCGTTGGCTTCACCGTCAATCATCGCTTTGAAAATATCCGGCACGCCGTCAATGGAACCGGTCAGAATATCTTTGCCTGGCTTCAGGCCCGCCTCTTTAATGGCCTGAATAGCACCGATGACCATATCGTCGTTATGGGCATAAACCATGCAGATATTCTTGCCGTTATTTTCAGCTTTGATAAAGCTCTCCATCACCTCTTTACCTTTACTGCGGGTAAAGTCGCCGGACTGGGAGCGAATGATTTTAATATTAGGCGCTTTGGCGATGGCGTCAGCGAACCCTTTTTTACGGTCAATCGCCACGCTCGCCCCTACCGTGCCCTGCAATTCAACGACGTTACACTGCTTATCGCCAACGGTTTTAATCAGCCACTCGCCGATCAGCTGGCCTTCCAGCACGTTATTAGCGGTAACGGTGGTCATGTAGAGCGACTTATCTTTCACATCAATGGAACGGTCAAGGAGGATCACCGGGATCTCGGCGTCTTTAGCCTCTTTTAGCACCGGCTCCCAGCCGGTCGCCACCACCGGAGCAATGAAGATGGCATCCACACCCTGAGCGATGAACGAGCGCACCGCCTTGATCTGGTTCTCCTGTTTTTGCTGACCGTCGGCGACTTTCAGCGTAATGCCGCGTTTCTCGGCTTCGCTTTTCGCGACGTTGGTTTCAGCGGCACGCCAGCCGGACTCGGAGCCGACCTGCGAAAAACCGACGGTTAACGGGGCTGCCATTGCCATAGACGACATGGCTGCTGAGACTGCTGTGACCAGAAGTAAGCGCTTCCACATAATAACGTCCTCGTAGGGGTGATTATTGTTTGGCTAAAAGATGTTCGCGAAGAGACTATAGCGAATGGAATATGTAACGAATTGCGTTACATCACACTTCAAAAAAGTAAATAAAACGTTAATCACAAGTTTGTAATCGCTTTCATTTAGCTATGAAAAATGCGGCTGAGGTTATGTACTTTTCGGTCATCTGAATGGTCTGATAAACGCGCGATCGGCGAAGTGAAAACGAAAACAGGCGAAGACTTTCGGCGTGAGTTGGCTATAATACCCGGCACTTGTTTGCCACACATTTTAAAGGAAACAAACATGAGCTTACTGAACGTACCGGCGGGTAAAGATCTGCCAGAAGACATCTACGTTGTTATCGAGATCCCGGCGAACGCCGATCCGATCAAATACGAAATCGACAAGGACACGGGCGCGCTGTTCGTTGACCGTTTCATGTCTACCGCGATGTTCTATCCGTGCAACTACGGCTACATCAACCACACCCTCTCTCTGGACGGTGACCCGGTTGACGTGCTGGTCCCGACCCCGTACCCGCTGCAGCCGGGTTCAGTGGTTCGCTGCCGTCCGGTTGGCGTGCTGAAGATGACCGACGAAGCGGGCGAAGATGCCAAGCTGGTTGCGGTTCCGCACACCAAGCTGAGCAAAGAGTACGATCACATCAAAGATGTGAACGACCTGCCAGAGCTGCTGAAAGCGCAGATCACCCACTTCTTCGAGCACTACAAAGATCTCGAGAAAGGCAAATGGGTTAAGGTAGACGGCTGGGATAACGCCGAAGCCGCGAAAGCAGAAATCGTGGCCTCTTTCGAACGCGCTGCGAAGAAGTAATCTCTACCCGCAAGTAGAACAGAAACACCGCCCTAAAGGCGGTGTTTTTTATGGATAAAAACAGCGCCACCCGAAGGTGGCGCTGCTGTTAATCCCGATCCCTGTCTAACCAGTTCCCGGTCTCTATCCGCGTGTGTTCATCCACCGAAAGCTGGTACACATACATCCATGCACTGCCGTACGGTGTCTGAATCAATTGACGCTTGTACTCCCCGCCAGCGGTGCGGAGCTCATCCAGCTCGGCCAGGGTCTCAGCGTCAATACGGTAAACCTCACCCAGCACATGGCCCGGACCGGGCACCGCACCTGGGTAGTGCCCCAGACTGTAGAGTTGATAATCCTCAACGCTGTGATCGCCCAACCATTGAGCGTTAGTCATCCAGTGACTGTTACCTTGCTTGCGTCGTAAACTGCCGTAAACAAATATTCGCATTGCTAAAACTCAAACTGATAGAGCAGATCTAGTGCCTGGTCTACGCCAGACACCGCTTCCAGATATAGCTTAGGCATCAGGCGATAGCGTAACGTGAGCGTCGCCAGAGAGTCAAAAATACCCACGCCATACTTCACCTGCAATCCCGGCAGAACATAGCCGCTGACCACCACCTGGGAGGAGTCACCTACGCCCTGCGTGTCCAGTGCCAGATTGCTAACGCCAAAGGTCTCGCCGATTCGACCCACAACCTGTCCGCTCTGGGCAACGCCCAGGCCCACCAGCGCCGACGTCATCGCTGCGCTGTCACTCTGCGTGCTATCTAACCCCTGACCGCGAAGCAGATAAGAGAGCGCCTCCTGCTGCGACATCGCCGGGTCAGAGAAGATCTCCGCCTTCGGTTCGTCGGCGGTTCCGGTCACACGCACACCGGCAATCACGTCGTTTTCGGTGGATTCCGGGTTACGGATCGCTTCGATATTAAGCAAAGGTTGATCCGGCGGACCCGAGAACAATAACTCACCTTTGCGCACAATCAAATCCTGACCGTACGCGTGGAAGCGTCCTTCGGGAATATTAATCTGCCCGTTTAACCCAAGTCCTTGTTTATCTTGAGCAACTTTAAGATCGCCCGTTAAGCGTGCTTTTAAGCCAAACGCGTCCAGACGTACGTTATTGCCCACGTGAACGGTCAAATTACTGTTAATCGGGATGCCCGCGCTCTGCGGCTCCTCCGGCTGCAGCTGGCTGTTGAGCATCACTTCGTCGCTGGAGACCCCCACTGCGCTCTCTGGTACTTCGTGAACCACAATACGCGCCCAGGGCACGTCAATGCTGCCGTCGAGGGTGAAGAGCTGCGGCGTGGCTTCGAATACCACATCCGGGGAGGCATCCAGGCGTACCATCGGTGGAACGGTAATGCGTACCCGGCTCCCCTTCGCCGCGATCCGCGCGCGCCAGTTATCGATCTGGCTCCAGTCGGCGTTGCCGCTCAGGTTGATCTCGCCCTGTCGGGTCCGCACCACACCCTGTAGCGTGGAGCTTTGGCCGTTGAAGTTCATCGCCAGCTGGCTGGGCTGCATCTCAAACGGCATAAAGTTGGCATCGATATCTACGCCGTTCAGCCCCATCTGACCAAACAGCTGCGGGCTTTGCACGTTACCCGCCAGCCGCAGATTCGCATTGAGGGTCCCCGCTGCCTTCTCACCACGAGAGAAGATGGCGTTGATCATCGCGACGGAGAAGTTGCGGATGTTGACCGTGCCGCCGAGGTTACGCTGCCCCTGCGGATCGGTGACCTGCACCTGGCCGTCAAACTGGCCGTTATTGGTGAGGCGCATCATCCAGCCGAGATCGGCCCGGTTATCGCGCAGCTTCGCGTTGAGGTTGAGCGTATCAAACGCCACCCGCAGCGGCGCATCATTGACGGTCTGCGTTACCTGCACGTTACGCCCGGCCAGGGTCACTTCACCCTGCGGCAGGCCTGGTTTAGTGGTATCCCAGCTGACGTCCGCCCGGCCGCTAAACGATCCGCTGGCCTGGGTGGTATCCGGCATAAAGGGCTTCAGCATCGCCAGGTCGAAGCGGTTCAGGTTCACCACCGCCCGCCCCTCAGCGCCTGCGTCCACGGTCTGAGGTACGCATAGCTCGGCGTTCGGGTTCGTCCAGCAGTGTGGCCCGATGCTTACCTTCTGCTCCTCGCCGCGGTAGTCCAGGGCGATGGCGCGGTTCAGCGACCACGGCCCGACCGGGGTAGCAAAGCGCGTATCGCTCAGGGTACCTTTCCAGCGCTGGTTGGCGCGGTCAAAGCTGCCCGCCAGCCGCAGCTGGCCGGAGACCGGCTCGCCCTGCGCTCGCAGGTTCAGCTCATGCTGCTTCTCGCTGCCTTTGGCATCCAGCGTCACCAGGCTCAGGTTAACGCCCGGCTGCACAATACGCTCCACGCGAGCGGTGAGGTTACCGGCGATCTGGTCGGTAGATTTTACGTCACCCTCAACGCGCACGCGGGCGATGGATAGCTCCTGCCAGCGCAGATTATTGGCGGTGATATCCGCCTGCACCTGCGGCGCGTCCACCGTGCCGCGCACCTTCACTAACCCCTTCGCCGTGCCGCCCAGGCCCGGGAGAGCGTTATCCAGCCCCGGCGCGTCGATGTTGGCATCAAGGTTCAGCGCTTTCACGCCCAGCTCGCCTTTCACGTCGGCGCTGTTGCGCCCCAGTTCAAGATGCAGACCCGGCACGGTCCACTGCATATAGCTATTGCCCTTGAGCGAACCGTTGACATTTACCCTGTTGTTCTTGACGTTGCCGGTGATTTTCATCTCCGGCACTTCCATCTGCCAGCTGCCGCCGTAGAGGCTACCGCGGGTTTTGATCAGACCGTTGAGCTTCGACGGCCAGTCGGGCACCTCTTTAGCGGTATTGATGCCGTTGAGCGTCAGCTCCCCACGCCAGCTGATCGCCTGCTGCCAGTCGAGCAGCGCCTTCAGCTCGGTTTTGCCCTCCAGCGCGGCGACGGTCAGCTTGTCGAGATTGATCTGCTGCTCGTTACCTTTCGCATCCAGCGTAATGGTCGCAGGCGGAACCTGCTGTCCTTTCACCGCCGTGCGGAACGAAAGGGTGTAGTCGGTCATCTTACCGCTCAGCTTCAGCCGCAGATCGTCCGCCTGGTACTGCCGCTCGCCGGTAAAGGGCCAGTAGAGCTGCTCGCTGATGATGTCCAGGTTCAGGGGCAGCCCCGCCTCCGCCAGCTGCGTCTTCGCCCGCAGCACCATGTCCACCGGACCGGAGAGGTTAACGCCCACGTCGAGGGTCTCGCGCAGCGCGCCGCCGATCTTCAGCTTCACCTTCTCGCCCTTAAGCGGATCGACGTTAAGGGTGCTGTTAAGGGTGATATCCACCGGCCAGTTGTTGCTCAGCTGCGCCGTGCCGCTGGCGTTGACCGTACCCTGGTTAGAGTCGATATCAAGAGTGTCGAGGGTGGTATTGCCATCGATGCTGCTTACCTTCAGCAGCAGGCTGCGTACCAGGATATCGTTATCGCCGGTGAGGCGCAGCTGCTCGCCGCGAAACTCTTCGATATTGAGGTTAAGCGGCAGGTGGACGTCGGTCATTTCCGGCAGCACCGGCTTAGAGAAGAGATCCTTCAGCGTTTCACCGAGCGGCTTCTCCTCAGGCCTCGGCTGCTCGATCTTCGGCTCGACGATCTGCTCCTGGGCCACGTCGGCCACCTTCGGCAGGGCGATCAGCAGCCCCTGCAGCGAGGTCGGCTTAACGGTCAGGTTTTTCTCCTGCCAGTCCAGACCGGTAGTGAAGTCCATCACCGAGACGGTGGTGTTATCGATCTTGATATTGACGTTGTTCAGCGCCACGCGGCTGAGGGTAATCGGATACGGGGTGGAGAGATCGAGCGGCCCGCTATCCTCCTCTTCTACCTGAGCGGCAGGCGGCATTTTGCTGCTATCTACCGTCACGTTAATATCTTTTAGCGCCAGATCGTTAACGCACAGGCTGCTGTCCCGCAGGCAGGCAAGCTTTACCTCGAGGTGAATCTCCCCTGCGTTAACCGCCACGCCGGGCTGGTCGTAGCGAATATTGCGTAGGGTCAGATCGCGCCAGCCGCCAGTAACCTGACCAATCTCCAGCCCCGGTACCCAGCGGTTGGCGGCCTTGAACAGAATATGCAGCCCGCTGGTGGTGCCCACCAGGAACGCCACCGCCCCCAGCAGCAGCACAATAAACACCACCACTCCGAGGCTTATCTTCTTCCATAAACTCATAATTCAGGCCCCAGACCGATGTAGAACTGTAGATCGTGTTTGTCGTCGTCCGCGATGGGCAGAGCAAAGTCGAGCTTCACCGGCCCGACCGGCGACTCCCAACGCACGCCCACGCCCGCGCCGGTTTTAAAGTCGCTGCGACGGATGTCGCTCACCGCCTCGCCGCTGTCGACGAAGGCCGCGCCCCACCACTTGCCGGTGACGTTATACTGATACTCAAGCGAGCCGGTTGCCAGCTTCGAGGCCCCCTTCAGCTTGCCTTCTTCATCCTCTGGTGAAATCGATTTGTATTTATAGCCACGGATGCTGCGATCGCCCCCGGCGAAGAAGCGCAGATCCGGCGGCACCCGGTCGAAGTCGCCGGTTTCAATCCAGCCGAGGTTGCCGCGCACCACAAAGCGATGGCGATCGTAGAGGGTGCGGATCCAGACGTTCTGCGCCTGGAATACGGAGAAGTCGACGTCGGAACCCCAGGCGGTATTTGAATAGTCGATGGAGTAGCGCTGGGAGTCACCCCAGGTCGGCATCAGGCCGCCCCGGGAGCGGGTCCGGCTGATCATCACCCCCGGATAGAGCAGCATCGTGGTGTTGGTCACGCTCCCTTGGGTAAAGTGATCCAGGCTCCAGCGCAGGTTAATGGCGCGCTGCCAGCCGCTGGAGAGATCCCAGTAGCGGGAGAGCGCCAGAGTAGTGGAGTCCGCCTCGGTATCGTTGAGATCGGTACGCTTAAAGCCGCCCTGCACCAGGTAGTACTGCTCCAGCGGGTTTTTCAGCAGCGGCATCTTGTAGCTAAAGTCGAGCTGCTGCTCCGGTGCCGAGATGCTGGTGGTGGTGGTAAAGCTGTGGCCGTAGGAGTTGATCCACGGCTTACGCCAGGTGGCCTTCACGCGTGGCCCAACGTCGGTGGAGTAGCCTACCCCGGTCTCAATCGTATTCTGCGTCCGCGGCGAGACTACGCCGTGCAGCGGTAGCACCTTGGTCTTGCGGGATTTTTCAAACTCTGGGGCAACAATCACCGAGTTAAACCAGCCGGTGGCGGAGAGACGACGGTTCAGCTCCGCCAGATCTTTAGTCTGGTACTCGTCACCCTCTTTGAAGGGTACCAGGTTTTGCAGATATTCGTCGCGGATCTGCGAGCCTTCAAAGGTCACCTTGCCGAAGCGGTAGCGCTGCCCGCTGTCGTAGTCGATATCCCAGAAGGCCTGATGGCGGTCGAGTGCGATGCCGAGCTGACTTTTGTTGAAGGCGCTGTCGAAGTAGCCTTTGCGCAGCGCAACGCTGGTAAGGCCCTTTTTAAAGCTGTCATAGTCGTTGTGATTCAGTACCGTGCCGATCGCCGGACGGGTTTTTAGCAGATCGAGGTAGTCACTGTCGGTGCGCGCCCCGCCGCGCAGGATCACATCCGTTCCCCCTACGCGCACAGGCGTGCCGGGCGAGACGCGGGCAATCAATACCTGGCGACCTTTCGCCGGCGGTGGACGCAGTTCAAAATCGATAGTTGGCTCATAGTAGCCCAGCGCTTTTAATCCATCGCGGATAGCATCATCAACGCGGGCGCGGAAACGCTGATCCGCAGTCACTTCGTCGCTCTCAATGGTCGAGAGCTGGGCGCGGACGTTTTTTTGCAGCGCACCCGTTAACCCCTCCACCTGCAAACGAACGTTTGCCGCTAAGGCCGTCCCGCTTGCCAGCAGCAGAGTGGCAAAACCTATCAGTCGGATGTGTGGCACGTTCTCTCCTGAATATCAGGCTTCCTGAGGTAAGGAAACCGAAATGCCGCTCCCCGGCTTAACAAATACCCACCATAGTGGGTTGAAAAATGGCTGGCTAGCCCAATATTTCTTAATGTTTAAATCTAGCCGTATTTGCAGCATTTATTGTGTTCAATTCAACGCTGCGTTACAACCTCGATCACATATCTGTTCCTGGGAGGCCACACCGTGAGTCTATTTGATAAAAAACACCTTGTTACTCAAGCGGATGCATTGCCAGGACGCAATACACCCATGCCGGTTGCCAGCCTGCATGCCGTTAACGAACACTCAATGACCCATGTTCCGGAAGGGATGGAGACCGCGCTGTTTGCGATGGGCTGCTTCTGGGGCGTGGAGCGCCTGTTCTGGGTGCTGCCTGGCGTCTATAGCACTGCGGCAGGCTATGCGGGCGGCTATACGCCAAACCCCACCTATCGCGAAGTGTGCTCTGGCCAGACTGGCCATGCCGAAGCCGTGCGCGTGGTCTATGACCCGAGCGTGATTAGCTACGAGCAGCTTTTACAGGTCTTTTGGGAGAACCACGATCCGGCCCAGGGCATGCGCCAGGGCAACGACCACGGCACGCAGTACCGCTCGGCCATCTATCCGCTGACGCCGGAGCAGGACGCTGCCGCGAAGGCGAGCCTGGCCCGCTTCCAGGAGGCGATGCGCGCCGCCGGGGACGATCGCACCGTGACTACCGAGATCAAAACCGCTGGCCCGTTCTACTATGCCGAGGACGATCACCAGCAGTATCTGCATAAGAACCCGTACGGGTACTGCGGGATCGGTGGAATTGGCGTGTGTCTGCCGCCGCAGAAGATGGGTTGATATCGATATAATTTAAGTTGCTGGCCCATGGGCCAGCAACACGTTTAACAATGATGATATAAATAAGTTAATCGATTATGCTACTTTGTGTTAGCGCGTTTCAATGAGATTTAAGCAGAGGACGAGTCAAGTCTGGTATATCTGGGTAAAGTTACCTCTATATCTTCAGATGAGTACACTCTTCGGTTAGTGATAATGATTGTCCCTTCTTTTTTTGCCGCTTTTTTAAGTATTCCAATTGTTTTAGGCACGGAAGCAATGATACCTATTTCCCCAACTATCATTGATGAAATTTTCAATTTTTCCGACATGTCCGGGTTTTTTTTCTTCATCGCACTACTGGCAGATTTTAAAGCTACAGAGGCCGTATGCGATGCACTATCAATAACCTGGAGGACTAAGCGAGAAGCCTCTTCTACATCCATCCTATCCACAGATGGCAGTCGCGGCCTTCTAACGCTTTTTTCAGGGGCGGATTCTATAATATTTTCAACGCCTTCGTAATCATGAGACACCGTGCTCATAGCCTCAGATGCCTCTCTGGCCAGACTTCCATTTTCCGCACCGAGTTCATCTATTCCAGTTATTGACTCAGAAAGTATTTGGCTCAGTTCTTTACTCAACTCTCTATATTCTTTAAATCTTTTTATTGATCCGTAAACATCATCCACACTAGAGATAAATCCTGCTCCTACATTAATCCATCCAAATGCAGAGCTGGCATGGGCTAATTTAACTGCAGCTTCAGGGTTTCTGTTTGCAACAGAATAAGCCGATAATCCGGTTGCGATTTTTCCTATCTGTGATAAACCAGTTATGACACGAGATGTTTTCGCGATAACCTTTGCCAAAACTTTCACAACTTTAAAAACAGTCCGGAGTGCTCTTATCGCTAATGTTATTATTCCATGCCCACTTGGGTCGGTGAAATTGAGCGGATCGTTTTCACAGTAGGCGTAAGGGTTAATCCCCCCTACGCCAAATGGGCTTTGATTGTCAGGGCAGTTAAACCGCATTAGAATAGGATTATAGGCGCGATAGCCGTTACCTAAATGCGAAACACCAGTAAAGGGATCTGGTCGCTCGCCGTTAAAACCTGGCAGTTGACCATTCTGTACACTGTTTACGTTACCAAAAGAAGAATAAAAGTTAACTTGCTGTGTGTTGCCATCACAAGCCAACAGCGTGCTGTTTTTCTGGTTGGTGCCAATCAGTTGTAAAGACATAGTTTACACTCCAATGATTGAATATATCATTAATAATATTCCTACAGCTCCTCGTGGCTTACCGCAGCATTACCTGCCAGGCCAGAAATAATTCGATCCTGCTGTTGCTCGCTTTGGCGAACCTGATTAACTAATTGAGATTCACAATAGTAGAGGTACTGCTCATTACTGTTTATTGACTGGTAGACGAGCTGGTGCAAAGCGTTATAGCCATAGCTTGCCTGCGCACCTTCAGGGGTATTAATGCTAAATAAACGTCCCGATGCATCATAGGTTAAAGTACGCCCAGCTTCGTCATATTGAAGCTGCCCATCATCATAGTAGCTCAAATTGATAATGGGTGGATAAGCCGGGTTTCCACTGTGCTCAATTGTGGTAAGTTGGGTAGGGTCATCACTGTTTAAATAGGTAAATTTTGCAGTATCGGTCATGCCATTTTCATTGACTGTGGTACAAGTCAGTATATTATTCAGACTATCATATTCAAATTCCTGAGAAGTGAATGCCTGTCCGTAACCATCTTTTGGAAGAGAACTGCCGCTACACTCATGCCTATTAAGTCTGTTACGTGGGTCATAGTGATAAGTATTATCACTAAGCGTCTCTATTCCCTGCTCGACTTTATAGTGGGTAATCTGGTTATTTTCCTGGTATCCAGTTGTAATCGTAATAACATCTCCAGTACCGGGTGTAAGTATGCGAGTCTGTTCCCGACCATAGTCATCGTAGAGAATTTTCGTCTCAAGAGTCGCGCTTCCGTCTATGGATTCCGTCGTTTGGGTCTCCAGTCGCCCAAAATCATCATAGGTAAAAGTGATTGTGACAACAGGATCGCTAATCGTTTCAGTTTTAGCTGCGTCTTTTCCTGACGTGAAGTAATCTGTCCACTGCGAATTACCAGTAATATCGATATAGCTTACAGGCTTATTTAATACGCTCCAGGTGAAGGAGGGCGTTTTACTCCCAATATTGTTAGTAACGGTTTCCGTAGAAACCTGCCCTGATGAATACCATGTATAAGAATTCTCCCCTTGACCGGATTCGGTAGCGGTTTCAAGCAGTCCACTATTTTTAAAATAGGTATAACCCTGCTCACTCTTTTGTCCATTATAATCAACAACTATGGAAGTTAATGCATTTTCCAGCATAGGGTCGTAACCATAAGTGAAAATTCGATTTAGGCTATCAGTAAACGTGTGCGGATCGTTGGTATTGTCTGTATAGCTATAAGATTCATAACGTCCGCCAACGGTCGAATTCTTGATGCGCCCCAATCCATCGAACTCTCGAATCCCTATCTGATAATCTTTACCATCTAAGTCAGTTACAGTCACGCTAGTTACTAATGCGTGACTAAACTGAGGCGCATAAGCCTGAGTTACAACCGTTCCATCAGGATAAGTTGTTTTATAAATGCGATCGAACTCATCATATTCATAAACGGTAAGATGACCCATCTGGTCTTTGAACTGACGCAGTCGCTTGAGACCATCATAATATGAGTGCGTGCTGGAATACTGATTGCCTTCTGCATCAAATACGGTAACCGACTCAGATACGTCTTGGTTATTCATCACAATTTGATAGTTTGATGCTGTTTTCCCGGCAGAAGATTTAATATTTTTACTATATGTATTTTTAACAACCAAAAACTGCGATACATGCGTTAAGTAAACGCTGGTATCAGGACTATTACTATCGCAGAAAAAATTATGAGCACAGGGGTGTCCCCATTCGTCAAACTGTGTTCCAATATTGATAGTCATTGATTGTATGGTATTGTTACTATCAAGATAGCTATCCACTAGAGACTCATACTCAATACGCCCAAGCGTATCATAGCGTCGTAATAACACCGTGCTAAAATCTTCATCAATCTGTTCTGTGGCTTTTTTTTCAATAGAGATGACTCTCCCCATAGAATCATAATTAAGTCTGGAAACATTATTTTCAAAGTTTGTAAAAGTTGTGCTAAGTGTAGTAACTCCTCCTGATCCGTTAAAATCCATAACATAATCAGCGTGCATAATCCTTTCGTACCCATCGGCATTTCCTTCATGTACGTACATTTTAGAAAAGTGACCAGCAGGATTATAATAATAAGTGTATGGCGTACCTTTAAAATCCGTCAGCGAAATAATTTTATTCGAGTAAGAGGAATGTTTCGTTACGCCATTTAGCGTAAAACCATCATAACTTGTCAGGGTCAACGCGCTCTGAATAGCCTCATTCTCTAAGCTATACACATATTCTTCATTTATTAAATAAGGATTAATGATGCCGTTAGAATCTTTACCATAAACTGTCGTAGCCTTATTAGCGACACGACCATAATTTAAGGAATTCTTATCATCTGAATAGTATTGCGTGTCCAGCGTAGTCAATGGCTGTTTGTCGTCGCCAGTTAATTTCACCATTGACTCTTTAATGCTAACAATGCTGGTTGTCATAGGTCTATCGTCCAGCGCATCGAGCGAGCCGTAACGATAATAAGTTAACCGAACAGGAACATCGTCATAATCCGAGGGCGCAGCCGTCACTTTTTTGCTCTTCATTAAATTAGCAAAGCCGTGCGGGTCAGGAGGACAACCCGTATAACCATCGGCGCTATCCGCTTCACCGTCCGCACTGTAAAACTCGTAGTCAGTCTGCGTGCCGTCGGGATCGATCTGCTGCGTCAGATTACCAAAATCATCGTACTGGTACTGTGTGAGTTCATTACGTGAGCCGCTGCTGTCACGCCACGTTAACGTTTGAGTTAGCGGATATTGATACTGGGCAGGCAGTTCGTCAAAAGTAGTATTGGGATTATCCTCTTGCCACGCGTCAGCGTAATAGTAAGTTTCGGCAGCGTAGTATGTATCGCCCTGAACGACTTCCATTTTACTTAACAGATGGTAGTTGTTATAGGTATAAGTTGTGACAATCTCCTGCCCGTCACTGTCGGTTTGCGTCAGGATAGTCGAGTAGAAATAGTCCTGCCCAATCAAAGTAAGAGAGTAGTCAGTCGAAGGATCCCAGCTACCACCCTGTGGGGCGTCGTATCCCAGGTAGTTAGGAAAGCCCTGAGGCGAACTGGTGTATATGTTGTAACCATATCCGGCTGGCCAAAGCCAGGCGAGATAACCAGTTCCGTTACCGCAGGTAACGCACCCTGTCCTGATGCGGTGGGAAAGAGCATTAGCCCGTCCTGAAGCCCGTTATTATAGGTGACAGTTTTTAATAAGCCGGTAATTGAACGAGTTTCAACTAGCGTCAAAAGCCCATTACCCATACCGATATCAGCATAATTATATTGCCAATCACCTTCAGGCAGCCCTGAGTGGGAAATATTAGTGAGGTAGCCATTCTCTTTAGTTAGCGTAAGCGTATATTCTTCAGTGGAGCCTGGATAGAAGGTTAATGTGCCGTAATCATGATCGAGCGTTAAAAGAGTGACGTTGCTGTCATCACGAATAGAGCCGAGTACCCACCCCCGTGAGGTAGATACCCAGTCAAAGTTTAAAGAGTATCCTAACGAGGTATACATTCTAATTGGAACAAATTGTCCCTCATCATACTCGCTTAAATCAGTAATGCTGCCATCATGCTCCGTTACCCGATAACCGGTGCTCCCATCCGCGACAGTTGTCTGGATAAAATCAAAGGTGCGCATTTTATTTTGTTCAACAAAAGGCGGGTTTGTCGATGTATTCACCTTGTAACTTTCACCTGAAGCTAATGAAAGCTGTGCACTAGAGGCATCATAAATAGTCAGCGCTAACTGTATTCCTATACCCAAATCAAAATAGTCAACGTTGGTAGTAGCAGAGTAGCTTATAGAGAAATTAAACTCCGGACCCATCGCATTATTGCCAATAAGCTGCCCCAGCGAGTGCTGAAAGCTAAACAGTCGCGTACGCGGATCCACGTCCTCAGAGAAGGCGCTAACAAAATTAGGCGTTTGGGAATAGTAATTTGAACTCATGACGATACCTCAACAATAAATTGATTATTAAGAAGGGAAATCAGTCTGGCTTTTATAAAGCTAGTTGCTCTGTTTCTTTTAAAAAAGCCCTTTTTATAGGGCGCTATGCCTGATATTTGGACTCATTAGATTAATGGCGCACGCTCTTTACTGTTTAAACATTGTACTGGCGACGCTGGCAGCCCTCCCCCGGCTTACGCTATACTAGGCCCTGGATCGCAGGTCCACTCGCTGTGGATCGGCGTTTACCTGATGTATTACATGGATTTTCAACCTTCCCTTCTTGAGGATCTGGCCGATGGCTGGATAAGATATGTTAAACAGTATTCTACTGATACTTTGTCTGATTGCCGTAAGTGCGTTCTTCTCGCTGTCGGAGATTTCGCTTGCGGCCTCCCGTAAAATCAAACTTAAGCTGCTTGCCGACGACGGCAATATCAACGCCCAGCGCATCCTGAAAATGCAGGAAAACCCTGGTACCTTCTTTACCGTTGTGCAGATCGGCCTTAATGCCGTCGCGATTCTTGGCGGTATCGTGGGCGACGCGGCGTTCTCCCCGGCCTTTTACAGCGTGCTGCTCAACGTGGTGTCGCCGGAGCTGGCGGATCGGCTGAGCTTTATTATCTCCTTTACCCTCGTGACCGGGCTGTTCATTCTCTTTGCTGACCTGACCCCGAAACGCATCGGTATGATTGCGCCCGAAGCCGTGGCTTTGCGTATCATCAACCCGATGCGCTTCTGCCTGTTTATCTTCCGTCCGCTGGTATGGTTCTTTAACGGGCTGGCCAACGTTATCTTCCGCATCTTCAAGCTACCGATGGAGCGTAAGGACGACCTCACTTCCGATGATATTTACGCGGTATTTGAGGCCGGGGCGCTGGCAGGCGTGCTGCGTAAGCAGGAGCACGAGCTGATTGAGAACGTGTTTGAGCTGGAGTCGCGCACCGTGCCGTCCTCCATGACCTCGCGCGAAAACGTCATCTGGTTCGATCTGCACGAAGATGAGCAGAGCCTGAAGAGCAAGGTGGCGGAGCATCCGCACTCTAAGTTCCTGGTCTGTAATCAGGATATCGATCACATCGTGGGCTACGTCGATTCCAAAGATCTGCTTAACCGCGTGCTGGCCAACCAGAGTCTGGCGCTGAACAGCGGCGTGCAGATCCGTAATACGCTGATCGTGCCGGATACCCTGACCCTCTCCGAGGCGCTGGAGAGCTTTAAGGCGGCGGGGGAAGACTTCGCGGTGATTATGAACGAGTATGCGTTGGTGGTGGGGATCATTACCCTCAACGACGTGATGACTACCCTGATGGGCGATTTAGTCGGCCAGGGTCAGGAGGATCAGATCGTTGCCCGCGATGAGAACTCCTGGCTTATCGACGGCGGTACGCCCATCGACGACGTGATGCGCGTGCTGGATATCGATGAGTTCCCGCAGTCCGGCAACTACGAAACCATCGGCGGCTTTATGATGTTTATGCTGCGAAAAATCCCGAAACGCACCGATTCAGTGAAGTTTTCCGGCTATAAGTTTGAGGTGGTAGATATCGATAACTACCGCATCGACCAGCTGCTGGTGACCCGCCTCGACAGCAAGCCGGCCACGCTAACGCCGAAGCTGCCGGATGCCGAGAATAAAGGCGCGGCATAAGTCCCCTTCCCTGGAAACATCAACGGCCCCATCTGGGGCCGTCTTATTATGTTACTGAACTACTGCATAGCACGTTGTTACGCCATATCGGTTTGCAGTCGCATAACCTGACGATTGACTTCAGACATCACAGAATAGTGCTGCTTATCTTTTACTTTCGGGACCAGGATTTTACCCTTGTCGAACTCAAAAGCGCCTACATCCTTGATATACAACCGTCCACGAAACAGGATCTTCACGTACTTCGCTACCTGGAGCGGATTGTAACGTTGGAAAATTTTCATTCTTCTATCTCTCCTGCTGAATCTTACGCTCAAGCGACGCCACAATTGGCTCGACTTTGATGAACGCAAATTTTGTTGCCCAGTGACTATAGACCACAAACTCATTGATACCCAGTATGAATAAGTTTATTTACCGTTTGATGACAATTAATCAGAATTTTCTATTCCGGGTTTTGAGCAGTACAGTATAAGCCATGGTTTTTGCGCAAATGTGTGCGTCCGCCCGCAAACTGGCACCCCATTTGCGAGAAAAGAAGATTAAATGCACTTATCATTAAAAGCAGAGACCAAGTGGTCGGATCACCTGCACTTAATAAGGGAAACATGATGACGTTACGCAAGACTCTGGCTGTAACCTGCCTGCTGCTGCCGTTGGTGGCCTCGGCTCACCGCTTCGAAGAGAATCAGCGCGTGCCCCCCGTGGGCGTGGCCGATCGGGGAGAGCTGGTCCTCAATAATGATAAGTTTAGCTATAAAAACTGGAATAGCGCGCAGCTAACCGGAAAAGTTCGCGTGGTGATGCACATCGCTGGTCGTACTTCGGCGAAAGATAAGAATGCCGCGCTGATCGAGGCGATTAAGACGGCTAATTTGCCGCACGACCGCTATCAGACCACCACAATTATCAATACCGATGATGCTATTCCAGGCTCTGCCATGTTTGTACGCAGCAGCATTGAGAGCAACAAACAGCTCTATCCCTGGTCACAGTTTATCGTTGATAGCGAAGGGGTAACCCGTAAGGCCTGGCAGTTACAGGAGGAGAGCTCCGCCGTCGCAGTGCTGGATAAAGAGGGGCGGGTGCACTATGCCAAAGATGGCGCACTAACCCCGCAGGAGTCGCAGCAGGTAGTTGCCCTGCTGCGTAAGCTGCTGGAGAGCTAAAGGCTAAAAAATAGAGACGCGGAAACCGGGGTTGAGGAAAGATTCACGCGGCGTGTAGTCCAACGTTTTTCCCTGCCAGTCATGGACGTGCGCCCCGGCAGCGACCGCCACCGCGTGGCCCGCGGCGGTATCCCAGACGCTGGTTGGCCCAAAGCGAGGATAGAGCTGCGCCTCGCCCTCTGCTACCAGACAGAACTTGAGCGACGAACCGATCGCCGTCGTCTGGTGTTCGCCCATTTGCTCCAGATACTCTTTCAGCTCGTTGTCGTTAGCGGCATGGGAGCGGCTAATGACCACCCGTGGCGGACGGGCTTCACGCACCTGGATCGGATTACGGATGTTGTTCTCCTCTTTCCAGGCCTTACCCTCTGCCGCGCTGTACATCACCTTCAATACCGGGGCATAGACTACGCCCAGCACCGGCTTACCCTCTTCAATCAACGCAATATTGACGGTGAACTCGCCGTTGCGCTTGATGAACTCTTTGGTACCGTCCAGCGGATCCACCAGCCAGTAGCGCTGCCAGTGCTGGCGAATGCTCCAGGCCGGAGGATCTTCTTCCGAGAGCACCGGGATATCCGGAGTGAGTGCTTGCAAACCTTTGACAATCACCTCGTGGGCCGCGATATCCGCCGCAGTTACCGGCGAATCGTCAGTTTTACGGTTTACGTCTATCGGGCTGTTCCCGTCGTAAACCTGCATGATGGCTTCGCCCGCTTCCTGCGCGAGCTGACAAATTGCTTCTAACATTCTCCACCTCTCTGTGTCAGTGGTTTTAACTCGTTGTTTTACTTATACCCTATCACGACCAGAACTGCCATCTGTGACCACGCTTGCGGTTTTATCGCTCACTTTTATGGCAAGATTCACAAATTTGTAAGCAACCAAATGTAAATACATTCTCTTTTGTGGATTAGATCGAAAAGGACTCTCTGATGATTAAGTTTAGTGCAACGCTCCTGGCCATGCTGACGGCGGTCGGTGCCCAGGCCGCTACCGTGGATCTCCGCCTGCTGGAAACCACCGATCTGCATAGCAACATGATGGACTTTGACTACTACAAAGATACGCCGACGGAGAAGTTCGGCCTGGTACGCACCGCAACGCTAATTAATGCCGCTCGCCAGGAGGCCGCCAATAGCGTGCTGGTGGATAACGGCGATGTCATTCAGGGTAGTCCGCTGGGGGATTACATGGCGGCGAAAGGATTAACCCAGAACGAGGTACACCCGGTCTATAAGGCGATGAATACGCTCGACTATGCGGTGGGTAACCTCGGCAACCATGAGTTCAACTATGGCCTGGATTATCTGCACCGCGCGCTGGCCGGGGCGAAATTCCCCTACGTGAATGCCAATATCATCGACGTAAAAACGCAAAAGCCACTGTTCACGCCTTACCTGATCAAAGAGACCACGGTTAAGGATAAAGAGGGCAAAACGCAGACCCTGCGCATTGGCTATATCGGCTTTGTGCCACCGCAGATCATGACCTGGGATAAAGCCAACCTCAGCGGCAAGGTAACGGTGAACGATATTACCGAGACCGCACGTAAGTACGTTCCGGAGATGCGCAGCAAAGGGGCGGACGTCGTGGTAGTAATTGCTCACTCCGGACTCTCATCCGAGCCGTACAAGGCGTTGGCGGAGAACTCAGTTTACTACCTCAGCGAGGTACCCGGCGTTGACGCGATCCTCTTTGGACACGCCCATGCGGTCTTCCCCGGTAAAGATTTTGCCGATATTAAAGGCGCGGATATCACCAACGGTACCCTTAACGGCGTACCGGCGGTAATGCCCGGCATGTGGGGCGATCATCTTGGCGTAGTCGATTTAGTGTTAAACAACGACAGCGGCAAATGGCAGGTGACCCACTCCCGCGCCGAAGCGCGGCCCATCTACGATGCGGCAACGAAGAAGTCACTGGCGGCAGAAGAGAGCAAGCTGGTTTCCGTTCTGAAGGCATCTCATGACGCCACCCGGGAGTTTGTCAGCAAGCCCATCGGGCAGTCTGCCGATAACATGTACAGCTACCTGTCGCTGGTGCAGGATGACCCGACCGTGCAGGTGGTCAACATGGCGCAGAAGGCCTACGTAGAGCGCTATATTCAGGGCGATCCGGATCTGGCCTCACTGCCAGTGCTCTCCGCCGCCGCGCCATTCAAAGCTGGCGGTCGTAAGAACGATCCGGCCAGCTTCGTCGAGGTGGAGAAGGGTCAGCTGACCTTCCGCAACGCCGCCGATCTCTACCTCTATCCGAACACGCTGGTGGTGGTGAAGGCCAGCGGGAAAGAGGTGAAGGAGTGGCTGGAGTGCTCTGCCGGGCAGTTTAACCAGATCGATCCGCGCAGCAGCAAGCCGCAGTCGCTGATTAACTGGGATACCTTCCGCACCTATAACTTTGACGTGATTGACGGCGTCAATTATCAGGTCGATGTCACCCAGCCCGCCCGCTATGACGGCGAATGCCAGAGCGTGAATCCACAGGCGGAACGCATTAAAAACCTGACCTTCAACGGCAAGCCGATCGACCCTAACGCCACTTTCCTGGTGGCTACCAACAACTATCGCGCCTACGGCGGCAAGTTTGCCGGGACGGGTGACAGCCACATCGCCTTTGCCTCGCCGGATGAGAACCGCTCCGTGCTCGCGGCGTGGATAAGCGCTGAATCAGTCCGAACTGGGGCGATCCACCCGGCGGCAGACAACAACTGGCGTCTTGCACCGATCCACAGCGATACGGCGCTGGATATTCGCTTTGAGACCTCCCCCTCTGCGAAGGCGGCGGCATTTATCAAAGAGAAGGCTCAGTATCCGATGAGCCAGGTCGGCAACGACGACATCGGGTTCGCCATTTACAAAGTTAATCTAAACGCGAAATAACCCGTAGGCCCGGCAAGCGTGAGCGCCGCCGGGCGTTTTCCCCCTACCTCTACGCCGCCCGTTCGTCGCGCTTCGCCAGTACTTCCGGCAGGTTCAGCTCTATCCAGTCGGCGAGCGCGGCGACTTTCTCGCTTACCTCCTCCCCCAGCGGCGTCAGGCTGTACTCAACGTGCGGAGGCACGACCGGATAAGCCACGCGGTTGATAAAGCCGTCCTGCTCCAGCCACTGTAAGGTTTGCGCCAGCATCTTCTCGCTGACACCGCCCATCTTGCGGCGCAGATCGCTAAAGCGATGCGTGCCGTCTCGCAGGGCCACCATCACCAGCACGCCCCAGCGGCTGGTCAGATGCTTAAGCACGTCGCGGGAGGGACACTGCTCGGCGAACAGGTTACCTTCGCGCAGCCGTTCACTTAGCGTCTGGGGTGCGTTAGTTATTTTCATACTTACCTTTTTGTACGTACTTACTAAAAGTTAGTTAGGGTGCTAGTGTGCCATAACTCACTACCCACAAGAAGGAAAATTCTATGATCGCCATTACCGGCGCAACCGGCCACCTGGGCCAGCTAACCTTTACTGAACTGCTGAAAACCGTCCCCGCCAGCCAGCTGGTGGCCATTGTGCGTAACCCGGCGAAAGCCGAAACCCTGGCTCAGCAGGGCGTCTCCGTACGCCAGGCGGAGTATACCGATCGGGCCGCGCTCACGGCCGCCCTTGAGGGCGTTGAGAAGCTGCTGCTGATCTCCTCCAGCGAAGTGGGCCAGCGCGCTACCCAGCACCGTAACGTCATCGACGCGGCGAAGGCGGCGGGGGTGAAATTCATCGCCTACACCAGCCTGCTGCATGCTGACCGCTCCCCGCTGGGCCTGCACGTTGAGCATGTGGAGACCGAGCAGGACCTAGCTGAATCTGGTATCCCCTATGCCCTGCTGCGCAACGGCTGGTATAGCGAGAACTACCTGGCAAGTGCTCCCGCGGCGTTAGCGCACGGCGTGTTTATCGGCTCCGCGGGTGAAGGCAAAATCGCCTCCGCTACCCGAGGTGACTATGCCGCGGCAGCGGCCAAGGTGATGAGCAGCGAAGGCCATGCGGGCAAGGTATACGAGCTGGCGGGTGACGAGGCCTGGACCCTCAGCGAGCTGGCGGCGGAGCTGAGCAAGCAGAGTGGCAAACCGGTGGTTTATCAGAACCTCAGCGAAGCCGACTTTGCTGAAGCGCTGAAAGGCGCAGGCCTGCCGGAGGCATTCGCTAACCTGCTGGCGGACTCGGACGTTGGCGCATCAAAAGGTGGCCTGTTTGACGGCAGCCGCACGCTGAGCAAATTAATTGGCCGCCCTACCACGCCGATTCATGACAGCATTCGCGACATCGTGTGACCCGACAGCATCGTTTATTTTTGTAGCATCCCGGCGGGCCATTCCTGATAATGAAGCGATGACCCGCGTGGAGAGAGCCAGTGCAAGGCGTACCGGAACAGTTCAGCGATGAGAAAGACAGCGCCCGCTTTCGCCATCTGGCGCAGTTTCCGGGCGTGGAGCTTTATCACGCTCATATTTCCCGCTACGTTTTTGAACCACATACCCACGAAGCGTTTGGCATCGGGACGATAGAGGCTGGCGCGGAGCGTTTTCGCTATCGCGGCGCACAGCATGTCGCCCCGGCCCGCTCGGTGGTCACCATGAACCCCGATGAGCTGCACACCGGCGAGGCAGCAGCCGACGATGGCTGGCGCTACCGTATGATCTACCTTGAACCGAATTTGTTGGAGCAGATCGCCGGTATTCGCCACTGGTGGTTCGCTGAGGCTACCCGCTACGATCCGCTCCGCTCCCGGCAGATCTATACCCTGATCCAGCACCTCTGGCAGAGCGACGATCCGCTGGCTCAGCAGGGACTGCTGCTGGATCTGATCGACACCTTCCGCCCGCTGGCTCGCCATGCACCGGCGCAGGCAGAGGGTGGCCACCGCTTTGAGCGCGTGCGTGACTACCTGCACGACAACTATATGCATACCCTTACTCTCGACGAGCTGGCGCAGGTGGTCTCCCTAAGTCCGTACCACTTCCAGCGCCAGTTCAAGGCCCATTTTCACGTCACGCCGCACCAGATGCTGATGGCGATCCGCCTGTGGCGTGCTAAAGATTTTCTCACCCAGGGGATGCCCGCCGCCGACGTTGCCGCCGTTGTCGGACTGACAGACCAGTCGCACCTTACCCGCGCCTTTACCCGCCGCTACGGCATCACCCCGGTGCGCTACCAGAAACAGGTGGTCCGGCGCTAATGCGCAATCTCGTACAATACGGCCGCCCATTGCCTTCCTACACTGCATGCAGACTTGAATAGATGGATGGAATAAATGATTAGCGGTGTGTTGTATGCCCTGCTTGCAGGTTTAATGTGGGGACTGATTTTTGTCGGGCCATTAATTGTGCCGGAGTACCCGGCGCTATTGCAGTCGATGGGGCGCTATCTGGCGCTGGGGCTTATCGCCCTGCCGCTGGCATGGCTGGGCCGTAAGCGCCTGAAAAAGCTAGCCCGCCGGGATTGGCTCACTGCGCTGGAGCTGACCATGATGGGCAACCTGATCTATTACGCCTGCCTGGCAAGCGCTATTCAGCGCACTGGTGCGCCCGTATCAACCATGATAATCGGCACTCTGCCCGTGGTGATCCCGGTCTTCGCCAACCTGCTCTACAGCCGCCACGACGGCAAGCTGGCGTGGTCGAAGATGGTTCCCGCCCTGGTCTGCATTGCCGTGGGCCTGGCGTGCGTCAACGTTGCCGAGCTGCGGCACGGCGTAACCGGTGCGGACGGATGGCGCTACGTCTCCGGGATCCTGCTGGCCGTCATCTCAGTGGTGTGCTGGGCATGGTATGCGCTGCGTAATGCTCGCTGGCTGCGGGATAATCCGGATAAAAACCCAATGATGTGGGCGACCGCACAGGCGCTGGTGACCCTGCCGGTTTCGTTGTTAGGGTATGTGGCGGTATGCGGCTGGTTAGGCGTTCAGCAACCCGAGTTCACGCTGCCGTTTGGTCCCCGTCCGGGCCTGTTCGTTGGATTGATGGTGGCGATCGCCGTGCTCTGCTCATGGGTGGGCGCACTGTGCTGGAATATCGCCAGCCAGAAGCTGCCGACAGTAATTTTAGGTCCGCTGATTGTCTTTGAAACCCTGGCAGGACTGCTCTATACCTTCCTGCTGCGCCAGAGCCTGCCGCCCGTGCTGACCGCATCCGGTATTCTGCTGCTGGTAGTGGGTGTGACTTTAGCCGTGAGGGGAAAACCGGTCCAGTAGGCCGGGCAAACGCCGTGCCGCCCGGCATTGCAGCATCAACAATAATGCCCGGTGGCGCTACGCTTACCGGGCCTACAAACCACTCCGTGCCCAATGTAGGCCGGGCAAACGCAGTGCCGCCCGGCGATTTATCGGTTAAGCGTTAGCCATATCTGCCTGACGACGGGTAGTTTTAAATACCGCTACCGCCTCGCTCAGGCGGGCGGACTGATCCTCCAGTGCTGCCGCTGCCGCAGCAGACTCCTGCACCAGCGAGGCGTTCTGCTGGGTGACGCGATCCATCTCCGCCACCGCCTGGCCAACCTGATCGATACCACGGCTCTGTTCATCAGAAGCAGACGCGATTTCGCCCATGATATCAGTCACACGAGTAACGGCGCTGACGATCTCCGCCATGGTCTCGCCAGCCTGATTCACCAGGGCAGAGCCTGCGTCGACCCGGTCGCCGGAGTCGTCAATCAGACCTTTGATCTCCTTCGCCGCCTGGGCGCTGCGCTGGGCAAGGGTACGCACCTCGCCAGCCACCACGGCAAAGCCGCGGCCCTGTTCGCCAGCCCGCGCCGCTTCTACCGCCGCGTTGAGCGCCAGAATGTTGGTCTGGAAGGCGATACCGTCAATGACGTTGGTGATCTGGGCAATCTTATTGGAGCTGGTAGCGATTTCATCCATTGTACGCACCACGCTCTCTACCACGCTGCCGCCTTTCTTCGCGGTGGAGGAGGCATCCAGCGCCAGACGGGACGCCTGACGGGCGTTGTCGGCATTCTGTTTCACGGTCGCCGTCAGCTGCTCCATGCTGGCCGCTGTCTCTTCCAGGGAAGCTGCCTGCTGCTCGGTACGGGAGGAGAGATCGTTGCTGCCGGCAGAGATTTCGCTCGCACCGGTATAGATTACGTCAGCCCCCTCACGCACCACGCCAACGGTGTTCGCCAGCGCCGTCTGCATCTCTTTCACGTTACGCGCCAGCAGCGCCATCTCGTTTTTGCCTTCAGCGGCAATTGGCCGGGTCAGATCGCCTGCGGCGATAGCGCGAATATGGCCGAGCACCTCATCCAGCGGCTGGAGCAGCACGCGGCGCATCGCAATCCAGCTGGTAATAATCACGGCGATCACCATCAGCATGATGGCGGAGAGGATCCACAGAATACGTTTGTAGTCGCTCTCATTATCTTTAACGCCCTTGCTGGACAGATCCGCCTGCGCCGTGCGCCATTCATGGTAGACCGCCTGCATCGCTTTCTGCTTCTGCTCGGCGTTCTGCTTGAACATATCTTCCAGCTTGCCCTGGGCAAGGAAGGTGTTCATCTGGGCCAGAGTAGAAGAGTAGTTGCGATACTGCTCCTCCAGACGGTCGGCCAGATGCTCGTCCATCCCCGGCGTTTCCGGCAGGGCATAGTATTTGTCGTAATGATCCTTGGCATCCGCCAGCAGGTTTTTCGCGATGATGACCAGCTCGCTGAGCTGCCCACCGTTAATCTGACTCGCCTCGCTGCTTTGCAGACGCAGCATGCCCCGGTTGAGGGTCACGCGGGCCTGGTTCAGGCTGATCCACGCGTCGGTAAACTCGGCGACGTTCTGGCTGGAGAGCTGGGAGACATTGAAGTTCTCTTTGTCGTTATTGAGCGCGGTAATGAACACGCTGGCTGAGATCGCCTGCATGACGCCAAGCGCCAGCAGGACTGAAATCAGCAGGGTAATGACTTTCATACGTTTAAACATGTATTGCCTTTTTGGATGCAGGATATTGTCTGGCCTGTATCTATCGGCAGGCATGGCGACTTCTTGAACATAATTGTGAAGTACATCTCATTTTTACCCCTGCCGCTAAAGGGTTATAGCGCCGCCTTAAAGATGCATTTAAAATACATCTTATTATTTCACCCTTGAGGTAACTGCTATGGCCTTTCGCGATCAATCTTTAGGTGAGCTGGCGCTCTCTATCCCCCGGGCCTCGGCCCTGTTCCGTCAGTACGATATGGACTACTGCTGCGGCGGTAAGCAGACGCTGGCCCGTGCGGCCCAGCGCAAAGAGCTGGATGTTGAAGAAATTGAGGCGGCGCTGGCGAAGCTGGCAGAGCAGCCGGTAGACAAGGACTGGCGCGTGGCCCCGTTGGCCGAGATTATCGATCACATCATTGTGCGCTATCACGACAGACACCGCGAGCAGCTGCCAGAGCTGATCCTGCAGGCCACCAAGGTTGAGCGCGTTCATGCCGATAAGCCCAACGTGCCGCGTGGGCTGACCAAATACCTGACCATGCTGCATGAGGAGCTGAACAATCACATGATGAAGGAGGAGCGGATCCTCTTCCCGATGATCAAGCAGGGCCAGGGCAGCCATGCGGCGGGACCGGTAAGCGTGATGGAGAGTGAGCACGATGAAGCGGGCGAGCTGCTGGAGGTGATCAAGCACACCACCCATAACGTGACGCCGCCGCCGGAGGCCTGCACGACGTGGAAAGCGATGTATAACGGGATTAACGAGCTGATTGACGATCTGATGGAGCACATCAGCCTGGAGAATAACGTGCTCTTCCCGCGTGCGTTAGCCGGAGAGTAAACAAAAAGGCCCGGCAGCACTACGCTTGCCGGGCCTACAGACTGTTATTGCCGGAAACCTTACTTACGGAAACGCTCTACGCGCTTCTTGCCGACCAGCAGCCAGAACGCACCCAGCACCACAAACCACAGCGGCGTGACGATCAGCGCCTGGCGGGTATCCTCCTCCAGGGTCAGCAGCACCAGCACAAAGGCGAAGAACGCCATGCACACCCAGCACATCACCTTGCCCAGCGGCATCTTGTAGATCGACTTCGCGTGCAGCTCGGGACGACGCTTACGGTAGACCAGATACGAGCAGAGAATAATGGTCCAGACGAACATAAACAGGATCGCTGATACGGTGGTGATCATGGTGAAGGCCGCAATCACGCTCGGGTTCACGTAGAGGATCACCACGCCGCCCAGCAGGCAGATGCAGGAGAAGGTCAGCCCGGTGGCCGGTACGGCACGCTTCGACAGCTTGCCGAAGCTCTTCGGCGCCACGCCGTCCTGGGCCAGGCCAAACAGCATCCGGCTGGTGGAGAAGACGCCGCTGTTTGCCGAGGAGGCCGCAGAGGTCAGCACCACAAAGTTAATGATGCTCGCCGCAGCTGGCAGGCCCACCAGCACAAACAGCTCAACGAACGGGCTTTTGTTCGGTACCACGGAGCTCCACGGCGTCACGGACATGATCACAATCAGCGCGAAGACGTAGAACATAATGATACGGATAGGAATAGAGTTAATTGCACGCGGCAGTGATTTCTCTGGATCTTTAGTCTCCGCCGCCGTGGTGCCCACCAGCTCGATACCGACAAAGGCAAAGACCGCGATCTGGAAACCGGCAAAGAAGCCACTCAGCCCTTTCGGGAACCAGCCGCCGTCATCCCACAGGTGGGTAAAGGAGGCCTCAACGCCGGTTGGCGACTGGAAGTTCATCAGCACCATGACCACGCCTACGATAATCAGCGACACGATGGCGACGATTTTGATCATCGCAAACCAGAACTCCATCTCGCCGAACAGCTTCACCGTCGCCAGGTTAAGGCTCAGCAGCAGCGCGATCACCGCCAGCGAGGCCACCCAGTCCGACAGTCCGGGGAACCAGAACTGGGCGTAGGCGGTGATGGCCACCACGTCCGCCATGCCGGTCACCACCCAGCAGAACCAGTAGGTCCAGCCGGTAAAGTAGCCCGCCCATGGGCCGAGCAGATCGGCAGCAAAGTCGCTAAACGACTTGTACTCGAGGTTCGACAGCAGCAGCTCGCCCATGGCGCGCATCACGAAAAAGAGCATGAAGCCGATGATCATATAAACAAATATGATCGACGGGCCGGCAAGGCTGATTGTTTTACCCGATCCCATAAACAGCCCGGTACCGATGGCACCCCCAATGGCAATAAGCTGGATATGACGGTTTGTAAGATGACGCCGTAGCGACTGCTCGGCCGGAGCCTGCTCGTCGGTAGCGACTTTGATCTGATCTACCATGTGTTTATTTCCTGTACCTGTCTGTGTTGTTGAGGCTCTTCTGGCCTTTCATTGCGTGACGCCGCAGGGCGTCTGAATGTGGACTCATCGATATTAGGTAAGAATCGGAGGGATGAATACTGCGATTTAAAAGCAATGTTACACTTATGTTAAAAATGAGTGTGATATCACACCACTACCTGGATTTGGCTCACAAAAATACACGCAAAAAATGCATTTGCAAGATTAAGTATCGACATTTCTGTAAAGAGTGGAGGATATGCGGATATGTCGCTTCCTCCCCCCATTTGGGGAGAGGAATCGTTTAGCAGCGTTACAGGATTTCCAGCAGCTCGACTTCAAACACCAGGGTGCTGAAAGGCGGAATTGATGCGCCCGCGCCACGCTCGCCGTAGGCCAGGTTTTGCGGAATGGTCAGCTCCCACTTCGAGCCTACCGGCATCAGGGTCAGCGCTTCGATCCAGCCTGGGATCACGCCGTTAACCGGGAATTCAGCCGGTTCGCCACGGGCTACAGAGCTGTCAAAGACCGAGCCGTCCGTCAGCTTGCCGGTGTAGTGCACGCGCACGCGGTCGGTACGCGCCGGGATAGCGCCTTCGCCCTGCTTGATCACGCGGAACTGCAGGCCAGACTCGGTGCTGTTCACGCCTTCACGCTCGCGGTTTTCGTCCAGATACTTCACGCCCTCTTCCGCCATCGCGGCAAAGCGTTCGCGACGCACCGCATCGGCACGCTCGTGAATTTCACGCAGCGCACGATGAACAACATCCACCGGCACAGCAGGCTGTTTACCTGCCAGCGCGTCGGCAATACCGGCAACCAGCGCTTCCGGCAGCAGGCCCTGGAGGCCAGACTCGCTCAGCTGCTGGCCTACCTGCAGGCCGATACCGTAACTTGCCTGTGCTTCGATAGTGTCAAACGTCGGGGTTGTCATGGGTTTTCCTTTCATCGTATTAAAAGTAGCGGGCAGCATAGCAGCCGCGCCGCACCGGGTAAAACTTTGTCGCAGGGAGGGTGACAAATCGCAGCGAAAAAGAAACAATAGAGAGGGGTAAGATTATTCCCGATCCCAGGTCACGAAAGAGCGCTTTACTACGCGAGTCAGGCAGTTAGCAATCTATACTCAGTGATACAGGAAAATAACGACGCGGAGCAGGAGGAAAGCCATGCCCGGGCGATTTGCACTGAAACCGACTCTGGCGAAAATCTGGTACGCGCCGGATAACTTTCGCATTATGGATCCGCTGCCCCCTGCGCACCGTCGCGGCATCATTATTGCGGCTCTGCTTGTAGTCATCGGCCTTTTGCTGCCCTCCGGGGACAACGGCGACGATGCGCCGGTCAGGCGCGACGCCCAGCTGGATATCGCCCCTTCCCAGCCGTCTACCAACGCCCAGCCGCAGCTCGCACCCACGGTGAACGATCCCCAGCTGGTTGCGCCGGTGGCCCCGGAGCCGATCCAGGAGCAGGAGCAGCCGGAAGAGACGCAGCCGACGACGACACAGAATAATGTTGTACAGCCCTTCCAGGAGTCAGGCGGTATCGATCAGCAGTGGCGGACCTATCGCATCGCGTCTGGTCAAACCCTGGCCCAGCTCTTCCGCGATCATAACCTGCCGGCAACGGATGTTTACGCGATGGCGCAGGTCGAGGGCAACGGCAAGCCGCTCAGCACGCTGCAAACCGGCCAGGTAGTGAAGATCCGTCAGAACGCCAGCGGCGTAGTCACCGGCCTCACGATTGAAACCAGCGATGGCGAAGTATTGTTTACCCGCCAGGCCAACGGCAGCTTTATTCGCGCCCGCTGATTTCACGCGTTTTCCCCGGTAGCGCTCGCGCTTACCGGGGCTACGATTACGCTTTGGGTTTATTAACCCACCAGATCCCCGAGCAGACCAGCACCAGCGCAATGGCATATTTCATCTCAAGGATGTTCTCCCCAAGGAAGATCGCCGACAGCACCGTGCCCGCAACCGGGATCACAAAGTTAAACGGCGCAATCATGCTGACGCGATTGTACTTGAGCAGGACGCTCCACAGGGCAAAAGCAATGGATGAGAGCAGCGTCAGATAGCCGAGGAGCGCCGCCGCCGTCAGGCTATGTACCACCAGCGTGCCGCCGGTCAGATAACCCCCCACCACCAGCACCCCGCCGCCAAACGCCAGCTGCCAGCCGGTCATCACCGTTGGATCAACGGTTTGCGAGATGCGTTTGCCATACAGCATCGAGGCCGAGAGGATAAACGCCGCCAGCACCACAAAGCCGTCCCCCATCATGCTAAAGCTGAAATCGAGCAGTGAGTGGTTGAAGTTCACTAGCATCACCCCGGCAAAGCCCAGCACGCAACCGATGCTCTTGTTGTAGCTTAGCCTGTCATTTTTATAGATCAGGTGCGCCAGCAGCACGCTGAAAAAGGTGCCGGTGGCGTTCATGATCGAGCCTTTCACCCCGGTGGTAAAGGCGAGGCCGATATAGAAGAAGATGTACTGAATCGAGGTCTGCGTCAGGCCCAGGAACGCGATCTGGCCATACTGCTGCGGGCTGAGCCGGGCGATAGGCTTGCGCTGCGCCATCGCAAACAGCAGCAGCAGAAGACCGGCAAACAGAAAGCGGTAGCCTGCAAAAACGATCTTTGAGGGGATATCGTCAGTAGCGATAGCAAAGAGCTCATAGCCGCTCTTAATGGCGGGATAGGAGCTGCCCCAGAGCAGACAGCAGAGCGTAGCCCCGGCGTAAGCAACGTTTCTACGGGCAAAAACGGGTACTGAAGAGACTGTTTCCATTTCCTCACCAAAATTAAAATCGTGTTTTAATTTATTATCGGGGAAGGCGTGAGGAATTGATACCCAACACCGTTGGGAGTGTCGACGGGGTCGCAAAAAGCAAAACGCCTGCACGAGGCAGGCGTTTCGGTGTTATCTCAAACGAGAGTCGCAGATTACTCAGCAACCACGTTGATGATAACTTTAGCAAACACTTCGCTGTGAACCTGGAAGTCCACTTCGTGCTCACCAGTGGTACGCAGAACGCCGTTCGGCAGACGAACTTCGCTCTTAGCCACGTCAACGCCAGCTGCAGTTACAGCGTCAGCGATGTCGCGAGTACCGATGGAACCGAACAGTTTACCTTCGTCGCCTGCTTTAGACGCGATGGTAACGGTGCCCAGTGCGTTGATTTTCTCAGCGCGAGCTTCAGCAGCGTTCTGAACGTCAGCCAGTTTAGCTTCCAGTTCAGCACGGCGTGCTTCGAAGAATTCAACGTTTTTCTTGGTAGCAGGAACAGCTTTGCCCTGCGGTACCAGGAAGTTACGAGCGTAGCCCGCTTTAACGTTAACCTGGTCGCCCAGGCTACCGAGGTTTGCTACTTTATCAAGCAGAATAACTTGCATTACCTTATCCTCTCAAAGTCGTATTAATGGACCGTGCCCGATTACTGATGACGATCAGTGTACGGCAGCAGGGACAGGTAGCGAGCGCGTTTGATAGCGCGAGCCAGCTGACGCTGGTATTTTGCACGGGTACCGGTGATACGGCTTGGGACAATCTTACCGCTTTCGGTGATGTAGTTTTTCAGCGTTGCGATATCTTTATAGTCGATCTCTTGAACGCCTTCCGCGGTGAAACGGCAGAACTTGCGACGACGGAAATAACGTGCCATTTGGCTAGTCTCCAGAATCTATCAATTCAATCTGCTCGGCATGCAGAACCAGTTTGCTCAGGCCATTCTTTGCCTTATGGCAGCTAATGAACCCCTGCACGGTAACTGCGCTACCGACCGTTATACTGTGAGTAATGGCCTGGTTCTCTTGCCCGCTGATTATTACAGGCATTTGACACCACGCCTGCCGGTGAAAACCGGCTTCCTCCTGCACAGAGCGGTGCTCAAGCACGAACTGGCAGTGAGGTATTCCTGATGGGCTGACCTTGCGAAGGGGCATCCTGCACACGGTGCCGGACAACACCAGACGGTTGGTCATCAGAAATTACTCTTCAGAATCCCCAGCATCTTCAGCATCTGCGGTTTCGTTAGCGAAATCATCGCGACGCTCACGGCGCTCGTCTTTCGCTTTAACCATCGGAGATGCTTCAGTAACAGCGTTTTTGGTACGCATAACCATGCTGCGGATAACGGCATCGTTGAAGCGGAAGTTAGTTTCCAGCTCATCGATCGCTTCCTGCGGCGCTTCAACGTTCAGCAGAACGTAGTGTGCTTTGTGCAGTTTGTTGATCGGATAAGCCAGCTGACGGCGGCCCCAGTCTTCCAGACGGTGGATCGTGCCTTCTGCTGCAGTGATAGCACCAGTGTAACGCTCGATCATGCCCGGAACCTGTTCGCTCTGGTCAGGATGGACCATAAAAACGATTTCGTAATGACGCATCGAATTGCTCCTTACGGATTATTCAGCCTCCTGTCAGGGTCAGCCGCGGCCCATGGAAGCAAGGAACGTGTTTGAAAGGCGGCTGAAAAATTGACGCGTAATCATACTTGCGAAGCCAGACGAACTCAAGGTGATTGCACAAATAATTCGCACAAAGCGTGAAGTGCGCTGTTTTGGCAGGGCTAAGCTTGCTCAATCAGCATTGCGGTAAATTTTTGCACAACTGCAGCAGAAACGCTCGCGGTGAGTTTTCCCGCCAGTGAGTACAATTTATATAAGCCCGAACGCGAGTGAGGAGCGGCTCCTCTACGATCGCGCATCAGAAGCTGTTGATGAGTGAGCTGGGGTGTAATATGATGAAAAAGTTCGCTATTCCACTACTTGCGGCGTTGTTGCTGAGCACCAGCGCAACGGCGGCTATTCATGTCGATCCGCATCCGGAACGCAATATGGATGACGTGATGAGCTTAGGCGTAGTATATATAAACCACAATCACGCCGCTGATGGTGAAGCTGGCCAGCCCCCAACGCAAGAGAGTGAGGCACACGCTGCAAAGTACTAACACCGAACAACGCTCCACGACGCTGAGTCGTATTCCGCAAGGCGTCTGGGTTCTCGGCGGCGTTAGCCTGCTTATGGATGTCTCATCAGAGATGATCCACAGCCTGCTGCCGCTGTTTATGGCGACCACCCTTGGTGCCAGCGTGATTATTATTGGCATCATTGAGGGTCTGGCCGAAGCCACAGCGCTGATTATCAAAGTCTTCTCCGGCGTGCTCAGCGACTACCTGGGTAAACGCAAGGGGCTGGCCATGCTCGGCTATGGCCTTGGTGCATTAAGCAAGCCGCTCTTCGCCCTTGCCGGCTCCTCAGGCCTGGTACTGACTGCGCGCATGATCGACCGCGTCGGCAAAGGCATTCGCGGCGCACCGCGAGATGCGCTGGTGGCCGACGTCACACCGCCAGAGATCCGTGGCGCGGCTTATGGCCTACGCCAGTCGCTGGATACCGTTGGCGCCTTTCTCGGGCCGCTGCTGGCGGTAGCGCTGATGTTTCTCTGGCACAACGACTTTCAGGCTATCTTCTGGGTGGCGGTCATTCCGGGCGTCATGTCTATCGCCCTGCTCTGGTTTGGTTTGCGCGAGCCGAAAAACCCTGTAGCCCATAAACGGACTAACCCGCTGCGCCGGGAGAGCCTAAAGAAGCTCAGCGCTGCCTACTGGTGGGTAGTAGGCTTAGGGGCCATCTTTACCCTGGCCCGCTTTAGCGAAGCGTTTCTTGTCCTGCGCGCCAACCAGATGGGGATCCCGCTTTTCGCCATCCCGCTGGTGATGGTCGCCATGAACCTGGTCTACAGCGTGACGGCCTATCCGTTTGGCAAGCTCTCTGACCGCATGAGCCATAGCGGCCTGTTACAAGCCGGACTGCTGGTGCTGATCGCCGCAGACATCGCTCTGGCGCTCAGCCAGCACTGGAGCACGCTGCTGCTCGGCGTCGGCCTGTGGGGGATCCATATGGGCATGACCCAGGGCCTGCTGGCCGCCATGATCGCCCACACCGCCCCGCCGGAGCTGCGCGGAACCGCCTTTGGCATGTTCAACCTGATTAGCGGCATCGCGATGCTGCTGGCCAGCACCGGCGCAGGCATTCTGTGGGAGACGCTGGGCGCTGCCTCGACCTTCTATGCTGGGGCAGTTATCTGCGTGATTACGCTGCTGGGTATGCGGCTAACCCCTGCGGCATACCAGCAGCGTTAAGCGCTTACTTCTGACCGTAGTAGGCGTGGGAGCCATGCTTGCGCATAAAGTGTTTGTCCATCAGATAGTCATCGATGGGTTTCAGGCCGGGGTTGATGCCGCGCGCGATCCACGCCATCCGCGCCACCTCCTCCATCACCACCGCATTGTGTACCGCGTCATGCGCATTCTTGCCCCAGGCAAAGGGCCCGTGCTGATAAACCATCATGCCCGGAGTATGCAGCGGATCGCCCTCCTTCAGTGTTTCAATGATGACTCTGCCGGTGTTTAGCTCATACTCACCCTGCACCTCCTCCTCGGTTAGCGCCCGCGTGCAGGGTATATCGCCGAGAAAGTAGTCTGCATGGGTTGTGCCCAGCGCAGGGATCGCCAGCCCGGCCTGCGCCCAGGCAGTGGCGTGCGTTGAGTGGGTATGCACCACGCCGCCGAGGGAGGGATAGCGGCGATAGAGCGCCAGATGGGTGGCGGTATCGGAAGAGGGCCGCAGTCTCCCCTCTACCACGTTCCCCTCTATATCTACCACAACGATGTCATCCACCGTCATCGTTTCATAGGCCACGCCGCTGGGCTTGATGGCTACCAGCCCACGCGCCCTGTCGATGGCGCTGACGTTGCCCCAGGTAAAGGTCACCAGGCCGTAGCGCGGCAGATCCAGATTGGCCGCAAAGACCTGCTGTTTAAGCTGCTGCATGGGTATCCTCCAATAGTCCGGCCCGTGCCATGCGCTCGCATACCCACGCCCGCGCCTTCGCCACCTCCTGCAGCGGATCGGCCGCCGTCTCGCTCCACATCTCGATCAGATAAGGCCCGCAGTAGCCACTCTCTTTCAGCGTGCGGAAGCAGCGTTCGAAGTCCACGACGCCGGTGCCAAAAGGAACGTTTTTGAATACGCCGGGACGAGTATCCTTCACGTGCACCGCCACGATATGTCCACTGCCTGCCCGCAGCTCCATCTGCACGTCGTTGTCCCACGCCGAGAGGTTGCCAATATCCGGGTAGAGCTGAAACCACGGATTGTTCAGGTAGTGGGTATAGCCGAGGGCTTTGCTGATGGAGTTCATCAGCGGATAGTCCATAATCTCCATCGCCAGCGTCACCTGCGCACGGCTGGCCATCTCCACGCTCGCCTTCAGCCCGTCACGGAAACGGCGGCGCGTCTCGTCGTTGGCCTGTTGATAGTAGACGTCATAGCCAGCCAGCTGGATCACGCGGATGCCGACGTCCTGCGCCAGCTGAATAGCGCGGCGCATGATCTCCAGTCCCTCGGCGCGCGCCACGTCACCTTCACTGCCCAGCGGAAAGCGACGATGGGCGCTCAGGCACATCGAGGGGACCCGCACCCCGGTTTCGGCAACCGCCTTTACCAGCGCCAGACGCTGCTCCTGGCTCCAGCTAAGCCGTGCCAGCCGGGCGTCGGTTTCGTCGATCGACATCTCAACAAAGTCGAAGCCCAGCGTTTTCGCCAGAGCAAGACGCTCATACCAGCACTCCCCGGCGGGGAGCGCTTTTTCATAGATGCCAAGCGGCACAGTTTTCGACAGCATAGCCGCTCCTTAACTCCACAGCTGGGCGATTGAACGTTTAAACTGCCGCGCGGCCTGCACCGGATCGGCGGCGTCGCGGATGCTGCGCCCGGCGATAAACACATGGATCGGAATGCCTTTAAACAGCGGCAGATCCTCCAGCGCCAGACCGCCAGTAACGGTGACCTTAAAACCCATCTCCGTCAGGCGTTTGATAGCGCTGATGTCCGCCTCGCCCCAGGCAACGCCCGCCGCCTGGGCATCGCGGCTGCGGTGATAGACCACCTGCTGAATGCCCGCTTCCCGCCACGCCTGCGCCTGCTCCCACGTCCAGAAGCCGGTCAGCTCGATTTGCACATCGCCGTTAAACTCATGGGCGACGTCGAGCGCGCCTTTGGCGGTGTTGATATCTGCGCAGCAGATTACCGTGACCCAGTCGGCATTGGCCTCAAAGCACATGCGCGAGAGGATCTTCCCGGCATCGGCAATTTTAGCGTCGGCCAGCACGATTTTATGCGGATAGAGCGCCTTAAGATCGCGCACCGTACGCACCCCTTCCCCCACGCAGAGGATGGTGCCTACTTCAATAATGTCCACCTCTTCGGCAATCAGCCGCGTGGTAGCATAGGCGTCGGCAAGGGTCTGGTTATCCAGCGCAACCTGTAACATTGGTAATGACATCGTCGTCTTCCTTTTAAACAGCCGCCGCAGTGGCGTTATCAATTAAATCAAGAACCTCCTGCTCACTACGGCAGGCGCGGAGGCGATCAAAGTTGGCTTCATCCTCAAACAGGTTAACGATCTGCATAATGCCAACCTCCTGATGAGTGTGGGCATCCACTGCCGCCAGGGTGATGAGGATATCGACCGGATCGTTATCGTCATGGTTGAACGCCAGCGGCGTCTTAAGCGTCACCAGCGCAAAACCGGTTTTTTTGACGCCCTCCTCCGGGCGGCCATGGGGCATTGCCAGTCCCGGCGCGAGCACAAAATAGGGACCAAACTTTTCGACGCCGTCGAGAATGGCCTGGTAGTAGCGCGGCTCCACCACGTCGGCGTCCACCAGCAGATCAACGCCGATTTTCACGGCCTCCTGCCAGCTCCCGGCCTCCGCCTGCAGGCGAATGGTGTGGTTCTGCGCCAGCGAATCACGTAGTTTCATGGCTTATCCTTGCTTTATATCCTGGGGAAAGTGAGCCTGGATCACCTCCAACAGCTTCGGACCAAAGTCGGCTGCTGAGAGCATGTTGCGCACGCCCACCACGTACTTGTTGCCCGTCACCGTAATTTCGCTGGCGACATGGGTCGAGGCGATGATGATATCCGCGCCGTTCAGCTCACTCTTATACTCGCCGACGGCACAGCTGTTGACGGTATGGGCGATCCCCTGCTGGGTGAGAAACTGATCGACCTTCATTTTCATAATCATTGAGCTGCCTTGTCCGCAGCCACACACTGCCAGAATACGTACGGTCATAACTTCACTCCTTTTACTGGGCAGAACGCTCTGCCAGCTCGTTTTCCGCGTCCTCTTCCGCACGCAGCGTGCGTCCGGCGAAGACCATATAGACCAGCGCAATCAGGATGATGACGCCCATAAACCACAGCCCCAGCGTCATGCCCTGCATCATTGGCGGAGCCAGAATTGACCAGTCCGCCATCCCCATCCAGGCGCTCATGCCGGTGAGCTTGATAGCCCAGACGCAGCCAAAGATCTCAATCATCCCCATCACCAGGCAGATCTTGAGCGCGGCGCGCCAGCCGCCAAAGTGGTTAGCAAACACGCCGATGGTGGCGTTGGAGAAGAACATGGGAATAAAGCCAGGGATGATCAGAATGGATGAGCCACAACCCACGAGGATGCCAACGGCAATGAGCTGGCCGATGGTGCCCCACATAAAGCCCCACACCACCGCGTTGGGCGCGAAGCTATAAATCGCTGCGCAGTCGATGGCGAGCACGGCACCGGGAATAAGACGCTGAGAGATACCGTTGAAGGCTTCAGAGAGTTCCGCCACGAACATACGCACACCCTGGGTGATGATGAAAATCGCCACCGCGAACTGGAAGCCCGTTTGCAGGATGTAGATAGTCCAGTGGGTTTTCCCAGCCATCGCCTGTACTACGTCAATGCCGAAAGAGAGCAGGATCGCCCCGAAGAAAATGGTCATGACAATCGCCGTCGAGACAATGTTGTCATGGAAAATGTTCAGCCAGCCCGGCAGCTTAAGATCTTCTACGCTCTCCTCTTTTTTACCGAGCCAGGGCGCAACTTTATACGCGATCCAGGAAGCAAACTGCTGCTGGTGACCAATGGAGAAGCCGCAGCCGTCGGTCACCTCCTGCGTCGGCTTGAACATCATGTTGGAGGTGATCCCCCAGTAGAGCGACACCAGCACGGCGGTACAGATAATAGTGGTCCACATCGGATAGCCGAGGATATAGAAGAACACCGCGATCAGCCCGGCCTGCTGAAACATGATGTGGCCAGTAAGCATGATGGTGCGAATGCCGGTAACGCGCCGGAACAGGACGAAAAGAATGTTTAACGCCAGCGCCAGCAGCACCGCATAGCCTACCCAGCTGTAGGCCTCCCCCATACGGTCGATGGTGGCCATCATTGAGGCGTAGGTATCAGAGATCGCGCCGTTAATGCCATATACCTCTGACATCTTTGCCACGACCGGCTTGAAGGTGCTGGTGAGGATCCCGGATCCGGCCTGTAGCAGCATAAAGCCGATGATCGTTTTGATCGTGCCCTTAACGATAACGCTCACGCTTTTGCGCAGCAGGATATATCCCAGACAGGTGACAATGCCCAGCAGCAGCGGCGCGTTGGTCATGACCTGGTTAAAGAACACGGTAAAGAGGGTGTAGAGGGTCTCCATAACGCTCTCCAGAGAGTGAATGCACCGGATCGTTGCGGCCCGGCACGGGATGTACCCACTACTCTACCCATCAAAAGTAATCACAAAAAGATTGGAAATGATTATTTGTGACACGCCGCGCAATTTATTTCCCTGCATTACATGCGGATATAAATGTTTAATATTTAACTATTTAAATATTAATAGTTTACATAAAAATAGCGTATTTTCACCATGTCACTTCCGGTTGTTCAGGAGATTCACCCCCTTTCAAGATGAACATTTTCTCGTTGCATTGTTGATAAAACGGTGACAGCATAAATCAAATCTAATCATAAATTGATTTGTAATGACTACCTGTAAGGAGCAGCGCGATGAGTAAAGTGGAGACCATTACCCGAGAATCCTGGATCCTGAGTACCTTTCCAGAGTGGGGAAGCTGGCTGAATGAAGAGATTGAACAGGAGCGCGTGGCCCCCGGCACTTTTGCCATGTGGTGGCTGGGCTGCACCGGGATCTGGCTTAAATCGGAGGGAAGCACCAACGTCTGCGTCGATCTCTGGTGTGGCACGGGTAAGCAGAGCCATGGCAACCCGCTGATGAAAGCCGGCCACCAGATGCAACGCATGGCGGGCGTGAAGAAGCTGCAGCCCAACCTGCGCACCACCCCGTTTGTGCTCGATCCTTTTGCTATCCGTCAGATCGACGCTGTGTTGGCCACCCACGATCATAACGATCATATCGACGTTAACGTCGCCGCCGCCGTGATGCAGAACTGCGCCAGCGATGTGCCCTTTATCGGGCCGCAGACCTGTGTCGATCTGTGGGTCGGCTGGGGCGTGCCGCGCGAGCGCTGCATCGTGGTGAAACCGGGTGACGTAGTAAAGGTGAAAGATATCGAGATCCACGCCCTGGACGCTTTCGACCGCACGGCGCTGATCACCCTGCCAGCGGATCAAAAAGCCGCGGGCGTGCTGCCGGACGGGATGGATCTGCGCGCCGTAAACTACCTATTTAAGACACCGGGCGGCTCCCTGTACCACAGCGGCGACTCCCACTACTCGAACTACTATGCGAAGCACGGCAATGAGCATCAGATAGATGTGGCGCTGGGATCCTACGGTGAGAACCCGCGCGGCATTACCGATAAGATGACCAGCGCCGATATCCTGCGCATGGCGGAGGCGCTAAACACCAAAGTAGTGATCCCCTTCCATCACGATATCTGGTCAAACTTCCAGGCCGATGCGCAGGAGATCCGCGTCCTGTGGGAGATGAAAAAAGATCGCCTGAAGTACGGCTTTAAGCCCTTTATCTGGCAGCCGGGGGGCAAGTTCACCTGGCCGCTGGACAAGGACAATCTGGAATACCATTTTCCACGCGGGTTTGATGACTGCTTTACCTGTGAGCCGGACCTGCCGTTTAAATCCTTCCTGTAACATGCAAAGAGTGTCGGCCAGGCCCGGCACTTTTTAACTCAAAACTTAGTAATTTGCGGCTATTTCAAATAGTATCGTAAAGAATCATCTTTAATCGGAATAGCTCATGACGGAAGCGCAACGACACCAGATATTACTCGAGCAGCTGGCGCAGACCGGGTTTGTCACCGTTGAGCAGGTCATTGACCGGCTTGGCGTCTCTCCGGCCACGGCGCGGCGTGACATTAACAAGCTCGACGAAAGCGGCAGGCTGAAAAAGGTGCGCAACGGTGCAGAAGCTATCAGCCAACAGCGGCCACGCTGGTCGCCGATGAATATTCACCAGGCGCAGCATCTGGATGAGAAGGTGCGTATTGCCAAAGCGGCCGCGCTGCTGGTTAACGCGGGCGAAAGCGTGGTGATCAACTGCGGCTCCACGGCGTTTTTGCTAGGGCGGGAGATGTGTGGCAGGCCGGTGCAGATCATCACTAACTATCTGCCGCTGGCGAACTACCTGATCGATCAGGAGCATGAGAGCGTGGTGATTATGGGCGGGCAGTACAACAAGAGCCAGTCCATTACTCTCAGTCCCCAGGGCAGCGAAAACAGCCTCTATGCCGGGCACTGGATGTTTACCAGCGGCATCGGCCTGACCACCGATGGCCTCTATAAAACCGACATGCTGACGGCGATGGCGGAGCAGAAGATGCTTAACGTTGTAGGCAAGCTGGTAGTGCTGGTGGACAGCAGCAAGATCGGCGAGCGCGCCGGGATGCTCTTTAGCCGCGCAGACCAGATCGATATTGTTATCACCGGCAAGCAGGCCAGCCCGGAGGTGGTTAAGCAGCTTGAGGCCCAGGGCATTAAGGTGATGCGCGTCTAGAAAAAAAGTTATTTCAGGATGTTGTAGCGATAAAGCAGCTTGTTAAAATCTTGCTTCATACTGACGAAGAGCAGTATCTCGATATGCGTGCCGTCAAAATCGTAGAGCACGCGATACTCGCCTTCAACATCAAGCCGCTCACGCAACATCAGGCCGCGATCTGAAAGGTAGGTGTTAAAGCGATACCTTTCAGGATCCTGAATAATGCATGCAACCGAGTCCAGCAGCAGATTATCAACAAAGCGGGCAGCCGACTGCGCGCCGATAGTCCCGCTTTTGTATGACTCGATGTCTGCCAGGCACTGTAACGCTAACGGCGCGATGACGACCGAATATGGTTTTGTTGCCACTTAACTTCTCCCTGTTAACGTCTTGCGGCACGCAACCTCTCTAACACCTCTTCAGGCGTCATACCTTTGCCTTCCGCGATCTCTTTTTTGGCCTGCATGCCCAGTTTAAAGAGGGCATTTATATTTCTTTCTTGTTCAATTTCCCTAAGCTCAACCTCACGCTCAGCGACGGTCTGGATGAATAGCTCTGCTACACCATTTTTCGTTACGTAAACACCGCCCTCAAACGTTGCAGCATTTCCGAGGCTATCTCTGGCAAGTTTCTGGGACATGGTTTGTGACATAGGCAGCTTCCACTTAATATAGATTCACGCTAAGCGCGTAGTGCATTGCCTTAGTATAACGTTAGCGGGGTAAAATTGTGTACTTATTTATCCACCATAAAGATGCGCTTTGAAAAAATCTACCGTAGCCTCCACCGCCGCCGGGGTGATGCGATGGCGAACTCCCGTCTCCCAACAGCAGGTGAGATGCCGATCCCGATCTGCATCCTGTAGCGCCCGGTGCAGGCGGTGCGATTCCTCAGCGGGTACCACGTCATCTTCTTCGCCGTGCCACAGCAGCAGCGGGCGGGAAGCAAGCTGTGCCAGATGCCCCTCTACGTCCCACTCCACCAACGGGGCGATAATGTCATTGAGCTCGGCGGCCGTCTCTGCCTGCGGTGGGAACAGCGTTCGAGCGAGTGAGGTAAAGTAGCCCGAGCCCATCAGGCTGGCCACACAGATCAGCTCCGGGTGATGCGTCATCAGGCCAAGCGCCGTCATGCCGCCCATCGACGCGCCGCCTACCGCCAGACGCCCCTCTGCAACCCAGCCCTCATCCACCAGCGCATCCCGCAGCGCCGGAAATTCATGAAAGTTGCTCTGTAAGATCTGCCAGAACTGGCTCAGCCGCGCCTGCTCATCACCGTTAAAGCGCGCCCCGTGGTCGCGGGCGTCGGGCATCACCACTCGAAAACCCGCCTGCGCCAGCGCCACGGCGAAGTAGCTGTAGACCAGCTTTGATGAACCAAAGCCGTGATAAAAGACCACCGTGGGCAAAGGTACGGCGCGTTTTCCGGCAGGCGTCGCGTGCAGGATCTCAATGCCTGCCAGCTGGCGCGTTTCAAGTTCAATCATGGCTCTCTCCTGATAAAGCCTTTGGTATGCCACGTCCTCATGCTCTTCGCAAGCCGCCGTGCATATAATAAAACAGTGAGAAGTACATTACGCTTTCGCATTATTTACAGCTGAAAATAACGCGAGAGCTAACAAAATGGGAACATTCTCCATAAGGTTATTAAAGGACGCACTACACTATGGCTATCAGGAAAATGGCTATCGGCAAACGAGAGAAAGTGATGCATCGATTCACCCCCCTATTTTTAGCGCTGATCCTTAGCGGCTGTAGCATGCTGCAAAGTACGCCGCATCCCGCGCCGCCAGTAAGTGACCAGCCGCAAGAGATCAGCCGCAATCAGACGGCGGGGCTACAAAAAATAGAAACCATCAGCGTGATGGTGCGTGGATCGCCAATGGACGTTGAGTCGGAGATTAAAGCCAAAGCGGCGGCCATGAAGGCTGACTATTACCTTATCCTTCTGGATGACGAGACGATCGTTCCCGGTCAGCGATATGGACAGGCCATTTTGTATCGTCAGTAACGGTGCATTGTTTTTTAAAGGATATTTACACTGCTTTGCGTCCGTAGACTTTTTGCCACTTACAATCATTCAGGGTTAGTCAGGAACATGTAAAAGGAGCGGATTTATGAAACGATCTCTTGCTTTAACTTCACTGCTGCTCTCCGTCGGTCTGGTGAGCACCACCGCACAGTCTGCAGAGTTCGCCAGCGCCGATTGCGTAACTGGCCTGAATGAGATCGGCCTTATCTCCGTGAGCAATGTTTCCGGTAGCGTACAGGATGTAGAGCGTGCCATTGCCCTGAAAGCCGATGAGCAGGGCGCCTCCTGGTATCGCATCATCAAAATGGATGAGGTACAGAGCGCCAATAGCTGGCAGGCACAGGCGATCCTCTACGCCTGAATCCATGTAGCCTGATTGTCTTCTGCGCAACGCCCCCTAAAAACGGTGGCTACCCTTTTTGTTGCGTTTTAATTACCATATTGTGAGTGTGCCAATACATTCGTGTAACATTTTGTTACACAGATCTGCTAAATGTTAGCGCATAACTGCCGTTGAACGAGCCACACTTCTCGGGCAACGGACACTATATGAACGCTCTTATTCGACGTGCTGGTTTAGGCACAAAGCTTTCGTTGCTGACGGGCGTCAGCGTCGCAGCACTCTTTCTGCTGTTTACCTCGCTAATGAGCCACAAGGCAAGCCAGCAGCTTGAAGCGCTGGCTGTTGAAGATCTGCATAGTCAGGCTACCGGCGTGGCCGATATGGTCGAAATGTTTAGCAGCAGCCTCAGCGAAGAGGTTGAGCGCTACACACGCCAGTTCAGCACCTTTATTCCCCAGCCGGTCTCTCTTGATGCAACACAGACCCGTACTATCAACGGCCTCACCGTTCCTCTGCTGAAAGGCGGCGAGACGGAGCTGCATGAAAATAACGCTATTCCGGACGACTTCTTCCAGCGCACCGGCTCGATTGCGACACTGTTCGTGCGCAACGGCGATAACTTTGTGCGCGTGGCGACCTCCCTGCGCAAAGAGGACGGCGAGCGGGCCATCGGTACGCAGCTGGACAGCTCTAGTCCAGCACTGGCTCCCGTGCTGCATGGCGATATCTACCGCGGGCTCGCGCAGCTGTTTGGCAAGCGCTATATCACTCAGTACCAGCCGGTGAAGGATGCCAGCGGAAAGACCATTGCCATCCTGTTCGTGGGGGTGGATATCACCCACTCCTGGGACATTATGCGTGACAAGATCTTACAGCGTCGGCTGGGCGAGAGCGGTCACTTCTTTGTGCTGAACCGGAGCGCCGGTAAAAACTACGGCACCTGGCTGTTCCACGCCAGTGAAGAGGGACAGCGTCCGCAGTGGGGCGAAGAGTCCGAAAATCAGCTGCTGACCCTGGCCTCCGGCACGCTGGAGCGTAAGAGCAAGGATGGCCGTACGATGCTGGTCTCCTGGACTGCCCTGCCCGGCTGGAACTGGACGATTATCGGCGAAGTCGATAAGGCCGTACTGCTGCAGGACGTTACCCGTCTGCGCAATCAGTTCCTGATTGCCGGCGCGCTGGTCTCTCTGCTCTTTGCCGCACTGTTTGTGATCATTACCCGCCGCTGGCTGACGCGCCCGCTGCGCGAGGTGACAGCCCTTGCCCAGACCTACGCTTCCGGGGATCTGCGTGCCTCTCTGACGTCGACGCGGCAGGATGAGGTAGGCCAGCTGATTCACGCTATCAACGGTATCGGCAACGGCCTGCAAAACATGGTGCAACAGGTTCGCGAGGCGGCAGGCGATATCCACTTTGCCACCAACGCGCTGGCGGCGGACAGCAGCGAAATCAGCGAGCAGATCAACAAGCAGGCAAGCAGCGTGGAGGAGACCTCCGCCAGCATGGAGCAGCTTGCCGCCACCGTGCAGCAAAACGCCGCCAGCATGGAGCAGACGCAGCACCTGGTGAATGAAACCTCACAGGCGGTGCAGAGCGGCGGGCAGACGGTGGGGCGTGCGGTAGCCACCATGAACGATATTCGCAGCGCTTCCCAGCGTATCGCGGATATCACGCAAGTTATTGAATCAATTGCTTTCCAGACTAACATTCTCGCCCTGAACGCCGCGGTTGAAGCTGCCCGCGCCGGTGAGCATGGTAAGGGCTTTGCCGTAGTAGCGCAGGAGGTTCGCGCCCTTGCAGCCCGCAGCGCCAACGCCGTAAAAGAGATTGAGGCGCTGATCGACGATACGTTGCAAAAGGTCACCGAAGGGCACACTCTCTCCGAGCAGACGCGCCAGGCAATGACGTCGATCATCGACCACATGAGCAATATCAACCAGCTGGTCACGGAGATTAATCACGCCTCTCACGAACAGTCGGCAGGGATTAATCAGGTAAACCTGGCGATGACCCATATCGGTGATGCAACCCACGTTAACGCCGAGCGCGTTTCCCGTAGCGAAGAGACGGCACAGACTCTGCAGGAAAAGGGGGCGCACCTGAAGCAGCTGGTCAGCCTGTTCCGCCTTTAACCTACCCCGCCCGTGGCGCGCAGCAGCAGGTCATTTTGCACCTGGGCGCTAAGCAGCGCGCCGCCACGGGTATCCAGCATGGTCTGACACCAGGCCCGGGCGATGGGCGGTGAGGCGTGGCACAGCATCTGCGCCCCGGCACCCAGCAGGTAGAGCTGCTGGGTAATCTCCCGGGACTGGGCCTCCTGCGGCCGATGCAGCCGCTGCTGAAGCCGTCGCCAGGCGCGATCGAAGTGGCGATCCTGACCTTTCACCTCTCCAAAGCTTTCACTCAGCAGCTCCATCACACCAGGCTGCTTGCCCAGCACCCGCATCACGTCGAGACACATAATATTGCCCGAGCCCTCCCAGATGCTGTTGACCGGCATCTCTCGATAGAGGCGAGGCAGCTCGTTATCCTCACAGTAGCCCGTGCCACCCAGCACCTCCATCGCCTCAGCGACAAAGGGGACCCCCGCCTTGCACACCGCAAACTTCGCCACTGGGGTAAACAGACGCGCCCACAGCGTCTCCTGCACGCTTTCCCGACTCTCCCACGCCCGCGCCAGGCGGAACAGAAACGCCGTCTGCCCCTCCAGCTGCAGCGCCATGCGAGAGAGTACGTCGCGCATCAGGGGCTGATCGACCAGGTGCTTGCCAAACGCCTGCCGCTGATGAGCATGATAGAGCGCAACGGAGAAGGCCCGACGCATCAGGCCGTGGCTGCCCAGAGCGCAGTCGAGGCGCGTCAGGCCGCCCATCCTGAGGATCTGCCGGATGCCGTCCCCCTCCTCCCCCAGCAGCCAGCCGGTGGCGTCTAAAAACTCCACTTCGCTGCTGGCGTTGGAGCGGTTGCCGAGCTTATCTTTCAGGCGTTCAAGTCGCAGGGCGTTGCGCGTGCCGTCGGGCAGAAAGCGCGGCACGAAGAAACAGGAGAGACCGCCCTTCGCCTGGGCCAGCACCAGATGGGCATCGCTCTGGGGCACGGAGAAAAACCACTTGTGGCCCACCAACCGGTAGGCCTCGCCGCTGCCTTTACGCGTCAGCGGCTCTGCCCGGGTGGTGTTGCTGAGCACGTCCGAGCCGCCCTGCTTCTCCGTCATCCCCATGCCGATCAGTAGCCCGCGCTTCTGCCCGCCGGGGGCCAGATGGGCGTCGTAGCGATCGCTCAGCAGCGGTTTGAGCCACTCCTGAAAAATCGCGGGTAGCGCCTGCTGGAGCAGCGGCGTGGCGGCAAAGGTCATGGTGATCGGGCAAAGGGTGCCTGCCTCCACTTGCGCATGGAGCACAAAGCGCGCCGCGCGGGCGACAAACGCCCCGGCGCGGGCCTCCTCCTCCCAGGCGAGGTTGTGGACGCGGTTGGCACACAGCCCCTGCATTAGCAGATGCCACGCTGGATGGAAGCGCACGTCGTCAAGCCGCTCGCCGGTGGGATCGTAGCGCAACAGCTCCGGCGGGTTGGCGTTCGCCAGCCGTCCCAGCTCCAGCGACTCCGCCGTGCCAAGCTGCTGCCCAATACTTGCAAGCAGCTCCGCATCCCAGCTAGCCCCTTCCCGGGCAACGGCGTCGCGCAGCGAGGCATCAGAAAGAAAAAGGTTGCTGTTGTTGAGCGGAATGGGTTGATTGAAAACGGTATGGGTTTGCCAGCGCATACTCTCTCCCCTGTTCAATGGCGGTGCCATTCAGTATGCATAGGGAGAAATTTTCGACCGCAGCCGGGGTCACAAAAAACCACCCCGCAGGGTGGTCAGGTTAAAGACCAGGCACGATTCCGTAGGTCGGGTAAGCAAAGCGCCACCCGACATAGTTGTATCAACTTCAAGGCCACTTTTGAGCAGTATGAAGGATGCGGATAATGACTATATTTTCTGTTTCACGCTCAATGCGATAAACCAAAATAAAATGAGGATGAATAACCAATTCTCTTGTGCCAGCCACGCGCCCACTGCGAGCCTTGAGCGGCTGGTCGAGCAAACTCGTAGCCATCATGCCAATCAACTCATCAAGTTCAATGGCAGCGCGCAGATTATGTTCTGCAATGTATTCTCGAATTTTTTGCCTATCCTGATTGGCTAACTGCGTCCATAGTATTTCCATTACTCACCAGCCATTTTCTTCTCTGCCTGTTCACGCCACGCTGCTGCTGCTGCTTCGACTGATTCGCCGGAAAGAACGTCCCCACGATCTGCCTGGATAATGCCTGCCTTCACCTGCTCCCGGAACCATGCATCATGCTGGCGTTGTACAGTCTCGCGCATAAAATCGCGGATGAGCTGTGAACCATTACGATCCATCGCCTTTGCCGCTTCCAGGAAATCAGCTTTTAGTTTGGCGTCAATTCGTAGATTTAGGGTTGCTTGCGTCATGTATCACCTCATCGTTACGCCGTATATACACGGTAGCACAACACAGAAATAAAAAAACCACCCCATGGGGTGGTTAAGTAACAGCGAAGCTTAGCCGCGCTGGCGGACCGCTTCAAACAGGCAGATGCCGGTTGCCACGGAGACGTTCAGCGAGGAGACGCTGCCCGCCATCGGGATGCTGATCAGTTCGTCGCAGTGCTCGCGGGTCAGGCGGCGCATACCTTCGCCCTCTGCGCCCATCACCAGCGCCATCGGGCCGGTCATTTTGCTCTGGAACAGGGTGTGATCCGCTTCGCCCGCCGTACCGACGATCCAGATATTCTCTTCCTGTAACAGACGCATGGTACGCGCCAGGTTGGTCACGCGGATCAGCGGCACGTTCTCTGCTGCGCCGCTGGCCACTTTTTTCGCGGTGGCGTTCAGCTGGGCCGAGCGGTCTTTCGGGACGATCACCGCATGGACACCAGCAGCGTCGGCGCTGCGCAGGCAGGCCCCGAGGTTATGCGGATCGGTCACGCCGTCAAGGATCAGGAAGAAGGGGCGATCGAGGCTGGCGATCAGATCCGGCAGATCGTTCTCCTGATACTGACGCCCTGGCTTCACCCGTGCAATGATCCCCTGGTGCACCGCGCCTTCGCTTTTTTCATCCATAAACTGGCGGCTCGCCACCTGGATAGTCACGCCCTGGGCTTCCAGGGCATGGATCAGCGGCATCAGACGTTTATCTTCACGTCCTTTCAGAATATAAACGTCCTGAAAGCGCTCCGGGGCGCGTTCCAGCAGTGCCTGCACCGCGTGGATGCCATAAATCATTTCACTCATGAAGGGTACTCGATCGAGGTTAAAAGGGTCTGTCCGCCCCATTATAACCCACGACGCCCCCCAGCGTCCCTTCCCGTTACGCCCTCACCTTCACTGGCGCACGCTTTTCCGGCGGATGGGCGGGCAGAATGGCGTCCAGCAGGTAGCGGGTATACTCGTGCCGCGGACGGGCGAAGAGATCCAGGCAGGGTCCCTCCTCCACAATCCGCCCCTGGTACATCACCCCGACCCGATCGGCGATGTGGCGCACGACGTTGAGATCGTGGGAGATAAACAGGTAGGCCAGGCCATACTCCCGTTGCAGATCCATCAGCAGGTTGAGGATCTGCGACTGGATAGAGACATCGAGGGCCGACACCGGCTCGTCGCAGATAATCAGCTTTGGCCGCAGGATCAGCGCCCGGGCAATGCCGATGCGCTGGCGCTGGCCGCCAGAAAACTCATGGGGATAGCGCCCGGCGTCGTGCGCCCTCAGTCCCACCTGCGCCAGCATAGTGGCGACCGCCTTTTTGCGCAGCGCCGCATCCTTCTCTCCGTGAATGATCAGCGGCTCCTCGATGGAGTAGCCCACCGTGCGTTTGGGATCCAAGGTTGAAAGTGGATCCTGAAAAATCATCTGGATCGATCTGCGCATCTCCCGCCACTGGCGGGGGTTAAGATCGAGCAGCGAATGCCCGGCAAACTCCACGCGTCCGCCCGAGGCAGGCGTAAGTCCCAGAATCGAGCGGCCGGTGGTGCTCTTACCGCTGCCGGACTCGCCCACCAGGGCGTAGGTCTCTCCGGCGTTGAGGGTAAAGCTCACGTCCTGCACCGCCTGGACGGTGTGTCCGCGACGGGAAAAGGTTTTCGACAGATGCGCTACGGTTAACAGGGGCTGGCTCATACATTGACTCCCGTCTCTTCGGCCCGCCAGCAGCGCACCTGGTGCGTGCGGCTGTCGATAGTGCGCAGCGCTGGCGGCTGGCTGCGGCAGGTTTCCGTCGCCAGCGGGCAGCGATCGGCAAAGGTGCAGCCCACCGGCAGGGCGTTAAGGGGCGGCACGCTGCCGCGGATCTCTGCCAGCCGGGTTTTCGGGACGCGATCCTGCGACGGCCGCGCGGCCAGCAGCGCCTGGGTATAGGGGTGACGCGGCCGATGGAACAGCGTGCTAACGTCGCACTCCTCCACCACCTGCCCGGCGTAGAGCACCACCACCCGCTGGCACAGCTGCGCCACGACGCTGAGATCGTGGGTGATAATCACGATCCCCATTGCCGACTGCTGCTTGATCTCCTCCAGCAGGTGCAGAATTTGCGCCTGGATAGTGGCGTCGAGGGCGGTAGTCGGCTCATCGGCAATCAGCAGTGAGGGGGCGCTGGCGATAGCAATGGCGATCATCACCCGCTGGCGCATGCCGCCAGAGAGCTCGTGAGGATAGGCATTCGCGCAGCGCGCCGGATCGGCGATCCCCACCTGTGCCAGCAGGCTAAGGATCTTCTCCCGCCGCGCGGATCGATCCAGCGAGGTATGCAGCTTCAGGCTTTCGTCGATCTGAAAACCAATGGTAAAGACCGGGTTCAGGCTAGAGAGCGGATCCTGAAAGATCATCGCCATGTCGCGGCCGCAGCGCTGGCGTTTCGCCCTCGCTGAGAGCGTGTCCAGTCGCGCGCCGTTGAGGCTCACCTCGCCATCGGTACGACTGGTGCGCGGGGAGAGCAGACCCATCAGCGCCTGGGCGGTCACGCTTTTACCGCAGCCGGATTCGCCGATGATGCCGAGCGTCTCCTGCTGATGAAGCGTAAACGACACCCCGCGCACCGGGGAGACGATGCCCTGCGGCGTGGCAAAGTTGACCCGCAAATTATTCACGCTAAGCAGTGGCGGTGGATTAACCATGCTGTTCTCCCTTTTTCAGCAAGCGCAGCACGCGCCCGGGCAGCGGTCTGAGGCCCGGCTCGGCGCTGTCGCGCAGATCGTCACCGACAATATTCAGGGCCAGAATCAGCAGCACGATGGCGATGCCGGGGAAGAAGGTCATCCACCATGCCGTGAAGATCACCGCTTTGCCCTCCAGCAGCAGGTTGCCAAGGCTCGGCGTCGGCGCAGGCACGCCAGAGCCGAGAAAGCTCAGCGCCGCCTCGGTCAGGATGGCTACCGAAAAGACCCACGTCACCTGTACAATCAGCGGAGAGATGACGTTGGGCAGCAGATGCAGCCAGACGATACGTCCTGAGGTGGCCCCCTGGGCGCGCAGCGCTTCGATAAAGTTTTTCTCTTTTACCACCATTGCCGCGCCGCGGATCACGCGGGCGATGGACGGGACGTAGACCAGCGACAGGGCCAGCACCACGTTCGCCACGTTGGGACCCAGCACGCCGACGATGGCAATTGCCAGCAGCAGCGACGGGAAAGCAAACAGGCCGTCGCAGATGCGCATCAGGATACGGTCCAGCGGCCGATACCAGGCGCACAGCAGACCAATGACCATGCCGACAGCCCCGGCAATCAGCGCCACCGCCGCGCCGACGCTTAGCGAGACGCGCACCGCCAGTGCCACGCGCACAAAAAGATCGCGGCCAAAGTTATCCGTACCGAACCAGTGCGCAGCGCTGGGCGCTTTCAGACGGCTCAGCGGATCGATGCTGTAGGCATCCCACGGGCTAAACAGGCTGCCGCAGAACGAGAGCAGCACAATAGCGGCCAGCACGCCGCACCACAGCAGCAGCTTACGATTCTTCATGAGCTTTCCCCTCCCTCGACGGACAGACGCGGATCGACCACATAGCTCAGCACGTCCACCGCCAGGTTAATCAGCACGTAGCAGACGGTGATCAGCAGCACGACGCCCTGGATCACGGTGAAGTCACGCCGCTCAATGGAGTCGACGATCAGCGAGCCGACGCCGGGAATACCAAACACGCTCTCAATCACGATGGTCCCGGTCACCAGCGAGGCGAAGGACTCCCCGCAGATGGTCAGAATCGGGATCAGAGCGTTCTTCAAGGTATGGCGCAGCAGCACCGTGCGCTCCGGCACCCCTTTCGCACGGGCGGTGTTGATGAAGTTCTCCTGCAACACGTCGAGCATCACGGCGCGGGTCATACGGGAGATCAGCGCCGCAATGCGAAACCCCAGCGCGATGGCGGGCAACGTCAGATACCAGACGTTTTGCAGCCAGTCGTCATTGGTGGAGCGATAGCCCACTACCGGAAACCAGCGCAGCTGCACGGCGAAAAAGAAGATCAGAAACAGGCCGAGCAGAAAGCCCGGCACCGACATGCCAAAGGTGGCCAGGGCGCGGATCGCCCGGTCGGCAAAGCGTCCGTGCTGCCAGGCGCTGATGACCCCGCTCGCCAGGCCGAGCACCAGCGCAATGGCCTGGGCATAGAGCGCCAGCGCCAGCGTCGGGGCCAGATGCTGCAAAAACAGCCCGCTGACGCTGGCATTGAGAAACAGCGAGTGGCCCAGATCGCCGGAGAGCACCGCGCCAAACCAGCGGACAAACTGCCCCAGAAGCGGCCTGTCGAGACCCATCTGCTGGCGCAGGGCGGCGATATCCTGCGGGCTGGCGTCATTGCCGAGGATCACCATCACCGGGTCGCCCGGCGCGAGATGCACCAGGCAGAAGACCACCAGCGAGACGACGAACAGCACCGGCAGCAGCGCCATGATCCGGTGAAACAGAAACCACTTCATAGACGGTTACTCCGCTCAGGGCTGGCTGACGGTCACGTTCCACAGCACCGGACCAATCAGGTCGTGGTACCCCTTAACGTTTTTCTTGATGGCAATCGGCTCCGGGGTGGTATGGCCCAGCACAATCACCGGCAGATACTGCCAGCTCAGCACGTTGAGCTTATCCACCAACGGCCTGGCCTCTTTCAGCGACGGGGCCTGCTTGATCGCATCCAGCACGCCGTCAATCTCCGGGCTGTTGCTCAGGCCCGGGAATTTGGCCCGCGAATCGAGGAACGGATACTGGTGCAGCACCTGACGCATCGAGAACTCCAGCGCGCAGAGATCGAAGTTTTTCGGATCCTGGCGGCGCTGCAGCACGGTCGGCCAGTCGTAGACGTCGAGGCGTGACTTGACGCCGATCTGCTTGAGTACCTGCTGGGCGACAATCGCCAGGTTATAGAGCTCGGCATACTCTTTGGTGGCGATAATCACCACCTCTTCGCCGTTATAGCCGGACTCTTTCACCAGTTGGCGAGCTTCGTCGAGCTTATGCTGGTTCCAGAACGGCTTACCCGCGTCGCTGTACCAGTCGACCTGGTTAGGGAAGCCCAGGGAGGGATCCTCCTTGAAGAAGCGCGGATCACTGTAACCCGCCAGCAATGTCTGATGAACGTCGAGGGCAAGGTTGAATGCCTGGCGCAGCTTAACGTTGGCAAAGGGGCCCTGCTGCTTGTTGAAGAGATAGGTGATCAGCGATCCGCCGCTCTCCGGCTGGGCCAGGGAGAGGTCCGGGGCGCTGCTCAGGGCGTCGATATTGTCCTTCGGCAGGTTAAAGACGATGTCGTACTCGCCGGTCATCGCCCCCGCCAGCCGGGTTGACTCATCGGTAATGTAGCGGAACCAGATATCCTTCACGTTGGCCTGCTTCTGGCCGGAGAGGCCGCTGGCTGGCTCACTGCGGGCGCTATAGCCATCGTAGCGGGTCAGGTGCAGGTACTCGCCCTGCTTAAACTCCGCCAGCTTATAGGGACCGGTACCGATCAGCTCGCTGACCGGTTTTTTGCTGCTGTTCGCTTCGTCGATGAGGCGCTTAGGCATAATCGCCGCGATGTTCTTCACGTCGGCCAGCACGTTAAGCGTAATCAATGACGGCTCAGGAAGGACGAGGCGCACGGTCTTATCGTCGACCTTGCTAAAGACCGCGCCGGGGAGGTTAGCTTTTCCCTGGGTGGAGACCGCCAGCCAGCGGCTCATTGAGGCAACCACGTCGTCTGCCGTCAGCGGCTGCCCGTCGTGGAAGCGCACACCGTCGCGCAGCACAAAGGTGTAGGTTTTGCGATCGTCGCTCAGGGTGTACGACGCCACCAGATCCGGCACCGGCTCAAACTTATCGTTGATGGTGAACAGCTCTTCAAAGATGTGGCGATCCACATCCGAGGTGGCGTTGTTGGTGGTTAAGTAAGGATCCAGCGTACCGGGCCGGTTGCCATAGGCGATATTCAGCGTGGCGTTGCGGTTTACGGCTTCAGCCAGCGCGCTTCCCCAGGGTAAAGAGGCCGCCAGCAACAGTGCGGCGGCAGAGAACACGTTTTTCATTCAGCAGCGGCTCCGGTCAACGTTCTGTCAGCGTGTGGGGTGGATTTACGTCCAGCGAATTCGTCTTTCGCCGCCTGCAACAGCGTCGGCTCGGTCAGCAGGCGCAGGCCCGCGTTAGCCAGCACCACCGCCCCGGTGACCAGCGCTTCGTAGCCCTGCTCGGAGTTAGCGGCTTCGCGGAAGGCGACGGTGTGACCGATCAGATCGTCGGGACCAATCTTGATCGACGGATGCGCAGTGGGCACGGCGTGGCTGATATCGCCTACGTCGGTAGAGCCTTTGCCCTCTTTCTGCCGCAGATCGACCTGTTCCCCCACGGCGGTAAACTCCTCAAGGAAGAGATTGTTGAGCGTCTGGTTGATATTGAAATCGCGCGGGCCAACCTGGTGCTCGATTCTTACCGTAGTGCCGGTGGCGATGGCAACACCTTCGGCAATGGCGCGGAGGCGCGGCTCCAGTGCCTCAACGGCCTCGCGGGTTTCCGCCCGGATGTAGTAGTGCGCGGAGGCGTACTCCGGGATCACGTTCGGGGCCTGGCCGCCGTTGGTGATGATGCCGTGCACGCGCACGCCGTCAGGCAGCTGCTGGCGCAGCACGCTGATGCCGTTATAGAGCAGCACCAGCGCATCCAGGGCGTTGACCCCTTTGTGCGGCGAGCTGCCCGCATGCGAAGGCTTGCCATAGAAGTGGAAATAGAGATGGTTGTTGGCTAAGAACGGTCCGGTCAGCTGCGTTTTGCCACCGGGATGGACCATCATCGCTGCATCAACATCCTTCAGAAAACCGTGCTCAACAAAGCGGGCTTTGACGTTGCCGTTTGGCCCGCCCTTGCCGCGCAGGCCGCCCTCTTCCGCAGGGGTACCCAGCACCACCACCTTGCCGCCGGTCTGGTCAAGGGTCTCGCTCAGGGCGATCGCCGCGGCGATGCTGGTCACGCCAATGATGTTATGCCCGCAGGCATGGCCGATATCGATCAGGGCATCGTACTCCGCCAGATAGGCGATGGTCGGGCCCGGTTTGCTGCTCTCTTTCACCGCATAGAATGCCGTTTCGTGTCCGGCCACGTTCGAGGTGACCTCGAAGCCGTTTTTCGCCAGCAGCGCCGTCAGCAGACCGTTGGCATAGTACTCGTTGTTCCCGGTCTCCGGGTGCGCATGAATATCTTTCGAGATCGCAATATATTCGTCGCGGTGTTGGTGAATACTCTGTTCCAGCCGGGTTTTTAATTCGCTAATGCTCATTGCTTCCACCTTGTGTTGATGACAGTCGATTCATTCCCGACACCGGGAACCACGGATTAACTAAAAATGGCGCTTTGCCTCCTGGCGGACGCGGTGCAGAACGTGCTGCTTGATCTCGCCATACAGCGGGTGTGCCGCCAGATTTTCAATATCGCGTTCGCGACCAAACGGCAGCGTCACCTCTTCAACGATTTTTCCCGGTTTTGCCGACATGATCAGGATACGATCGGCGAGGAACAGCGCCTCTTCTACGTCGTGGGTGACGAAGAGTAGCGTAGTCTCGGTTGCCAGCCAGGCGTTGCGCAGCAGCTCCTGCATCATCAGGCGCGTCTGAGCGTCCAGTGCACCAAACGGCTCGTCGAGCAGCAGCACCTCAGGTCCGGGTAGCCAGGCGCGAGCCAGCGCCACGCGCTGCTTCATACCGCCGGAGAGCTGCCACGGAGCGTGATTTTCGAAGCCCCTCAGCCCAACGCGCGCCAGCCACTCCCGCGCCTGAGCGTTGACCTCGTCGCGGTTATGCTTGCTAAGGCGTGGGCCAAAGGTGACGTTATCCAGCACCGACAGCCACGGAAACAGGTTTGGCTGCTGGAAGATCATTCCTCGCGACGGGCCGGGCTGGCGCACCGGTTCCCCGCCGCAGAGCACACGCCCGCTGTCGGGCTGGTTAAAGCCAGCCACCAGGTTGAGGATGGTGGATTTGCCGCAGCCCGACGGCCCTAGCAGCACCACAAACTCCCCCTTCTGAAGGGCAAGGGAGATATCGTCCAGCACGGTAAAAGGGTGCGGTTTTGCCGCAAACTGGAGAGAGACGTTCTCCAGCGCAATCTGTACAGCCATTATTCTTTCCCCGCCCAGGGCACAAACAGGCGTTGCAGGCCTAAAAGAAGGAGATCCAGCAGATAGCCAATCCCGCCGAGCAACAGAATGCCCAGCATGACAATATCGGTACGCAGGTAGGAGCTGGCGTTGATCACCATCCAGCCGAGGCCGGAACTGGCGGCCACCATCTCCGCCGCGATGAGCGAAGTCCAGCCGATGCCAAGCGACAGCCTGACGGTGGTAAACAGCTCCGGTAGCGCGTCCGGCAGCACCACGCGCAGAAAGATCTGCCTTTTTGTCGCCCCCAGCGTCTGGGCGACGCGGATGCGTGACCGGCCGATGCGCTCAACCGCCGCGCTGGCCCCCACCACCACGCTCAGGAAGGTAGCGATGAAGATCAGGAAGAACTTTGAGGCTTCGCCGATGCCAAGCCACACCACCGCCAGCGGGATCAGGGCAATCTTCGGCAGCGGGCGCAGGAACTGAACGAAGGGGTTCAGCACCGCCGACAGGCCGTTGGAGAGCCCCATCAGCAGCCCGAGCGGGATACCAATCACAATCGCCACGGCGAAGGCGCTCAGCGCCCTGGCCAGGCTCACCATCACGTGCTCCCAGAGCGGCACCTGGCGGTAGCCGTCCGCCAGCAGCTCTTCCGTGGTTAAACCGATATCGGTTAACGACGGCAGCAGAAGCGGATCCACCCACTGCCGGGTGGCCGCCACCTGCCAAATCACAAAAAAGATCGCCACCGAGGCAACGCTGATGGCGATGTGCTGACTCAATCTCATTGCGTTGCTACCGCCGCTTTACGAATGTATTCGGAGTTGATGGCCGTATCCCAGTTCGCCGGGATATCACGCTTGCGGATCTCGCCAATGCCGGCGAGGAAGCTGGAGGTTTTGCTCAGCGCCTTGCCGATACCGCTGTCGGTAGTCTGGGTACCGTTGCCCAGCCATGCCGCCGTGCCCTGCTCCGCCAGGGTGGGGTACTCCAGACCGCCGAGGGTGTTAGCTGCGGTAGTCACCGGTGCGCCCACCTCTTTTGCCACGATGGCTGCCGCACGCTCAGAATCCTTCTTGAACTCGTTGACCTTCTCCTGATGCACGCGCAGGAAGGCGCTGACGGTTTCCGGATACTGTTCGGCGAAGGCCTTACGCACCACGTAGTTGTTGTAGATCAGGTAGCCATCTTTCTGCAGATCCTTGGTGGCAAAGACCTGATGACCGCCGGAGGACTCCAGCTCCTGGGCAAACGGCGCCCAGACGTAGCCTGCATCAATATCGCCCCGCTTCCACGCGGCGACCATCTCAGCCGGACGCAGCGGCAGCAGGGTAATTTTGCTGCGGTCGAGTTTATTAACGCTGATCGCCGCCTCCAGCGCGTACTGCGCGGTAGAGTTTGGCGGATAGGCCACGCGTTTCCCTTCGATATCCTTAATGTTATTAATGCCGTCTTTGCCAATTAAGCGCTCGTAGCTGGCAATCACCCCGGAGACGCCAATAATCTCTACAGGTAATTTACGCACCACGCCCGCGGTAGCCGGACTGGATCCAAAATTAGCAATATCGATGGCGTTGCTGGCGAAATAGCTCAGCGCATCCGCACCGGAAGCAAACTGCACCCATTTCACTTTGCTGTTTAACGCTTTATCCAGCGAGCCGTCGGCTTTCGCCAGCATTAATACCTGCGAACCGCCGCTATAGGCGACACGTACTTCTTCCGGTGAGGCGGCCCAGGTCATATTTGTCCACAAGCTACCCGCTGCCAGTAATAAGCAGAGACTTTTTTTCATTTTATTTATCCTGTTAGAGAGTGAAGAGATTAACGATATTCCTGCCAGAGGGCCGAACATCGCTCCGCCAGCGCCTGGGCAGGATCGATGGCGTGAGCAAGAAAGGGGGAGTCAATGGCGTCCAGCGCCACCGGCACTTCGGTGCAGGCAAGAATGAGCGTTTCCGCGCCCCGCTCAACCAGCGCCTGGGCCTGAAGAGAGAGCAGCTCGCCGCCCTCGCGCAGCGCACCGCGCTTGACCGCGTAGCAGCCGGGAACAAACCAGCTCTCCAGCTCCTGCCCGGTGGGCAGCACTGGCGTAACGTTAAGGCGTTCCAGCCCCTGTTGGAACCGGCCCGCCGCCAGCGTGCCGTGGGTCGCGATAACCCCGACGCGCGTCGGCGCGCGCTCAGCGATACGCCCGAGGGTCGCCTCAACGATATGCAGGATCGGCGCATCGCTGGCGCGGCTTAGGGCGTCATACCAGTGGTGAGCCGTATTGCAGGGGATCGCAATATGGCTCGCCCCGGCGGCGTTGAGCTTTTCGATCCCGTTCAGCAGCTGCGGCAGCGGCGACGGGCCAAGCCCGGCCAGCGCCTTCTGCCGATCGGCAATCTGCGGAACGTTCCAGGCAACGACCGGGATCTGTTGCTGATCGCTGGTCGCAGGCGTCGCTGCCAGCAGCTTCGCCATAAAGTCGACCGTCGCCAACGGCCCCATGCCGCCGAGAACGCCTAACAAAAACGGTTTCATTTTTCCAGCACCTGGCGATAGCCAAACAGCCCGGCGGAGCCGCCGGTGTGGATGAACACCACGTTCTCATCTTTGCGGAAGTGGCCTTTGCGGATCAGATCCACCAGCCCGGCAAAACCTTTGCCAGAGTAGACCGGATCCAGCAGGATACCCTCGTGACGCGCCAGCAGGCGCAGCGCCTCCAGCATGCCTTCGGTCGGCAGGCCGTAGCCTTCACCAACGTAATCGCTATTAGCCACCACGGCGTCACGCGGCAGCTCGCCCGCTACGCCCAGTAGCTCAAGGGTGCGGGAGGCCAGATTCCAGACGTTCTCCTCCTGCTTCGCCTTCGGCACACGCACGCTGATGCCCAGCACCGGAACGTGGCTGTGGGTGGCGTGGAAGCCCGCGACCAGCCCGGCCTGAGTGCCGGTGCTCCCGGTGGCGTGGACCACATGATCGATACGCAGCCGCAGCTGAGAGGATTGATAGAGCAGCTCTTCGGCGCAGGCAACGTAGCCCAGCGCGCCGATGGGGTTAGAGCCGCCGCCAGGGATAACGTAGGGGCGGTGGCCCTTCTCGCGCAGCTCGCTGGCGTAGATATCCATGGCCTGCTGCATGTCAGTACCGCCCGGCAGGTGAGCGACGATCTCCCCGCCGAGCAGCTCATCCAGCAACACGTTGCCGGAGCGCTGATAATCTTCGCCAAAGTCGGTGACCCGCTTCTCCAGCAGCACTTTGGCAGGCAGGCCGAGCTTTGCCGCGCCGGCGATGGTCTGCCGCACGTGGTTGGACTGGGTTGCGCCCTGGGTAATAATCACGTCAGCGCCCTGCTGCTGCGCATCGGCCAGCAGGAATTCAAGCTTACGGGTCTTATTTCCGCCGGTAGCAAGGCCGGTTGCATCGTCGCGCTTAATCCATATTTTCGGCCCGCCCAGCAAGGCTGAGAGATTTTCTAAAGGTTCAAGCGGGGTCGGAAAATGGCCCAGTGAAATTCGTGGGAAACGTGCCAGATGCATAATAGCTCCTTGCGAATTAACGCATCAGATATTTAACAATTATGCAGCTACTATACACAGGCGGGCTTTCGGGCTAAGGACAAATAAAAAATATCGATTGCCGGAAATTAGCTAACGGCAGAAATAAAAAATCCCCTTTACGAATAAAGGGGATTAATAATTTTACTCAGCGTTTTTCTTTTTGGCCGCGCGCTTTGCTTTCGTTGCGGCGGCTATTTTTTGCGTCTTCGCCGACGGGGCTTTCTCTTTCTTCACCTTCGGCTGTGCGCCGTCGGTGCCTTTTCTTTTGCCTTTGCCTTTATCACGGCGGAACTCGCTGTCCGGCTCAAAGTTACCTTTTTTACCGACCTGGCGACGGCGGCCGCTGGGTTTACCCGCAGCACCCTTTTTAGCGCGTTCGCGTTCGGTCTTGCCGACGTTGCGCGGAGCACGTTCGCTGGAGATCAGGGCAAAGTCGATTTTGCGATCGTCCATGTTCACCGCTTCGACGCGTACTTCAACGCGATCGCCCAGACGGTAGGTCTGGCCGCTGGATTCGCCAATCAGGCGCTGACCGATCTGATCGAAACGATAGTAGTCGTTATCCAGCGAGGAGACGTGCACCAGACCATCGATAAACAGCTCGTTCAGGCGCACAAAGAAGCCGAAGCCGGTGACGCTGGCGATCACACCCTGGAAGTTACTGCCCACGTGATCCTGCATGAAGTCGCACTTCAGCCAGTCGGCAACGTCGCGGGTCGCTTCGTCGGCACGACGTTCGGCCATCGAACAGTGCTGCCCCAGCTGTAGAACCGCTTCCATCGGATAGTGCCAGCCGCCCGATGGCGTGCTGTTACCCTTAAGCCCCTGCTCTTTCGCGACGAGGTACTTGATGGCGCGGTGCAGGGAGAGATCCGGGTAGCGGCGGATCGGCGAAGTAAAGTGGGCGTACGACTGTAGCGCGAGGCCAAAGTGGCCACGGTTCTCCGGATCGTAGATCGCCTGCTTCATGGAGCGCAGCAGCATGGTCTGCAACATCTCATGGTCGGGACGATCGGCGATGGACTCCAGCAGCGCGGCGTAGTCCCTCGGCTCCGGCTTGTTGCCGCCTGGCAGCTCCAGACCCAGCTCGGCCAGCACCGAGCGGAACGAGGTAATGGCTTCGGTGGTCGGGCGGTCGTGAATACGGAACAGCGCAGGTTCTTCTGCCTTCTCGACAAAGCGGGCGGCAGAGATGTTGGCGAGGATCATGCACTCTTCAATCAGCTTGTGGGCGTCGTTACGCTCGGTCAGCTCGATGCGCTCAATGCGGCGCTCGGCGTTGAAGATAAACTTCGCCTCTTCGCTCTCAAAGGAGATACCGCCGCGCTCTTCTCGCGCCTGGTTCAGCGTTTTATAGAGGGTATGCAGCTCTTCAATGTGCTTCACCAGCGGCGCATACTGCTCACGCAGCTCCTGGTCGCCCTCCAGCATATGCCACACCTTGGTATAGGTCAGGCGTGCATGGGAGCTCATCACCGCTTCGTAGAATTTATAGCCGGTTAAGCGCCCTTTCGCCGAGATAGTCATCTCACAGACCATACAGAGACGGTCAACCTGCGGGTTGAGGGAGCAGAGGCCGTTGGAGAGCACTTCCGGCAGCATCGGTACGACCTGCGACGGGAAGTAGACCGAGGTACCCCGGCTGCGCGCTTCGTCATCCAAAGCGGTGCCTGGGCGAACGTAGTAGCTTACGTCAGCAATGGCTACCCACAGACGCCAGCCGCCGCCGCGTTTTTTCTCGCAGTAGACCGCGTCATCAAAGTCACGGGCGTCTTCCCCATCAATGGTGACCAGCGGCAGGTTACGCAGATCGACACGTCCGACTTTCGCCTCCTCCGGGACCTCCTCCTTCAGGCCGCTGACTTCCTGCTCAACGGCAGGCGGCCAGACGTAGGGGATCTCGTGGGTGCGCAGGGCCATGTCAACCGCCATGCCGGTACCCATATTATCGCCGAGTACCTCAACGATCTTACCGATGGCTTTGGTACGTCGCGTCGGGCGCTGGGTGAGTTCCACCACCACCACGAAGCCCATCCGCGCACCCATAATCTCTTCCGGCGGGATAAGGATATCGAAGCTCATGCGGCTGTCGTCTGGCACCACAAAGCCTACGCCTGCGTCGGTAAAGTAGCGGCCGACGATCTGGCCGGTTTTTGGCACCAGCACGCGCACGATACGTGCTTCGCGACGTCCTTTACGATCCGAGCCGAGCGGCTGGGCCAGTACCTGATCGCCGTGGATGCAAGTTTTCATCTGCTCGCTGGAGAGGTAAAGGTCATCTTTGCGGCCTTCGACGCGCAGGAAGCCATAGCCGTCGCGATGGCCAATGACTATCCCTTTGAGCAGGTCGAGACGTTCCGGCAGGGCGTAACACTGGCGGCGGGTAAAGACCAGCTGCCCGTCACGCTCCATGGCGCGCAGGCGACGGCGCAGCCCTTCCAGCTGCTCCTCGCCTTCAATATTGAGTTCCTGCGCCAGTTCTTCGCGATTAGCCGGTTTTTCGCGTTTTGATAAGTGATCGAGAATGAACTCGCGGCTGGGAATAGGGTTCGCGTACTTCTCAGCTTCGCGCTCCTGGAAAGGATCATGTGACATAGCGGTTCCTCCGTTGTCAGCTCTGGCAGAGCGTTCTCTTACTCCACCAGTAATAATTTATACAGCGGTTGATTCTCTTCAACCAAATCGGCCAGCGTGTAGCGATCAAGTTCCATCAGAAAACTGTCCACGGCCTTAGAGAGTGCCTGCTTCAGGCGGCAGGCAGGGGTTATATGGCAAAATGCGCTGCTGCAGTTCACCAGCGCAAGAGGTTCCAGCTCGCGCACCACGTCACCAATGCGAATGGTATTAGCAGGTTTGCCTAAACGAATGCCGCCGTTTTTCCCTCTGACCGCCGCGACGTAGCCCGCCCGGCTGAGCTGATTGATTATTTTGACCATGTGGTTGCGGGAGACCCCGTACACTGCCGTCACTTCAGAGATATTGGTCATTCGCCCTTCCGGTAGCGACGCCATATAGATCAGGGCACGCAATCCGTAATCGGTGAAACTCGTTAACTGCACATCAACCTCAGGATAAAAGGAAAAACGCGGGATAGCCGCAATGACACTAACTATACCTTAAATAACTCGCGATGAAGGTAGGCAGCTAATTTATTTGAACAGAGGAGGCAAAAGAGGGTACGTAGGCCCGGCTAGCAGAGCGCCGCCGGGCAAAGTCACATCACATTACGCGTCAAACGGATCGCGCAGGATCATCGTCTCAGAACGGTCAGGGCCGGTAGAGATAATATCAATCGGCACCTCGGTCAGCTCTTCGATGCGCTTGATATAGTCCAGCGCTGTCTGCGGCAGGCCGCTGCGCTCTTTCACGCCGAAGGTGGTTTCAGACCAGCCCGGCATGGTTTCGTAGATCGGCTCGATACCTTCCCAGTCGTCAGCGGCCAACGGCGTGGTAGTCACTTCGCGACCGTCCGGCATGCGGTAACCGACGCAGATTTTCACCTCTTTCAGGCCGTCCAGCACGTCCAGCTTGGTCAGGCAGAAGCCGGACAGGGAGTTGATCTGCACTGCACGACGGATCGCAACGATATCCAGCCAGCCGGTACGACGACGACGCCCGGTGGTCGCGCCAAACTCGTTACCCTGCTTGCAGAGGAACTCGCCGGTTTCATCGAACAGCTCGGTCGGGAACGGACCTGCGCCCACGCGGGTGGAGTAGGCTTTGATGATCCCCAGCACGTAGTCCACGTAGCGCGGACCCAGGCCAGAGCCGGTCGCCACGCCACCAGCGGTGGTGTTGGAGGAGGTCACGTACGGATAGGTACCGTGGTCGATATCCAGCAGCGTACCCTGCGCACCTTCAAACATGACGAAATCGCCACGCTTGCGCGCCTGGTCCAGCAGATCGGAAACGTCAACCACCATGCCGGTCAGGATGTCGGCTACCGCCATCACATCGTCCAGCACTTTCTGGTAGTCAACGGCGTCTGCTTTGTAGAAGTTCACCAGCTGGAAGTTGTGATATTCCATCACCTCTTTCAGCTTGGTAGCAAAGGTCTCTTTGTCAAACAGGTCGCCAACGCGCAGGCCGCGACGGGCCACTTTATCTTCGTAAGCCGGGCCGATACCACGACCGGTGGTGCCGATCGCTTTCGCGCCGCGCGCTTTTTCACGCGCCACGTCCAGCGCGACGTGATAGTCGAGGATCAGCGGGCAAGCTTCGGAGAGCAGCAGACGTTCGCGTACCGGAATACCACGCTCTTCCAGGCCTTTCATCTCTTTCATCAGCGCAGCAGGAGAGAGCACTACACCGTTACCGATGATGCTGGTCACATTGTCACGCAGAATGCCTGATGGAATAAGGTGGAGGACGGTTTTTTCACCGTTGATTACGAGAGTGTGGCCTGCATTGTGACCGCCCTGATAGCGAACCACATATTTAGCACGTTCAGTAAGGAGATCGACGATCTTACCTTTGCCTTCGTCACCCCATTGGGTGCCCAGTACGACGACGTTGTTACCCATTTTTCAAAATCACCGTTTGCTTAAAAAAGGATTCTACCATCGCTTTTTCTGATAATCAGCACTTTTTGTCGGCAAATTTTGGCCAATCTGCGTGCTATTTCTCTAGCCAATCGTTTTCCTCAACATATAGTAGATCAAGACTCCGGCAACCACTAATCCCCCGCCAAAACGACGTAAAATAGTATCCGGCAGCAGCGCAAGCGAGGCGATCATACGTCGCCACAGACGCGGATAGAGCATGGGACCCAGCCCTTCCAGCACCAATACTAAGGCCAGCGCCAACCAAATGGTGGAGTTCATTATGCTTCCTTCAAAAGAAAACCACCGCCTCCTGAGGATGACGGTGGTTTGATTAGCGTAGTGACGACTACGGAGTTAGCGAGTAACCGTTCCCGGCGTCTTCATGTAGCGGAAGAAGTCGCTGTCCGGGCTGAGTACCATCACGTCCTGATTGCTCTGGAAGCTGCTCTCATAGGCGCGCAGGCTACGGATAAAGGCGTAGAAGTCCGGATCCTGGCTGAACGCGTCGGCAAACAGCTTAGCCGCTTCGGCATCACCTTCACCGCGCAGGATACGTCCTTCACGTTCGGCTTCCGCCAGGGTTTTAGTCACTTCGTAATCCGACGTTGCGCGCAGTTTTTCTGCGGCTTCCTGACCCTGTGAACGGTGGCGACGGGCAACCGCTTCACGCTCGGCGCGCATACGGTTGTAGATCGCCTCAGAGACTTCGCTTGGCAGGTTGATCTGCTTGATACGCACATCCACCACTTCGATACCCAGCGCGGCCATACTGTTCGGGTTCACGACTGGCACCTTGCCGTTCGTTTCCGCCGTAATGCGCTCGGCTGCTTTAGCAATTTCGTCATCCGCCGCAGGCGTTGCCACTTCATCTTCCGTGCCGGCAGAGCCAGAGTTCAGCGCGTCGCGAACCTCATGTGTCAGTCGGCCACGGGAGTCGGTCACGATGTCCTTAACGTCAAGACGGCCAATCTCAGAACGCAGGCGGTCAGAGAACTTACGTTTCAACAGCACTTCGGCCTGGGAGACGTCACCGCCGCCGGTTGCCAGGTAGTAGCGGCTGAAGTCGCTGATGCGCCACTTGATATAGGAGTCAACAATCAGGTCTTTCTTCTCTTTGGTGACAAAGCGATCGGCCTGGTTGTCCATGGTCTGGATACGGGCATCCAGCGTCTTCACGGTCTCAATAAACGGCAGCTTAAAGTGCAGGCCCGGCGTAAAGACCAGTGGTTTGTTCTCATCGTCACGCAGCACTTTACCGAAGCGCAGCGTAATACCGCGCTCGCCCTCTTTCACTACAAAGATTGAGGTGTAGAGCACTACCAGCACGATGATAATTATCGCAATTACAGACTTACGCATCGTTATTCCCCCTGACGCTGGTAGTCGTTACGCTGTGCGTTCGCACGGCGTTGGTCCATGATGTCACCCTGGCCAGCAGACGGTGCGTTACTGGTGCTGCTGTTGGTGTTTGACGCAGGCGGCAAGCGCAGCAGGTTATTCGCCCCGCTGGTATCGCTCTTTGCCGCAGGCGCGCCGCCTTTCAGCATCTGATCCAGCGGCAGAACCATCAGGTTGCCGCCTTTATCGTTAACCAATACCTTGCGGGTATGGCTCAGCACTTTTTCCATGGTTTCGATATAGAGACGCTCGCGGGTAATCTCCGGAGCAGCCTTATATTCCGGCAGGATCTTGGCAAAGCGCGCCACTTCACCCTGCGCTTCCAGGATTGTCTGGGTCCGGTAGGCACGCGCTTCCTCAAGGATACGCTGCGCCTGGCCATTTGCCCGCGGCTGAACTTCGTTAGCGTAGGCTTCAGCTTCACGAATGGACTGCTGCTCGTTCTCACGGGCGGCAATGGCATCGTCAAATGCGGCCTGCACCGCTTCCGGCGGACGTGCGGCCTGGAAGTTGACGTCCAGCAGGGTAATACCCATGTTGTACGGACGAATGGTCTCTTCCAGTTCACGCTGGGTATCGCTACGAATAACGGTACGACCTTCGGTCAGGATACGGTCCATAGTGTATTTACCGATTACGCCGCGCAGGGCGCTGTCGGTTGCCTGGCGCAGGCTGTTATCGGCGCTGGTTACGCTAAACAGGTAGCGCTCAGGATTGGTCACGCGATACTGAACGTTCATCTCAACGCGGACCACGTTCTCGTCAGAGGTCAGCATGACGCCAGAGGCTGCCAGCTCGCGTACCGACTCAACGTTTACCGCCGTGACGTCATCAATAAAGGTCGGTTTCCAGTTCAGGCCTGGCTCTACCAGATGGCTGAACTTACCGAAACGGGTTACGACGCCGCGCTCCGCCTCTTTAATGGTGTAGAAACCGCTGGCCGCCCAGATAATAACGACCGCCGCCGCCGCGATGGTGACAATGCGGCCGCCCATGCGGCTGCGTGGGCCGGGTGCGGAGCTGCCGCCGCCCGATCCGGTTCCTTTTCCACCGCCAAAGCCGCCCAGTTTCTTGCTCAGCTTGCGGAAGATATCATCTAAATCAGGAGGCCCCTGATCGCGACCGCCTTTATTTCCATTTCCCCCAGAGTTGCCGCCTTGATTATTGCTGCTTCCCCACGGGTCGCGGTCTTGTCCGTTATTACCGGGCTGGTTCCACGCCATGTATGTGCTCCATATTTGTTATTCGTTATCCCCTGGAGGGGAAAAGTCTTCAGGCAAGCCGCCAGGTCAGACTACGTAGTCAACCAATGCAGGTTCTTGTTTACAGAGGCGACGCCATTCAACAATCGGCAGACGAACTTGCAGACCCAGGCTGCCGTCCTCCTCCGTCCACTCTTTTTCTATCGCCTGAAGCTGATAAAATCGGCTTCTTAGCCGCCCCTCCTGCGGAGGCAGGTTCAGCGTATGCTGGGCTACCTCCCCGGAGAGACGCTCGGTTAGCGCCTGAAATAACAGTGGTACACCCACCCCGGTTTGCGCAGACAGCCAAACCCGAATCGGTCTGTTTTCATCGTCCCTGTCGATACGCGGTTCGAACTCGTCGAGCATATCGATCTTGTTCATCACCAGCAGGGTCGGGATCTCATGAGCGTCGATCTCTTCGAGAACGGTATTCACCGCCTCAATGTTTTCCTGGACGCGAAGATCGGCGGCATCGATCACGTGCAGCAGCAGCGTGGCCTGGCGCGTCTCCTGCAGGGTCGCCTTAAAGGCAGCCACCAGGTCGTGTGGCAGATGGCGGATAAAACCTACCGTATCTGCCAGCACGGTCTCGCCGACATCGGCGACGTCAATGCGGCGCAGGGTCGGATCCAGCGTGGCAAACAGCTGGTCCGCAGCGTAGACCTGCGCTTCAGTGATCTGGTTAAACAGCGTCGATTTACCGGCGTTGGTATAGCCGACCAGCGATACCGTGGGGATATCCGCTTTCGCGCGTGACCGACGCCCCTGCTCGCGCTGTTTGCTAACGCGCTCAAGGCGCGAGAGGATCAGGGTGATACGGTTACGCAGTAAACGACGGTCGGTTTCGAGCTGGGTTTCACCCGGACCGCGTAAACCAATCCCGCCCTTCTGACGCTCAAGGTGGGTCCAGCCGCGCACCAGACGCGTGGCCAGATGGCGCAGCTGCGCCAGCTCAACCTGCAGTTTCCCCTCATGGGTACGTGCACGTTGGGCAAAAATGTCTAAAATCAGACCGGTGCGATCGATAACACGACACTCGCACAGTCGCTCCAGGTTTCGTTCCTGGGCTGGGGTTAGGGCATGATCAAAAAGCACAACCGATGCACCCGATGCTTTTACGGCGTCCGCTATTTCAACTGCCTTACCTTCACCAACAAAATATTTGGGGTGCGGTGCTTTACGGCTACCGGTAATCACCTGCATTGCGTCGACGCCAGCTGAAGAGACCAGGGATTCAAACTCCTGGAGATCTTCCATATCTTTGTCTTGCGAAAAATAGATGTGTACCAGCACCGCCTGCTCACCGGCATCATAACGGTCAAACAAGCGTAAACCCTCTTAGAATACCAGCGGGGAACACCTGGCTCCCCGACATGGAAAACAGCAAATGACCTTATTCGGTCTCTTCGCTGTCCTGTTGTGATGCAGAAGAACCCTGCGCGTTGCTGCTATGGTGATAGTTACTGGTGCCGCCACCGGTGTTGTTGCTGTGATGAGAAACCGGACGCGACGGGACAACAGTAGAAATTGCGTGCTTATAGACCATCTGGCTGACCGTGTTTTTCAACAGGATCACGAACTGATCGAAAGACTCAATTTGACCTTGCAGCTTAATACCATTCACCAAATAAATAGAAACCGGAACGCGTTCCCGACGCAGCGCGTTCAGAAACGGGTCTTGTAAAGATTGCCCCTTAGCCATTCTATCTTTTCCTTATATGCTTGTTTTGTACTTTGAACCCGAAGGTCCTGAAAACTGCGTAAAATTTTGCGCACGATCCGATGTAATTGTACACATTCAGTCTGCGTTAGCACCAATAACCTGTAATACTTCATTTCGCGCCTGTTCCGGCTTTTCACTGTCTAACCAGTGAACGCCCTCCCAACCGCGAAGCCAGGTTATCTGGCGTTTCGCTAACTGTCTCGTCGCGCAAACACCTCGATAAACCATTTCCTCATATGAGATCTCGCCTTCAAGGTATGACCACATCTGGCGGTATCCCACACAACGAACGGAAGGCATGTCCGTATGCAAATCTCCACGAGCAAAAAGCGCCCGCACTTCTGCTTCAAAACCTGAAGCCAACATCTGATGAAAACGCTGCTCAATTCGTTGATGGAGCAGTTCACGGCTCGCCGGGGCGATGGCGAACTGATGCACCTGATACGGCAGAGCTTCTCCTGACGTTTGCGTCAGTTCCGTTAAAGTTTTACCCGAAATGAAAAAAACTTCCAGTGCCCGGGAAAGCCTTTGCGGGTCGTTAGGATGAATTCGTGCACTCGCTAGCGGATCTACCTCTGCCAGCCGCTTGTGCAGCGCTTCCCACCCCTGCTCTGCCGCCATCTGTTCAATTTTAGCTCTTACTGCCGGATCCGCTGAGGGCAGCGGTGACAGGCCCTCAAGCAACGCCTTAAAGTAGAGCATAGTCCCCCCCACCAGCAGGGGGATCCGGCCAGCGGCGGTAATCTCCGCCATCTGGGCCAGCGCATCACGGCGAAAATCAGCCGCCGAGTACGCCTGGGCTGGATCGAGAATATCCAGTAATCGATGGGGCGCAGCCGCCTGCTCCTGGGCATCTGGCTTCGCCGTACCGATATCCATCCCCTGATAGATAAGGGCAGAGTCGACGCTAATCAACTCTACTGGCAAAACTTTACGCAGCGCGATAGCTAGCGCGGTCTTTCCGGAGGCGGTTGGCCCCATTAAAAAAATTGCCTTAGGCAGGCTCGCCGTACTTACGTCAGTCATCTTTCAGGGCATTCATCGCCGGGGTGATATCAACACATTGTAACAAACCGCCCGGCGGCGCGTTTACCAGATGCGGGCAAAGCCGCTCAACGTCGGCCAACAGCGCCACGGCCTGAGCGATATTCCACTGCGGACGCTCGCTGCTCAGACGGCGGGCGATCCACTGGGCGCTCTCTGCCACGCTGAAGGTCGTCTGCTGCGCCAGGTAGCCTATCAGGTCAGGAATCAAGATTTGTAAATTTTGTTGCCGTAAGGGTAAAGGCACTGCGCGAATGGTCACATGATGCGCATCCGACTGAAACTCAATGCCCATTTCGCTCAGCATAGCGGTTGCCCGCGTTAAGACCGCCCGCTCGTCAGTCGAGACCTTCAGCCGGACCGGAATGAGCAGCGGCTGGCTGCATGGCGTGCCCTCTACCGGTAACAGCTGCGCCTGCTTGAGCCAGCGTTCGGCCACCACCAACGACAGCACACAGAGCTGGCCCTCGCGATCCAGCAGCGCGCAGTCGTCATTAACGATGGTCAGTACGCGACCAAAGCTCTGGCTGCGCGCGGTGGTCAGCGGCGCTGCGGTTTTTGGCGCGTTGGGCGCGGGGGCAGCATCCGGCGTCTCCAGCAGCTTGCGGTAGAGCGCGCCCTGCTGCTTTTGATACCCTGGCTGGGCGTTCGGCCAGCCTGCTCCGCCCGTACTACTTGACGATCCCCCGCCATGGCTGCGCGGCGCGGCGCCAGGTTCAGCATAGCGCGGCGCGGCCGGTTCACGGGCCACGGGCGGCTGTGCGAACTGGTTTTTACCGGCGGCGATGCGGTTCTCAGGAACCTGACGCGGGGCGGGTTCGTCCGCCAGCGCCAGCGGAGCGGCAATCTGCTGCTGCAATACGCTGGCAACGCCCTGGTAGATAAAGTCATGCACCAGCCGCGACTGGTGGAAGCGCACCTCGTGCTTGGCGGGGTGGACGTTAACGTCAACCTGGTGCGGATCGATCTCAAGGTAGAGCACAAACGCGGGCTGCTGATCTGCGCCCAGCTTGTCTTCACAGGCCTGGCGAATAGCGTGGTTTATCAGCCGGTCGCGCATCATACGCCCATTGACGTAGCTGTACTGGATCTCAGCCAGCGCCGCCGTAGTAGCTTTCGGATCGGCGACCCAACCACGCATAGCTAAATCGCCGTGCTGCCACTCAATCGCCAGCGCTTGCTCCATAAACGGCAGGCCGCAGATCGCCCCCAGGCGGCGCTCACGCTGCCCGCCTGGCGGCACGGCGCGGTACTGGCGCACCATCTTCCCGTTGTGGTTGAGATTGATCGTAACGTCGAAGCGCGCCAGCGCGATGCGGCGGATCACCTCGTCGATATGACCGAATTCGGTCTTTTCAGTGCGCATAAACTTGCGGCGCGCGGGGGTGTTATAGAAGAGATCGAGCACTTCAAGCGTGGTGCCCGGCGGATGGGCGGCGGGCTTCACCGTTACGTCCATATCCCGCCCTTCGGCATAGGCTTGCCAGGCCTCCGGCTGATCGGCGGTGCGGGAGGTCAGCGTTAGCCGGGACACCGAGCTGATACTGGCCAGCGCCTCGCCGCGAAAGCCCAGGCTGACAATGGCCTCCAGATCGTCCAGCGAGGCGATCTTGCTGGTGGCATGGCGCGCCAGAGCCAACGCCAGCTCATCTTTACCGATGCCGCTGCCGTTGTCCCGAATGCGAATAAGCTTCGCCCCACCGCGCTCAATGTCGATATCGATGCGGGTGGCGCCCGCATCAAGGCTGTTCTCAACCAGCTCTTTCACCACCGACGCAGGGCGTTCCACCACTTCGCCAGCGGCGATCTGGTTCGCTAGCTGCGGCGGCAAGACCTGAATCGGCATGAAATCTCCTTAATTAATAAAGCTGTTCCCCGGCGATCCGGCGCTGGCTGTCTGCGCACCACCGCTCTGCGGCGATGACTGCATCGGATGTGCCTGGAAGTAGCTTTGCAGTCCAGCGTAGATGGCTTCCGCCAGCTGCTGCTGATAGTCGTCGCTGTCCAGCAGTCGCTCTTCGCTGCGGTTGCTGATAAACCCGGTCTCTACCAGCACCGACGGGATATCCGGTGAACGCAGTACGCCAAGGCTGGCGTGTTCCGGACGGCGCTTGTGCAGCGAGCCGATACGCGACAGCTGGCTGAGCATATTGGTGGCGACATCATACCCGACGCGCTGGGAATGGCCGAACTGCAAATCGAGAACCGCCTGGCTTAGGTAGGGATCGGACTGGCTGTTCGCCAGTACGTCACCCGCCCCGCCCAGCAGCTCGGACTGCTTCTCATGCTGCTCCAGCCAGCTCGCCATCTCGCTGTTGGCGCGGCGGTTGGAGAGAACCCACACCGATGCGCCGGTGGCGTCGCGGTTTGGCGCGGCGTCGGCGTGAATAGAGACCAGGAAATTGGCGTTTTGTTTCCGCGCCACGTCAGACCGGCCCATCACTGAGATAAAGTAGTCGCCGTCGCGGGTCAGCACGCCCTTAAACATCGGATCGCTGTTCAGCAGCGTGCGCAGCTTACGCGCCACGGAGAGGGTAATGTTTTTCTCACGCGTGCCACCGGGTCCGATAGCGCCCGGATCCTGGCCGCCGTGTCCGGCGTCAATCGCGATAATCACCTTGTCGCCCGAGGCAGAGCTGGCGCGCATGGCCGGACGCGTCACGGTATTGCTGCTGGTGACGCTGGTCACTCGGTCATTTTCTTTTTTAAACGGATTACGCGCAGGCTCAGCAGGTCGCGGTGCAACTGCCGGGGTCTCGACGCGTTTCGCCACTACCGGCGGTGGCGGTGGCGGAGGTGGTGGCGCATCGGCATCAATGGTAAACACCACCGTATAGTTCGCACCGTTCTGCTGTTTTACTGCCCGGGTTTTGCCGTTTTCGGTCAGATCGACCACCAGCCGTAGCGACTGATTATCTTTCGGCGTCCCGGAGCGAATGCTCTTTACCAGATTGTTGCCGCTGAACTGCAGCGGCAGGCCCTGAATCACGCCGGTCTGTTTGATATCCAGCGCCACGCTGCGTTTGCCCTCTTGGGAAAACGCATACTCCGGATCTCCCATAAAACTCAATGTGATACGGGCCTGGTCATCGCCATTGGAGACCTGAATATCCGACAGACTTGCAGCGGTGGCCTGCGCGCTTAGCGCGACCAGTGCTGCCAGGGCCCAGCATTTTACGCGACTGATCATCCCGTCATCCTGTAGTTACAAATATGTAGTTACAAATACATAGTTACAAACGCGTCAGTAAAGACTCACCCGCAGAGGAGACGGCCGCAATGCGCGCCTCTCGCCCCTGGGCCTGGTACTCTAAATGGATTTCGATATCCGGATCGGGCAGCACGCCCGAACCCTGCTGCGGCCACTCGACGAGGCAGATGGCATCGTTGGCAAAATAGTCACGAATGCCCATAAATTCCAGCTCTTCAGGATCGGCAAGGCGGTAGAGGTCAAAGTGGTAAACCATCAGCTTATCGAGGGTATAGGGTTCAACCAGCGTGTAGGTTGGGCTTTTCACGTTCCCCTGATGACCCAGCGCCTGCAGGAAGCCCCGGCTCAGGGTTGTTTTACCCGCGCCTAAATCACCGTACAGGTAGATAACGGTTGCGCCGTTGCAGGCCTGCGCGACGCGCTCGCCCAGCGTTAAGGTTGCCTGCTCGTCGGGCAGAGGGATCACTCGATTAATCATGGTCTACGTCAATCACATCCGGGTTAATAACACGCATTAGCGCAGAAAAAAGATCGGTTGCCAGCATCCCGCGCGTGCCATAACGCGCCGCACGGTCGTCAGCTGCCGCACCGTGCGCTACACAGCCCACGCAGGCGGCCTCATACAGAGAGAACTTCTGCCCCAGCATGGCACCAATGATACCAGAGAGCACGTCTCCCATCCCTCCGCTGCCCATCCCGGCGTTGCCGGCATCCACGATGCCGATTTCGTCGTCTGCGCTCGCTACGATGGTGCCTGAGCCTTTCAGCACGGCCACGCCACCGTAACGTTTTACCAGACGCTGAGCAGAAAGTAAGCGATCGCTTTCAATTTCTGCAACGTTACAGTTAAGCAGACGTGCAGCTTCGCCAGGGTGCGGAGTGATTACGCGATTGTGACGTTTATCGGGATTGATTGCCAGAAGGTTAAGCGCGTCCGCATCCCACAGCATGGGTTTACGAAAATTCTCAATTTTTTGTAGCGCCTTTTTGCCCCACGCCTGCTGACCAAGGCCGGGACCGATCACCACCACGTCCGCCCATTCAAGGCTCTCCTCCAGCAGCTTTTCCGTTAGCTCATGCACCATCAGCTCCGGACGGGCGGCGATCAGCGGGGCGATGTTCTCAACGCGCGTCAGGACGCGTACCAGCCCGGCCCCTGCACGCAGCGCCGCCTCACCGGTCATACGGATCGCCCCGGCGGTGCCATGATCGCCGCCGACAATCACCAGCCGCCCATTATCACCTTTATGCGATGTAGGGCGGCGCGGCGGCAGCCACTGAGCAAGCTGCGACGCCTCCAGGCGGTGAATAGCGATCGCCTGCGCTGCCAGCCACCCCTCCAGCCCCAGCGCGTTATGGTGAAGCGTGCCGGTAACATCGCGGGCTTTCCCGGTAAGCAGGCCAGGCTTGAGGGCGATAAAGGTCACCGTATGCGCGGCATTGATTACCGCGCCAGGGGTAGTACCGGTCTGGGCATTCAGCCCGGAGGGGATATCAAGAGCGATAACCGGCGCGGCGTGCGCATTGGCACGTGTAATAAGGCTCGCGGCTGGCTCACGCGGGGCGTCGGTCAGGCCGGTGCCCAACAGACCATCGATAATCAGATCGATCTCTTCCGGCCAGCTGCTATCCGCAGCATGGATCTCACCGGCGGCGTTCAGCCAGGCCGTACGCGCCTGCTCCGCCTCTTCCGGCAGGGGTTTATCGCTCTCCAGGGCCAGCAGCGTTACCTCAATGCCCGCCGCCTTCGCCAGCCGCGCCACCACGTAGCCGTCGCCGCCGTTATTACCGTGGCCGCAGAGGATCAGCCAGCGGCGCGAGTGCGGATAAGCAGCGCGCGCGACGCGAAAGGCCGCCTCTCCTGCCCGCAGCATCAGTTCAAACAGCGTAATCCCCAAGCTATCCGCCGCCTCTTTTTCTGCCTCGCGCAGCGCCTGCGCAGGCCAGACAGAGTGTGGTATAGTGGTACGGTTTTTATTCAGTCTACTTTTCAACGTATGGTCCGTCATGTCACAGCCCCTCGATCTCAATCAGCTAGCGCAAAACATTAAGCAGTGGGGCACCGAACTGGGGTTTCAACAGGTCGGCATTACCGATACCGATCTCAGCGCCAGTGAACCCAAACTCCAGGCATGGCTGGATAAGCAGTATCATGGCGAAATGGCATGGATGGCACGTCACGGCATGATGCGCGCCCGGCCGCATGAGCTGTTACCCGGCACGCTGCGAGTAATCAGCGTGCGCATGAACTACCTGCCGGCCAATGCCGCCTTTGCCAGCACGCTAAAAAATCCTGCGCTCGGTTACGTTAGCCGTTACGCCCTGGGCCGTGATTACCACAAGCTCCTGCGCAACCGCCTCAAAAAACTGGGTGAAACTATCCAGCAGCACTGCGTTTCGCTGAATTTTAGACCCTTTGTTGACTCCGCGCCGCTGCTTGAGCGTCCGCTGGCGGAAAAAGCTGGCCTGGGATGGACAGGTAAGCACTCACTTATCCTTAACCGCGAGGCGGGCTCGTTCTTTTTCCTTGGCGAACTGCTGATCGATCTCCCCTTGCCGGTCGACAAGCCTGTTGAGGAGAACTGCGGGAAGTGCGTGGCCTGCATGACCATCTGCCCCACCGGGGCAATCGTTGAACCCTATACCGTCGATGCCCGGCGCTGCATCTCCTACCTGACGATTGAGCTGGAAGGATCGATACCCCCCGAGTTCCGGCCGCTGATTGGCAACCGCATCTACGGCTGCGATGACTGCCAGCTGATCTGCCCGTGGAACCGTTTTTCGCAGCTTACTGACGAAGAGGATTTTAGCCCGCGTAAGGCGCTGCACGCCCCGGAACTGATCGCGCTGTTTGGCTGGAGCGAGGCGCATTTTTTGAAGGTCACAGAGGGGTCGGCCATTCGTCGCATCGGTCACCTGCGCTGGCTGCGTAATGTGGCAGTCGCGCTGGGCAATGCCCCCTGGGATGAGGCCAATATCCGGGCGCTGGAGCAACGCAGGGGTGAGCACCCACTTCTTGATGAGCACATAGAGTGGGCGATTGCGCAGCAGATTGAGAAGCGAAATGCCTGCGTGGTTGAAGTGCAGCTTCCGCAGAAGTTAAGGCTGGTCAGGGTGATCGAAAAAGGACTTCCGCGGGACGCCTAAGCTTTCCACAGGGTGTGCATAAAAATAAAAATCTATTGCGATTCAACACGGAAAAATTCGTCAAGCGATCGCATTAACATTCTGTAATAATATTTCATCATTAAAAATCAGTCAGTTAAGAAGATATTATTTACATTGTTAACATTTAAGCGCAGGGGGAGACGGCGGTAACCTTGTGGATAACTCTGTTTACAAGAATATGACAACACGGAAATAAAACGATGCCAGCAGGCGCTTGCGCTGTGGATAATTAATTCAGAAGAGAAAATTTGGAGCGGGAAACGAGACTCGAACTCGCGACCCCGACCTTGGCAAGGTCGT
>NZ_DALZFB010000006.1:199625-238430 GCF_031979925.1 Pseudescherichia sp. | reverse complement strand
GCGCTTGCATGGCATGCAAGAGGTCAGCGGTTCGATCCCGCTTAGCTCCACCAAAATTTAGACCCTCGCTTTTAGCGAGGGTTTTTTTATGCCTGTCATTTTCATTTCATGAACGTTTGGTAAAATCTTAGGGCGATCCAGGATAATTCCGGAATTGCTTAACCAAAGTTAAGCGCCAGTTCACTATCAGCTCGCCAACTTGATTCACCTCGTGAATAAACCTATTATTTCTGCCCAGCAAAGTCGCGCCTTACGAGCACATTTTATTAACTCAAATGAAAATCAAAATATACAATCATATAAAAGCGTTTTTACTTGCGTTAATAATGTGCATAGCCGTTGTCCCTGTTTCCCGTTTTATTTCTCCTCGTGCTCAGGTAGATGCGAGTGAAATCTTTCTGGCGTGGCTACCGCTCAGCGTATCTCTGGCAATGATTCTGCTATTTGGTCGGCGGGCGGTTGTTCCTCTACTGATCGGTTTTGCCCTGGTTTATGAGTGGCTTCTGGATTTAACTCTGCTGCAAACGGGTGTTTTTCTTTTTTGCTTTTTCTTCCCTCTCCTGCTGTCGTGCACCATTGTACGCTGGCAGTTGGGAAAGCGCTGGCGACACGGCTTGCCCAACCGGGACATGGGGGTGCGAACCGTCTGGCTAGCGTTTGTGGCGCCGGCCGGGATTAAAGCGACGATGTATATGGCAGGAAGTGAAGTGCCGTTTCCTGCCACGGTAGCAAAGTTTTTTGATACGACCTCGGTTATTTACAGCATCATTGATATACAGAGCCTGATTTGTGCCGCGCTGATTTTTACAATGATGTTTTATTATCCGCTGCGCATGGTGATTAATCCCCATTATGGCCGGACGCTATGGCGAAAAAGCATCAAGCCTTTTTTGTCGCGGCGAAAGAGAAATTTCACTTTAGGCTGGCTGCTGACATTAACTCTCTTTCTTATGGTCGTCTGCTCACCGTATCAATCCGACTATATAGCTGGCTACCTGGTACCGGTCATCTTTATTCTATTTACCTTAGGGATCGGTAAGCTAAGCCCGCCGTTAATTGGTCTGAGCTGGGCAGTGACTACTCTGATGCTGCTCGCCAATAATCAAAATTTCTTGCAGGGCGTTTACACAGAATACTCGATGGCCTTTGTGCTGTCGGTGCTGATCTCCTTTACCATCTGTATTCTCTATATGGCCGCCATCTACCGACGCAGCGAGTGGCTTAAGCGAGCATGGAAGGCACAGGCGTTAACCGATCCGCTGACCGGCCTGCCGAACTTACGCGCCCTTGAACAGCAGCTAGAGAAGTGTACGCACCGGGTGGTCTGCTGCCTGCATATCAGCAACCTGGAGTTTCTCAGCCGCCACTACGGCATGATGATGCGCGTGGAGTGCAAGCGCAGCATCACCCGCGAGCTACAGCCATTGCTGATGAGAAATGAGAAGGTGTACCAGCTGCCAGGAAGCGAGCTCTTGCTGCTGCTCAACGGCGCGGATCCAACGGCACGGCTGCAGCATATGGTGGACTACCTTAGCGGACGAAAAATCTTCTGGCACCACACCGCCATGGATATCGAATTCGGTGCATCATGGGGGATTATTGAAGGCGGCGGGGAGGTATTTCACCAGACGCTGGGCCAGTTGAGCTGGCTCTCCGAGCAGGCCTGTTCAACCTCGCACGTGCTGGCCCTGACCCAGAGTCTCGAGACCGTGTGCGGCCATACCACCGATCGCGTGCTGCTGCTTAACCGCGTAAAGCGTGCGCTGGAGGAAAATGGACTGTTGCTCTATGCCCAGCCGATCCAGAACGCGGATGGGGTGGGGTACCATGAGGTGCTGACCCGTCTCTCCGTTGAGGGTGAAATTTTGACGCCCGATCGTTTCCTGCCGGTGATCGCCCAGTTTAACCTGAGCATTCGCTTCGATATGCAGGTGTTGGAGACGCTGCTGCGCTGGCTGCGTGCGCATCCGGTCCCCGGTACCCAGGCGCGTTTCTCCGTCAACCTGATGCCGCTGACCCTGATGCAGAAGGAGTCGGCGACGCAGATTATGGCGCTGTTTAAAAGCTATGGCGTTGCGCCTCAGTGCGTGATCATTGAGATAACCGAAGAGCAGGCCTTTTCCAATTCGGAAACCAGCATGCATAACATTCAGCGCCTGCAAAACTACGGTTTCAAAATTGCGATTGATGATTTTGGCACCGGCTACGCTAACTTCGAGCGCCTGAAGCGCCTGCATGCTGACATCGTGAAGATTGATGGCTGCTTCGTGAAGGACATTCTCACCGACTCGCTGGACGCGATGATCGTCAAATCAATCTGCTTTATGGCAAAAGCCAAATCCCTGACGGTGGTGGCAGAGTATGTGGAAACCGAGGAGCAGCGCGATCTGCTGCTGTCGCTGGGGGTTGACTATCTGCAGGGATATCTGTTGGGTAAGCCCGAGAAGCTGGCGGATTAGGGATAAAAAAACCGGGGCAGGCCCCGGTTTTGTTTGCGTGCGGTGTCTGGTTACAGCACGAGCGCAGCGATAGAGGCTGACAGCACGCTCACCAGCGTAGAGCCGTAGACCAGCTTCAGACCGAAGCGCGATACCACGTTACCTTGCTCTTCGTTCAGACCTTTGATGGCACCTGCGATAATGCCGATAGAGGAGAAGTTAGCAAATGAAACGAGGAATACGGAGAGGATCCCTTCCGCGCGCGGGGAGAGGGTACCGGCGATTTTCTGCAGGTCCATCATGGCAACGAATTCGTTAGAGACCAGTTTGGTCGCCATAATACTGCCTACCTGTAACGCTTCGCCAGCCGGCACGCCCATTACCCATGCAACCGGATAGAAGATGTAGCCCAGGATACCCTGGAAGGAGATGCCCAGCACGGCGGCGAACAGGGCGTTCAGGCCGGAGATGAGGGCGATAAAACCGATCAGCATAGCGGCAACGATAATCGCCACTTTGAAGCCTGCCAGGATATACTCACCCAGCATCTCAAAGAAGCTCTGGCCTTCGTGCAGGTTGGCCATCTGCAGATTCTCTTCGCTCTCATCCACGCGATAGGGGTTGATCAGCGACAGGACGATAAAGGTGCTGAACATGTTGAGAACCAGCGCCGCAACGACATACTTTGGATCCAGCATGGTCATGTAGGCGCCAACGATTGACATGGAGACGGTAGACATCGCCGTGGCCGCCATGGTGTACATGCGGTTGCGCGACATCTTACCGAGGATGTCTTTATAGGCGATAAAGTTTTCTGACTGCCCCAGAATCAGCGAGCTTACCGCGTTAAAGGATTCCAGCTTGCCCATGCCGTTAATCTTCGACAGTACGGTACCGATAGCGCGAATGACGATGGGCAGCACACGAATATGCTGTAGGATACCGATCAGCGCAGAGATAAAGACGATAGGGCACAGCACCTTCAGGAAGAAGAATGCCAGACCTTCATCGTTCATTTTGCCAAAGACGAAGTTTGTCCCTTCGTTAGCAAAGCCGAGCAGTTTTTCAAACATCTCGGAGAAGCCACGCACGAAGCCTTGACCAACGTCAGAGTTCAGGAAGAACCAGGCGAGCAGGACTTCAATGACCAAAAGTTGAACAACGAAACGAAGACGAATTTTCTTGCGATCGCTGCTGACCAGCAAGGCAAGCAGCGCCACAACGGCAAGCGCCAAAACAAAGTGAAGAACGCGGGACATACTTTTTGCTCCAAACATGAGGCAGATTTAGTTTTCGTGCACATTCTATGTAACAAGAGTAAATAAAACGAGATCAAATACACACTATCGTAATGTCCTGTGACGAGACTCAAAAATAGTGATCAAAGATACAATTCTGTTATGTTAATAAAAGAAGTGTAAAACCCATTTACGCTGCTAGACTGTTACGAATGGGTTAACTCCTCAACGCACTACCGCTCTTTTTCCGACCTTCACTCCAGTAATCGGTTTTATCTATCAAAGAAATCCACCTAAACGAACTTGATAATCATTCGCATTTTGCTAGCATGAAACATAGCAAAGGCTATATTAGAGGCAAAAATGAACGATAGCAGCGTTGAGAGTAGTAGCGGGCGTACAGCGCGGAAGCTTCGGTTCGCATTGATGGGGCCGGCTTTTGTGGCGGCTATCGGCTATATCGATCCCGGTAACTTTGCTACCAATATTCAGGCCGGGGCCAGCTTCGGCTATAAGCTGCTGTGGGTGGTGGTGTGGGCAAACCTGATGGCAATGCTAATCCAGGTGCTCTCCGCCAAGCTCGGGATAGCCACGGGCAAAAACCTTGCCGAGCATATCCGCGATCGCTATCCGCGTCCGGTAGTGTGGTTCTACTGGGTGCAGGCAGAGATCATCGCCATGGCCACCGACCTGGCGGAATTTATCGGAGCGGCGATTGGCTTTAAGCTCATTCTCGGCGTTTCACTGCTGCAGGGGGCGGTGCTGACCGGTATCGCCACCTTCCTGATCCTGATGCTTCAGCGTCGCGGCGACAAGCCGCTGGAGAAGGTGATCGGCGGACTGCTACTCTTTGTCGCAGTGGCTTACGTTGTTGAGCTGATCTTCTCCCAGCCTAAGCTGGCGGATCTGGGTAAAGGGATGCTGATCCCGAGCCTGCCAACCACTGAAGCAGTGTTTCTCGCTGCGGGCGTGCTGGGTGCGACCATTATGCCGCACGTCATCTATCTGCACTCCTCTCTGACCCAGAACCTGCACGACGGATCGCGCAAGGAGCGCTACTCGGCGACCAAGTGGGACGTGGCCATTGCGATGACCATTGCCGGCTTCGTTAACCTGGCAATGATGGCCACCGCCGCCGCCGCGTTTCACTTTAGCGGTCATACCGGGATTGCCGACCTCGATCAGGCCTATCTTACCCTTGAACCGCTGTTGAGCCATGCGGCAGCCACCATCTTTGGCCTAAGCCTTGTGGCGGCAGGGCTATCTTCTACAGTGGTGGGCACGCTGGCCGGGCAGGTGGTCATGCAGGGGTTTGTCCGCTTCAGCATCCCGCTGTGGCTGCGTCGGTCTATCACCATGCTGCCGTCGTTTATTGTGATCCTGATGGGGCTGGATCCGACCCGTATTCTGGTGATGAGCCAGGTGCTGCTCAGCTTCGGTATCGCGCTGGCGCTGGTGCCGCTGCTGATCTTTACCAGCAATGGCAAGCTGATGGGAGAGCTGGTGAATACCCGGCTGGTAAAACGTCTCGGATGGGTCATCGTGGGGCTGGTGGTAGGACTTAACCTGTGGTTGCTGATTGGTACGGCGCTGGGGTTGTAATCTGCTGGTAACGCCGGGTGGCGGCTGCGCCTGACCCGGCCTACAAAATTATTTATGCTCTAATTAATGGTGATGACCGTGACCATGACCGCGCCCCGGACCACGACGGTCGTTGCGATCGTGCCAGCCTTCGCGGTAGCCGCGCTCGTAAGCCTTACGATTATCCCAGCCGCGATGGTGACCGCGATCGTGCGGACGCCAGCGGTTATCACGCCACTGATAGTGACGGTGCCAGTAGTCCCGGTCGCGCCAGTCCCGGCCATCCCAGTAGTGGCCCCGATTGTCCCGGTCGCCAATCTGTAATTTTATGGACGGCAGCAGCGTGATCTCACCGGCGTGGGCGACCAACGGGGCTGTAGTAGCCATTAACAGTGCTGCCAGAATAAGTGACCTGAACATATTGATTTTCCTCCACGAGCGGGCCAGAAGGGCCTGTAAGCAAATATTACGAGACGTAAAGTCCCGTAGCATTGGCTTAACTCCTAATTCGCGAAGGGCAGCACTTTTTGTTAAAAAGCAGTTAATCCGCGTCGTTCAGAATCGCATCGATGGCGGCACACTCTTTGTCGGTAAAGTGGCGGTTAGCCAGCATACCAGCGGCATCATCCAGCTGGGCAATTTTACTCGCGCCAATCAGTACCGAGGTGACTCTGTCTCCACGCAGCACCCACGCCAGCGCCATCTGGGAGAGCTTCTGCCCGCGCGCCTGTGCCAGGGCATTAAGCTTGCGCACCTTCTCTAGCTTCTCATCAGTAAGCTGATCCGGATTGAGGAAGCGGCTGCCGCTGGCGGCCCGGGAATCGGCCGGAATGCCGTTCAGGTAGCGGTCCGTGAGCTGCCCACCCGCCAGCGGCGAGAAAGCAATACTGCCGACACCAGTCTCTGCCAGCAGATCCAGCAGCCCATCCTCTACCCAGCGCTCAAACATCGAATATTTCGGCTGGTGAATCAGGCAGGGCGTGCCCAAATCGTCAAGGATAGCGATAGCCTCGCGGGCCAGATCCGCCGGGTAGTTAGACAGCCCAACGTAGAGCGCTTTCCCCTGGCGCACGATATGATCCAGCGCGCGCATGGTCTCTTTCAGCGGCGTATGCGGATCGGGGCGGTGGTGATAGAAGATATCGACATACTCAAGGCCCATACGGCGGAGGCTCTGATCGAGGCTGGCAATAAGATACTTGCGGGAGCCCCAGTCGCCGTAGGGACCGCCCCACATGGTATACCCGGCCTTGCTGGAGATAATCAGCTCATCGCGGTAGGGCAAAAAGTCTTCCCGCAGGATACGGCCAAAGTTGCTTTCGGCAGAGCCAGGAGGCGGGCCGTAGTTATTGGCAAGATCAAAGTGGGTAATGCCCAGGTCGAAGGCGTGACGTAGCAACTGGCGGCTGGTCTCAACCAGCGTCGCGTCGCCAAAGTTGTGCCACAGCCCCAGCGATATTGCCGGTAGCCTGATGCCGCTCTCGCCGCAGCGGCGATACTCCATTCCCTGATAGCGTTCAGGATTAGCCTGATAAACCATGCCCTTATCCTCTCTCATTCGTTAAAAACAGCAACATTACAACGGCCGGGCCAATAAAACCCGTACGGGGGTTAATCTTTGCGACGTGGCGCAATCATCAGCGGTTTACCCGCCAGCAACAGCCACGCGGGTAGCATCACGATGCATAGCAGCGGCAGCAGGGTGGTGTCCGGCACGACCGCCGCCGCCATAAACAGGCTCAGCCAGCCGTCGCGAGTCACTACCAGCACCAGGCCGAGAATGGCACACGACACGGTAATGGCGGCCGGTACGGCCTCGACATGCTCATGCAGCATCAGCCCCAGGGCCACGGCCACAAACACCGCCGGGAAGATACGTCCGCCGCGAAAGCCGCAGGCGGCGGCAATAACCAACGCAGCAAGCTTCACTACCGCAAACAGCAGGTAGTCGCTGACGGTAAAGGTCTGGCTGAACGCCAGCTGCTGCATCTCGCTGAGTCCCTTAAACAGGGTGATATGGCCACCGATAATGCCCAGAATGCCGAGGAGAAAGCCGCCGATGCCGAGGATCAGCACGGGGTGACGTAGCCGATGCATCAGCTGGTGCAGGCGCGGCAGGCACCACACCGCAATCATCCCCAGCGCAATGGCGATGGCGGCTACTACCGCGCCGCTGAAGATATCCACCAGCTGCATCTGCCCGTAGTGGGCAATCGGCAGCGAGAAGTGCGGGTGGAAAAAGAGGCTGGTGGTCAGCGCGCCCGCGGCGGCGGACATCAGCGGGGCAAAGAGGCGATCCCACAGCGGAACGTCGCTATTACCCCCCAGGGTCTGGGAGAAGATCAGCGCTGCGGCAACCGGGGTACCAAAGAGCGCGCCGATGGTTCCGGCAGAGGCCAGTACCGTCCAGTCCAGAGCGGTCACCCGGGGAAAGAGGCGGGTACCTACGGCAACCGCCAGGGCAATATTAACCACCATAATCGGGTGCTCAGGCCCGAGGCTTACGCCGCCCGCCAGACCAATAATCAGCGCGCAGAGCAGGCCGGGTAGGGTAGAGGTGGCTACCGGCGCACCAATCAGCGGCTCGGTCGCTGGGTCCGGCCCGCCGTGGCCGGTACTGTAGCGCAGCACCAGTCCGACGGCCACGCCGGTCAGGGTCAACATCAGCAGCGTCCAGAAGGGCGACCCCAGAGTGACGCCGAGCTTTGCTGGCAGAGTGGACCAGAGAATAGACTGCAGCACGGAGGCGACTTTCATCACCACCACCAATACAACACTCGACGCTACGCCAATAATCAGCGCAGGAAGCGACAGCAACAGCATGGTTCTGGCTCGCGGATGGAGCATGATGATTTCCTTCTGCTTTCACTTAGATGCACCATTGCACGGCTCGCCTGGCGTCGTCGACACAAATGATGCGGAAAGAGTAAAGTTATTCTGTGATGAAGCTCTATAATCCCTCAGCACTCGTGCTATGGTCGTTGTTGTTACAGCGCCTTGAATTTACAGTGTGCCAAAGATTTATTCTGACTTTAGCGGAGCCGTAAAAGAATGACAAAGTATGCTTTAGTAGGAGACGTAGGCGGCACTAACGCGCGTTTAGCGCTATGTGATGTCGCCAGCGGCGAAATTTCCCAGGCTAAGACCTATTCCGGGCTGGACTATCCCAGTCTTGAAGCCGTGGTTCGCGTCTATCTTGCTGAACACAACGTCAGTGTTGAAGATGGCTCCATTGCCATTGCCTGCCCGATTACCGGCGACTGGGTCGCCATGACTAACCACACCTGGGCCTTTTCCATCGCCGAGATGAAGCAGAACCTTGGCTTTGCTCATCTGGAGATCATTAACGACTTTACCGCCGTGTCGATGGCGATCCCGATGCTGGACAGAGAGCATCTGACCCAGTTTGGCGGCGGGGAGCCGGTCGAAGGTAAACCGATTGCCGTCTACGGCGCGGGAACCGGCCTTGGCGTTGCGCACCTGGTGCATGTTGATAAGCGCTGGGTAAGCCTGCCGGGCGAGGGCGGCCATGTTGACTTCGCGCCAAACAGCGAAGAGGAGGCCATCATTCTTGAGGAGCTGCGTGCCGAAGTTGGGCATGTCTCTGCCGAGCGCGTGCTCTCAGGCCCAGGGCTGGTCAATCTCTACCGGGCGATTGTGAAATCTGACGGCCGGCTGCCGGAGAACCTCCAACCGAAAGACGTGACCGAGCGTGCGCTGACGGACAGCTGCACCGACTGCCGCCGGGCGCTGTCGCTCTTCTGCGTAGTGATGGGCCGCTTTGGCGGTAACCTGGCGCTGACGCTGGGCACCTTCGGCGGGGTCTATATCGCGGGCGGGATCGTGCCGCGCTTCCTCGACTTCTTTAAGGCCTCCGGCTTCCGCGGCGGCTTTGAGGATAAAGGGCGCTTCAAGGCTTACGTGCAGGACATTCCGGTCTACCTGATCGTGCATGACAACCCAGGCCTGCTGGGCGCAGGCGCGCATATGCGCCAGACCCTGGGCTACGTCCTCTGATCACAGGTGCATTAGCTGCCTGAACTCTTTGACCTTGCTGCGGCTGACGGGAACCTGAAAATCGAGATCCCGCAGCCGCAGAATATAGGTGTTGTTAAACCAGGGTTCGATTTCACGGATCTTGTTCAGGTTAACGCAGTAGGAGCGGTGGCAGCGGAAAAAGTGGGCCGTCGGCAGCTTGCTGCAAAACTCGGTGATGTTCATTGGCATCACGTAGGATTCGCGCCGGGTGTAGACAAAGGTCATCTTCTCATGGGCTTCGGCGTAGTAGATATCGTGAATGCTGGTCACGATAATGCGCTCGTCTTTAATGAGGTTGATCGTGTCGTTCTCGCGGGTTGCTACCGTACTGCCGCCGGTGCCGGACTGCTGCTGCCAGGCTGCCTCAAGCTTTTGCAGCATGGTGATGATGCGTGACTCCTGGTAGGGCTTCAGAATGTAGTCAAACGCCTCCAGCTCAAACGCCTCAACCGCATGCTCTTTCCACGCGGTAATAAACACAATAAAGGGCTTATGCGCAAACTGGCTGATGTTCTGCGCCAGCAGGACCCCGTCCAGCGATGGAATATTGATATCGAGAAACAGGGCATCCACCTTGTTATGCTGAAGATACTTCAGTACGTCCAGCCCGTCATCAAAGGTCGCAACAATCTCCATCTGGCTGTGCGCTTTGATAAGCCAGCTAAGTTCCTGCTGGGCGAGGATCTCATCTTCAACGATGATAACTTTCAATCTGGCTCTCCTGTTTAACGCAGTAGCGTAACCGGTCCGGGAACCGGCGTGCGCTGATGCGGTACGTAAAAGGCAATCTCCGTACCCGGCTCGAGGCGGCGAATGTGTAGTCCCTCGCCGTAGAGCAGCTTCACGCGATGATGAACGTTGAGCAAGCCGATTTTATTCCCGGGCATCTCATTGGCTTCAACGCGCTCAATCACTTTTGGGTCGATGCCGTTACCGGTATCGCGCACGGCAATACGCACCCGGTTACCGCACTCCTCGACGCTAATAGTCACTACACCTTTGCCTTTGCAGGATTGGATCCCGTGAACGATGGCGTTTTCTACCAGCGGCTGGATCAGGAGGCTGGGGATCACGCAGGTGACCTCTTCATCAATATCATAAATCACCGTTAGCTTGTCGCCGAACCGCGCCTGCTCAATGGCGATGTAATCTTTAATTTGGTACAGCTCTTTTTTAATGTCGATCTGCTCATCGTCATTAAGCTCGATGTTATAGCGCAGATAACGCGACAGGTTGATGATCAGCTGCCGGGCGGTATCCGGATTCATACGAATCGACGACGAGATGGCGTTCAGGGCGTTAAACAGGAAGTGGGGGTTAATCTTGCTCTGTAGCGCTCGCAGCTCTGCTTTATTGGCCATCTCCCGCAGCTGCTCGGCACGTGAGACCTCCAGCTGGGTAGAGATAATTTGTGACAGGCCAACCGCCATCTCCTGCAGTGAAGAAGTGATCTGGTGAGCGTGACAGTAGTAGATTTTGAGCGTACCGGTGACAACCCCTTTCTCCCAGAGAGGGATCACCAGCATGGAGTGGATCTCCGGAGTACGGTGCGCCTCATCATTGTTTTTAATCACGATTTGGCCGTTATCGATCGCCTGGCGGGTCGTCGGGCTGATTATGTCATCGCTATCGCGATAGTTTTTTTCCCCAACGCCGACGTAGGCAAGAACGTGATCGATATTGGTAATGGCGACTGCATCGGCGTGAATATCGCGGCGGATAATATCGCACACCTGGCGCAGCGACTCGCTGTCCACATGACGAAACAGGGGCAGCGTTTTATTAGCGATATCGAGGGCCAGCTTCGCCTGACGCGCCGCGCTGGCCTCCTTCTCACCCTCCACGCTCTGCACCAGCAGCACGATAAAGCCGATGCACACCGTACCTAAAATCATCGGCACGCCGATCTTCGAGACGATATCCAGCCCCAGCTCGGTGGTCGGTGCCCAGAGTACGACCAGGATCATCGTCAGGGTTTCGCACAGCATGCCTGCGATAATACCCACGCGCCAGCGCTGCACCTTCGGTGTTTTTACGTTGATCCAACCGGAGAGAATGCCCGCCACAATGCTGGTAATAAAGCAGGGGACAGCGGTCACCCCACCGATATCGATCAGGTAGCGGTGGGTACCGGCAATCACACCGGTGATAATACCAACCCAGGGGCCGAACAGGATCCCCCCTGCCATAACTGCAATAATACGTACGTTAACCAGTGAGCCTTCTACCTGCACGCCTGACCAGGTGCTAAACAGGGCAAACAGCGAGAAGATAGCGGTAACGCCCAGCAACTCTTTTGGCGAGTGGGCCGTTTTATGCAGCAGCTCGCGGAACAGGCGGATGCGGATAAGAAAGAAGAGGCAAATAAGCATTAACGCCGCTCGATCGAAAACCGCCAGCAGCATAGTAAAAATTTCGTGCACGGGTAACTCTTGTGAATGACGTGAAAAAGCGATGATAAAAAAATTAGCGACAGAAGACCAGTTAACTTCCCTGATGATAAACGGGGAAAAACCTTTCATACAAAAGGGGATTGCCTGGCTGGCGCAGTCCAGGCAACAGACCGTGATAAGTAGAGTAACCTTAGGGTAATTTCATTGATATCATCATGTTAAATATTTCTATGTTTAATGTATAAATTAACGCCAGCACTCATCATCAGCCAGCCAGGGGTTCCGCTTTTTCGTCGCTAAACAATTTTTACTTTTTCTCTCGACAGCGGGAAATTTTTCAGGCTATTTTCAATGCTATGCCACTACGACAGGTGGCAACGTCGCTCGGACGGTCCGGGCGCTCACGTTATCCGAGGAATCTATGGCTGAATTCAGTCCTGAACGCCGCTTTTCGCGTATCGATCGTCTCCCCCCTTACGTTTTCAACATTACTGCTGAGCTGAAGATGGCTGCGCGTCGGCGCGGCGAAGACATTATTGACTTCAGCATGGGCAACCCCGATGGTGCGACCCCGCCGCACATCGTTGAAAAGCTCTGTACCGTGGCGCAGCGCCCGGATACCCACGGTTACTCAACGTCACGCGGTATTCCACGCCTGCGCAGGGCTATCTCCCGCTGGTACCAGGAGCGCTACCAGGTGGAGATCGATCCGGAAAGCGAAGCCATCGTAACCATTGGATCAAAAGAAGGGTTGGCGCACCTGATGCTGGCGACTCTCGATCATGGCGACACCGTGCTGGTGCCCAATCCAAGCTATCCGATCCATATTTATGGCGCGGTCATCGCCGGGGCGCAGGTACGTTCCGTGCCGCTGGTCGAGGGCGTTGACTTCTTTAACGAGCTGGAGCGGGCCATTCGCGAAAGCTATCCGAAGCCAAAAATGATGATCCTCGGCTTCCCTTCAAACCCTACGGCGCAGTGCGTAGAGCTGGACTTCTTTGAAAAAGTCGTGGCGCTGGCGAAGCGTTATGACGTGCTGGTCGTGCATGACCTCGCCTATGCCGATATTGTTTACGACGGCTGGAAAGCACCGTCGATCATGCAGGTGCCCGGCGCACGTGACGTGGCGGTAGAGTTTTTCACCCTGTCAAAAAGCTACAACATGGCGGGCTGGCGCATTGGCTTTATGGTAGGCAACCCGGAGCTGGTGAACGCCCTGGCGCGGATCAAAAGCTACCACGACTACGGCACCTTTACGCCGCTACAGGTAGCGGCCATCGCTGCCCTTGAGGGCGACCAGCAGTGCGTGCGCGATATTGCCGACCAGTACAAGCGCCGTCGCGACGTGCTGGTTAAAGGCCTGCACGAGGCGGGCTGGATGGTAGAGATGCCGAAAGCCTCCATGTACGTATGGGCAAAGATTCCGGATGCCTACGCGGAAATGGGCTCGCTGGAGTTCGCTAAGAAGCTGCTCAACGACGCTAAAGTTTGCGTGTCGCCAGGGGTTGGATTTGGTGAATATGGCGATACCCATGTACGTTTTGCACTGATTGAGAACCGGGACCGTATTCGTCAGGCGGTACGCGGAATTAAAGCCATGTTCCGCGCCGATGGTCTGCTTCCCGTTACGCCAAAAGCGTCTGTGGAAGAGAGAGTAGAAGCGCGCCGATAGAGATCGACAGAGCCAACACAATAGAAACAGGAGCCAAATGGCTCCTGTTTTTTTATGCGTGATAGCTGCTCAGATCATCAGGGCGAATGTGCCGGCCCAAACGATGACCATCACTGAAATGCCCATAAAAAAATATTTCACGTTTCATCACTCCGCATACGTCAGGGTACGCATAAATGAACATCAGGACTGATTATAGAGAGATGAAGCTGCACCAAAGCCAAATTGAGAATTTTCTCGCTTAGGATAGCAGCATCACCCCGGAATTACGGGCGTACCTTACGCCAGACGGCGCTAATGTACGCTTAATTTTTACAGGGTGCAAGTGGGTTTTTTCCAAATACTTTTAGTAACTTAGCTGTGTCGTGGAACGGCGACACTTTTATTTCTTCACGTAATCATTTGTCTTTCAGCGACGCGATTAACGCTACGACAGAGTGCTTTTTTGCGTTTGATTCGTAAGGGATATTTGGCGGAAAAGTGTGCGTTAGATCGCTTTTTTACGCCGCTATGAGCAGCATAAAAGCCCGCCAGGGAGAGGCGGGCGAAAGCATTATTCCAAAGCGGCTTTGGTCAGGTCGTCCTGCACCTGCTGGCGCTGTGCTGGGGTCAAAATCTGGTTAAGATCGAAGTAATACTTCACCTTGTAGTAACGCGCCTGCTGCTCGGCGTTACTGTACGCAGAAAGCTGCGTTTTCACCGTACTATCACTCCATTTACCTGAACGGATCATATCGATGATCGCCCCATCTTTCGCACCAGAGACGCGAATATGATCAATATCGGTCTTGAGCTGCTGGTGCAGCTGCTGAATTTTAGTTACCTGATCCTGAGTCAGCTTAAGGTGCTGCACGATAGGATCCTGAGACGGTGCCGGTGCCGTAGAGACATTTGCTGCGAAAGCCGCACCTGAAGAGAGTGCCAGCGTGGAAACCAGTAAAGCGGAACGCAAAATCTTGTTCATATTTTTAGTCCAACAAGCAAAATTGAAAGCAGGGCGGTGAGCAGATCCGATTGCCGCTGCTGCTATAATAGAGGGCCGGGCAGGCGCGTTTTAATACCTCCTGCACGGGCCATTTACAGGATACGGTCTTAAAAGCGTAGCGCCACGCAGATTTGTTTTGCTAAAGGTAACCTACTGAAAGTAACAGTGGGAACTAAGATTTTCTGTGTCTTTTAATTACTTTTATCTATTTATCGCTAAATCATACTTTAATATTAGTTTGCTGAATGTATTTCGCGTAATTTATTGATTTGGTGGCGTATAAAAACATCTTATTAAATGCCGATTAAGCGCGCACTGGCCGAGTCTAGCGAAAACACGGCGGATTGATTACTGTTTATTACATTTAATTAGATCGATAACGCCGTTTACGCACCATAATGTTTCCGGAAATAATATTTCCGCATAGGCCATTTTTTTGCTGGAAGTTTATTAACAACCGTTCTTATTTACAAATATCTTGCTTCATGCCTGTGCGCGCTGGAACTTATTTAACGTTCTGTGGTGGAGGTTTTTATGTTCAGGATCCTATCTGCTGAGTTTTTTGGTACGTTCTGGCTAGTGTTGGGCGGTTGCGGCAGCGCCGTACTGGCGGCGGCTTTCCCAGAGTTGGGAATAGGGTTTGTCGGCGTGGCGCTGGCGTTTGGCCTGACCGTGCTGACAATGGCCTACGCGGTTGGTCATATCTCCGGTGCCCACTTCAACCCGGCGGTCACGCTAGGGCTTTGGGTGAGCGGCCGTATCCCAGCCCGTAATGTCATTCCCTACATTGTGGCGCAGGTCATCGGCGGTATCGTCGGGGCCGGAGTGCTCTATCTTATCGCCAGCGGTAAAACAGGCTTTGACGCGTCGCTCAGCGGCTTTGCCTCTAACGGCTTTGGCGAACACTCTCCGGGCGGCTTCTCCTTTGCCGCCTGTGCGATAGCTGAGGTCGTACTGACGGCATTTTTCCTGTTAGTCATTCTTGGCACAACGGACAGGTACGCGTCAGCGGGGTTTGCGCCGCTGGCGATTGGCCTGGCACTGACGCTTATTCATCTCATCAGTATTCCCGTGACCAACACCTCTGTTAACCCTGCCCGCAGCACTGCCGTCGCGATCTTCCAGGGATCATGGGCGCTTCAACAGCTGTGGGTATTCTGGGTGATGCCGCTTGTTGGCGGTCTGATCGGCGGACTCATCTATCGGGTTATGCTGAGTGATACTGTCCCTGCGCCAAAGCAGACACAGACAGCAAAAGAGTAATTGTAACAAGCGCTCTATGCCGCCGTGCCAGGCGGTATGGAGCGCTATTTAATATCACGAAAGGAGAGGGTAATTCTCAGCGGTGGGAGATAAATCTGATATAAAATATCGCGAGCAGCGCCGCACAACTCATTTTGACTGGAAATTACCACCGTTTAGAGTGAATTAAATCATGATATAATCCTGCCCCTCATTTCTCTTTTCGCTTTGGGGCATTTTTATATGCAACAGCCCGTTGTGTATGTAGGTGAATGGCTGGTTACACCCTCTGTTAACCAAATCAGCCGGCAGGGACGTCAGCTTACCCTTGAGCCGCGTTTAATCGATCTTTTAGTCTTCTTTGCTCGTCACCCAGGGCAGGTTTTAACCCGGGATGAACTGATTGATAATGTCTGGACGCGTAGTGTGGTAACCGGCCACGTCGTTACTCAGAGTATTTCCGAGCTGCGTAAATCGTTAAAAGATAGCGATCCTAACGCGCCGGAATATATCGTTACGGTACCTAAACGGGGCTATAAGCTCACGGTACCGGTTGTCTGGAGCAGTGAGGAAGAGGAGGGGACGGCTTGCGTTATGCCATCCTCGGCGGCAGATGCGTTGCCAGAAGCAACGGCTGAGCCACCCCCAGCTAAAGCGAAGCTACGTAGTCGGCTTAACGCGATTGTTGTCTGGGGACTGTTCCTGCTGGCGCTAGGCTCATGCGTGGCGCTGGTTGCGCTGGCAACTATGGATGCCCATCCACCGGTAACCAAAACACGCCTGCTGCTAAACCCGCGCGATATTGATATTCATTTAGTCGATGGCAGCGGCTGTACCAACCGTAGCGTGCAGCACGCCTACGCGGTGGGGTTGGGGAGCCTAATCACCACGACGTTAAACACCTTCTCAACCTTTATGGTGCACGATAAAACAAACTACAACATCAATGAGCCAAGCAGCTCAGGTAAAACGCTGACCATTGAATTTGTTAATCAGCGGCACTACCGTGCCCAGCAGTGTTTTATGTCAATTAAGCTGGTGGATAACGCAGATGGGTCAACCATGCTCGATAAACGCTACTTCGTCACCAGCGATAACCAGCTCTCGATTCAAAACGATCTGATGAGCAGCCTGTCGGATGCGCTGACCCAGCCATGACCAGAGCGTTTGCAAACCATGCTCACCCTCTATCAGCCAGCGCAGAGTTCGTCACTTGTGGCCTTTTACCAGGCTCATCAGCTGTTAATGAGAGGTGATGTTGACTCATTAGGTAAAGCCAGTGAACGCTTAGACGAGGTATTAAAACAGTCTCCTGAGTTTACCTATGCGAGGGCGGAAAAAGCGTTAGTCGATATTTTACGTCACTCCCAGCAGCCTTTAAATGACAAGCAGCTAGCGACGCTTAATAACGAGATAAGCCGCTTAAGTGACACGCCAGGCATGAAAGAGATGGCTATTCTCTATCAAATTGAAACCGTCGATATGCTGAGTAAAGGCAACGTTGATGAAGCCTATAAAAAAATTAATAAATCTATCGACCTGGAGATGACATGGATGAGCTATGTGCTGCTTGGCAAGGTGTATGAAATGAAAGGCCAAAACCGCCTGGCAGCAGATGCCTATATTACCGCCTTTAATTTACGTCCAGGAGATAACACACTCTACTGGATCGAAAACAGCGTATTTCAAACATCGGTGACTCGCGTTGTCCCCTATCTCGATAACTTCCTTGCAGAAGGGTAAATAGCAAGCCATAAAGTTAAATTAATGTTTAAATAATGATTTTGTTTTGTTGTTTAAATGTACATATGCATTACGCAGGGAAGTTTATTTAATGCGATAGTTTTTTCGATAACGCTTTGTAATTGATGCATGTTTATCTTTTCCTGACCTTTGGAGATTATCCTGAGATGTAACCCCAAAAGGTCAGGGTCTCACTTTTTTGCAGTTTGTTTTTATTTCACTTTATCTTTAGGACTTTGTTACGCCAGATGCGTAATCTCGCTGGCAGTGGGTCGGGTCAATAACAGGTTTTAACTCATGATCCGCACCTCCAAATAACTCTCAGGAGATTACGAAACATGAGTACTGCCAAAAAGATCGGGCTGTTTGCCTGCACCGGTGTTGTTGCCGGAAATATGATGGGGAGCGGTATTGCTTTATTGCCCGCAAACCTTGCCAGCATCGGTGCTATTTCAATCTGGGGCTGGGTCATCTCTATTATAGGTGCCATGTCACTGGCCTATGTCTATGCGCGCCTGGCAACCAAAAACCCGCAGCAGGGCGGACCTATCGCTTATGCAGGGGAAATATCTCCCGCCTTTGGTTTTCAGACCGGTGTTCTCTATTATCATGCAAACTGGATTGGAAATTTGGCTATTGGTATTACCGCCGTTTCTTATCTTTCAACGTTTTTCCCGGTATTAAATAATCCTGTTCCTGCCGGCATCGCCTGTATTGCCATCGTCTGGCTCTTTACCTTTGTCAATATGCTCGGCGGGACCTGGGTGAGCCGTCTGACCACTATCGGTTTGGTGCTGGTGCTTATCCCGGTTGTGATGACGGCGGTTGTAGGCTGGCACTGGTTTGATATGGCCACCTATCAGGCAAACTGGAACACCTCAACGACAACGGATAGCCATGCGGTTATCAAAAGTATTTTGCTCTGCCTGTGGGCCTTCGTGGGTGTTGAATCCGCAGCGGTCAGTACCGGTATGGTGAAAAACCCAAAACGTACCGTCCCGCTGGCAACCATGCTGGGTACGGCGCTGGCCGGTATTGTCTATATCGCCGCGACTCAGGTTATCGCTGGTATGTATCCCGCTGCTGAGATGGCTTCCTCCGGTGCGCCGTTTGCCGTCAGTGCTTCCACTATCCTTGGTGGCTGGGCAGCGCCGATTGTCTCCGCATTTACCGCCTTTGCCTGCCTGACTTCGCTGGGCTCCTGGATGATGCTGGTCGGTCAGGCCGGTGTCCGTGCCGCTAACGATAACAACTTCCCGAAAGTGTATGGCGAAGTGGATAGCAACGGCATTCCGAAAAAAGGTCTGCTGCTGGCCGCAGTCAAAATGACCGTTCTGATGGTGCTGATCACCATGATGAACTCTGCCGGTGGCAAAGCATCCGACCTGTTTGGTGAGCTGACCGGTATCGCGGTACTGCTGACCATGCTGCCTTACTTCTACTCCTGTGTGGATCTGATCCGCTTCGAAGGCATCAACGTGCGTAACTTTGTGAGCCTGATCTGCTCCGTACTGGGCTGCGCGTTCTGCTTTATCGCCCTGATGGGTGCCAGCTCCTTTGAACTGGCCGGTACCTTCATCGTCAGCCTGATCATCCTGATGTTCTACGGTCGCAAAATGCACCAGCGCCAGCTTAACAACGACGCTGCCGAAAGAGAGACCGCAAGCGCGCTGTAAACCTTAACCCTTTTGTAGCCCTTCCTTCACCTGTCACCTATGGCGGGAGGGGCTTGCTCTACCCGGAGATTAGATTATGAACGTTATTGCTATCATGAATCACATGGGCGTTTACTTCAAAGAGGAGCCCATCCGTGAACTACATCGTGCTCTCGAACGCCTCGACTTTCGCGTTGTTTACCCTAACGACCGCGACGATCTGCTGAAGCTTATTGAAAACAATGCTCGCTTGTGCGGCGTCATCTTCGACTGGGATAAATACAATCTCGAATTGTGCGAAGAGATTAGCAAGATGAACGAGTATATGCCGCTGTACGCGTTCGCTAACACCTATTCCACTCTCGATGTCAGCCTCAACGATCTGCGCATGCAGGTACGCTTCTTTGAGTATGCGCTGGGTGCCGCTGAAGACATCGCCCATAAAATCAAGCAGAACACCGATGAGTACATCGACGCTATCCTGCCGCCGTTGACGAAAGCGCTGTTCAAATATGTTCGTGAAGGTAAATACACTTTCTGTACTCCGGGCCACATGGGTGGAACGGCTTTCCAGAAAAGCCCGGTCGGCAGCCTGTTTTATGACTTCTTCGGCCCGAACACCATGAAATCCGATGTCTCAATTTCAGTCTCCGAGCTGGGTTCCCTGCTGGATCACAGCGGCCCGCATAAAGAAGCTGAAGAGTATATCGCGCGCGTATTTAACGCCGAGCGCAGCTATATGGTGACCAACGGTACTTCGACCGCTAATAAAATTGTTGGCATGTACTCCGCGCCAGCGGGCAGCACCGTGCTGATTGACCGTAACTGCCACAAGTCGCTGACCCATCTGATGATGATGAGCGACATTACGCCTATCTATTTCCGTCCTACCCGCAACGCCTACGGTATTCTCGGTGGGATCCCGCAGAGTGAATTCCAGCATGCCACTATCGCTAAGCGCGTCAAAGAGACCCGCAACGCCAGCTGGCCGGTGCACGCGGTGATCACCAACTCGACCTACGACGGTCTGCTCTACAACACGGACTACATCAAGAAAACCCTCGATGTGAAGTCAATCCACTTTGATTCTGCCTGGGTTCCCTACACCAACTTCTCGCCAATCTATGCCGGCAAATGCGGTATGAGCGGCGGCCGTGTAGAAGGGAAGGTGATCTATGAAACCCAGTCTACGCACAAGCTGCTGGCAGCCTTCTCCCAGGCGTCGATGATCCATGTGAAAGGTGATGTTAATGAAGAGACCTTTAACGAAGCTTTCATGATGCACACCACCACCTCGCCGCACTACGGCATTGTGGCCTCTACCGAAACCGCTGCAGCAATGATGAAAGGCAATGCCGGGAAGCGCCTGATCGACGGCTCTATCCAGCGCGCCATCAAGTTCCGGAAAGAGATCAAGCGCCTGAAAGGGGAGTCTGAGGGTTGGTTCTTTGATGTCTGGCAGCCGGAGCATATTGACCAACCTGAGTGCTGGCCGCTGCGCTCTGACAGCGCCTGGCACGGTTTCAAAAACATCGATAACGAGCACATGTACCTTGACCCAATCAAGGTCACCATTCTGACGCCGGGGATGACAAAAGACGGCACGATGGATGAGTTCGGGATCCCGGCCAGCATCGTGGCGAAGTACCTGGATGAACGCGGCATCGTAGTAGAAAAAACCGGGCCTTATAACCTGCTGTTCCTGTTCAGCATCGGTATCGATAAGACCAAAGCACTGAGCCTGTTGCGCGCCCTGACCGATTTCAAACGCGGCTTCGATCTGAACCTGCGGGTGAAGAATCTGCTGCCGTCGCTGTATCGCGAGGATCCGGAGTTCTATGAAAACATGCGCGTTCAGGAGCTGGCAAACAACATTCATAAGCTGGTTGAGAAGCACAATCTGCCGGATCTGATGTTCCGCGCATTCGAAGTGCTGCCGTCTATGGTCATGACCCCGTTTGCGGCGTTCCAGAAAGAGCTGCACGGCCAGACCGAGGAGGTCTATCTCGAAGAGATGGTTGGCCGTATCAATGCCAACATGATCCTGCCGTACCCGCCGGGCGTTCCGCTGGTGATGCCGGGAGAGATGATCACCGAAGAGAGTCGGCCAGTGCTGGAGTTCCTGCAGATGCTGTGTGAAATCGGCGCGCACTACCCGGGCTTCGAAACCGATATTCATGGGGCCTATCGCCAGAAGGATGGCCGTTACACCGTCAAGGTGCTGAAAAACGATAAATAAACAGTAAAGGAGCCTACCTGGCCTGCGGGATCGTAGGCCGGGTAAGCGTAGCGCCACCCGGCAAATCTCATCGCTCAGGGAGACCCTATGAAAACACCCTCACAGCCGCGTGCGATTTACTACATCGTCGCGATCCAAATCTGGGAGTATTTCAGCTTTTACGGCATGCGTGCCTTACTCATCCTCTATCTTACCCATCAGCTCGGCTTTAGTGACAGGCATGCTATCAGCCTGTTCAGCGCTTACGCTTCGTTAGTTTATGTTACCCCTATTCTCGGCGGCTGGCTTGCCGACCGCCTGCTAGGCAATCGCGCAGCGGTTGTTTCTGGCGCACTGTTAATGACCCTTGGGCACGTCGTGCTGGGCCTGGGTTCTGACTCCACAAAAAGTCTCTATCTTGCGCTGGCCATCATTATCTGCGGCTATGGCCTGTTTAAATCTAACGTAAGCTGCCTGCTGGGGGAGATGTATACACCGGAGGATACACGCCGGGACGGCGGGTTTGCGCTGCTCTACGCCGCTGGAAACGTCGGCTCAATAGCCGCGCCGATAGCCTGCGGGCTGGTGGCGCACTGGTATGGCTGGCATGCGGGTTTCGCGCTGGCGGGCATCGGTATGTTTATCGGTTTGGCCATCTTTTTAAGCGGCCATCGCCATTTTCGCCATGTCCGCAGCGTGAACAAACCGGCCCTCTGTGCGGCGACCTTTATGCTGCCCGCCTGGGCATGGATGGTACTGTTTCTGTGCGTTGCCCCGTTCTTCTTCTCTCTGCTGCTGAAAAATAATTGGGCTGGCTACCTGCTGGCAATCGTCTGCGCTATCGCCGCGCGGATTGTGGCGCGCATCATGGTGAAGTTTCCAGCACATCGCCGTGCGTTGTGGCAAATCGTTCTGCTGATGATGACCGGCACGCTGTTCTGGGTGCTGGCGCAGCAGGGTGGCAGCTCTATCAGCCTGTTTATCGATCGCTTTGTTAACCGCCACATTTTGCAGGCAGAGATCCCGACCGCGCTGTTCCAGTCGGTCAATGCCGTTGCGGTGATGGTTGCCGGTGTAGTGCTTGCGTGGCTGGCCACTCCCCGAGGCGGTGTCCACTCTACACTGCACGTGTGGCTGAAGTTCGCGTTTGGCCTCCTGCTGATGGCGGGCGGTTTTATGCTGCTGGCACTGAATGCCCACGGCGGCCAGCAAGACGGCCATGCTTCTATGGGCCTGATGATTGCAGGTCTGGCGCTAATGGGCTTTGCCGAGCTGTTTATCGACCCGGTAGCAATGGCGCAAATTACCCGCTTCAACATGCCCGGTATGTCCGGGGTACTGACCGGTATCTACATGCTGGCAACCGGTGCGGTTGCTAACTGGCTGGCGGGCGTAGTGGCCCAGCAAACTACCGAGCCGCAGTCCAATACCGCCGCGCTCGCTGCTTACCAACACTTTTTTTCGCAGATGGGACTGTGGACCTTCGGCTGCGTGGCGCTAATTGTGGCGCTACTTGCCGCTGCGAGGTTAACGCTCAAGTCTCCGGCCCCCTGCATACAGCAACCCAGTCGTGATTAACTCTATAAGGAGACAGCATGTCCGAACTACTGGTGCACGATGCCGACGAGGCATCCGATCTTAACAGTGAACTAAAAACCCGCCGCGAGAAGCTGGCGCAGCTGCGTGAGCAGGGCGTTGCGTTCCCGAACGACTTCCGCCGCGATCGCACCTCCGATGCGCTGCACGCCGAGTTTGATGCAAAAGAGAACGACGAGCTGGAAGCGCTGAACGTGGAAGTGAGCGTGGCTGGCCGGATGATGACCCGCCGTATCATGGGTAAGGCGTCCTTCGTTACTTTGCAGGACGTTGGCGGCCGCATTCAGCTGTATGTCTCCCGCGATGACCTGCCGGAAGGCATCTACAACGAGCAGTTCAAGAAGTGGGATCTCGGCGATATCCTTGGCGCGAAAGGGAAGCTGTTCAAGACTAAGACCGGCGAGCTGTCCATCCACTGCACCGAGCTGCGCCTGCTGACCAAGGCCCTGCGCCCGCTGCCGGACAAGTTCCACGGCCTGCAGGATCAGGAGGCGCGTTATCGCCAGCGTTACCTGGATCTCATCTCCAACGATGAGTCCCGCCATACCTTTAAGGTACGCTCGCAGATTTTAGCTGGCATCCGTCAGTTCATGGTCGGCCGCGACTTTATGGAAGTGGAAACCCCGATGATGCAGGCGATCCCGGGCGGCGCGTCTGCGCGTCCGTTCATCACCTACCATAATGCGCTGGATATGGACATGTTCCTGCGTATTGCGCCGGAGCTGTACCTGAAGCGTCTGGTGGTCGGCGGCTTCGAGCGTGTGTTCGAGATCAACCGTAACTTCCGTAACGAAGGCATCTCCGTTCGTCATAACCCAGAGTTCACCATGATGGAACTCTATATGGCCTATGCGGACTATAAAGATCTGATCGAGCTGACCGAATCCCTGTTCCGCACCCTGGCGCAGGATATTCTGGGCACCACCCAGGTGCCTTATGGCGAAGAGACCTTCGACTTCGGCAAGCCGTTTGAGAAGCTGACCATGCGCGAGGCGATCAAGAAGTACCGTCCGGAGACCAACATGGCCGACCTGGATAACGTTGATGCGGCCAAAGCATTGGCTGAGTCAATTGGTATTCACGTTGAGAAGAGCTGGGGGCTGGGGCGTATCGTCACAGAAATCTTTGATGAAGTGGCTGAAGCGCATCTCATCCAGCCAACCTTCATTACCGAGTACCCGGCAGAAGTCTCCCCGCTGGCGCGCCGCAACGACGAAAATCCGGAGATCACCGACCGCTTTGAGTTCTTTATCGGCGGACGTGAGATTGGCAACGGCTTCTCTGAGCTGAACGACGCGGAAGACCAGGCCCAGCGTTTCCAGGACCAGGTGGATGCGAAAGCCGCCGGTGACGACGAGGCGATGTTCTTCGACGAAGATTACGTGACCGCGCTGGAGCACGGCCTGCCGCCGACCGCAGGCCTGGGCATTGGTATCGACCGTATGGTGATGCTGTTCACCAACAGCCACACCATCCGCGACGTGATCCTCTTCCCGGCGATGCGTCCGGTTAAGTAGTTCCTGCAAAAAAGCCGGATGGCGCTGCGCTTATCCGGCTTATTCTTACTACCACATCAAATCGTCTGGCACGACAAAATCGGCGTACGGATCGTCTTCGTCTTTGGCCTGCTCGCTAAGCTCGCTACGTAATACAATGCTGCTCGCATCGCGCTGGGCGATCTTATCAGCCACGCTGGCAGGGATGATAGCGTACTCGCTCTCCGCGCTGTTATCCGTCGTCAGGCGCGCAATGGCGAGACGACCACTGATAAGTTGAGCCTGCGTTGTCTTATCGACGTAGATTTTTTTAATCAGGTTTCCATCGGTGAAGTTATAGCCAATATCGCCCTTTGAAATAACAATCCTGTTCATCTCAATGAGTTGTTTAACCTGCGCTTTATACTCTTTGGCTAAGGCCGCTTGCTTCTGCTGCTCGCTGAGCTGCTTGTCGCGCTCAATCTGGGCTTTTTTGTTCTCTTCTACCGCCTCTCTGGCTTCACGCGCCTGAACGCGCGATTTCTTAGCCGTGCGCTGCACTTTGGCCATTTTCTTGCTGGACACTAAGCCAGCTTTGAGCATCTGCTCTTGTAGGGTTAACTTTGTCATATTCGTTGTTAAATCCAATCAAGTCGTGTCGGGATTATAACCGCTATAGGGCATTTTATACATTTATTTTGTGAATGTAGCGTTTCGATGGCTGCCTTAACTAAGAGATGAAACAGTGTGGTTTTTTATTTATGAATATTTTTTCATTAGATATTCAGCTCAATTATTAATTGAGCCAAAAAGTGCTTTTTCGAATAGGGTGTAACTCTAAGTGTTACTGTCTGGAAATATTTTTTCAGAGAAAATAAATGAAGTTTATTCTGGCGCAGGGGAGCGAATGCCCTGAATGCAGTACCCGTGCTCCTGTTTAATAGCGTTATTAAAATTTATTGACGCTGATGTTTGTACCGGTTTCGATCATCTATATTTACATTTCTATCGGGTGGTCCCCCTTGTGCTTGTAAACAACTGGCGTAGTATTTTTTTACGTAATTACCTGTTTTACCCCTATTTATTTGTGACCGTGATAATGCGGTGCGGGGATCTATTTATTTTTGAAATAATTCCATCTAAAACATTTTTGCTCACGGCAAAGGAGTGTTGCTATGTCGTCATACCAGGAAGAAATACCCAAAGCCCGAATTAATCTCCGTCTCTCATTGCACACCGGCGGGGCACAGAAAAAAGTTGAGCTGCCGCTTAAATTGCTGGTGGCAGGTGATTTCAGCAACGGGCAGGAAAACCGGCCGTTGTCTGAGCGTGACAAAATCAACGTCAACAAAAACAACCTCAACAGCGTTTTATCCGACCTTTCCCCCTCCGTTAATCTCTGCGTTGAAAATACCCTGGCGGGTGACGGCAGCGAAGAGAACATTCATCTCAGCTTTAAGGATATGAAGGACTTTGAGCCGGAGCAGGTGGCACGTCAGATCCCGCAGTTAAAAGCCATGCTCGCTATGCGCAGCCTGCTGCGCGATCTCAAATCAAATTTACTGGATAACGCCACCTTTCGCCGGGAGCTGGAAGTCATATTACGTGACCCAACGCTGAGCAATGAACTGCGCAACGAAATTGCGGCCCTCGCCCCGAAAGCCTGACGGAAAAATTAAGGAAAATGCTGATGTCTGTACAGAATGATACCGCTGTATCCGCGGGTGAGACGCTCGTCCAGGAACGTTCCGCATCGGAAGGGGTGTATGCTTCCCTGTTTGAAAAAATTAATCTGAAACCGGCCTCCAGCCTGAGCGATCTCAGTATCTGGCAGGATGAAGCCGCAATGGCCGAAGCGGGAACCAACGAACGCATCACGGCTGGCGTGCAGGTTTTCCTGGAGCGTCTGCGTCAGTCAGGGCAGAAGGTAGAGAAGCTCGATAAAACTTTAATCGACCATCACATCGCTGAACTCGACTATCAGATCAGCCGCCAGCTGGATGCCGTCATGCATTCCGATGAATTTCAACGAGTTGAATCGCTATGGCGCGGGCTGAAGTATCTGGTTGATAACACCGATTATCGTCAAAACGTGAAAACTGAAATTCTGGATGTGTCTAAAGATGACCTGCGCCAGGATTTTGAGGATGCGCCGGAGATTATCCAGAGCGGATTATACTGGCACACTTATACGAATGAGTACGACCAGCCTGGCGGCGAGCCAATTGCCGCTGTTATCTCGGCGTATGAGTTTGATGCATCCGCGCAGGATGTGGCGCTGATGCGCAATATCTCCAAAGTGTCCGCGGCGGCGCATATGCCGTTTATTGGTTCCGCAGGACCAAAATTCTTCCTGAAAAATTCAATGGAAGAGGTGGCCGCGATTAAAGATATCGGCAACTATTTTGACCGCGCCGAATACATTAAATGGAAGTCCTATCGCGATACCGATGACTCCCGCTATCTGGGGCTGGTGATGCCGCGCGTGCTGGGCCGCCTGCCGTATGGCCCGGATACCGTGCCGGTGCGCAGCTTCAACTATATCGAAGAGGTGAAGGGCCCGGATCACGAAAAATATCTGTGGACCAACGCCTCGTTCGCGTTTGCTGCCAATATGGTGAAAAGCTTTATCAGCAACGGCTGGTGCGTGCAGATCCGTGGTCCGCAGGCCGGTGGTGCCGTGCAGGATCTGCCGATCCATCTCTACGATCTCGGCACCGGTAATCAGGTGAAGATCCCATCAGAAGTGATGATCCCGGAAACTCGCGAATTTGAATTCGCTAACCTCGGCTTCATTCCGCTGTCGTACTACAAGAACCGCGACTACGCCTGCTTCTTCTCCGCCAACTCAACCCAGAAACCGGCGCTGTATGATACGGCCGATGCCACCGCCAACAGCCGTATTAATGCCCGCCTGCCGTACATTTTCCTGCTGTCTCGTATCGCTCACTACCTGAAGATTATTCAACGCGAGAATATCGGGACCACCAAAGACCGTCGGCTGCTAGAGCTGGAACTCAACAACTGGGTGAAAGGGTTGGTGACGGAGATGACCGACCCGGGTGACGAGCTGCAGGCATCCCATCCGCTACGTGACGCAAAAGTGGTGGTGGAGGATATCGAAGATAACCCGGGCTTCTTCCGCGTGAAGCTGTATGCGGTGCCGCATTTCCAGGTAGAAGGGATGGACGTCAACCTGTCACTGGTTTCCCAGATGCCGAAGGCAAAAGCGTAACGCCGGAGGCAGGATGAAAACAGAACGTCCGCTGTGGACGCGGGGGCAGATGATCGCGCCCCAGCATTTTCAGCAGCAGGCCGCGACAACGGCCTGGAGTATAGAGAGCGTGGCCCGAATGGGCGCGCTCAATCCGTGGGGCGTGCAGCAGGCCCTGTTTGACAGCGCCCTGTTAAAGCAGGGAAAGCTCAGGGCCAGTCACTTGTGCGTGCGTTTTGCTGACGGCACCCTGACGGATACCGGGAATGCCGATGCACTACCCCCCGTCATGACACTACCTCAGACCAGCGAGCTGACGGTAGTGCTGGCGCTTCCTCTTGAATATGACAATGGAGATAACTGCCTGCAACCGGACGAGAAAGCGGAGCGTCCGGTGCGCTGGCGAAAGGCCTGGCGGCAGGTGCGTAACCATTTTGGCGATGACACCCGCCAGATAGCGGTCATGCAGCCGGAGCTGGCCCTGCGCGACAGCCAGCAGGATAACGGTAACTATCAGACGGTCCCCGTAGCTCGCCTGTACCGGGACAGTCAGGGCAACTGGTTACAGGACAGCATGTTTATTCCTCCACTGCTGAGCGTACAGGCTAGCCCCTGGCTGGCCGGGCAGCTGGCGCAGCTGGCGGAACAGCTGCGAATACGTCTGAAACGGCTAATGGCGATGCGGCGAGAAAGCAACGAACGCATGGCCGATTTTGCCGTGGCCGATGTCTCTCTGTTCTGGCTGCTTAACGCGCTCAACAGTGCCGAACCGGTGCTGGGGCATTTTCAGCGTCATCCACAGGTGCATCCTGAGCGGTTATATCAGGTGCTGGTGGAGCTGGCTGGCAGTCTGCTCACTTTTTCACTGTCCCACTCCACGGAAGACATCCCGGCATATCACCATGAAAATCTGACAGCGACATTTATTCCGCTGCTTGAGCTGCTGGAGGTGCTGCTGGAAGCCAGCCTGCCATCACGGGTGGTAGCAGTAGAGCTTGATCATGATGACCGGCGTAAGCGCTGGCACGCCCGGCTACACGACGCCAGGCTGCGGGAAGAGGCGGACTTTTATCTCTCCGTTCGTTCCTCGCTGCCCGCGTCGCAGCTGCTGGAGATGTTTCCGATACAGTGCCGAACCGGCTGTCCGGCGGAGGTCGATCGCATCGTCAACAGTTCTGAACCGGGCGTTCCTCTGAAGGCGATGACCCATGTTCCTGCGGCTGTTCCGCTGCGGCTGGAAAACCACTATTTCACCCTCGATCTGACTCATCCGGCAGCGCAGACGATGCTGGCGGAAGGCCACTGCGTATTTTACGTCCCCGGCGGGCTGGGCGATCCAGAGCTGGAACTGTTTGCGGTGCTGCGCTCATGAAAACACCTATGAAGGAGATCAATCTGGATACGCTGCTGGCCGATATCTGGCTAACGGTCACGGCGCTGCGCCACGGTGCAAAACTGGCCGAGGGGGAGGGCGATACGCTCTGGCGACACTGCGTGGATAACCTCGAACAGAGCCAGGCCACGCTTCAACACCATGAGGTGAGTGAAAGCAGCCGTCAGCATATTCTTTACGCCCTTTGCGCCCTGCTGGATGAAACCGCCAAGGGCCGCGAGGGTGAGGATGATGCCTGCATTGTCTGGTACGACCGCCCATTGGAGGTGAAATACTTCGGCACTATGACCGCCGGAGACACCCTGTATGAGCGGATGCGGCAGGTATTACGCGAGCCTGCGCCGGACTTGTTGGTGCTGACCTGCTTTCAGCGGGTACTGGTGCTGGGCTTTAAGGGCAGTTCAGCGTCACTGGCCGACCCGGTTCGGGAGCGGTTGCTGCAGGCGCTGACCAGGCAGGTCCCGGCGTTTGACGTGGCGCAGCACCAGCCGGTACTGGCAACCGTGCCGGCGGGGAGCGGCCTGCGTGAGTGGCTGCGACACTGGCCGGTGTGCATCGGCCTGGCGGCTATTCTCGTTGTCGGATTGTGGCTGGGGCTGGATAGCTGGCTGGACAGGCTTGTCGTCACGCTGCTGCCGGGAGCCGGGACATGAGCGTACGCCATAAACAGCTGCTGTGGCTGTGGGGCGGGCTGCTTGCGGTGCTGTTATCTCTGTTGTTCCTGCCGCTGACAGCGGGCGAACGCGGTCTGGCTCTGCTGTTAGTGGCGGTAGTCACTCTCGCCGGAGTGTGGCTTGCGCAATGCAAATCTCGCGAATCGCTTGCGGAGGAGGCCTGCCTGCACGGCTTACCGGATGCGCCGTACCGTCTGCCAGTGGTGCTGGTCTGTGGTGATGCCAACGACTGGCCGGGAGAAGGACCGGTTTATCGAACGGCGCAGGGCTGCTGGTTGCAGGTACCAGAGGCGTCGCTGCAGCAGACGGTGCGTCAGCTGCTCGGGTTACGCCCGGAACTGCTCCCCCAGTTAGCGGTGATGGCCTGCATAGCTCCCCAGCAGCATGACGACCGGGACACGCTCATCGGACGTCTGCTCACCCTGCGCTGGCAGATGGTGCAGATAAGGCGCGATACCCGCCGTCAGGTTCCGCTGCTGCTCACCAGCAGGATCGCCACACATGATACGAACTCATCGATCTGGCAATCAGCTGGGGTGGATCACGGTATTCAGGTCTGGCAGGAGGGTAAGGTGCCGGTCAGCGCCAGCGTCTGGCTGTCGCAGGAGGCTGCCCCGGCCCGTCTGTACGCGCAAATTCTGTTTAGCGCTCATACCCGTTTTGTCAGCGAAACCGTGCTTCCGGCACTGATCGGAGATAACCCGGATATGCCAGCGGCCAGGCCTGCCGTTGTGCTGTATCACCACGTCCAGGGCCTGCGAAACCAGCGCGAACACTCTCTCTGGCAGCAGTTTCTGGTTAGCCACACCACGCTGAAGGACGTCGCGGGCTGGACGCCGGGCGACGATACCGGCGCTGGCGGCCTCGCGCTGCCGGATTTTATCCTGCCCTCCCTGCCGCAGGGTGCGGGTATCACACCGCGAAGTCGGATGCTTCGCCGGGCATTCTGCCTGTTCACCCTTGCTGCTCTTACCGCACTGTGCAGCAGCGGCTGGAATAACCGTCAGCTGCTGCACAGGCTCTCCTTTGATATCTCGCAGTACCAGCGCACCCCGGTACACGACGCCATTTCCAGAACGAAAGCGGTTACCACCCTGCGAGCGGATGCGGCATTTCTGAACGGCTGGTGGCGCAATGGTGAACCCCTGCGCTACGGGCTGGGATTTTATCGGGGTGAATGGCTGCGTCTGCCGGTGCTGGCGGCCATTCGGTCATACGTGCCGCCGCCACCGCCACCGCGGGTGGTTAAAAAAGTTATCACCGGCCCGCAGACGGTGCGCCTCGACAGCATGTCGCTGTTCGATTCCGGCAAATACCAGCTTAAACCCGGCTCTACCAACGTGCTGGTCAATGCGCTGGTGGACATCAAAGCGAAGCCGGGCTGGCTGATAGTGGTCAGCGGCCATACGGACAACACCGGTGATAACCCATCCAACCAGGTGCTCTCTCAGAAGCGCGCGGAGTCCGTTCGCGACTGGATGCGTGATACCGGCGGTGTGCCGGAGAGCTGTTTTGCCGTACAGGGCTACGGCGAAAGTCGCCCGATCGCAACCAATGACACCCCGGAAGGCCGTGCGACCAACCGGCGGGTAGAAATCAGTCTGGTACCACAGGCGAATGCCTGTCGGGTGCCAGGCACTCATGGCGTCTCCCTGACCGGCGACGCACTTAAAAAGTAAAGAAGGAGTTTTGACATGGCAATTCCGGTTTATTTGTGGCTGAAGGACGACGGCGGCGCGGACATCAAAGGGTCAGTGGACGTTAAGGATCGTGAAGGCAGTATCGAAGTGGTCGAGCAGGAGCATGACCTGTACATCCCGACCGACAACAACACCGGCAAGCTGACCGGCACGCGCATTCACACCCCGTTCAAATTCACCAAGGAGATCGACTCCTCCAGTCCCTATCTGTACAAGGCGGTAACCACCGGCCAGACCCTGAAGTCTGCCGAATTCAAATGGTACAAAATCAATGATGCCGGACAGGAGGCGGAGTATTTCAACACCAAGCTCGAAAATGTGAAGGTGGTGAAAGTGAAACCGGTGATGTACGACATCAAGGACCCGGCCAAAGAGAAGCACAACCACCTTGAGCTGGTTGAACTGCGCTACGAAAAAATCACCTGGACCTACAAAGACGGCAACATCATTCATTCCGATTCCTGGAACGCACGCGCCACCGCGTAATCCCCGCAGCAGACGGTTTTCCGTCTGCTGTTTTTGTTTTCTGAGCGGCCAACTGCTGACGGCTGAGCAAACAAAAACACAATCCGGTACTGACCTGATGCGCTTTGGTAAGTAAACAGCGATGGGCGGTAGCGTGTCTGAACACGATCAGAATGAAGGGAAACATCAATATGGAACACCACTCCGCCGTCCTGTTACGCCGTTTAAATCCATACTGCGCCCGTGCGCTGGAGGGGGCGGCATCCTTGTGCCAGACCCGCGCCCATGCTGAAATCACACCTGAGCACTGGTTACTGAAACTGCTGGAGCAGGGTGAAGGGGATATCACCGTTTTGGCCCGACGTTATGAATGGGACATGGAGGGTATCTGGCAGGCTTTACTGACCTATCTTGAGCGCCTGCCGCGTTCGGTGCGTCATCGCCCGACGCTGGCGGAGAGTCTGGAGCAACTGCTGAAACAGGCCTGGATGGCCGCGTCCCTACAGGGTGAGGATCGGATCCGCAGCCAACATCTGCTGATGGCGTTGACGGAAAGCCCGGCGCTTGTTTGTTGCGACGGGCTATGGCCGCTGCTGACGCTGGGTCAGAGCCAGCTGGAGCGTCTGCGCCCGCTGCTGGACGCGCAATCGGATGAACGCCCGGAGGCACAGCAGGAAGCCGGGCTGCAAACCACGTTTGGTGATGGCGTGGAGCTTGTCGGTGGCTCAGTCGGGGTGGAAGTTGGAGAGGGCGAGCTGCCACCCGCGTTACAGAACGCGCTGGATAAATTCACGCTGGATGTCACAGCCAAAGCTCGCGCGGGCAAAATCGACCCGGTATTTGGTCGCGATACTGAGATCCGCCAGATGGTGGATATTCTCTCCCGTCGTCGTAAAAACAACCCGATCCTGGTGGGTGAGCCGGGTGTGGGCAAGACCGCCCTGGTAGAGGGGCTGGCGCTGCGTATCGTCGAGGGGGATGTGCCGGAATCGCTTAAACCGGTCAGCCTGCGCATCCTTGACCTGGGTCTGCTGCAGGCGGGTGCAGGCGTGAAGGGGGAGTTTGAACAGCGTCTGAAAAATGTCATCGATGCCGTACAGCGGTCTCCCATGCCTGTTCTGCTGTTTATCGACGAAGCCCATACGATTATCGGCGCAGGTAACCAGGCCGGGGGAGCAGATGCCGCTAACCTGCTGAAGCCAGCCCTCGCCCGTGGCGAACTGCGCACCATCGCCGCAACGACCTGGAGCGAGTATAAGCAGTATTTCGAACGTGACGCCGCGCTGGAGCGCCGTTTCCAGAGGGTAAAGGTCGATGAGCCAGACGACGAGACGGCCTGCCTGATGCTCAGAGGCCTGAAGTCTCGTTATGCTGAATACCATAATGTGCACATCTCCGACGAGGCGGTTCGCGCCGCCGTCACGCTTTCCCGCCGCTACCTGACAGGCCGTCAGCTGCCGGACAAAGCCGTAGATCTGCTGGACACGGCTGCTGCCCGCGTGCGGATGAGCCTTGATACGGTGCCGGAGCCGCTGACCCAGCTGAAAGCGCAAATCACTGCCCTGGAGCTGGAACGACAGGCCTTGCTGGAAGATATCGCGGTAGGGAACAGCACCCGCGGTGAACGTCTGGCGATAATCGAACAGGACGAGATCGATATTATCCTCCAGCTTGATGCCCTGGAGACGCAGTATGGGCAGGAGCTTGCCCTCACCGAACGGCTGCTGGAGAGCCGCCGGCAGCTCTCCCGTCAGAGTGAAACCCACGCGCTAAAGCAGCAGCTGCATGACATACAGCGCAGCAACCCGTTGATCCCGGTAGAGGTTGACGTGCGCACCGTCGCCACGGTGATAGCCGACTGGACCGGCGTGCCGCTCTCCACCTTGCTGAAAGATGAGCAGGCCGAACTCCTGGATCTGGAAAGCGAAATAGGCAGGCGCGTGGTGGGGCAGGAGGTTGCGCTGGCAGCGATTGCCCAACGCCTGCGCGCCGCGAAAACCGGGCTGACGGCGGATAACGGCCCGCAAGGAGTTTTTCTGTTGGTAGGGCCAAGCGGCGTGGGGAAAACCGAGACCGCTCTGGCGCTGGCGGATGTGCTGTACGGCGGAGAAAAATCGCTCATCACCATTAACCTGTCTGAATATCAGGAGCCGCATACCGTTTCCCAACTGAAGGGCTCGCCGCCGGGGTACGTCGGTTATGGTCAGGGAGGCATCCTCACCGAAGCCGTGCGCAAGCGTCCCTACAGCGTAGTGCTGCTTGATGAAGTAGAAAAAGCGCACCGCGATGTCATGAACCTGTTCTACCAGGCGTTCGATCGTGGATTTATGCGCGACGGCGAAGGGCGTGAAATCGACTTCAGGAACACGGTTATTCTGATGACCGCCAACTTAGGCAGCGACCACCTCATGCAGATGCTGGACGAACACCCTGAATCGATGGAAACAGATCTGCACGAACTGCTGCGTCCGATCCTCCGGGAGCACTTTCAGCCCGCGCTGTTTGCCCGCTTCCAGACCGTGATCTATCGCCCGCTGGCTGAGACCGCGATGCACACCATTGTGCAGATGAAGCTCGACCAGGTTAGCAGGCGCTTACAGCGTCACTACGGCCTGACCACCCATATCGATGAAAGTCTTTACGACGCTCTGACCGCGGCCTGTCTGCTGCCGGATACCGGCGCGCGCAACGTTGATAGCCTGTTAAATGAGCAGATTCTACCGGTGCTGAGCCAGCAGCTTTTACTTCAGAGGGCGGCAGGCCAGAAGCCGCAGCGTCTGACCTTGAGCTGGGATGATGAGGAGGGCGTAGGGATACGCTTCGATGAGGGCGTAACTCATGAGTGACGTTATAAACCTGCATTTTAGCCACAACCATAATCTGCTGAGAGTGCGAGGCTGCCAGGCCCTGCTGGATGTGCTCTGTTTTGAAGGCCATGAGGCATTAAGCGAGCCTTTTCACTACACCATAGAGTTTACCAGCAGCGATAAAGCCATTGCGGCAGAGAGCATGCTAACCCGGGATGCCTCGCTGACGCTACAGGCGAAGGTAGATCAGGGCTACGGTATTAAGGTAATGCAGCCGGTACGTATTCTACAGGGCGTGGTCACCGGCTTTAAACGGCTTTCAATTTCGGAAGATGAGGCGCACTACGCGCTGACCTTGCAGCCCCGCCTGGCGCTGCTCTCCCGCAGCCACCAGAGCCGCATCTATCAGGATATGTCGGTGCCGCAGATTGTTGAGCACATCCTGCGTACTCGCCACGACATGCGCGGCGAGGATTTTGTCTTTACCCTGGCAAATGAGTATCCGCGCCGTGAGCAGGTGATGCAGTACGGTGAGGACGACCTGACCTTTATCAGCCGTCTGCTGGCTGAGACAGGCATCTGGTATCGTATCACCACCGATACGCGACTCAACATTGACGTGGTGGAGTTTCACGACGACCAGCGCTATGTCGAACAGGGCCTTACCCTGCCGTCGGTACCGCCATCCGGCCAGCACGACAGCGGCAACGAGTCGGTATGGGCGCTAAAAAGCGACCACAGCGTAGTGGAGCGGTCGGTCTTCACCCGCGACTACAACTACCGCAACGCGCCGGAGGAGATGAACCTCAGCGTCGATATCAGCCGTGGCGACAGCACCACCTATGGCGAGGCGTATCACTGGGGGGATAACTACCTGACGCCTGGCGACCGCTACCAGCGCGATCCGGAGCCGGAGAGCGGCGCGTTTTACGCCCGGCTTCACCATGAGCGTTACCTCAACAACCAGACTCGGCTAAGTGGGGAAACCAACGGCGCAACGCTGGCACCTGGCCAGGAGTTGAAGGTCACCGGCGGCGATGAGGTGACCGACACCTTCCGTCAAGGGGTGGTTATCACCAAAATTCACAGCCGTGCCCGCCGCGACCGCAGCTTTGAGGTGACGTTTTGGGGCATACCCTATTCGGAAGATTACTGTTTCCGTCCGGCCCTCGTCGATAAACCCGTCATGGCCGGGACGCTGCCCGCCAGGGTGACCAGCACGAAGACCAACGACATCTACGGTCATATCGACCGTGACGGGCGCTATAGGGTCAACCTGCTGTTTGACCGCGATCGCTGGAAACCGGGGGAGGAGAGCCTGTGGGTACGCCAGTCCCGGCCCTATGCCGGGGATACCTTCGGTCTGCACCTGCCGCTGCTGGCCGGTACGGAGGTGGCGATTGCCTTTGAACATGGCGACCCCGACCGCCCCTATATCGCTGGCGTGCTACACGATTCGGCGCACGGCGACCACGTCACGATCTACAACTACAAACGTAACGTGCTGAGGACCCCAGCGAATAACAAAATCCGCCTCGATGACGAGCGGGGAAAAGAGCACATCAAGATCTCCACGGAGTACGGCGGCAAAAGCCAGCTAAATCTCGGCCACCTGGTGGACAGCGAGAGGAAACAGCGTGGCGAGGGTTTTGAACTGCGTACCGATAGTCGGGGAACCATCCGCGCTGGGAAGGGCCTGTTTATTACTGCCGATGCGCAGCCGAAGGCGCAGGGGCAGCAGCTGGAGATGGATAAGGCATCCAGCCTTTTGAAAGGGGCACAAAATCTTGTCACCGGATGGGGAAGCGTTACGCAAACGCACCATAATTTCTCGCCGGATGCGAATACGCTAAAGCAATTTGTTGAAAAAGCGGAACGACTGAAAAAACCGGTATTGCTAATGGAAGCGCCGGAGGGCATAGGGAGTGTCACGCCAGAAAGCATTCTTTTGCATAGTGGCAATGGGTTATATATGCAGAGCATTAGGGAAGTCAGTATCGCCAGTGAACAGCGGCTTTCAGTGAATGCCAGTCAGGCGATATCGTTACTTTCCCGACAGGAAGGCGTTCGTCTGGTATCTGCAAACGGTCCGCTGAATATCGAGTCTCATGGCGATATTCTCTCACTGACTTCTCTTCAGGACATTACCGTACAGTCCACGCAGGGACATCTTCAGCTCACGGCAAAGAATGGCATCACTCTTGGCTGCGGTGGAGCCTATATCCGGTTGTCTCCACAGGGAGAAATTGAAATTCATGGGCCTGGTTTGTTGAGTCTGAAAGGACAGCATAATTTGTTGGGTCCTGCCAGGGCGGATTTCCAATTACCTGAGCTGCCTTCATCGGTATGTAAAGAGTGCCTTAAGCGGGCTCAGCAACTGGCTCAGGGCTTTGTCCCGAGGGAAGGTTAAATAATGGAAAAGATAAAAATATGGCTGAATAAAATTCAGCTGACGGGCCGCAATGCGGGTCACAATTATATCGATGTTATTATCGATCAGTGTGGCGTGAATTTTTCTGTCATTCCGGCCCTTTCAGGATTCTCTCCGGCAATAAAATGGCAGTCGCTTTATCAGGGGTTACCAGAAGACATCTACCCGGAGGATGCACCTTTGCTGGTACGCATTGAGCTGGATGATGCTCAGCAAGTTCAGTGGCTATATGCACTTGCCTGTGAAGCTAGCGCGACAGCGCCTTTACTGGTGTTAGGCTCATCCTGGCCATTCGACACTCTGGCTAAATGGCTGACCCAGTGTATTGATGTGCAGCATGAGGGGCGTTCTGGAATATTTCGCTTTTGGGACACGCGGTTGTTTTCTTACCTTTTTACGCATGTTCTTAACGATGAGCAGCAAAGGCAACTTCACAGGCCTGCATTATTCTGGAGCTGGTTGGATCGGGATGAAAAGCCAGCCTTGCTATATGGGAACGGCGCAAAGCCAACAAAAAACGAAACGTGTGAAAAAATAATACTTAATGATAAACAGTTTGAAAATCTGATGTGCTTGAGCGATGTAAAACAATTATTAATTTACCCGCTATTTCCCGAAAGCCTTTTTACTAATAAAGAGAAAGAATTTTCTGCTTGTTTTGAAGCTATGCTGGCAGCCACCAAAGAAGGTTTACTTTTTAATGGTGAACGTAACGAGTGGGTAATGAAATATTTAAATAGCAGCAGTGGTAAGTTAAATGATGATATTTGAGATTTATAAGGTGTGGTCATGTATCTGAGTGATGATGCAAAAATTATTATCTTTAAGTTTATAATGCTGTTAGCTGGGGTGGTACTTGGACGAAAGCGAGGTTGGCTGGTTGGCCTGATTTATAGCTTATTATCTTTCATAATATCTATGATGGTGCTTGTAGTAATGATGGTAATATTTTGGTGGAGGCCTTCAGATATCATCTGTTTTTCTTTTCCTGTTGTTAGTTTTATCATCGCCTTGTTGGTTCCAGCTAAGAAGAAGTCAAAATATACTTATGAGAAAACTAAATGTTTATCATGCATGAATATTGTTAACTACAAAACAGACAGGTGTCCACATTGTGGCTCTGATATGTCTCCAGGCAAGGTTTGGCAAAAAAAATACTAAATAATAATCGGCTATAGAATCACTATTATCTCTAACCAAGTTTTTATTATTAGAGCAAGATGGAGGGGCCTAAGTTATGCGCACAATGAAACCTGATTCATTTTCGTATCCGTTACTATTTTCGACCCGCAGGTGTTGGTGGGCATATTTAGTTTTTATCGCAGTAACGATTCTGCTTACAGGCTGCGATCGACCAGAGAAGGATAAAACGATCAGCGGCGGCTACGGCACCATTGAAGCTGTTAACCATACCCACTGGGCGATTAATCAATTCAGCGTTGACGGACAGTCGGGGCTGGACGTTATCGGCCCCTGGCAGGGTGGCGGCGGTGGCTGCTGCTACGGTGTGCCAGCGGAATGGAAACCGGGAATGACAGTTAAAGTGGACTGGCAAACGGGGGTTGGTTTTTCGATGGATTTTCCGGGATATGGAGACGATTCAAAATATTTAGAGTGGGAAAAAAGAATAAAAGCGCAGAACCGGGAACACAGCCTGGTAGTTCCGGTTTCCGATTATACCAGACAAAAAACCTGCGGAATTACGGTCCACTTTTTACCCTGCGACCAAATTAAGGTCACCACCAGCTGCTACGAGTACGGCAACCCTAATTATCCGATTAAAGATCCGATCAAAATGGAGGAACCCAAAGTATGCCCACGATGAAGCCCGATCTCGCCTGGTATCC
>NZ_DALZFB010000006.1:0-199525 GCF_031979925.1 Pseudescherichia sp. | reverse complement strand
GGCAGGGGGGCGGCGGTGGCTGCTGCTACGGTGTGCCAGCGGAATGGAAACCGGGATTAACGGTAAAAGTGGACTGGGAAACGGGGGTGGGTTTTTCGATGGATTTCCCGGGATTTGAAAACTGGGATGAGTATTTAGAGTGGAAGAAGAAAATAAAAGCGCAGAACCGGGAACACAGCCTGGTAGTTCCGGTTCCGGATTACACTGGGCAAAAAACCTGCGGAATTACGGTCCACTTTTTACCCTGCGACCAAATTAAGGTCACCACCAGCTGCTACGAGTACGGCAACCCTAATTATCCGATTAAAGATCCGATCAAAATGGAGGAACCCAAAGTATGCCCCCAATGAAGCCCGATCTCGCCTGGTATCCGCCGCAATTTCCGGTCCGCAGGTGCTGGTGGGCATATTTAGTTTTTATCGCAGTAACGATTCTGCTTACAGGCTGCGATCGACCAGAGAAGGATAAAACGATCAGCGGCGGCTACGGCACCATTGAAGCTGTTAACCATACCCACTGGGCGATTAATCAATTCAGCGTTGACGGACAGTCGGGGCTGGACGTTATCGGCCCCTGGCAGGGTGGCGGCGGTGGCTGCTGCTACGGTGTGCCAGCGGAATGGAAACCGGGATTAACGGTAAAAGTAGACTGGGAAACTGGTGAGGCTTCTACAGATGATTTTCCGGGATATGAACATTGGGATAAATATTTAGAGTGGGAGAGAAAAATAAAAGAAAGTCATCGGGAACATAAACAAATAGCATCCATCCCCGATTATACCGGACAAAAAACCTGCGGAATAAAGGTCCACTTTTTACCCTGCGACCAAATTAAGGTTACCACCAGCTGCTACGACTACGGCAATCCCAACTATCCGATTAAAGATCCGATTAAAATGGAGGAACCCAAAGTATGCCCACGATGAAGCCCGATCTCGCCTGGTATCCGCCGCAATTTTCGCATGGCAGGTGCTGGTGGGCATTTTTGATTTTTATTTCGGTAACGCTCCTGCTTACAGGCTGCGATCGGCCAGATAAGGAAAAAACGATTAGCGGTGGCTACGGCACTATTGAAGCTGTTAACCATACCCACTGGGCGATTAATCAATTTAGCGTAGACGGACAGTACGGACTGGACATTATCGGTCCCTGGCAGGGGGGCGGCGGTGGCTGCTGCTACGGTGTGCCAGCGGAATGGAAACCGGGTTTAACGGCAAAAGTAGACTGGGTAACCGGTGTGGCTTTTGCAGACGATGTTCCTGAAATTCCTGAGCCGAAAATACCTGACACTACCGGGATGAGTGAGAAAGCCTCTTATCAAGTATTGCAAGCATATTATGATAAAAAACAAGAGTGGTATAAAAAAATAGAAGCACTGAATAAAACGCATGCGAAAATAGTACCCGTGCCCGATTATACCGGACAAAAAACCTGCGGAATTACGGTCCACTTTTTACCCTGCGACCAAATTAAGGTCACCACCAGCTGCTACGAGTACGGCAACCCTAATTATCCGATTAAAGATCCGATCAAAATGGAGGAACCCAAAGTATGCCCACAATGAAGCCCGATCTCGCCTGGTATCCGCCGCAATTTCCTAAACAGGGACGATTACCAACACAGGCCGCGTTAATTGGGAAAAACTGTAAGCAGCAGGACAGCCAGGAGCTGGCCTACCGCGATGAGCTGTGCCTGGCAGCAGGTCGCCTTGTGGAGCCGCCCTGCTGTAAGACGCTGCATATCAGTCTTTTCTTCGACGGAACCGGTAATAATCTGAACAACGATCTCTATATCGCCGATCCTAAACACCCGACCAATATTGCTCGTCTTTTCCGCGCGACCATTGGCCAGGGCTATGCCGGTGGGGTTCAGGGGCATGCCGGGGAGCTGGTGGATATGGCGGGAACGTTAGGCAATAAATATTATAAATACTATATCCCCGGCGTCGGTACCCCCTTTCCGGAGGTGTCGGATCTGGATTACAGCACGTTCGGTCTGGCCTGCGCTACCGGTGGCGAAGCGCGAATTAACTGGGGGCTAATTCGCATCATTGATGCTTTACGACGCACGCTGGGCAAGCCTGCCTTGTCCGATGATGAAAGCTGGAAATCCGTCCGGGCAATGACGACAGAAATGGAGGACAATCGGGCAAATTCCGGATCGATGATGCGGATGATAGAGTTCCAGAGACTTTTAAAAGATCTGGAATCCGACCTTAAGCTGGCCTTAAAGCAGCCTGAACCCGGTAAACCGAAGCTGCTGGGTATTAAGCTCTATGTGTACGGCTTCTCTCGCGGCGCAGCGGCGGCACGGGCCTTTGTTAACTGGCTGGTTGAGCTGTTGCCCAATGCTTTCCGGAAAGGAGCGAAGCCAGATCTCTGCCTGACCCTGGAGGGCGCTGACTGGCAGGTACCCCTGAGCGTTGAATTTTTGGGGCTGCTTGATACGGTAGCTTCTGTAGGCGTCGCCCATATCGCTCCCGTTGCCGAAGGGCATATGGGCTGGGCGGATGGTGCAATGGAACTACCCGATAACGGCCTGATTAAAAACTGCATCCACCTGGTCTCTGGCCATGAACAGCGACTCTGTTTCCCCCTGGACTCGATTTGCCGCCAGGATGGCACCTATCCGTCCTATGCCAGAGAGGTGGTATATCCCGGCATGCATTCGGATATTGGCGGCGGCTATCCGCCAGGCGATCAGGGGAAAGCGACAGGGGACAACGACGGTTATTTACTATCTCAAATTGTATCACATGATTTATATGCAGCAGCATTTGAGACTGGAGCACCATTGAAGGTGTTTCCAACGGCATTACCCAAAGATCTTTTGCCGCAAAGCTGGCGGGGAATGTCAGCTGAGTTACAGCAAGAATATTTTGTGAAGGAAGGGCTTTTTGAACGCTTCAACGCTTGGCGTGAATTAATGCTAAATCTTCCCTCATCTTCGCAGGAAATAAGCGATGAACGCGCCGCCAAATACGAACCTATACGCGCATCAGTCAATATTATTACCGCGCTGGAAGAGCAAATGGCCTGGATAACCGCATGGCGAATAGGACGGTATGCAAGCGGCAACTATACAAAACAACGGTTTTATCTTGAGTCAGCGGCAAAGGGTATGGATCAAGATAGCAATCCAGAGATAAGAGAAAAATCCGAACAGGCGCGCGAGAAACAACAGGAAGAGGTGGAAAAGACGCGCCAAAAAATGCAGGAGTCCGCGAAAAGAGATATCTATATTCCCTACCCGCCAGGGCCAAAAGATTTTGATCCCGCAATGGCGCAGACGCAGCTGCGTTACGCTGCAGAAGAGTTTCGCCAGGATTACCAGTTGGAACCGCGTGCCATAACCGGGAACTGGCTATATAAGGGCATTAATATATTTAGCAACCTGGCTTATATCTTCAGTGATGACGATGCGAGAGGTGAATATAAAAAGTTAAGAAAAGAGGCCAATGAGAAGGTCGCACAGCTTTTTCCTGCTCAGGGAGAAAGCAGCAACGCACAACAGCCTGGAGGTCTGGTGAGGGCACTTTTTGACGATCAGATCCATGATTCCAGAGCCTGGTTTCTGTATGCGTCTTTGGATACCCGCGAGCCGTGGGGAAGTTATTTTTTATATCGGATGATCTATTTCGGTGAACTAATGAGTAAGAATGTTACTCCGCTTGTAAGATATGGACGTGTTATGGATGCGGAGTTTAAAGATCAGGCACCCGGTGCGAGTTTTCTTATCGAGAGAATTGAGAGAGGTGGGCCTTTTATAGGTAATGAATCGTCGCCTGGAGTAAAACAGAAAATATCAGTGGTAAATGCCGCAGACAATATGCCGTTGGCAATGTCATCTGAGCTTCCTTCTCAGCCTGCATTGACAAATGAGTCAGCTGAATTAATCGCCCAGCAACAACAGCTGTATGAGGCAGAAAAACTGGCAAATACAAAAGCAGCCATAGCCGCACTGTGGTCATAACGAAATTATACATGGAGTAAATATGAAACCGGTAATACGCGAAGGCGATACCCTGCGGGAGTATGGGGGAAAAGTCCTGGCCGGACACTATCTCTGTTTTGGAAAAGGCATTGCTACCAAAGGCGATCCTGTTATGTGTAATAAGCACGGTATGACCACGATAAGTGAGGGTAGCGATCTGTCAACGGTAGATGATCAGCCTGTTGCGCTCCACGAACACCACTGCGCCTGTGGCTGCACGCTGGTGAGTTCTTTTCCAGACTGCGGTGTTGAACAATGAGAGCGCTTCCTAACTTTCCTGATTATCGTACCGCAAGGCCGCCAGTGACAAAACGTTGGCTGGGCGCAGGAGCATTACTGGTCCTGGTCGCTGGCGCAACGAGCACACTATTTCGCGGAGCAGAAAGCGACAACGGAACTGTTTTTGCCGCCATGCTTTGTATTTTAATCTTCACTGTGGGGTTGTGGTTTGTTTCGCAAATGCATTACCGCTTTTCAGTTCACAATGCTACCACCTGGAGAAGGGAGGTGGCAGAGAAGCATCGCTGCTGGTGGTATCAGCATCGTCGGCAGTTTTGCCTGGAAGATGTGGTACTGATTGGACCGGCGGGTGCGGAGAGGAAGGACTGGCTGCGTCTGCTTAAGCGTGAGCAAAAAGCACCTGTAGAACATCTGGAGGCAGGCGGTAAAGTCCTGCGTGTGGCACGCTCTTTTTCTGCCGATACGACAGAACGTGAAAACCAGCTGGCTCGTATGCTGGTACTTCAGTGGAAACATCAACGCGACGGCAAAGACTTCACCTCGCCGCAGCGTTGTTACTGGCAGGGGAGCGAGAATACGTGGCAGGCGTTTGTTGGGCAGATGACGAGCGCTTTCCCGAAGATTGTGCTGCCTGAATTTCCTGAGATGTGGATGGGAGAAAGTACGCTATCAGATATCGCTGCGTTTCTGGATCCAGACGATAACGATGCTCACGTTCTGGTAGCCGGATGTCAGTCTGTTCCTGCCTATGCGGCGGGTTTGCAGCCTGCCGGTGAAGCTGCTGTCTTGTGGCTGGCAGGTTCAGAAGGGTCTGTACGACTTTCCCGGGGGGAATTTTTTTCTTCATCAGCGAAAGAATCACTGAAAGAGGTATGCGAACGTGCGCAGGCGCAAAGCGAGCTCGACGCCGCACCTGATGCCTGCATTCTTTTTTCTCACCCGCAACAATCAGAACTGGCTGGCAGCGGCTGGAATATTAGCCATCATCTGCAGGACACATTCTGGGGCAATACGGAAAAACTTGAGATGCTTGTTGTGGTATCACTTGCTGCTATTCATGCGCAAAGCCAATCGCAGCCCTGCGGCTGGATAGCCACGGATCCTTTACACTCTTTGGCTCTTGGAATTATTAAACCAAATGGACATAGATAAAAATCAGAGTGAAAGTTTTTCTGCTGCGTTAACAGTTACAATTGTCGCCGCAGCGATCACGTTTCTTATTTTATCAGGGGGATTTGCGTACTGGTTTTTTATAAAAGACCATGTTGCAAAATGGTCAGTTATTTATCCAATTATGCTGGTGTGTGGCCTGGTCTGGATTATGCTGGCATGTTTAATATCCCTGGCTTCTCTTGCAGTACATACCTGGCTTATCATTAGGGCCAGACGCTTAACGTTGCGTGAGAAAAATAAATTATCAAAGAAAAAAACGCCGATGTTGTCGGGAGAAATAGCCTCTCACCTCCGTCGCCGTCACGGCCCCCTCTGGCGCTATAAAGTCCGTCTATTACTGGTCACCGGCGAGCCAGCGCATATCGCCGCCATCGCCCCTGGCCTTGCAGAGAAGCAGTGGCTGGAGGGCCGCAATACCGTTCTGATTCACGGCGGCACTCTGTCCGCCGCCATCGACAAAGATCGTCTTCACGCCCTGCGTAAGCTGCGCCGCCACCGTCCGCTGGACGGGATCGTGCTTGCTCTTAACGACGCGCAGGCGACGCCCGCCACGCTGGACATCCACCTTCGTACCCTGGAGCAGGTGGGCGAGGTGTTGCACTACCAGCCCCCGGTCTATCTATGGCCAGTCAGCGACAGCGCGTGGCCGCAGGATGCGCGAATTACCCAAACCGTAGGCGCGCTGTTTCCATTACGCGCCACCCCCGAAGCCGCAGGTCAGCAGCTGGCCGCCATTCTGCCTGCGCTAAGAGCGCAGGGAGTGCAGCAGATGCACGTCACTCCGGCACACGACTACCTTCTGCGTTTCGCCCGGCAGCTGGAGACAGAGGGCATTGCCCGCTGGCAAACCCTGCTTACCCCATGGCTGACGGAGCACCAGAGACGTCTTCCGCTGCGCGGCCTGATGTTCAGCCCGACGTTACCGGCGAGCGAAGCGGGCGCATCCGCACATGAGCACCGCTGGCCAGCTCCGGCGGTGTGGCAGGGCGTGAAGAATGATTGCGGGAAAGCCCGTGGCGTGCGCGTGGGGATGGCGTGGGAGCACACGCTGAAGGTCTCACTCCTGACGCTGCTGGCGCTGTGGGGGTTAGGCAGCGTGACGGCGTTTGCGGTTAACCGCCAGCACATTGTTAGCGCTGCCGATCGGGCGCAGCGGCTGGTGCAGCACCCGGCGGTAAACGATAACCAGCTGATGGCACTGCAGGCGCTGCGTAACGATATCGGACGCATGCAGATCCAGCGCACGCACGGTGCGCCCTGGTATCAGCGTTTCGGTCTTGATCATAACGCCTCTCTGCTGGCGGCACTGATGCCGTGGTACGGACAGGCGAATAACCGTCTGATCCGCGACGCGGCCCTGGAGACACTGACGCAGAAGCTGAACGCGCTGGCGAACCTGCCGCCGCGCAGCCCTTTACGTGAAAAGCGGGCAAAACCGGGTTACGGCCAGCTGAAGGCATACCTGATGATGGCGCATCCGGAGAGGGCCGATGCTGCTTTTTTTACCGGCGTGATGAAAGCCGCCGAACCGTCCCGCCCCGGACTGTCGCCTGCGCTGTGGCAGGTTATCGCCCCGGATTTACAGGGCTTCTATATGCAGAACCTGCCGGCACAGCCGTCCTGGAAAATCACCCCGAACGAGGCACTGGTGGCGCAGGTCCGTCAGGTCCTGCTGGAGCAGATTGGTCAGCGTAACGCCGAGAGCACCCTCTACGAGACTATGCTCACGGCTGTTCGCCGCAACTATGCCGATATGAGCCTGGAGGATATGACCTCCGGGACGGATGCCCGCCGTCTGTTCAGCACACGGGAGGTAGTGCCGGGCATGTTTACCCGCCAGGCGTGGGAAGGGGGCATTCAGGATGCAATTGATCACGCGGTGGCTTCTCGACGTGATGAGATAGACTGGGTGCTGAGTGATAACCACAGTAGCGTCTCCGACGATATCTCCCCGGCAGCCCTGAAGCAGCGCCTGACCAATCGCTACTTTACCGATTTTGCCGGGGCCTGGCTGAGCTTTCTCAACAGCATCCGGCTGGATCCGACGCACAACATTACCGACGTCACCGACCAGCTCACCCTGACCGGCGACGTCCGCCAGTCGCCGCTGATTGCCCTGATGAACACCCTGGCTTATCAGGGGCAGACCGGGCAGCAGGGCGAAGCCATCTCTGATTCGCTGGTCAAATCAGCCAAAGCGCTTATCGGCAGGGATGAGCGGCCTGCCATTGACCAGCAGGCCGCAGGACCGGTCGGGCCGCTGGAGGGGACGTTCGGACCGCTGCTTCAGCTGATGGGTAAAAACAGCACGCAAAACGTGATGGCGGCCGACAGCTCGCTCAGCCTACAGACGTACCTTACCCGGCTCACTCGCGTGCGCCTGAAGCTCCAGCAGGTGGCAAATGCGCCGGATCCGCAGGCGATGATGCAGCAGCTGGCGCAGACGGTGTTTCAGGGGAAAAGCGTGGATCTCACCGATACCCTGGCCTACGGCAGCCTGGTTGCGGCAAGTCTTGGTGAAGAGTGGAGCCGATTTGGTCATACCCTGTTTGTGCAACCGCTGACGCAGGCATGGCAAACGGTACTGCGGCCATCCGCGGCCAGCCTGAACGATCGGTGGCAGCGTGCCATTGTCGCCAACTGGCACGCATCCTTTGACGGCCGCTACCCCTTCGCCGCCGGAAAGAGTGACGTGTCCCTGCCGATGCTGGCAGAGTTCATCCGCCATGATACCGGACGTATCGACCGCTTCCTCACTACCCAGCTGGGCGGTGTGCTGCATAAAGAGGGCAGCAGCTGGGTGGCGGACGAGACCAACAGCCAGGGACTGACCTTCAGCCCGGCCTTCCTGAAAGCGGTGAACCAGCTCAGCCAGCTCTCCGATATCCTTTTCACCGACGGCAGCCAGGGCATTAGCTTTGAAATGCAGGGCGTGGCGATGCCGGAGATTGTCGAAACGCAGATGACGATCGACGGACAGACGCTGCACTACTTCAACCAGCTTGCCGACTGGCAGAGCTTTCGCTGGCCGGGGGTGATTAACAAACCCGGAGCGATGCTGACCTGGACCTCTACAACGACGGGGGCGCGACTGCTGGCTAACTACAGCGGCGCGTGGGGCGGGATCCGGCTGCTGGAGCAGGCGAAACGCGAAAAGGTCAGCGACGGCCTGTACCGGCTGACCCTTACAGCTCCGGATAACCGCCAGCTGCAGTGGCTATTGCGCACCCAGATGGGCGATGGACCGCTGGCGCTGCTGAAGCTGCGTCGCTTTGCTCTGCCGGATGCCATCTTCAGCGTGGGTGCGACGGCTGCTGCGGATAACGGTAATAGGGAGATGAACTGATGGCCTCCCTGCAAACGTTACTCACGGCCTGCATGGCCGAGTCGGCAACCCTGGCGAAACAGACCCAGCAGCGCCTGGCCCTGTGGGAAAACTGGTTACAGCCCGTCACCGCAGGCAACCCCACCGGTGACGATCCCGGTTACGACGACGATTTTCAGCGTATGCGTGAAGAGGTGAATAAGCTCTCCGGCGCGGATACGGCGCTCATCTGCCAGCTTGCTGAAAAGCTGCTGATCGCCGCAACGAAAGATATCCGCGTCGCCACCTATTACGCCTGGGCGCGGCTGCACCGCGATGGCGAAGCAGGGCTGGCAGACGGGCTTGAGCTGCTGGCAGGGCTGATGCAGCACTTCGGCACGCAACTTCATCCGCAGCGTGACCGAAGCCGTAAAGGGGCCATGGAGTGGCTCGCCGGCGGCAAAATGCTCGACAGCCTGTCTCTCTACCCGGAGGTCAATAACGGCGACACCCTGCGTATCGCCGGGGCGCTGCTGCTTATTGACCAGCTGAACGCTGAGTTGTCGCAGGAGAGCCAGCCGCAGCTGGTTCCGCTGTACGGCGCGCTGGAAAACCGGCTTCAGCTGTCCGGTGGCGCGGATGCCGTAGTACCACAAAACGCAGCCAGCACCCCTTTCCCATCACATCTTAGCCTGCCTGAGCTGGCCCGTATTGCCTCCGGTCAGGAGCTGCTGGCGCAGGGGCGCGTCCTGGCGGCGTATCTACGGGAGCAGCCAGGCGGCTGGCTGGCGGCTCACCGACTGTTGAAAAACATCCGTCATGACACGCTGAACGAGCTTCCGACGCAGACGGCAGATGGGCGGACCCGCTTTGAACAGCTGAAAATCGATCCACGTGCGCAGCTTAAGCGTCTCTATCTGCAGCAGCAGTGGCAGCCGCTGCTGGAAGCCGCAGACGATCTGCTCTCGCGTGGTGCCTGCCATCTGTGGCTGGATTTACAGTGGTATATCCACCAGGCGCTGCTAAAGCAGGGCCGCGAAAACGAAGCAGCCATCGTCCAGAACGATCTGAAAGGATTGCTGAGCCGCGTGCACGGCCTGGAGCGGCTGGCCTTCAATGACGGCACGCCTTTTGCCGATGAGGTCACCCTGAACTGGATCCAGCAGCAGGTGCTGGCTACACCCCTGAGCTTTCACGAGCTTCCGGTCAGCAGCGTTGCGACCTCAGAAGACAATGACATCCTGCAACTGGAGCCGGAGGCACTGTCGCTGGCCGACAGTGAAGGTCCAGAAGCGGCCCTGGCCTGGCTGCAACATCGCCCTGGCATAACCAGTGCGCGAAGCCGCTGGCTGCTGCGTCTGCTGATGGCACGCGTCGCCGAACAGGTAGGAAAAAACGACCTGGCGCAGCATCTGCTGGCAGAGCTGGATAGTCACGCGGCCTCGCTTTCCCTGGTGCAGTGGGAGCCGGTACTCCTTTTTGAGGTCAAAGCGCGGCGGCTAAAACTGTTGCGTATAAAGGCCGGGCGCAGCGAAGCGGATAAAACGCGTCTGCAACCGGAAATGGCGTCGCTGCTTGCCGGGCTGATCGCCATCGATCCGGCGCGGGCCGCCGTATTGTGCAGTTAATCCCCCTTGCTTTTTGGATTTTAAGAAAATAAATGGACGATTTAACCCTGCGTTATTTTGACGCCGAAATGCGTTACCTGCGTGAGGCGGGTGAAGAGTTTGCGCTTGCTCATCCTGACCGGGCGGCGAGCTTAAACCTCGACAAAGCGGGCGCACGCGATCCGTACGTGGAGCGCCTGTTTGAAGGTTTTGCCTTCCTGATGGGGCGGCTGCGCGAAAAGTTGGATGATAACCTGCCTGAGCTTACCGGTGGGCTGGTGAGTATGATATGGCCGCACTATCTGCGCACCATTCCGTCGCTCTCTATCGTGGAGTTCGCCACTGACTGGCGGGAGATGAAAGAGCCGGTCAGGATAGAGAAGGGCTTTGAGGTGCTCTCCCAGCCTGTCGGCGAAAAACGGACGCGGTGTCGCTATACCACTACGCAGCCGCTGACCCTGCTGCCGATGTCGCTCTCCCGTGCTGGGGTGTCCACCGATCCGGACGGACGTTCCGTTATCACGCTGCGCCTGGAGTGCGGTCCGCTGGCAAACTGGCGCGAAATTGATTTAAGCCGTATTCCGCTCTACCTCAATGCGGATGCGCCCCTGGCGGGTGCATTACATGAAGCGCTAACCCTGAACGTGGCGAATATTGGCCTGCGTTTTCCGGGAGAGGTGGACAGACACCCGCTGGCTGCGCATTTTGCCGTCTGTGGTTTCGGTAAAGATGACGCCCTGCTGCCAAAAGCGGACAGCAGCTTCAGCGGTTATCAGCTGTTGCTGGAGTATTTCACCTTCCGCGAGAAGTTTATGGCGGTCAGCCTGCGTGGGCTGGATAGCGTCTCGCTGCCGGAGGCGACGCCATGGCTGGAGATTGATGTGGTGCTGAATAAACAGTGGCCGCATGAATTTCCCATCTCGGAAAAACAGCTGCGCCTGCACTGCTCGCCGGTGATTAACCTCTTCCCGCTGGAGTCGGATCCGCTGCACCTGGATCCCCTGTGCACTGAATATCTGCTGCGTCCAATGCGTGTTCAGGATGGCCACACGGAGATTTACGCTGTCGATTCAGTCACCTCCTCACGGCATAGCGGGCATCAGGTGTACGTGCCGTTTACCAGTTTCCGCCATAAAGGGGGAATGCTGCGCCACGATGCGCCGGAGCACTACTACCACACCCGCGTCAAGCGCGGCCCTTCCGGGCTGTATGACACCTGGCTCATCCTCGGCGGTGAGGCATTCGATAACCATACCGTCCCGGATGATGAAAAGCTCTCCCTGAATCTGATCGGCACCAACGGTCAGCTGCCGCGCCGGGCGCTGCAGAGCACGCTGCTCGACACCACCGTCAAGTCTACCGCCTCGCGCATTCGCGTGCGTAATCTCTGCGCGCCGACGTTGCCGTGCTATCCCCCGGACCAGGACCGTTTCCACTGGCGGGTGCTGAGCCATCTGGGCAGCAGTTTTCTGTGGATGATGGATAACGCGGATGTCCTGCGCGGAGCGCTGTCGCTCTATGACTGGACGGATAACGAAATGAACCGCCGTCGCCTGGCTGCCATCATCGACGTGAATCACAGTGAAACCGAACGCTTTGAGCAGGGACATCTGATGCGGGGTGTGCAGATTGAGGTGACGCTGGACGGCAACGGCTTTGCGGGTCACGGCGATGTCTGCCTGTTCGGTGAAATGCTCAACCGCTTTTTTGCCCTCTACACCGATATCCACCTCTTTAATCGCCTGATACTGATTGTACAACCCACCGGAGAGCGACTCGAATGGCAGGAGAATCACAACCGCCGCATTCCCGGCTAAGCGCCCGGCTTGAGCGGGATATTCACCGGGTTAATTTCTACCGCTTTTGCCAGCTGCTGGAAAAAGCTAACCCGGACATGCCGCCGCTGGGCTCCACCCTGACCCCCGCGAGCGATCCGGTTCGCTTTCGTCCGCATCCGGGCATGGGATTTCCGGTCAGCGAACTGAAAGCGGTGGAGTACGACGAAGGCAACCCGGACGCGCCGCCGACGGTGCGCACCACCTTTAACGGCCTGTATGGCGTAGACTCGCCGCTGCCGACGGCCTGGCTGGATGATATCGCCCAGCGGCGCGAAGGATATGAAGCCCAGATGGCGTTTCTGGACATCTTTAACCACCGCATCCTGACGCAGTTCTACCGTATCTGGCGCAAATATTCGTACCCGGCGACCTTTGAGCCTGGTGGTACGGACAGTACGTCGCAGAGCCTGCTGGGGCTTATCGGGCTGGGCATTCCCGGAACCGGAAAACATATTGCGACGCCGGTATCACGCTTTCTGGCGCTGCTCGGCATCATGCGCCTGCCTGCGCGAACCGAAGAGGGGATTCAGGCGCTGGTGAAACTGCTGGCACCGCATACCCAGGCTACGGTCACACCCTACGATCCGCGCACGGTAGTTATCGACAGGCCGCTGGGCTTCTACGGTGAGGAGGACTTTCTCCTCGACGGCTACACGATCCTCGGTGATGAGATGACGGACATCAGCAGCCAGCTGCTGATAGCGCTGTATACGGGCAATGAAGAGGAAGCGCAGGGCTGGCTGCCAGGCGGGCAGTGCTATGACGACTTTCTTGTTCTGCTGCGGGTGTATCTCGGCTGGCGCTATAAAGCACGTATTGAACTAACGGTGCCGACGCAGCTTTTGCCGGCCCCCGTGCTGGACGAAACGCCGTTTATTCTCGGCATGACCGGGGTTCTGGGAATGGAGGGCGAAACGGTTCCGCCGGATCTGCCAGCCACCTTTACCACTGAGTTGGGCAGCTACTGCGGTATGCCGTCTGCCGTCACACAACAAGGAAACCAGCGTGTTATATATGCATTTGATTAAAACCCAGTACCTTCCTCTGCTGATAGTCCCGGTGCTGCTGAGCGGTTGCGGTCTGACCCAGACGGTCAGCGACGATACCTCATCCGCGATAAAGTCGATTTTTTACAGGCAGGTAAAAACCCTGCATCTGGATCTTACCGCCCGAGAGGCGCTGAACACCGATAGCGTGGAGGATGTCTCGCTCTCCGAACCAGTGATGATTCGGGTTTACCAGCTTAAAGATCGTAAGACGTTTGACAAAACGGTGTATCAGCAGCTGGCAAAGGATGCCGAAAGCGCGCTGGGCGCGGATGTGCTTGCCAGCCGCAGCATGGTGGTGAAACCCGGCGCAGATCTCAGCCTGAATATGCCGCTGGACGAACAGGCGCAGTTTGTTGCCATCGTTGGCCTGTTCCGGGCGCCGGACGAGGCGAAGAACGACTGGCGGCTCGTCCTCACTCGTGACGAGCTTGACCCGGATAAACCGCGCATTATCGAAGCTGACAATAACCGCATAACGCTGCAACCCATGAAGGAGGAGTGAGATGCCCGCACGTCATAACGCCCCGTCGCTCTATGAGACGCTCTATGGCAACTTTAGCGGTGGACTTGATCTGCACCAGGTCAGCGAGCAAGACCAGATGATTTTATCGGTACTGGACAATATGCAGCGCATCCTTAACTGCCGCGCCGGAACGCTGGCGCATCTCCCGGACTATGGCCTGCCGGATATGACGAAAATCCTGCAAGGGATGCCCGGCACCGCTCATGAACTGATGAACACCCTCTCTGGTGTGCTGCTGAAATACGAACCGAGGCTGCAAAGCCTTAGTGTGGTCCTGCTGGAGCAGACGCAGCCCGGTGAGCTGCGCTACGGCGTGGATGCCGAGCTGAAGGGCATTGGTCTGGTGCGCTACGGTACGCAATTTATGCCGGAGGGAAAGGTGCTCATCCGGCATCTTAAACAACAACAGTATCTGGACTCCCGGGCGGCAGTCCGATCTCATTACCTGGGCTGAACAGCAGATGAATATACACTCTGAATACTATCTAAAGATCGGCGGCGATCCGCGAACCTTTCCCGATTATGCCGTATTGTGTGATGAACTCGGCAAGCTGACCCATCCGGCGCGTCCGGATGTGGCTTGGCAGCGGGTGGAGATGCTGTGCCTGTCGCTGTTTGAGCGCAACGGCGTAGAGTTACGGTCTCTGGCCTGGTACACCCTGGCGAGAACCCACCTGTCAGGACTTTTAGGTCTGAATGAGGGGCTGGCCCTGCTGGAAGCGCTGCTGGCGCATCAGTGGCGTAATCTGTGGCCGCAGGCGGTGCATGCGCGGGTGGAGATCCTGAGTAGTCTGAGCAAACGTCTGCAACAGGTGCTGCGAATGCAGACGTTCACCTTTGCCGATCTGAGTAAACTCTACCAGGCCGAGCAGCACCTGACCCACATCGGTGACGTGCTACAACGCCTTGAGCTGAAGCATCTCAGTCAAAGTGATGCACTGCGTTTACAGCTGCATCATGCGGCACTGCGGCTTGAGACAGATGAGCACGGCGGAGCCAGGCAGGCCACGCCGCCTGTTTCCACAAGCAGAATCCGCGTAGGGTCAGAGCAGGGGAGGCCCACCGACAAGCAGTGGATTTTTGTTGTGCAATCGGATCGGGGGAGGGGTAACGCACATGCCGATCGTCGCTGGAGAGCGTATATTGCCGGCCTGTTCACTATGCTGGTGGTAGGGAGTGCCTCGCTGTGGGGCTGGCAATATCTTCATCGTCCAAAACCGCTGGATATGCAGCCGAAAGCGGTTATTCTCCGCACGCAGCAGCAGATCGAACGCTTCTCCCGGCTGCCGCCGGATAATGCTCTCCGCCAGCAGGCCATGCTGATACATCAGCTACAAAAGCTTTTCCCCGCAGACCCGGCAGTAAAACAGTTTATCCATCAGTGGCAACAACAGCTCAGCGCCGCGTCCCTGCCGATGGAGAGTCTGAGCGGCTGGCATCAGGGGATGACGCAGTTGAAACAGCTAACAGATCGTTTGAATAGTCTGGATGAACAGCATGGCAAGTATATGACCGTGAGCGAGCTTAAGTCGCAGGTATTTGCTATTACGCAGGCGTTCAATCAGATGCCACCGGTGGAGGAGAATCTGCGGCAGATAGCAGCCCAGCAGCAGGATGGGAAGGTTTCTCCGGCGCTTAAACAACAGGCGGAAGTCCATCTGAATCAGTTATTAATCCGCTTTTTCAGTACACAGGAGCCGGGTGCTTCTGGCTCGTTCTAATTCCATACACTCTGTATGGTTGTTAATAATTTGTTCAATAATACTTTAAATTGTTAATTAATCCGTTAAAATAATCGCCTATTTGTTCAAATTAAGTTGATTGCAATAACAGATGTCACATTTCAGAAAAGTAGTTCCCGCTTTTTCGCTTATCGCGATGCTTGTTGCTTCTAATGTCCATGCTGAAGACACTGCCGAGAAAACAGACGTACTGTTGATTGGCGGCGGTATCATGAGCGCCTCTCTGGGTACGCTGTTACAGGAGCTTCAGCCTGACTGGAAACAGGTCATGGTTGAGAAACTGGACGGCGTTGCGCTGGAGTCCTCCAACGGTTGGAATAACGCCGGTACGGGTCACTCTGCCAACATGGAACTGAACTACACGCCTGAGCGTGCAGACGGTTCGATTGACGTGACCAAAGCGCTGGAGATCAACGAAGCGTTCATGATCTCGCGCCAGTTCTGGTCATCTCAGGTGAAGCGCGGCGTGCTGAACGATCCGCACTCCTTCATCAACTCCACCCCGCACATGAGCTTTGTCTGGGGCGACAACGTTGACTATCTGACCAAGCGCTACGCGGCATTGCAGCAGACGACCCTGTTCCAGGGGATGCAGTTCTCTACCGACCAGCAGCAGATCAAAAAATGGGCGCCGCTAATCATTGAAGGCCGCGATCCGCAGCAGCGCGTTGCCGCTACCTGGACCCCGGTCGGTACCGACGTTAACTATGGCGAGATCACCCGTCAGCTGGTGGGCAGCCTGAAAAAGACCAGCAACTTTAAGCTGGAAACCGGCTCAGAGGTGACTGATTTTGAACGTAACGGTGACAACTCCTGGCACGTAACTATTACCGACGTGAAGAGCGGCAAAGAGCGTGCGGTTGACGCGAAGTATGTCTTTATCGGTGCCGGCGGCGGCGCGCTGAAGCTGCTGCAAAAAACCGGTATCCCGGAAGCGGAAAACTATGCAGGCTTCCCGGTAGGCGGTTCGTTCCTGGTGACCGAGAATCCGGAAATTACCCGTCAGCACACCGAGAAAGTCTACGGTCAGGCTTCCGTGGGCGCACCGCCGATGTCGGTTCCGCACCTGGATGCCCGTTACCTCGATGGCAAACGCGTAGTGCTGTTTGGGCCGTTCGCGACCTTCTCCACTAAATTCCTGAAGCAGGGTTCGTTCTTTGACCTGCTGAGCACCACGACCACCAAGAACGTGATCCCAATGACCGATGTCGGTCTGGATAACTTCGACCTGGTGAAATACCTGATTGGTCAGGTGATGCTGAGCGAAGATGACCGCTTTGAGGCGCTGAAAGAGTACTATCCGTCGGCGCGTAAAGAGGACTGGAAACTGATCCAGGCAGGCCAGCGCGTGCAGATCATCAAGAAAGACGCAGAGAAAGGCGGCGTGCTAAAACTCGGTACCGAAATCGTTACCGATCAGCAGAAAACCCTGGCGGCACTGCTCGGCGCATCGCCTGGCGCATCCACCGCAGCGCCTATCTCTATCAACGTGATCAAGCAGCTCTTCCCGGCGCAGTTTACCTCTCCGCAGTGGCAGGAAAAACTGCACACCATCGTGCCGACCTACGGCCAGAAGCTGAATGGTAACGTGGCGCTCACCCAGCAGGTTTGGGATGAAACTGCCTCTACGCTGAATCTGACCAAACCGCCGGTCATTCAGATGAAGGACGCGGCGCAGTCCATGCCGCAGGCAAAACCGGCTGAAGCCGCACCTGCCCAGCATGACATGGCGCTGTAAGCGTTAAACTCTTATGTCAGCCCCCGCCGCGATGCGCCGGGGGCTTTTTTTATGGGGTTCTTGGGCGTGTTGCAAGCAGCGGCATCAGAGAATGAGCTGAACGCATTGCTTGGATAATAATGTGCTGGAGTATGGGAAGTTGCTGGTTACGAAAAACGTTTCAAAGCCTTGTGCAGCGTGAGATGTCTGGGATTTTTAGAGGTAGGAAAAAGTGTTCAAAGTGTCCCCTGCAAACATCAAATAAATTAGATAAGTGCAGGGAATATAAGAGAAAATAAAAGTGGGTGTAAAATTGTGCCCGCAATTGTGCCCGCAAAGGCAACTCACGATGCTTTTCTTTGAGGAGAGAGGTGGCTGAATTTCCAGTTCTGGTAGTCGGCATATAGCCAGCGAGATGAGCGGCCGTATTTGATTGGCTTTGGCAGCCTGCCGCACTTGATTTGGTCATAGAAGTATTTGGCGGTGTAGCCAGCATCCTCGATCATGAACTTCATGTCAATGAGTGAGTCTTCGCGTAATTCTCTCATCGTTTATCCTCCTGGCAAAAAGAAGCCCCGACTAGCGGGGCAATTACATCAATCCGAACTCTGACGCCAGTCTCCTGTGTCAGAGCGGTGCGGGATTGCACCCAACAGCCTACTCAGTGAGTGGGCTGTAAGTTGCCATCAGTCGTCATCGTCATCATCATCCCAATCCTCGTCGTAATATGGCGCTGCAAGGAGTGGGTTGGTTGCGGAAAGCATTTCGCTGGCTGACCCTTGGCGCTGGAGTCGTCGTAATGCCTCGTACAATTCGAATGCTTCAGTGCGCTCTTTGCCGATATCGAGAGAGCATGCAACTTTATGCGCCTCCGTAACTAAGGCGGATAACTGGCTCCGTATATCTTGGATGGTGCTCATATTGCCTCCATTAAAAAAGCCGCTGTGTTAGCGGCTCATTCGACGTTTACGCAACCCATAAGGTCTGTGATTGCGTCCCTTTCCTGCTGCTGCATCTCACCACCGCCACGCCCAAGCGCCTCTGCCAATGCGTCATAGCAAAATGTTGCCTCTTCATAGCTCATAGAGATGAATACGCATTCCTCTTCGTTGTCATATCTGGCAATCACTGCTCACCTCCTTTCGCCAGCGCGTCATACTGGTTAGGTGTTGTGTCGATGGGGTGGTTTATGGCGTCCTGCAATCTGTCCAACAGCACATACTCCCTGATAGGGTATCCTTCCTTAGCCCAGCCGTGAGCTTCAGATGATGATGCGGTGTAGCAGTATGGCGAGCCACTCTTTAATTGCAGCTCATACAAGTCAGCTACCGGCACGAACATGAAGCCGCTATCTGATGACTGATTGAGGCGCTCTGCGATATCTCCAACCTCCTGTTCGAGCTTTTTAGCGATGGCTAACAGCTCGCTATCCTGTCCCTGCTCAGCCTTAAGCGCCTCCCTGCTTGCCTGCCATGCCATCCAGAAGCCATATTTGATATGCGGCACAATATCGGTGTATTTCGATGACTTTAAATGCTTATACTCTCGCTCAAACCACGACTCAAACTGCTCGCGTTCGCTCATTTGGCCTCCTGAAGCTGCAAGTAGACGATCATTGCTGCCCGGAGCGGCTTGTCGTAGCTGACACTGACAATCGGGTTGGCATCATCAAACAAGTCCCGCGCGTTAGCTGTAGCACAAGGCATTGTTGGGTTATCCAGAATGATGCTGATGTTTTTTTCGGTGATAATCGGCCATGCGGCGGCGGCGTTGTTGCAGTAGTCAGCTGCGGCGATGCAAACCAACTCACCCTTCTTGTCTGCAAAAACTGTAACTTCATTTCGGGCAGGCATGCTCCTGACAACCTCAAGGCCTTCCCTGTCGATAAATACTGACTCAGCCACGGCCTTATTAATCTCAAAATCTGACATCTTGCTGTAATCCATCACACCGGCTCCTCTGCTTCAGAAAGAATGTTGTCAGTGGTGAAAACGGACATTTCTAAATAGCCATCAGCCATGCGGATAATCATGTTGTGAAGCGGCACTCCGTCACACTTGCGGTTGTAGGTTGAGTGATACTCCGCCCGTGAGTGCTGCATCCACTCATCCTGATTAACGTTGTAAATCTTGCCTTTCGTTAGCTCCATCGCACACCTACCTGCTTATTCTTCAGTTCAATTTCTTCCTGGCACGATGCGCATGTCCGGCATCCCGGCACAGCTTCACGCCGCGCCTGTGGGATATCCTCATCGCACTCTCTACAGTGCGTCGCTGATACTGCGTTGCGGTCTATGCGATGTGCTGCAATGGCCTGCTCGCGAAGAAGCTCTTCAAGCTCGCTGGCTTGGTCGATGATTTCGGGACTCATGCTGCCTCCTGCCTATTGCAATATTCCTCAGCAAGTCTCTGCGCCTTTAATGGGTTGCAGATAATCTCACCCCATGGCATTAACCAGCCGTTAGGCCCAACAATGAACGTTAGGCGCAGACCATAAACAACGATGTCATCATGTGAATGGGTCATAGCACAGCCTCGAATTCGTCAATGTACAGCCCGGCCTTAATGAGGCGGGCGCGTCGCTCAGCTTTCTCTATGCATTCTTCACGAAGCCCTCTGGCGCAGTAGCCGAAAGACTTTTTCGTGAACAGGCGAGACTTTGGATTCTGAGGTATAACTACCGCCGGAGGCTTAACGAGCGCGAAGTGGCGATCGGTAATTCCGTCTTCGGTTTTCCATGTCGGTGATGCTTCAATCTTTGCTACATGACCTGCGCCGCGAGTAAGTGTGTGTGCTGCGCTATGATTGAATTCCTGGAGGGTAACGTCGAACACTGCGGCTATTTCACTTCCTGTGACTGGTCGGCCGCGCGTCTGAATCATCCATATGACGCGTTCCTTAACTCCGGTGAATGTTCCAGCCTTTCCCGGCCGGCGGTAGAATGCTGTTCGCTTCATACATCCTCCAGTATCCTTTTCTTCACTTCGGAAACGAGGTTGATAAATTCAGAACGCCTTTCTCGCAGACGCTCAATTTCATTCACGAATTCATCAGCGTGAAGCCGGTACACAATTAGTTGCTTATTATCGGGAAAATCTGAGCAGAAGCTTGTGAAGTCAACCCAGTCCCTGCCAGAGCAATCAAGGTGCCCGATTAGTTGCCACCGATATGCCGGGTCGAATGAGCCTCGCGTGAGCGTTGCGTAATGAGTGGAGGCGATGACTGATTTTATTTCTATTAACCCATCACTACCCACCAGTCCGTCAGGACTGTCACCATAAGTTACGTGATCGAAGAAGCCACCATTATCGACATTGATGAAGTTCATCTCTTCGTACAGCATACGTGCAATAGGCTCCTGCTCGTGACCTCGCTCCATGTGATCATTTGAGAATGCAAACTCAGATTTACAGCCTTTAATTTGTTCAAGAGCTAATTGCAGCGCGTATCTTTTGGCTGGTTCGCCGAAAGCCTTGCCATCGTTTGCCATAATTAGCCCGTAATTCGATGCAGTGGCTTTTCCCAGCCTTAGTGCGTCCCATTGTTCGCTATTTTGCTCAACGTCATGCCATATCATGCCTCGCACTCCTTCATGAGTTGGTTGCGGTGAGCTTCTGAAATGTCCATGCGAGACATGACGGCTTCAAGGTTTCCATCACGCTTGAATGCCGCCTTAGCGTTATTCCATGCCTGTGTTTTATCCGGAGTAAGGAGTGGTTTGGTTATTCGGGCCGGGCTGATGCGCAGCCCCTCAACAGATTCCTTTCCGAAGCGGACATTCTTGTCCACGAATACCGTTACTTTCACGCCTGCCCAATCCTCCAGGAATGGTGATCCGGTAATGCCTTTCAGCATCTTGCTGTTGGTGGCATTCAGGATCATCGGTTTTAACTTCTCGCCCGGGCGTAATTCCCGCTCTTCGAAATAGGCCGTGTTGAAGACGTCCTTTGTCTTTTTTGTTTTATCTACTTCCAGCGTGGCGCGAGATATGGTGAGCACTGTCGGCTCCACAATGTCCGCCGCGCTTAGGTAAGGGGAGTCAAAAGCTTTTCGGTAGTGAGTCTTTTGTTCGCTCATCATTGCGCCTCTTCGATATCAATCTGATGCTTTGCAATTACCCCGGCCATGTAGCTGATGTGCTCAGCCATGCGCTCCTGAAAGTCGACGTCATCGTCAAACGCCAGGGAGATTGCCTGCGCGCTCACGCCAGCACGCTGAAGGTTATCGATGCACAGGGCTTCAAAATGGCGCTGGAAAAGAACCTTCTCGATATCCTGAGCAAGCTCATCTTCTTTCTCTTCGCGAGCAACCTGCTGGTAATGGCGCTTCCAGTCCTGCGCCTCGATTCTGTCCTGTGCGTAATATGCGTTCATAGCTCAACTCCTGGGTGAGCGAGGGCAGCCGCGTAGTGGCTGCCGGGGTGGAAATAGGGTGGTGTTACTTGCCGAGGGCTTTGTTGATGGCGTCCTGCGATTTCTCAAGCGCCGAGTTCATTGCAGATGAGTTTCTTACGCCATACAGTGTTGCAATAAACAAGCTTTGGAGGGCCTCCAGTAATTCAGGAGCTGCGGCGATGAGGCGCATATTGGCGTTGTATTCATCAGTTAGCTTTCCGCCCGTACGTTCTGGTCTGTGACAAATCGCTTTGTACCAGACGCTGTCAAATTCTGTCCCTACTGCATCACAGCACAGGCCAGCTACCTCCCAAGGACCCGGCGTGCCTTCAAACTTGTCCATGCTCACCCCCACGCTGATTCGAATTACCGCGATACCACGGCATGCCAGCGGCCTTCTTCATCTCTTCGTTGGCTTCCATCCACTTGGCACCATTGCGTTGAGCTTTGGCGTCACGGGCTTTCTGCTGGGCCATGCGGAGTAACTGGTGATTGATCGTCATGCCTTCATCTCCGTAATTTGCCCGAAGCCAGCAATCTGCATCTGCCGGCGGGTGAGCTTTATCTTGTTGCGGGGTTTATCAACATCAGTTAGCTTCCAGATGTCCCCTGCCAGCGGTGTGACGCGATACAGCGTGTTGAGGTGGATGACGGTAAGAGGACTGCCGCCAATCTCGATAGTGGACATAATCATCTCCCCGCTTATCGCCGCGGCGCGGAACGTTGAACAATTAACTCGCGTGTCTGTTGCCAAAAAAGAAGCCCACTCGAAAGCAGGATTTTGTTTGGGCAAAAAGAAACCCGCCGGAGCGGGTCTGTTTATCGAAGGCTTTGGCAGATTTCCTCTGCGATATCCTCAGTATCTTCGTCGTAATTGCTGGCTAACTCATCAACGAAGTCATGCCAGTTATCTTCCAAAAACTTCAATACGTACGGCGCATAGCAATCTTCAACCGTCTTACTAATCCTCTTTCCCCTCTCTGTATAAGAAACCCGACCAGGCTACTTGGCAGCCAGCATCGCTTGCCAGATGAATACCACGGCATCTTCCAGCTCAGAGTCATCGTCTACCTGATCTGCGATATCCGGGAACTCTTCGAGCAGCTGCTGAATGCCTGCCGCAATTTGCTCTTCGGTAGGCTGTAAATCGACTTCGTACTTGAATTCCATATCTCACCCTCTGTTAGATTTGCCGTCAGCCCCTCGTGAAGAGAGGCAGCCAATAAAAAAGGCCGCCTAAGCGACCTATTTGACTGAACGAATTGTTGTCCATGACACCGAATGCTCCGCTGTCAGTTTGAATGTTCGTTCGCACTCATGGCACTCATGCTCTTCATCACAGGCGTCGTATGATTCATCGGTGTTTATTTCAGCCTTACACCATGGGCAGCGCGCTTCATTTTCGTGCCAAAAATCCATCTCATCATATTCATCATCAGGAACTATCCGCGCCTCAGCTTCTGCGAGACGCTTTTTGTTAATCTGTTCCTGACAGTCATTGCAACGCCATCCGCCACGGCAACCCCAAACAGCACCAACCCCATCAATGCCAGGAGATTTCGTTGCATGCTCTCTATCTACACCGCAATCAACGCAGACATCATGCTTGTCACAGCGAACATAGTCCCAGTCCTTGGGTGAGCCATTGCAATGGCTGCATCCTTCAACCCAGTGCCACACACCATCAATTTCCTTTGAATACCAACTCTTTTCTGGTGGCGTTATTTCAAAGTCGCATTCCTGGATGCACTTCCCGCCCTGGACAATCCGTTTCCCGAACCTCTGAACCTTGCCACTTCTTGCCCGTTCAATTCCTGAGAAGAGGCGAGGGTCGTTAATGACGTCTCGAATAATCTCACCATCAATTCTGCTGACCATCACCATCACCTCAAACAAGTGGAGTAGATTTGCCGTCAGCCCCTAAGGAGCTGCTGTAGAAATGCTGACGCCGTGCATCGCGTATCTGTCTCAGCTGATGCTCTGTAGCGCCTTTGTGATGCTTGCTGATGTGACACACCGGTGTGCGTGGGTCGAACTCAACGCCGCACACCGGGCAACGAATGGCGTTTTTCATGGGTCGCCTCAGATGAGAGGTATAGATTTGCCTTTTTGCTTCTGGCGGCCGACACAGGTAACTCCACGGGCACCCGGCTTGCTGTACCAGACCTTGTGATTTCTGCGCTCAATCGTGCTGGTGCGGTTTTCCAGCTGCTCCCGGTACTCAGACAGCACCGTGAGGTCAATAGGGTTCACAGCGGCTTCTACGCGTGATTTAGGCTTGCGACTCAGTGACAGCACCGGGCGGCTATCAGGCTTAGCGCTAACCCCAACTAACAGGGGGTTTGCAGCTTTCCACTCTGCCTGTTTCTCAGCGCGGCGGTCACGGCGACGATCTTGTGCGTTCATACATCCTCCTGTCAGTTAGCTTTGGTGTAGGTCAGGGCGGCACCACATCGTTAACCCGCCAGGTCACATATCTGACCTACCCAAAGCTTTCTGCTTTGAACACTGCGCTTTTTCAGCGCCAGATTTTTAAGAGCCCCACCGTCCTAGTGAGTAGTGCGTCCTGCTGATGGGGTTAATTTAAGCGTTCTTAAGAAGTAGTGCAAGTGCTTTTCTTTAGAAATCTTAAATTAATTGGCGTGAAGAATTTAAGTTTCTGAAAACTAAGACAATAAAAAACCCGCGGAAGCGGGTTTGATTTAAGAAGAAGGGGGTTAACGCCTGCGGCGGTACTTCCTGTGCTCCATCATTGTTCCAACAATGCGGATAGGAACAGAGTCAGATCGGAGGGTAGGGTAGTCATCATTTAATGGAACAAGTTCAAACACTTCCTGCCCGTCAATGATGCCTCTGGGCCGGTATTTCTTAAAGAGAGCTTCCTCTTCACCATTTTTCGCTACAACGAAATCACCAGGCAATGGGTAGACGTTAGGGTCGATAACGACCGCATCACCCTCGCTGAAATCAGGCTCCATAGAGCGGCCTTTGATGATCAGCGTGAAAGCAGCGTCTGAAAGTTCCAGGTTAGTCTGCAAGTACTCGATGTTCCCCTCCAAATCCCTTATGGTCGATTCAGCGGTCCATTCCCCAGCCTGAACATAGCTCAGGATAGGGACAAGCTTTGTATCGGCAGCAGCTGGCTCTACATTTGACGGCGAGTCTTCACCGTACAGGATGTACTCCGGTGCGCACTGCAAAGCTTTTGCCAGGGAAAGAAGGTTGTCTCCTTTTGGATTCGTCTTGTCATCTTCCCATTGAGATATGGCACCGCCTTTGACCCCAACTTTCGTTCCTAGCGATACCTGTGTCAACCGCAATTCTTTTCTGCGCTTGCGTATGCGCGTGCCGATAGTTTCATTTTTCATAGTTAAGACATCTTAAGAGTTGTTGACTTAAGATTCCTTTTGTTGAATAATTTAAGAACGCTTAAGAGAAAGGACGTGGACATGTACAAGAAAGAAGTCATTGCCCACTTCGGGAGCCAAAGAGCAGTAGCTCAAGCATTGCGGATCAGCGATGCAGCGGTTTCGCAGTGGAAAGAAGTCATCCCCGAAAAGGATGCGTACCGACTGGAGGCTATTACAGCCGGTGCATTGAAGTATCAGGAACAGTCTTACCGCAAGGTCGCCTAGCACTACCCGCTCTTACACATCTCTCGCTGAAAAAGCGATCACTACAAAAGTCAAAATTCATGGCTTTGTCCGCACTGGGCAAGGCCTAAACGCATATTAACTAAACCAACTTAACTAACAGGAATTATCACAAATGGATTCCACAACGACACGAAACAAAACCCAGGCGCGAAAAATAGAGTCCTGGTTACTGAATCAGATCGCCATGCGCGGCGCTACCAACATTGCTAAGGCGATGGGCATGGACAAGTCAGGCATTACCCGCTGGAAAGAGACGATGTTACCGAAGGTGGCGATGCTGCTTGCGGTGCTGGAATGGGGAGTGGTTGACGACGATATGGCGAGACTGGCGCAGGAAGTAGCAGCGCTACTCACAAAGAAAAAACGCCCGGCGGCAACCGAGCGTTCTGAACAGATAACGATTGATTTTTAAGACCTCAATCAGGAGCTAATTATGGCAAATCCAAAGCGTTTTTACCAGGACGAAGTTCATAAGAACGTCATCCGTGTTCGTTTCCTCCGAAATGTAAGCCAGGTAACCGCCGCGAAGCTGCGAGAACTCCTGACCAAGTGCAAAGCTAAGAAGGAAGCGGATCATGAGTAACGTAGCCTATGACAACGTCGCATTGTTAAGGCCTCATCTGGAGGTCGTGGAGCGCAAAGTGGCTGACCTCGATGACGGTTACGCCAGACTTTCCAACATGCTTCTTGAAGAGTACGCCGGGGCTGATCTGACCAAGCGTCAGTTCAAGGTTCTGCTGGCAATCCTGAGAAAGACATATGGCTGGAATAAGCCGATGGACAGAGTCACTGACTCGCAGATCTCAGAGATAGCGAAACTACCTGTCAAGCGGTGCAATGAAGCCAAGTTAGAGCTTGTCCGGATGGGTCTCATCAAGCAGCAGGGCGGCATGTTTGGCCCCAACAAAAACATCTCAGAATGGCGCACCCCTCAAAACGAGGGAATATCCCCTAAAACGAGGGAGAAAACATCCCTCAAATTGAGGGAGTCGTATCCCTCAAAACAGGGGGACACAAAAGACACTATTCAAAAGACAATAAAAACAAATACCCAAACCCACGATGCGGGTTTGGTTGCTGATGAGAAATCTCAAGCACCAACTGAACAAAAACCGCCTCGCACCAGAAAGCCAAAACCATCGACAGCACTTCCTGATTTCGACCGTGAACGACTCAAGCAGACATGGAACACCAAGGCCAAGGCGCTGGGACTTCCAACCCTGCTAAGCGTGACGACCTCTGTCGAGAAGGGTTTATCCCGCCTGTGGGCATCGTACATCAAGCAATGCAAAGAGCTTGGCAAAGAGCCCCGCGATGTGGACACGTTCATCAACGGTTACATCGAGTTTGGCTACAAGCCTACAGACTGGGCCTGCGGTGCCAATCCATCAGGCAAGAAGTACGGCATCGATACCGCGCTCAGGCAGGAAAAGATTGACCAGATTTTGGCGGAGGAGGCCTGATGGAAAGTTACGAATTTGAATACCAGCTCATCGGTTCGATGATCATGAAGGGCGACCACATCGACTGCCGAGACATAGCCGGGAAGCTCCCCGCGGTGGCTTTTGATAACTTCCACCTGCGCAGCATGTACCAGGCAATCGTCACGCTGCTGAACAAGGCCGAGCCAATCGACATGTTCACGGTGCAGGGGGCGGTACCGGCGGCGACAAAGGACTTAGTTCTTGACGTAGCTACCAAGACGATTAGCGCAGCAAACATCCGTGGATGGGCAAAGCGTGTCCGCCAGTGCTGGATGATTCGAAAGGGCGTCGAGGATTTGCAGAACGCGGCAAAGATTCTCGCAGCGGCAGGCACACACGACATCAACGAGCGCATCGCAGAGGCTACAGGCATCGTAGGGCGCTTGCAGTTCGAAACTAACGACAGGCTGCCGCGGCGAATCGCAGACCTCATCCCCGACTATCTGGAAGTGCTGGAAGAGCGCCTGAAGGGTGAGGAGTCAGGTCTGTACCTCAAAACCGGCATCGAACCCATGGATGCCGAGTACGGCGGATTTGACCGAACTGACCTGATCGTCATCGCTGGCCGCCCTGGTATGGGTAAGACAGAGCTGGCAATCAACATCGCTAACTCAATCGGCCGGCAGAAGGGGCGAGGTCTGCTGATATCGATGGAGATGTCCGAAACGCAGGTCGTTGAGCGTCACGTCGCTGATCGTGCTGGCTTATCGGTCGGCGCTCTCCGAAACCCCCTAGGTATGACGCAGGAGCAGTACACAAAGCTCACTGTAGCCACCGGCACACTCCTGGATGAGGAAAACCATGTGCTGGATGAGACGCTAAGCGTTGACGAGATTATATCGCACGCTGAGCGCATGAACATGGACGGCGGCCTTAGCTTTGTTGCCATTGACTACCTCGGCCTGATGAAGAAGCCAAAGGCTGATCGGCATGACCTGGCTATCGCGGATATTACCGGGAAGCTGAAGCAGTTCTCACTGCGCAACAAGATACCAGTCATCCTCCTGTCGCAGCTCAACCGCGGCGTAGAAGGGCGTCCGGATAAGCGACCAAACCTTGCAGATCTGAAGGACTCCGGTGCTATCGAGCAGGATGCGGATGTGATCATCTTTCCCTATAGGGACGAGGTTTATCACGACAACAGCGACATGAAAGGGATAGCCGAAATCATCGTTGGCAAATACCGCTCAGGCCAGCCAAAGACCTTCTACATGGAATGGCGCAACGGCCACTTCGTGAACATCGATCAGCAGGATGCAGCCAACCGCTTTGCAGAGAACGAGCGACAGGCTGCTAAATCCAATTCCTCCAACTGGAGAGGCTAAATGAAACGAATTTCCTACCTTCAGCAAATCATTAGCTACATCGGCGAGCATCCAGGCCGCCACTCAACCGACATCATCGCTGGTACCGGCCTGATTAAATCAACCGTCAACGGCACTCTCAGCAAGCTCGTTATCGCCCAGCGCGTCCGCCGGGAAGGATTTGAGAAGCAGTACCGCTACATCGCCGTTGATAAAACGGCCCCACACGGCAGGACAAAGCCAGAGCCAAAAGCAGAAGGAGTAAACCTCAACGCGATGTTTAACAGCCTGCTCATGGCAGCCCGGGAGAACAGAGCATGAACGAAGCACGCAACACCCGTGAAATCATTGAGCAGGAATATCCAGAATTTCCGGAAACCATCCTCAACGCTGAACTATGTCGCGCCATGGCCCGCATCGAAGGCCGCAGCATCAAGCAGGCACTGAAGGCATTCGCCCGAGACCGTATCGCTAAGGTCGAATCTAAGCCCCTCAAAGGCGCGCTGGAGCAGATGGCGGTCAGCATGTTCCCTGAGACTGAGATAGCCCGTATACGCGCCTGTGTAGGGCGTATGGAATCGGCACTTGTCAAGACATTCGGAGTGAAGAGAGCATGAGCAAACTAACCAAGCCTCAACGCGATTTCCTCATCTCCATCCACAAAGGCGCAGTAGAGCGCAACTCACTAAACGTCACAGCAAACAACTTAAACAAACTAGGCCTGCTCAATTACTCCTACGACACTCGTCAGTGGTACGTAACAGCAGCAGGCATTGAGCAGATTAGCAAGGGGGAAGCATGAGCAACGTAGATCGATACGATTTCGAGGATTACGGCACTCTGGAAAGTGGCGGGCGCTATGTGAAGTATGAAGACTATATCGCATTACAGGCTGAGCGTGATCAGCTGGCGACGGAGAATGCGACGCTGAAAAAGGCTGAGCCTGCACCGTTCAGTAAGCTGATGATGGAAGCACTGGACGCGTATCAGTCTGGCGCTGACGACGTTCCAGAGCTGGCAATGCTGAGCGCCTATACAAAACTTGGAGATGGCATCAAAACACCGGCTACCGACGCCTGGCAGCGCGAGCAGATGGCTAAGGGTGTGGATGCGTTTGGACAGTATCACAATTTCAGTGAAAAACTATTCATTCAGAAAGAGGCGAAAAAGTTCGCCGAGAAGCTGCGCAACGGAGAGGCTGTATGAGCGACAAATACGCAGCGCTGAAACAGGCGGCTGAGAAGGCTACGTCAGGTGAATGGTGCGCCTTCACTGACGCGAGCTCAAAAACTTATTCTGTTCACACGGCTATTGATAACCGCTGTGGGGACATCATTAAGTGGCCTGGTTTCGATGGGCAGAAAAATGCGCGGGCTAACGCTAAATTCATCGCCGCAGCCAACCCTGCGACCATCCTCGAACTGCTGGCAGAGCGTGATGCTGATAAGGCGCGGGTACTCACCATTAACGAAGCCGACGTAATTCATGTCCTGTCAGGATTGCGCCACGCACCCGGTCGCATGATCGCTATTGATACGCTAGCCGAGTATTGCGACGCCTCCGGCATCAGCCTGAAGATTGAGGGGGAATGATGGCGCTCACTAAAAAACAACGTGCTGATTTGCGGCTGAAGTTTGGCGGCCGCTGCGCCTATTGCGGATGTGATCTTCCTGAAAAGGGTTGGCATGCGGATCATGTCGAGGCTGCATTACGGAAATGGGAGTTTGGTCCTCGCCGCCAGGATGGAACACGCCGGACAGTAGCAACAGGCGAACACTGGCGTCCCGAGAATGACGTTATCGGAAACCTATTCCCAGCATGCGCACCTTGCAATCTCTTCAAGGCTACTTTCACCCTGGAGTCTTTTAGAGAGCAAATAGCAGAGCAGACAAAGCGCGCGAGGTTGTACAGCGTCAACTTCCGCACGGCTGAGCGTTTCGGGCTTATCGAGGTGGTAGAGAAGCCAGTGGTTTTCTGGTTCGAGCAATATCAGGCGGAGACTAACCCATGACACTGAGCAAATTAATCGAAAGCGAAGTTGCCGACTTCTTTGCAGGTTTCGGCGGGCCGGGTGAGCCAGATATCCAGAATGGCGAGGCGCAGCAGCAACTAACTACACGCCTGCTGTCACTGCTGGAGCGCCGGGAGAGGGATAAGCAGGAGTCAGGAGAAGAATGGAGAGATGTTGAAGGTACGGATGGGAATTATTCAGTTTCATCCCTCGGTAGATTGAAATCGAACAGGTCGGGTAAATACCTTTCCACAAATTCTCTTATAGGTAGTGGTTATGTGAAAGCAAGCCTTTATGCCAATGGCCAGAGAGTACAAACATCGATACATAGATTGGTTGCCACAGCATTTCTGGATAAGCAGGATGGAAAGGATGAGGTTAACCATATTAACGGAAATAAAACTGACAATAGATACATCAACCTGGAGTGGGTAAGTCGTAGCGAAAATGTAGTGCATGGTTACTATAAGCTTGGTAATAATATTAAGTCACTTATAGCGGCTCCTGTAGATGGCAGCGGACCGTCATTGATTTTCAAATCTGGTGCTGACGCAGAAAAGTATGGGTTTCACTCATCGCATTTATATGCATGCCTTAGGGGTGAGCATAGCCAGCATGGCGGCTATAAATGGAATCACTACAATCCCGCACCGCCAGCGCCGGTAGTGCCTGAATGCTTCATCAAGTTTCACAAAATCATTGAGGAGAGACATCACGGGAGAATGCCGCAGGAAGTGCAGCAGGCTTTTGATGAATGCGCCGCCATGCTCAAGCAACAGTCAATCATTCAGGCCAGTGATGACGCTGCCTCTGGTGCTGAAATCAAGCAACCAGTAAGCAACTCTCCGGAGATTCCGGATGATTGGGTTAAGTGCAGCGAGCGTATGCCTGCTCCTCAGGAACTTATATACATCTATCATCCTGATTACGGTGTGGACGGGGATGTGTGGTACGAAGAGTGCGCTGGCGAATTTAAGTGGGGTGATGATACCAGAGGAAGAGATATCAGCACCGTGACTCATTGGATGGAAATGCCTGGACTACCGGCAGCACCGAAGCAGGAGAGTGAGTGATGTCTAAAATGACTTTCGTTATTGAGTTCGAAGATGGCAAGGAGCCTCCAGTCCATGCTCACATGGAGGCATTCGGCGGTAAGGTGGTTGCGGTTTCATTCAGGGACGCACTGGAAGAAGCTGATTTCGATGAAGACGACGATAGCTAGGATCGTGCGCAAAGCACCTTGACCAAAACCCCTCCTCTGATACTGTATATATAGACAGTAAAATTACAGGGGAGGGGATTATGGGTGGTAAAGATTTAGGCTATGACGTTATCCATCGTGGCGTAACGCAGGACATCATTACGCCGGGCAAATGGATATTCATTCAACGCGCCAAGTTGTACGGCGGCGGGTGGTGGTTTGGTCGCGCATACCATGACGTATTCCTGTTTGAGTTCGATCATCCCACCTCGCTGGGCAGAGGGATTGACTACATTCTGGCGTACGGAAGCACTACGAAACTTCCCAGTTTTGATGACGATTTTCAGCTAGAGCCGTGACGCTTATAGCACGCAAAAGCCATCATTTTCTTGTCACTCGGTGGATACTCTCCGTCCGGATATTACTCTGAGGGGTTGCCAATGAAGGGTGTCATCGAGTGCCAGCATGCGGATGATGCAGAGGTGCTAGAAAAGTTAAAGCATTACGGTTTTGACGCTGAGATAACAGACAGCGTCACGTTTGATGAGGTCAGCGAACCACTTTATGCGGTAACCCATCATGATGGCGTTCTGGTTCTAAATTGCACGTTGAGCGGGCTGATTAATTTCTGTAATTCACGGAAATAAGTTATAATTACTATGCAGCCTGAACAACTGCATGGGTTCTGAACAAACCCGCCCGGCCCGAACAGCCATAGCTCGTGTGTCATAGATGAGACCATATCTATGACGCAACTGAACGCAACATCTCTCCCGTCACAGATGCTTAACGGCACCTGCGATTTTCTGCATTCTGCGGTCTCTCCTCAGGAGGTCGCATGACTCTTCCAGTAGACGGTATCAAACTCCATCGCGGCAACTTCGCAGCCATCGGTTCGCAGATTCAGCCATTGCTGGATGCTGGTCAGTGCTTCCGACTTCAGGTTAAGCCGTGGCGAGAGAAGCGCAGCCTGTCTCAAAATGCGCTAAGCCATATGTGGTATACCGAAATCAGCGAATACCTCATCAAGTCCGGGCGCAATGACGCTACTCCGGAATGGGTTAAGCGCAACCTCAAAAAGACTTATCTCGGCTGCGAAGAAGTCACCTATACCGACTTCATCACCGGCGCAAAGGAAACCACCTGGGAACCTCGCCACACGTCGCAGCTCGATACTGGTGAGATGCATATCTTCCTGTGCAAAGTCGAAGCGTGGTGCGCTCAGTTCGGTCTGGCGCTGACTATTCCGTCTGGCTGCGAGTTTCAGCAGCTACGCGATAAGCAGGAGGCATGATGCATAGCCCCCTCGCTCGACTCATAGATCGTCACATCTACCGCGTGCGCAAAGAGAAGCGTAAGCCTTCTCCGCTGCCGTCAGAAATACCAACCCTCAAAAACTACACCGCCAGCCTGTGGGACTCCCGCTGGGCCCGTCTGGCTGCACGGAGGAATCATGGATAAGTTGCCCCGCAATTTCGGATGGAATCGCCTGAAGCTGGCGACCCTGAGCTATGAGGAGCTTTCACGGCTGGAAGATGACGTTAAAGCCAATCATGCCTGCAGCGATGGCATCAGCATGTACGACAAGTCCGGGTACAAGAAGCTGGATGCGTTGAGCTGGGCCGTTTATCACAAGCAGAAAGCTGAGCGTAAAGGAGAGGCTAATCATGGCTAATCTCCCTCGCCGCAAATGCAAGGTCTGCAACGAATGGTTTATGCCAGCCTTCGATAACATCCGTTGGTGCTGCCCTGAGCACGGCACTATCTACGCTCTCGACCTCCGCGCAAAGGAGAAGGTGAAAGCCGAGGCTAAGCGCATCAAGGCGCAGCATGAAGAGGAGAAATCTTATCGCCAGCGCCTGACTGAGCGGCGCAAAGAGGTTAAGCCATTACGCCACTGGGTGCAGATGACGCAGCGAGCAGTCAATGATTATCGCCGCGAGCTGCTTCTTTCGCAGGGGCATGGCTGTATCTCTTGCGGAACCATGACCGCGCCGGTCTGGCATGCCGGGCATTACCGTACCACCGCCGCCGCCCCACAGTTGCGCTTCAAAGCAGAAAATATATGGGTCCAGTGTCCCGCCTGTAATGTGCACAAGTCAGGAAATATCGAAGCTTACCGGGCTGCCCTCGTCGAGCTGATAGGCGAAGAGAGTGTGCAGGCGCTGGAATCCAACAACGAAACCCATCGTTACACCCGAGAAGAACTGGATCGCATTCGTGCTGAAGCCAGGGCCAACCTTCGCGCCATTAAAGAGGAGTGCGCCGCATGAGCATCGAAACCATTTACTGCATCGGCTACGTGGCTCTCATCGCCGCGCTAGTGTGTCGTGACTTCCTGTATAGCCGGAGGACGGCGTAATGAACCGATCCGATATCGAGCGCTACCAGCGTGAATCCATCCTCCGCGCCGGATTCGACATCAACCGACGCGGCCCCGGTGGCACAGCACAGCAGATTATCCGCAACAGTGAGCGCCGCAAGGCACAGGCAAAGCAGAAAGAGGTAGCAGCATGAAACGACTAAGCCCGGTGTTCTCGATGGTTAACTTTACCGATGATGCTCAGTTTCGTAAGGTCTGGCGGCATCCGAAAAAGACGATCACCACAAAGCAACGCGCCTGGGTTCACTACATGCTTTCAGTATGGGGCAAGGTTAACCGCGGCGATGACTCTCCAGCTGGCGCTATCAACGTAATCGGTAGGCTGATGATCCGCAGCCAGTGGAGCGAGGACAAAGCCCGGCAGATTGAACGGGTCGTAATGCGGCTATTCGAAGAAGACGGACTGAGGGGCGAGGCGCTGTATAAGAAAGCTCGCGAACTGGTTATACCTCAGTCATCACCAAGCAACATCATCGCTCTCGCCAAAGAATCAGATGATGCCGCTTTTGTAGAAAGCGTAATGGTTAAGGCCTTTCATCGTGAAAGCCCAGTCCGCGATGTAGCCATTAAACGCTACTGCGAGTGCAACTGCACGCAAGATATTGCCAGGCAGATTAGCTATCACACAGGGATCGAGACGGGAGCCGCCCGCAGACGCGTGAAATGGTGCGAGGATGTTCTCGATGCAGAAATCTTTTACGCCATGAAGCGAGAAATGGAGAAAGAAATTACTCTCGAAGCCGCTTAAGTAAAAAATATTTTCTGAAAGTGTTGCTTTCGCGAAATGAAAGTGTATATTTTGCTGTATGCTCGGGAGCAAAAAGCGAAAGAGCAGGTGATGAAGTGCAAGATGACAGCGCTCATGAATCGGGAACATCGAAATCCCAAAAGCTAAATTGTGTGGCGACAGCAAAAACGCGACTTGAGCCATCACCAAAAATATAAGCCACTGGTTAACGCCGGTGGCTTTGTCTTTTCTGGGCTGGAAGCTCATTTGGTATGAGCGATCCCCTCATAAGGGAAGGGTAGATAGGTTCGAATCCTTCGCGGCCCACCAAATAAAAAACTCCCTCTGCCAGCCTAGCGCTGGCTTTTTGTTTTGCGCCCGAGATTATTTCCCCCCTCTCGATACCGGCGCTTTTTTATTCACAGCAGGCCGGAATGTTCCGGGCAGCCGGAGACGGCCTCATGGCGTTTGATCTTTTAAATAAAGAGTTCTTTCTGGGTGTCGGAGGTTCGCTTGGTTACATCCTGGCGGGCGGCATGGCATTTTCCAGAGTCTGGATGAGTAACAAGGCTAAGAACGCCAATGACACCCAGCATATCGACATGTTGGATCGTCAGGATAAAAGCATTGACCGGCTAGAGTCCAAAAACGCCAGCCTTGAAAAGCAGCTCGAAGAAAAAAATAAAGAGCTGACCCAATACTTCAAAGACCTATCCATAGCAACAGGTAAGCTCCAGTTAATCGAGCACCAGTTGGAGCTTCTCAAGCAGCAGAATGAATCGCTATCGCAGCAGGTTAATTTGCTGACAGAGACCAACCGGGAGCTTGCAAAAGAGATTGCTCACTTGCGTGCCACCATGAGGATTTAACTATGACAGGCACCGCAAATCACATCCCGGACAATGAACTTATGAGGCCATGGTACAGACAGTGGCAACTGTGGCTGATGGTATCGGTATGCGCTCTTGGCGTCTTCATTGGTGGCGTAGTTTCAGGCTACTTCATGTTCCGTGCTGAAAGCCTGCAGCGCACCGAGCAGCGCGACAAGAAAGTTGAAGAGATTCAGAAGAAGCTCGACACCCTACCAGAGCAACTCAAAGCCGCAGAAAAAGAGGGCGAGAATAAATGAGCCAGATTATCCCGATCCTCAACCATGAAGAGGGCTATCGAGAGAAGCCGTATATTGACACTGAGGGCTACCCCACGGTTGGTATCGGTATCAAGATTGGCCCAAAAGGCGCAGCACTGAAATATTACACCTTCACCGTTCCGCGTGCTGTTGGTGATTTGTGGGCGCAGACATTCGTTGATGGCGTAATCCGCGAGTGCCGCAGTAACACATTCATCAACGCAGCCATGCAGAAAAGCAACCCGGCGCGGCAGGACATCCTCATCTCGATGGCCTATCAGATGGGCGTGGTCGGGTTGGCGGGGTTCAAGAACACTCTAGCGCTTATCGCCGTTGGTAAATTCACTGAGGCTGCTAACGGCATGCTGAGCAGCAAGTGGGCTAAGCAAACGCCTAACCGCGCCCAGCGCCATGCTGAGGTTATGCGTACTGGCACCTACGACATCTACAAGGGTCTGATATGAGCGTCTGGATTGTCATCATCGCTTCTATTGCTGCCGTGGTCCTGCTTCTGCAGCGCTTCACCAAAATGGAATTTGTCTCCCACGCTCGAATCCTGTTTAAAGCCTGGTCAGTATGGCTGAGTACGGCCGGTGCAACGCTGATGGTATTCCTGATGAGTGCGCCGGATACGCTACTGAGCGCCTGGAACTCACTTCCCGACGAGATTAAAAGCCTCATCCCGCCGCAATGGTTGTCGTATATCGGACCCGGGCTGGTAATGCTCGGCGTAGCTTCTCAGTTCATCCGGCAGCGAAAATTGCTGGAAGAGAAGCGTCAGTTGGAGCGCAGGTTATGAGTGAGTTCCTTAACCCGTTTGGTGTCGTAACGGTGATCGGAGCGATTATCGCGTTCGCCGCGGCCTTTTTCGGTATCGGGCACCTGAAAGGGAAGTCCTCCGCTGAGAAGGCGTCTACCGAACGTGAAACCAAAGCGATGCTCGACGATATCAAGAAGACATCCGAAGCGCGTCAGCAGTCAGCCAGTGAGGCTAAGCATGTTACAGAAAACGTTACTCGCATGTCTGATAGCGATGTCGATAGCCGGTTGCGCAGGGACTGGCGAATACCCTCCGATAAAGATAATTGATACCGGCTGCGAATGGACGTCTTACATCTACCTCACTGACAGCGACATCACCAACCTGTCACCGCAGGCTAAACGGCAAATCCTGACGCACAACGAAACCCGCCAGGCACGCTGCGAGAAGGAAACCAAGTGAGCTTCTACACGCTATGGAATATCGCTGCAGCGTTTGGCCTGGGCGTTCTCTTCTGGAATCTCCGGATGCAGCACCGAGACCGCGAGCACCTCAAAGAGATTCAGCGCCTCAATGAAGAGCACCTCCGCTCTATCAGTAAGCTCCGGGATGATCACCTGAACAGCCTCAACAAGGCGATGGAAGACATCAAGAGCATCATGAGCAAGAAGTAGCCATTACAGAGGCTGTTCACGAGCAGCTTCGATAATGGTTAAAGGAGAATGTCATGGCAACGAGAGACGAAACATTAACGACCGACTGGAAGCAGATTACTGACGGCACTCAAAGCGTGTCTATTCAGGTTACTAGCGGAACAGCATGGTTTCGTGACTCGCCTACCAAACCAGCCACCAATGCACAGGGGCATCAGGTTCCATCACCTCGTTGGCTGGGAGTGACTCCTCCTCAGCAGATGTGGGGCAGGTCATCAGGCGGTGAAGCAAAAATTCTTATTACGTGAGGCGATCATGGGACTCTTTCCGCAAGACGGCTTCTCGCCACCGCAACGCGTAATGACCGACAAGGTGACAACTACAGAGCTTGAGATCGGCAAGGTAGTCACTAACCAGCCAGATCAGGGGGCAGGCGCGTCTATCACTGGTGATGCACCTAAGCAAAAGCTAAACCTCGCAATTCCAAAAGGCGTAGACGGACAGTCTCCAGCTCCTAACGCTTTGTCGATAGGGACGGTAACCACAGGCCAGCCTGCCACCCAGGCAGCGGCAAGCGTAACAGGTGAAGCCCCAAGCCAAACTCTCAACCTAACCATCCCTCAAGGTGCTACAGGTCCTGTTGGCCCACAAGGTCCTACCGGACCACAGGGAGCAACAGGTGCGCAAGGCCCTAAAGGTGATAAGGGAGACAAAGGCGACCCGGGTGTTGCAGGTGATACCGGATTGACTGGACCCAAAGGAGACAAGGGCGACGCCGGAGCAATGGGTGCGCAAGGCATTCAGGGACCAAAGGGTGATCCAGGTGCTCAAGGGCCAAAAGGAGATACCGGACTTACAGGTCCAGCTGGCGCGGTAGGTCCTAAAGGTGACACAGGTGCTCAGGGTAATGCCGGTCCTAAAGGTGATGCCGGTGCAGCAGGCCCCAAAGGTGACACTGGGGCAGCAGGCGTTAAAGGAGATCCAGGGCCGCAAGGAGTGCAGGGTGTCAAGGGCGATGCAGGCCCTACCGGCGCTATTGGGCCACAAGGGCCAAAGGGAGACACAGGCCCTCGCGGAACCTCGCTTTACAGTGAGCAGATATCGGCAACTGTAGTAACTGCTGGCGCGAAGATCGCTGTCAAGTTCGCAAGCACCTACACATCTCCCCCCACAGTAGACGGAATCACATCCTGGAATAACAACCAGATGGTTTCTGGTTTTGCTTCAGACATCACAACAACCGGATGCAACGTCACGGTTAAGCAATCCGTTGGCACTCTGCTGCTGAATGGCAGCCCATTTACTGATGCTCCTGCTGGCGTTACGTGCAGGCTATTAGTTGTCGGTTCATAAACACAGGAGACATAAATGTCCATCAAACGTCACCAGTTGCCGCTGTACAAAGGCAAAGACCATCAAGTCCGCGCCCTGAAGATTAAAGAAATCCATCAGGATCCGGACGGTGCTGCATACCTCACGCCGGAAGACGAGTCCTACCCACAGTTTCAGGTGTCGGCTGAGTTCATGAGCCAGAACAAGCCGAAAGAGGGCGGCTACTACGTCGAGTCGGTTGATGGTCAGCCGTACTACATCGAAGCGAAAGACTTCACCAAAGAGTACTCACTGCTGAAGTGATCATTACAGAGCATCTCAAGGGGTGCTCGATAATGACAAAGGAGACCACCATGTCCGATGTAACCGCACAAACCGATCTGACCTCACAGCAGCAATTGCGACTCGACGTTCTCGCGCTCGTTCAATACGACACAGCAGCAGCAAAGAAGGCAATCGACGATATCGCAGATGACCCGCTGAAGCTTGAGCTATTCAAGCGCCAGTACACGCTGGCACAAAGCGAGCCCACAGCAGTATCCCGCACAACCAAAGCGCTACAGGGCATGAAAGAAGCTCTGCCGCTGTTTGAGTAAGGCAATAACGAATGGCAGCACCAAAGGGTAACCGATTCTGGGAGGCCCGCAGCAGTCATGGGCGTAATCCTAAGTTCGAATCGCCTGAGGCGCTGTGGCAAGCCTGCTGTGAGTATTTTGAATGGGCAGATGACAACCCGCTGTGGGAGGGGAAAGTATTCTCCTATCAGGGTGAAATCATAAAAGCGACACTGCCAAAAATGCGGGCGATGACCATTAGCGGGCTTTGTATCTTTCTAGATATCACTCGGCAAACCTGGGGAACCTTCCGCGCAATGGAAGGCTTTTCTGACATCACAGCACGAGCAGAAGAAATCATCTACGACCAGAAGTTCTCTGGTGCAGCTGCTGACCTTCTCAACGCAAATATCATCGCCCGTGACCTGGGCCTTAAAGAGCAATCGCAAGTTGAAGACGTGACACCTGAGAAGGGAGATCGCGACAAGCGGCGCTCTCGCATTCAGGAGCTTCTTTCACGTGGACACCGCGATTCTTGATGGGCTGTCAGACGAAGAGCAGGTAGAACTGCTTGAGCTTCTGGAGGAAGAGGAAAGGTATCGAGCGACTCACCTGCTTTATGAATACCGGCCGTATGGAAAGCAACGGGAGTTTATCGACGCTGGCGCTGAATACCCTGAACGCTGCTTCATGGCCGGTAACCAGTTGGGTAAGTCATTCACCGGTGGAGCCGAGGTGGCCTTTCACCTGACGGGGCGCTACCCTGGAACCGCTAGCTATCCTGTTGACGGTGCTTTTGGTGGAGAATGGCAAGGCAAGCGCTTCACGACGCCTGTGGTGTTTTGGGTTGGTGGAGAGACAAACGAAACAGTAACCAAGACTACCCAGCGCATACTGTGCGGCCGTATCGAAGAGAATGACGAACCCGGTTACGGCTCAATCCCTAAAGAAGACATCATCAGTTGGAAGAAATCGCCCTTCTATCCGAACCTTGTAGATCACATTCTGGTCCGTCACCACACTGCCGCTGGCGTAGTGGATGGCATGTCTATCTGCTATTTCAAGCCTTACTCACAAGGTCGGGCACGCTGGCAGGGTGACACAATTCATGGTGTCTGGTTCGACGAAGAGCCGCCATACAGCATCTACGGCGAAGGTCTGACGCGTACCAACAAGTATGGACAGTTCTCGCTTCTGACATTCACCCCGCTGATGGGCATGTCTGACGTAGTAACCAAGTTCGTGAAGAACCCCAGCAAGGCGCAGAAGGTTGTCAACATGACAATCTATGACGCTGACCACTACACGGAAGAGCAGAAAGAACAGATCGTCGCCTCATATCCGGAGCATGAGCGTGAAGCTCGCGCCCGCGGCATTCCGACAATGGGTAGTGGTCGCATCTTCCAGATCTCGGAAGAAACCATCAAGTGCCAGCCATTCGAATGCCCCGAGCATTTCTATGTGATAAACGCCCTCGACTTCGGATGGGATCACCCGCAGGCGCATATCCAGTTGTGGTGGGATAAAGACGAGGATGTCTTTTACCTGGCAAGGGTCTGGAAGCAGAAAGAGAAGACCGCCACTGAGGCATGGAGTGCGGTTAAGTCGTGGAACCATCGCATACCAACAGCATGGCCACATGACGGGCATCAGCACGAGAAAGGTGGCGGTGAGCAGTTGCGCACACAATATGCCGATGCTGGATTCCTGATGCTTCCTGAACACGCTACGTGGCCTGATGGTGGCAACGCAGTAGAGCCGGGCATAACAGAACTACGAGACCTTATGCTTGAAGGCCGGTTCAGAGTTTTTAATACCTGTGAGTCTTTCTTTGATGAATTCAGGCTCTATCACCGCGACGAGAACGGAAAGATCGTCAAGATAAACGATGACGTGCTGTCAGCCGTCCGTTACGGCTACATGATGCGACGCTTCGCAAGAATGATGCGCGACATCAAGACGCCAAAAGAGAAAAAGATGCCTGCACCAATTCGCCCAATCCCCCGGAGTAGATAAATGGCCGATACCAATGAGAAATTGCAGACCATTCTCCGGAAGTTCGACCGGGACTGGTCGGCAAGCGACGAGGCCAGGACAGAGGCAAGCAACGACTTATTCTTCTCCCGAGTATCACAATGGGATGACTGGCTGAGCGACTACACGACGCTGCAGTACCGTGGGCAGTTCGACGTTGTTAAGCCGAAGGTCCGCAAGCTCGTTGCTGAGATGCGCAAGAATCCAGTCGATGTGCTGTATAAGCCGAAGGACGGAGCCAGCCCTGACGCTGCTGATATCCTGATGGGAATGTACCGCACAGATATGCGGCATAACACTGCGAAGATTAGCGTTAACATCGCAGTGCGTGAGCAGATAGAGGCGGGAGTTGGTGCCTGGCGCCTGATTACAGAGTACGAAGACCAGAACCCCACCAGTAACAACCAGATTATCCGGCGCGTTCCGATTCACGAGGCGTGTTCGCATGTCGTGTGGGACAGCAACTCCAAGCAGCTCGACAAAAGCGACGCTATGCACTGCACCATCATCAGTGCGATGAGCAAAGATGGCTGGGATGCGTTTGCTGAAGAGCATGGTCTTGATGCTGATGACTACCCGACCTTCCAGTCCCCTTCCTCCAACTGGATATTCCCTTGGGCAACCAGCGAGACATTCTATGTCGGCGAATATTACGAAGTGGAAGAGAAGAAAGAGACTGTATTCATCTATCAGGATCCGCTGACAGGTGAGCCGGTAAGCTACTTCAAAGCCGATATTAAAGACGTTATCGAGGAACTCGCAGATAAGGGAATGGTGAAGATTGGTGAGCGCAAGGTTAAGCGGCGCCGGGTGTATAAAAGCCTCATCACCATGACCGAAATCCTGAAAGACCGTGAGCGCATTGCTGGCGAGCATATCCCTGTTGTGCCAGTGTATGGTGAGTGGGCGTTTGCTGGCGACAAGGAAGTTTACGAGGGCATCGTTCGCGGCACCAAAGATGGACAGCGTCTGCGTAACATGATCATGTCGTTCAATGCTGACATCGTGGCTGTGAAGCCTCAACGCGTGCCTTACTTCTATCCTGAGCAGGTGGCAGGCTATGAACAAATGCACGACAGCGGGAACGCCTATCGCTACAAACTCATCAACCGCACTGATGAGAATGGCAGTGACCTGCCGCCGGGGCCAATCCAGTTCGAGGAGCCTGTTCAGGTTCCACAGGCCAATGCCTACATGCTGGAAGCTGCAACTAATGCGGTGGAGCAGACAGCCAGCGTGGGGGTCGATGCTGAGGATATCGGCGGTCGGCAGGTGGCTTTCGATACCGTTAATCAGATCAACATGCGTGCTGACCTGGACACCTACGTGTTTCAGGACAACCTGGCTACGGCTATGCGGCGTGATGGCGAGATTTACGCGGCGATGGTCAGCGATATCTACGACGTACCGCGCAACGTTACCATGACACTGGAGGATGGCAGCGAGAAGGAGGTTCAGCTCTATTCACAGGAGCTAGATCTCCAGACGGGTAGCATCGTAACGCTCAACGATATCAGTGGGCGCTATGAGTGCTATACGGATGTTGGCCCGTCGTTCCAGTCGATGAAAGAGCAGAATCGCGCCGAGATTCTGGAGTTACTCAGCAAAACACCGCAGGGCACGCCAGAGTATCAGCTTCTCATGCTGCAGTACTTCACCCTGCTTGATGGAAAAGGTGTTGAGCTTATGCGTGATTATGCCAACAAGCAGCTTATCACTATGGGTGCTAAGAACCCTGAGACGCCTGAAGAGCAACAGTGGCTGGCGGAAGCGCAGCAGGCTAAGCAAGGTCAGCAAGACCCTGTCACGCTGGCAGCCATGGGCGAGTATCTGCAAGGTCAGGCTGAGCTTATCAAGGCTCAGAACCAGCAGACCCAGATTCAGGTCGAGGCGGCTAAGGTTGAGGGGCAAAACCAGCTCACTGCGGCCAAGATTGCCGAGATATTTAACGGCATGGATTCGGATAAGCAGAAAGATCTCAGAGAAGCGCTTTCAACCATCACTAAATTCCAGCAACAGAGCAGCGACAACGCCCGCGCTAATGCTGAGTTAATCCTTAAGGGCAATAGTCAGGCGCACTCCCAGCGCATGGACGTTGCCAACATCCTGCAATCGCAGAGACAAACTTCACCCTCCGGCGGCGTAGCCGAGACACCTCAATAAGAGAGTTAATCATGACCGATACCACCGAAATTCAGGCAACTGAAGACTCATCCGCGCACGTCGATAACGCGGCGGCATCCGCAGTCGATACAGCGTCACATGCCAGTGGCGATGGTGTGCACGATGAAGGATTCGAGATTGTCCTGAAGGACGATGAGACCAAACCAAAACAGGATCCGGCACTCAATGCGCAATTTGCACAGCGTCGCCTTGAGCGCAAGCGTCAGCGCGAGCTTGAGCAGCGGGCAGAGGCCGTGCAGCGCGGAGAAATCCCGGAAGACCTGCGTGTAAAACCTGAGTTGCCAGCACAGCCAGACTACAACGACTTCTTCTCAGATGAAGCGTTGGAGAAATATGGCTGGGACACCAATCGTGCACAGGCGGCATTTAATCAGGCCAATAATGAATGGCACATGAAGGCGCTGGATGCCCGCAGTAATGCGGTAGCAGAACAGGGACGAAAAACTCAGGAATTTACCCGACATTCAGCACAAATCGTTGAGGCAGTACGTAAGCACTATGATGCGGCAGAGAAGCTAAACCTGCCGGATTATCAGGAGAAAGAGGAAGTGTTCCGCCAGGCAGTCCCGCCAGATGTGGACACAACCATTATGGACCTCTTCCCTGAGAAGTCGGCAGCGATCATCTATCACCTGGGGTCAAACCCGGAGAAATTACGCCGCATTTTAGCGCTGGACGGTCAGCGTGCGCTCATCGAACTCACTAGGTTATCTGAACAATTAACTCTCAAGCCTCGTGCTAACGCGAGATCTAACGCCCCGCAGGCAGATGAGCCTGTGCAGGGAAGTGTTGCCGCTGCGAACGTATCAGCCATTCAGAAAAAGATGGATGAAGCAGCGAAGAAAGGCGACACGGAAGCTTATCGCAAGTACAAGGCTCAGCTTAAAGGAATTAAATAATGGCTCTTAACGAAGGTCAAATGGTAACCCTCGCAGTAGACGAGGTTATCGAAACAATGCAGAACATCATGCCGATGGTCGATAAGGTCAGCAAATACTCGCCGCCGGGTCGTGAAATGCAGCGCGGAGACAACACGATCTGGATGCCGGTTGAGCAGGAAGCACCGACCCAGCGCGGTTGGGACCTCACAGACAAAGAAACCGATCTGCTGGAACTGAACGTCAAGGTAACTCTCGACGATCCGGATAACGATTTCTTCGACATTCGTGCCGATGATGTACGTGACGAAACCACCTACCGTCGCCGTATCGCAGCATCAGCCAAGAAACTGGCGAACAACGTAGAGCTGGAAATTGCCCGCACCGCAGCGGAGATGGGTTCACTGATTGTTACCAGTACCGGCCCGATCGGCAATGCAAATACCGGCTGGGACTTCATCTCTGAAGCTGAATCCCTGATGTTCTCCCGCGAGCTTAACCGCGACGCTGGTCTGAGCTTCTTCTTCAACGCCAACGACTACCGTGGCGCTGGCCGTGATCTGGCGGGCAAGGACTTCTACGGCCGCATTCAGGATGACGCTTACACCAAAGGTGTGATTCAGAAGCAGGTTGCTGGGTTCAATGATGTCCTGCGCTCACCAAAACTGCCTACTCTGGTTGGATCTACTGCTACTGGTGTGACTGTTTCTGGTGCACAAAAGTTCAAGCCGCAATCATGGCGCCTGAACGAAGATAACTCACGTGAAAACGTGGATAACCGCTTCGCAACGGTGAATGTCAGCTCCGGAACTGGATTTAAGCGCGGAGACAAAATCTCCTTCGCCGGCGTCAAGTTCCTGGCTCAGATGGCGAAAAACGTACTGGTTCAGGACGCGACATTCTCTGTCGTGGCTGTGAACGGGGACGCTATCACCATCACGCCGAAGCCTATCGCACTGGACGACACCTCGTTGACCGCGGCTGAGCGTGCCTATGCGAACGTTAACACCTCGCTGGCCGCCGGTGCGGCAATCAACGTGCTGAACACTGACACTGCACCGACAAACGTTTTCTGGGCTGATGACGCTATCCGTCTGGTATCGCAGCCGATCCCGCTGAACCATAACCTGTTTGCTGGTATGAAGTCCGAGGCGTTCAGCATTCCGGGAACCGGTCTGAACGGCGTAATCGCATTCCAGGGTGATATCTCCACCTTCAGCGGCAAGTGCCGTATCGCTCTGTGGTACAAGTCCACTGCCGTGCGTCCGGAAGCTATCGGTGTTGGCCTGGCGAATCAGGATGTCGCAACTGCCATTGAAGGCTGATGATAAGGGGCTTCGGCCCCTTTCTTACTGGAGAACATCATGAGCACGATGCTTTACAAAGAAGGCAAGGGGACGCGTGTCTGGGGCAAGCAGTACAATACCATCGTAGTAAAGGATTCGGACGTTGATTCGCATCTTGCCGAAGGCTGGCATAAACACCCTGACGATGTTCATGCTCAGAAGGCTGAACAACCCAAAATCAAGCGCACCCGCAAGACCAATGCCGAAGCGGCTGAAGAGGTAGATGATGAGCATGTCGACGAAGGGCGATCTGGTTCTGGCGGCACTTCGGAAGTTGGGAGTGGCGTCTGATGCCACATTGACCGACGTCGAGCCGCAGTCAGTCGAAGATGCTGTTAACGACCTAGAAATGATGATGGCGGAGTGGTATCAGGACGGTGCAGGCATTATCACCGGTTACGTTTTCTCATCAGACGATAACCCTCCTGCTACTGGCGACGAACACGGCATGCGATCGTCGAAGGTGAGTGCTGTTGTTTTCAACCTCGCGGTGCGTATTGCTCCTGACTACGCAGTCGAGCCTTCTGCAAAAATCGTAACGAGCGCCCGAAACGGGAAAGAGCTGCTTTACAAATCAACCGCGCTAACCCGCGCAGAAAGCTCTGGACGTCTTTGTTACCCCAATCGCATGCCAGTAGGATCCGGAAATAGAGGAGCCACGCTGAGCAATATTAATTTCTACCACAGACGGGAAAAGAAAGATGCCGACAGTTCAACTCCCTCTGATGAAGGGTAACGGGAAAAATCACCGGGACGCCGATTACATTGACTATCTTCCTGTGAACATGCTGGCGACACCGAAAGAGGTGCTCAATAGCAGCGGTTATTTACGTTCCTTTCCTGGCATAGAGAAGCGTGGAGATGTGAGCGGATCATCGCGTGGTGTCGAGTACAATACCGCCCAGAATGCTGTGTATCGCGTATGTGGTGGAAAGCTTTACAAGGAGCAGGAAGAGGTTGGTGATGTCGCTGGTTCGGGTCGGGTTTCTATGGCTCATGGGAGAACCTCTCAGGCCGTGGGTACCAATGGGCAACTTACTGAGTATCGCTACGACGGCACGACCAAGACAGTAACAAACTGGCCGACAGATAGTGGGTTTACTCAGTATGAATTAGGTTCAGTGCGTGACATCACTCGATTACGTGGTCGATACGCCTGGTCGAAAGATAATTCTGACTCCTGGTTTATTACTGACCTCGAAGACGAATCGCACCCTGATCGTTACAGCGCAGAGTATCGAGCCGAGTCGCAACCTGACGGGATAATTGGCATTGGGACATGGCGTGATTTCATCGTCTGTTTCGGTTCATCGACGATTGAGTATTTTTCGCTGACAGGAGCTACAACGGTAGGCGCATCACTATATGTGGCTCAACCATCCCTGATGGTACAGAAGGGTATCGCCGGGACGTACTGCAAAACTCCATTTGCCGACTCTCACGCCTTTATCAGCCATCCGGCCACTGGCGCTCCATCCATTTATGTGATTAGTTCAGGCCAGGCATCTCCGATAGCCACAGCAAGCATCGAGAAGATTCTCCGCTCATATACTGCCGATGAACTGGCAACCGGTGTCATGGAGACGCTGAGGTTCGACTCACACGAATTGTTGATAATCCACCTGCCACGCCAAGTGTTGGTTTATGACGCTGCCGCTAGCCAGAATGGCCCTCAGTGGTGCGTACTCAAGACAGGCCTGTACGATGATGTTTATCGGGCAATCGACTTCATGTATGAAGGGAATCAGATAACCTGTGGCGACAAGTTAGATTCGTTTACGGGGCAGATGCAATTCGACATCAGCAGCCAGTACGACACTCAGCAGGAGCACCTGCTCTATACGCCACTTTTCAGGGCAGATAATGCCAGGGTGTTCGACTTCGAGATTGAAGCATCGACTGGCGTTGCACAATACGCAGATCGACTTTTCCTGTCTGCAACCACCGATGGCATCAACTACGGGCAAGAGCAGATGATTGAGCAGAATGCGCCTTTTGTTTACGACAAGCGGGTGCTGTGGAAGCGGGTCGGACGCATCAGGCGGTTAGTAGGCTTTAAGGTAAGGGTCATCACAAAATCGCCAGTAACACTATCTGGATGCCAGATAAGGATTGAGTAATGGCAGATGGTTCACTCAATACACCGGTAATTGTGCAAGCGACGAGGCTTGATGCTTCCATACTTCCCAGAAACATCTTCAGTCAGTCCTATCTGCTGTATGTGATCGCGCAGGGAACAGATCTTGGGAATGTGGCTGGTAAGGCTAACGAGGCGGGGCAGGGAGCTTATGACGCTCAGGTTAAGAATGACGAACAGGATATAACGCTTGCCAACCATGAAGGGAGGATCACCGCCAATACTAACGCGATAAACCTAGTTGAGGTCAGGGTAACAACAGCAGAGGGAAAGATTGTAACCTTGCGTAGCGACGTTGATTACCTACTAGACGAGGTGGTCGATATTCAGGCGGAAATTGTCACCATAAACGGCGATATTGACGCAATACAGGCTGATTACGTATCAAAAACGGTTACGACATCTCAAACTCTAGCATCACCTCTCAATGTCACAACTTCTTACTCTGTCGGCGGCACAAAGGTCGTAGGCGCAAGGCAAACGGGATGGACTGCTGCGACCGGAGCCGCGCTGCTTGGTTCGTTTAACGCAAGTCAGACCTATACCGTCAGCGACGTATATACCCAGGCTCAGATTCAGGCGCTGGCGAACGGTATTCAACAAGCCAGGCAAAGAATCAAGGCGCTTGAGGATATGGCGCGGACTCATGGACTAATCGCATGACTTCAATAGACAAAGTTACTGGCTCACAGCTCATGAGACTATGGGGTGTCTCTTCATGGCCCGAAATTGAAGGCGATTACTTGCTTTGGTGCGGGGTCGGAATATTTGTTTGCCTAGATTTTGGCGATCATGTGGACCTGCATATGGCGATGAAGCGCGGTGAGCGCCACCGATGTAGGGATGCTGTGGCGGATGTTCTGGATCTGATTGGCAATCGAGAGATACATGCGCCAATACGTATTGAGCACAAGCAGGTGTGTAATCTGGCTAAAAAGTTTGGGTTTATCGAAACATGGCGCGGAGAGGTCGAATATGTCGATGACACTCGCGGAAAGTTAATTTTAATGAAGAGGTATGCCAATGGGCGGTATTGCTAAAGGTATTGGTAATGCAATTGGTAGCGTAGTCGGTGGCATCACCGGTTCAAATGCCGCGGCTGATGCTCAAGTAAAAGCTGGTAATCAAGCAAACCAAACGGCATGGAATATTTACCAGGACCAGAAGCAAACCAATCAGCCATTCCTAAATGCTGGGCTTACTGGTCTGAGTGGGCTTACAAGTATAGCAGGTCAGCCAATTAATCGTAATCAGCTTCTGTCAGATTACTATAACTCTCCTGAATACCAGATGATGGGCGCTCAGGCTCGTTATCAGGCGTTGCAGGGAGCAGAGGCTACCGGTGGTCTAGGCAGCACCGCGACCGGAAACGTTCTTTCATCCATCGCGCCGCAACTCGGGCAAAACTATCTGTCCATGATGACCGACCAGCAGAACAACATGTACGGCCAGTTGCTCGGCCTTACAAATGTTGGCTTGTCCGCTGCCGGCGCTAACAATGCCGCCAGTGGCAACTACTCTAATGCATATGGCCAGAATATAGGGCAGATTGGCGCTGCGCGTGCGGGCAAGGCTACTGCCGGATTTAACAACCTTATGCAAATTGGTCAAACTTTGGCAGGCTTATTCTGAGGGTGAACCATGGTAGATCCTATTGATTACAGCGCAGGTCTTGGTAGGGCCATCCTTGTGGGAAATCAGGCGGCGCAAGGCATCCAGCAGGTTCGCGCTAATCGGCAGCAGATGGCTGACCAGGAAGCAGCGAAAGCAACCGCCATACAATTCCAGCAAGACTGGAAGTCATCATTTGGAGATCCGCAAAAGATGACAGCTCTTGCCGCCAAATATCCCGGACAAATGGAAGCTATTAAGGCTGGCATCGGTTTTCAGAATGAACAGCATCAGATTGATCTTGGTAATGCAGCTCGAGACCTTCGCATTGCCATAGCATCCGGAAATCCGCAAGCAATTGGGGTGGCCGCATCACGAAATGCCGGGGTGCTAGGCACTATTGGTTCGTCTCCAGAAGAAATACTGCAACAATATCAGCAAGATCCTCAGTCCCTTGCCCACATTGTAGATGCGGTAGGCTTGAGCGCTCTCGGACCCAAAGATTATTACGGCGTGACTGGAGATAGAGCAAAGCTTGCCGAGCAGATCAGGAGCAATCAGGCCGGCGAGGCGCTCACTGCGCGAGGACAGGATATTACTGTTCGAGGACAGAACATCAGTGCACAGAATGCCGCTTTGTCACGCGAGATCCAAAAGGCTGAGCTGCAGGATAAAGCTCTTGATCGCCAGATCGCGCGTGAAACAAACACGCTGAAGCTTGAGGAGTTGAGGCAGAAGCAGACTGATGTGCGACAGAAAGCAGAGGTCGCTCGTGCTGACAGGCAGGCAACGGCGCAGGGCGCGGTAGATACGTTCAGCACCGCTCTTGATTCGCTTGGCGAAATCGAGAAAAGCCCGGGCCTTGCCAAGGCTGTTGGTGTCCGCTCAGCTTTCCCAACCATTCCTGGCTCTGACGCGGCGAACTTTGAAGCCCGTCTTGACACGTTTAAGGCTCAGACGTTTCTCCCTATGGTAGCCAGCCTGAAAGGCATGGGGGCGCTGTCAGATGCTGAGGGTAAAAAGCTTTCTGATGCCGTAGGGGCTCTCAGTCCGAAAATGAGTGAAGACGCCTTCAGGTCTTCTATCGGCAAGATCCGCACTCAGCTTGAGAGCAAGCTTGGTAACGTCAAAAAACAATTCGACTACCAGGAGCCGCCTGCGCAATCCACAACATTACAGCCAGCACCACAGCCGCAACAACAGGCTGGCTTCTCTTCACTATGGGGTGACTAATGGCTAAGGCATGGAAAGACGTGCTCTCGTCGCAGCAGTATCAGGCATTGGCACCAGAACAGAAAGCACAGGCTCAGGAGCAGTATTTCAATGAAGTTGTAGCGCCTCAGGCTGGAAGCAACGCAGAGCAGGCGCGTCAGCAGTTCTATGCAGCCTATCCCGTAGCCACCGCGGAACAACAGTCGTCTGAAATGTGGCGCGATCAGCCGCAGCCCGGCGGCCAGAGTGCTGCCTGGGGAGATAGAGCGCCGCAAACCCGAGGTCGGGAACTAGGCGAAGCTGCAATGGAAACGGGGCGCGGGCTTCTCCAGGCTGGCGTGAATATTGCGAACATCCCGGCAGAACTTGCTGATGCCATTACCAGCGCCGGGGCATGGGCGGGGCAAAAGCTCGGCCTGGGTGATGGCACCTACACTCCAGCGCCACGAGTGACCACTCAGGGGCTGGAGCAGGACTTCGGGCTTAGCCGTGGCACCCTCACTCCTAATACGGTAGAAGGCCGGATCTTTGCTGAAGCATTGCCATACCTGACCCCAATTGGCGCAGAGCGGGTCGCCGCAAGCGCACCAACATTAGCTGGGCGAGTGGCTAATGCCGCAGGACGCCTTACCGCAGAGAACGTGACCGGAGCGCTAGCTGCGAATAGTGGAGAAGATGGATCGGCGTCTAAATTCATCGGTGAGCTTGGTACTGGTGTCGCCGCAGGCGGTGCGGTTAACTTGGCAGCGAAAGGAATCAGCGCTGGCATTCGTGCTATGGGGAATCGTGGTGTTGAAGAGGCGGCAAACACACTTCGCAACGCAATGACGCAAGGCTCACAGCCAAGCAGAATTGATGATACGGCCAGAATTATCGCGGAGTCGCCAGATAAGTCACTATTACAGCGAAATGTTCAGGTTGGCGCTGCGACGTCGGAGGCTGCATCGGTCACCCCTCAGGTATATCGAGCAGCTGAAGAAGTCAGGCCTAACCAGAGCGTTATTGATGCCGCCAAGCGCCTCGGAATGGAAAGCGAATTGCTCCCGTCTCACTTCTCCAATAACCCAACGTACAGGGCGATTGAGCAGGGACTTAAATCAGTACCTGCCAGCCAGTTGGCAGCCAAAGAACACACTGCCATCGCTTCACTCGCTCAAAAAGCCGATGACCTGATCGAGATGGCGGGCGGCCAGCAAAATAGGGTGGCGCTTTCTGACCGGCTCAAAACTGAGTCGACAAAAGCTATTGATGCTCTGACATCCCAATCAGATGCTATTTACAGCGAAATCAGCAAGGCCATTCCGGCCAGAACGCAGGTGACAGCCAACAGCACTCTCGACCTTCTGAAGAGTAAGGCGGACGATCTCGGCGGCCTGGAGAACCTCTCGCCTGTAGAGCGGACCGTTCTCAGTCGCATGCAAGGTAAGACAGTTGTTAATCCTGACGGCACTAAAACAGTAACTCCTCCAACATTCGCACTACTGGACAATACCCGGAAGCAGATCGGCGCAGCGCTCAGCAGAGGTGAGGGTCCATTCAAAGACCAGACAAGTTCTGAGTTAAAGCGGCTTTACTCCGCTATCACTGATGACCAGGCTACAGTTGTTGCGGCCAATGGAATGGGTGACAAATGGAATGTTGCCAAAAGCCTCGTAGCGCAGCGAAAGCAGCTAGAAGACCACATGGTGACTGCTCTCGGCAAAGACCTGAGCGGCACGCTTTCAGCGCGGTTGTCTCCGGCGGTGCAGAACCTTAGAAAGGGCAACGTGTCGCAGTTCAACCAAATGCTCGACTCCACACCGCCACATATGCGGCAGGAGGTTGTTGCTTCCGCACTGAACGATGCTTTCACGCTGGGCTCAAGGAAAGAGCAGCAGCTCAATATCCCGGGCTTTGTTGACTGGTACTCGGGAGCGCAGCGTAATGGATCGCTGTCTGCTGTAACGAAACATCTACCGGCTGACGCAACAAAACGATTGCGTGATCTGTATACGGTGGCCAACGGCATACGCACAGCGAAAACTAGTGAAATATCCACTGGGCGCATTCAGTCGCTTCTTGACCAGTTCGATAAGGAAGGGGGGATGATCTCAAAGATATACAACATCGGGAAGAAAGCTGCAGCGGCAGAGGGGGTAACATCGGCTGTAGGAATGCCAGGCTTTGGTACAGTTTCTGTTATTGCTTCAACATTGGGTAAAAATAAAACGGCAAGGACTGTGGCCGCAGACCAACTGATTGCATCACATCATTTCCGAAATGCAGCAAAGCTCATGGCTGGTAGCGACAGTGTGAAAGCGGCAACAGCAAGAGCTAATGTTGAAAAGGCTCTGATGAGGAGCAATCAATATAAAAAATGGGCAGCCACGCTTGACGCATCTGAGAGGCAGGCAATTGCTAAAGTTGGACTGATAGCATGGCTGCAAGGAACGCCTAACGAATAGTGACTACCTATTCTGAATCGTGTTTTTAATCTCATCTATCGCCATGCCTAGCTGCTCGATCTCTTCAACCATCTTCTTTAATAGAAGCTCGTGCGCATCCAGACATTTTATAGTTATGTCGTTACTGGATCTTATTTTCCCAAGGATGGAAACAGCCCTAGCAATTTGAATAGCTATAAAAACAAGTACGATGAGAATCATCCACAAAGCTAAATCCATAAATCCTCCAGTGTTTTAACCAATTATAACCGACCTTTAACGCAAGGCCGTGCAACTTTTGTTGTGCGGCTTTTTTTATGCCCGGAGCCCAATAATGGCAGACATCAACGCCAATGTGGTAGTTAGCAATCCTCGCGCACTTTTTACAGCGAGCAGATCCCTCAAAGCTCTTGTTAACGGGCGAATCTATATCGGTGAAATCGATACAGACCCAACACTGCCTTCTAACCAAATCCCAGTATACATAGAAAATGAGGATGGAAGCCTCGTACAAATTCCGCAGCCATTAATAATTAACAGCGGTGGGCACATTGTCTATCTCGGGCAGGTCGTCAAAGTAGTGACCGAGAAAGGCCACAGCATGGCCGTCTATGATGCTTTCCTCCATCTACAGGATTACATCCCCAACGTACTTAAGTATGAGCCAGATCAGTTTAGGGCAGAAATTGAGGGTGTAGATGGTTACAAGCACATTCCTAGCCTGTGGCGTGTGTTATCAGAAATGCCTGTTGAATATTTCCGATCATCCGGAATGTCAGATCAGCAGGTTATTGAAGCTGCCAATAACTACGGCAATGCAAACGGGGTGGCGATCCTATTTGAAACGGACAGGCTGTATGAGGTTGAAACGCTAACCGTTAAGTGCGACTGGCGTGGAAAATCTACAATAAAACGGAAGGCCGGAACCTCATTAACGTTGCTGTCCTTTACCAACGGCAGAACGGTTTCTGGCTTGACCATTGATGGGAATAACTCACAATGCAGTGGATACGCCAGTAACATCCTGATGAACGCAGTGAGCGGAGCAGTTTTCGAAAACGGATCCTCTATTAATGCCCTTGGCCATAGCATTGAGATAAACAACAGCAGCACTACAGATGACAACCGACAACCAAACCGGCTTAGCCATCTGATGATCGCAGGGACAACTGTTGGGCATGGTATTAGTCTCTATGACGCAGCATCCGAAATCATTGACGATATTAACGTTAGTGGTTGTGCTGGCGGTGTGGTTGGCGGGGGCAGTCAGCGGGGTATCAGACCTGTCAGAATGTCCCGCATTGATGCTCACCATAACCGCGACGCTGGTATTGCCACAGGGTTCATTTCCACCGTGGATACGCCGGTATATGAAATGGTATCCATCATAGATGCATACTCCCATCACAACGGGAAAAACGGCTTTGCTGTCCAGTCCCACCACACAACCCTTACAAGCTGTCATGCGTACCGAAACGGAACGCTAACGGAGCATCAGGGATTCCTGATAAATGCCGACAGTGTGACGCTTTCCTCACTCATTGCATTTGAAAATGCCGGGGTGGGATACGATTTTGGTGACTGTCGTAAGTGCACCGGAACCAGCCTGATCGCAGAGTCCAACGGGTGGATAGGTCTTGAAATCAACTCCTGCGAGGATATGGCCTTCTCCGGCATTGTGATGAACGACAACTTCAAGGGTCAGCCTGACGGGGAGATGCAGGCGGCTATAACCATCCATAAAGGGAATGGTGGTTACCCGTTCCAGGGTGATAATAAGAACATTGCGATTTCAGGTGCGGCTATTCGTGGCGGAGATGGTCAACGCTATGCGGTATATGTAGATTCGAATTCGTTCAACGTTGCCTTGTCTTCAATTAGCGCCAAATCGGCCGCTCTTTTGGATGACATTTACACTGCGTCCTCTAACGTATCAGTAAGCAACTGTGTTACCAGGTGGGATCCGCTTGGGCAGGCACGTGCCATTATTTCTAGTGGTGCGCTATCAATCCCAAGCATTGCAGATTCAGTTTCAGTAAACGGAACTGGTAGTGTTATTAATGTAAACATTTTGAACGGAGGTGCTTTCGTCAAAGATCGCACAGTCAGGCTGATAGCAGTGAATGGGTTTACACTTGAAAACTCAGGCCCATCAGGCACAGGGAACTTATTTTTAGGGTCAAGCAGGGTAATTGTGGCAGGTGACTTTATTAAGCTATGGTCAGATGGATCAGGCGGCTGGAAGTTGGGGTAATTTAAAAACGGGGCCATAGAGGCCCCTTAATATTTATTTTAACCCTTTGAATATTTCTTCTTTGTTATATTCGATCAGGTATCGTGCTCCGGCTTTAGTCAGATGCCCCCAGTCTATCGCGGTGAGATTGGAGGCCCCCGGCGCAGTGCGCACCAGACACCCTTCCTTGTTACACATCGACGAGACAGCAGATATATAGTCAGCGCCCATAGCTTTTACTCGAGGCTTCAGATACTCATCAAAATGGAAAATATCCTGAACGAGTCCCGCACTCATATGCTCGGGCGGCATGGCCTTATTGTCTTGATAGAACTTAATGACCTGCCGTAAGAGACTATCCTGCCATTCCGGAACCGGCCCTATTATGACAATTCTTGATTCAGGTGAAACAGTTTTTATTTTGTTTATAGTCTCTGAAAGTTTACTTGCCGTCCATTCCATATCATTAGAGGCGTTTCCTCCATGAGTCATCCATGAAATAAGAATTACCTTCGGCTTAACTTCGGAGACAAATTTCAGCTTCTGCTCATTAGCAACGAGCAGGTCCTTACCTGAGTCAGTGAATCTTCCGCTAACAAAGAATGGAGGCCCGTTACCATCTGTTGCCTGGCTGATTTTTGCTTTGTAGCCATTCGTTTTAAGTACGGATTTGAGCCCTGAATAAAATGTCGCTGCGTATGAGTCACCCCAGATGAAAACCTGATCTGAGTTTGTTGAAATGCACCCGTTCTTTACAGACGTATCAGGGTCTACCGAGTGGCAAACCATGTTCCGCACTTCACCAGGGAAATCAAAGAACTTATACGGCTCGGTGATAGATGAATACTCACCAATTGATCCATTTATCGCCCTGCCTGGTATGCCATCTGAGTTGAACGTGAAAATGCCGACCAGACCCAACGAGAAAACTCCTGCAACCAGAGAGCGCAGCATTGCAGGTTTTTTCGCGCCAAACCTTACGGGAGACTCGATACATTTGTATGTGAAAATAGCCAGCACAAAGCAGAACGCCATCAGCCAGCATTTTACTGTATCTGAGGGTTCTCCAGCGCCAATAATTCGTGCTGATGAATACACAGGCCAGTGCCAGAGGTAAAGAGGGTAGCTAATAATGCCTATATAAACTAAAGGTTTTAATGATAAGACTTTATTAACAACACCATTCTCACTTAGGATCAGCAAGGTAGCGCCTGCAACAGGAATAACAGCAATATAACCTGGGAACGCCATTGATTCGTTGATGAGCGCTATAGATACAGCCAGTAAAACCAGACCGCAAAATGAGATGATATTCTCCTGCTTCTGGCTGAATGATGCTTTGTGATTGGATTTATAACCAGCAAGTAGCGCTCCAAACATCAATTCCCAGAATCGAGACAATGGCGAGTAATAGTTAGAACCCGAAGTAGAGTGCATAGTGTATACGCCAGCAACGAAGCTGATCATAAGCACTGATGCGCTCGTCACGTAAAGCGATCTCTTAGTCTTTGCGAAGGCCATAAGCAGCAATGGCCAGAACAAATAGAACTGCTCTTCAACGCCAAGAGACCACAGATGTAGCAACGGCTTCAGCTGTGAGCTACTGTCAAAATAACCCGACTCACTCCACAGCATCAGGTTTGATATAAAGAATGCCCCTCCGAAAATGTGCTTCCCTAGCGATGAGTAATCACCCTGTAAAAAAAGAAACCAACCAAACACATAACATGTTGATAATACTAACAGCAGGGCAGGGAATATCCTCATTACCCTCTTCTTATAAAACCCTGAGATAGTAAAGGATCCAGCTTTCACATCTTTAATGATGATACTGGTTATCAGGTACCCGGAAATAACGAAGAATATATCCACGCCAACAAAACCACCAGGCAGTAATGATGGAAAGAAGTGGAAAACCAGCACCGACAAAACAGCCACAGCCCGCAGCCCGTCGATGTCACGCCTGTATTTTATCATCATGATTTAAGTCTTAATACAATGGAATATTTATCGCCGGATAATACACGGCGAGACATGTTAAGTTAAGATCTATCTCTACCTCAGCAGGGCATTGTTGCGCTAGCTCACCTTTTCATCAAGCCAGTCGGCCCAATATTGCATCAGCTCTCGCCGCGTATCGAGATATGCCGCATGGTTGTATACAGAGCGCGTACCTCCGCTTACGTGCGCCAGTTGCATTTCAATGGCATCGCTGTTCCAGTGCTTCTCGTTCATTACAGTACTGAACTGGTGACGGAACCCATGCCCACTGGTCTGCCCTTCATAACCAATATTTCTTATCAGGCCCAGAACAGAGTTTTCACTGATCGGCTTCTTCCTGTCATTACGCCCGGGGAAGCATAACTCATATTGGCCGGTGACCTGTTTAAGGAAGCGGAAAAGCTCGACAACCTGATCTGACATAGGAACGACATGAAGTTTACGGCCTTTCATCACTGAAGGGTCAACACTGATTAGCCTGGTTTCAAAGTCGATTCCTGGCCATGCCAGCGAACGGAGTTCAACGGTTCGCATCGCGGTGTAATGCAGAACCTGAGCAGCTATCTTAATTACTATCCACCCACCATAAGCATTCATTGCCCGCTGAAACTCATGTATGCGGTGCATGGGAAGGAATGGGTAGTTTTCTTTCCGATACCCCCTCATTGCGCCAGCCAGGTCTCTGGATGGGTTATATTTAGCTCTGCCAGTAATAATCGCATAGCTGAAAACTTCTCCGCATCTCCGCCTCGCCTTGTCGGCGCGCTCCATTGCGCCTCTGTCTTCGAAGAGCCTGATAACCTTCAGCAGTACCATCGGCTCGACTTCTTCCATCTTCATGTGACCAATGACTGGAAGTATGTCATCTGTGAACATGCTCATCATCTCGTCAGCATATCCCTTTGACCAAACCTTTGATTTATGCGCATGCCATTCCCTGAAGATATCCCCGAAAGAATCCGCGACAGCCTCTTTCTCTTTCTTCTTTACTGCCTGCTTCTGCTCGGCCGGATCCACTCCAGCGAGAAGCTTCATTTTCGCGTCAGATTGCTTTGCCCTGGCTTCAGTGAGAGTGATCTGCGGATATGGGCCGATTACCAGCGTCTTTTCTTTTCCCTCAAACCGGTACCGCATGCGCCATACCTTCTTGCCAGACGGAGGGACGAACAGGAACAGCCCCCCGGCATCAGCCAGGCGATATGATTTTTCGGCAGGTTTTGCTGCGTCGATCTGCTTTACCGTGAGCATGTGGGCATAAATCCGTGGGTATTTTTCGATATGCCCGCAATATGCCCGCAAAAGTTTGGTGGAGTCAATACATGTCGGGTAATGTCAGGTAACAAGAAATCCGCTAGAAACTGAGGTGGGAAGGGGTGATTGGTAACGCCGGGAAATGTGAGGTAATGAGAATGTGGCGTCCCCTGCAGGAATCGAACCTGCAACTAGCCCTTAGGAGGGGCTCGTTATATCCATTTAACTAAGGGGACGAGGCGGCACGAGTATAACGCTATTTGACCGTTGCGTTAAGCTCGGCACCGCCCAACTGCTTAAAGTGTCACCATTTTAAGCCTTTTTCATCTTTTTTCGGGCTTCTTTCGCTTCGGCTGCCGCCTCGGCCTTGCGCTTGTTGCTCATATCGTTGCGGATCTGCGCGTGGCTGAGTAGGGCGAAGATAAAGGTACCGCCGCAGATGTTACCCGCAAGGGTCGGCAGGGCGAAGGGCCAGATGAAATCCGTCCAGGGGATGTTGCCGTTAAAGACCAGGTAAAAGATCTCTACCGCGCCCACCACGATATGAGTGGTGTCCGCCAGGGCAATCACCCAGGTCATCAGGATAATCACCACGATCTTCGCCGAACCGGCCGCCGGGAACATCCAGACCATGGTGGCGACCAGCCAGCCGGAGATGATCGCATTGGCAAACATCTCGGCAGGGGTGTTTTTCATCACCTCCAAACCTATTTCCACAAAGGCATCCCGCGTGGCTTCATCAAAGATCGGCATATACTCAAATGCCCAGGCGGCAATCGCCGTACCGATCAGGTTACCCAGCAGCACCACGCTCCACAGACGCAGCAGCAGGCCGCCGTTTTTCCAGGTCGGGTTTTGCATCACCGGCAGTACGGCGGTCACGGTATTCTCCGTAAACAGCTGCTGGCGGGCCATGATGACAATAATAAAGCCGAAGGTGTAACCGAAGCTCTCCAGCACATAGCTGCCGGGAATCCCCTCCAGCTTATCATGAAAGATCCCCTTTACCAGCAGCGACGCGCCCATTGACAGCCCGGCGGCGATAGCCGACCAGAGCAGCGCCATGGCATCGCGCTCCATCTCTTTCTCGCCGTCCTGGCGAATATGCTCATGGATCGCCATTGCCCGGGAGGGGAGCTGCTCTTCATCCACCTCTATATCTTCGCCGCGCTCGTTCTCCTCACTCTCTACCTCAATCTCTTCCGAAAGCTCATCTGAGTCTTTGTTAATCTTCTCTTCTTTTAATTCATCCACAATGGGTCACCTTTCCATTACTCACTTCACTGCTATAAGCGTAGCGGTATCCGCTAATTTTGCCGGGAAGCGCACCCCTCGCAACGGCGTTATTGGCAGAGGCGTTTAAAATGGGAGACGAAACGGAGAAGATAAAGCCAAAGCCAGGCTATGCTGAAATCATACCGATGTGCTATTCCGTGCGCATGGACATCTTAAAACGTGCTGATACAATCGCTTGCGTATTCTACGGCGAACGCCGGGGCGCTGTGCGTATGTGCCGTCACGGGTGACATTCAGTCATCGCCAATTTTTACAGGGAGACATCTATGAAACTTCGCCTGACGGCGCTCGCGCTGGGCACTACGCTACTGGTCGGCTGCGCCAGCTCCGACTCCGGGGAGCCACAGGGACGCTCGGATCCGCTGGAAGGATTCAACCGCACCATGTACAACTTTAACTTTAACGTGGTGGATCCCTATGTTCTGCGTCCGGTGGCGGTCGCCTGGCGCGATTACGTGCCGCAGCCCGCACGAAACGGCCTGAGCAACTTCACCAGCAACCTTGAAGAGCCTGCCGTGATGGTGAACGCCTTCCTGCAGGGCGATCCCTATCAAGGGATGAAGCACTTCACCCGCTTCTTCCTGAACACCATTCTGGGCATGGGCGGCTTTATCGATGTTGCTGGTATGGCGAACAAAGACCTGCAGCGCACCGTGCCGCGCCGTTTCGGCAGCACGCTGGGCCACTATGGCGTCGGCTACGGTCCCTATGTGCAGCTGCCGTTCTATGGCAGCTTTACGCTGCGTGAAGACGCTGGCGATGCAGCAGATACGCTCTATCCGGTGCTCTCCTGGCTGACATGGCCGCTGTCGGTTGGCAAATGGGCAGTCGAGGGCGTTGAGTCACGTGCGCAGCTGCTGGACTCCGATGGCCTGCTGCGTCAGTCCTCTGACCCCTATATTCTGGTACGCGAGGCTTACTTCCAGCAGCATGACTTTATTGCTAACGGCGGACAGCTGAAGCCGGAGGAGAACCCGAATGCGCAGGCGATCCAGGGCGATTTAAAAGATATTGACGCTGAGTAACCCGGCACAAGGCAATAAAAAAGGTGAACCAAAGTTCACCTTTTTTATGCGCGTTGCGGACTTAGAAAGCCTGGTTTTTAAAATGCATAGTTGAAGTTCGCGCCGTAGAGCCAGGCTTTGCCTTCAGACTCGAAGTTATATGGGCCTTCGGTGAACTTCACCTTTTGACCGTGCATATAGGAGACGCCGACGTCGACGGAGGCATCCTGGTTAAAGGCATAGGTCGTACCCGCGCTCAGCCAGAGGCGATCCTGGTCCGGAATGGAGATGGAGCGTTTGTCAGCCGGGATCGGGCTGTCATCGTAGGCGATACCGCTGCGGAAGGTCCAGTTATCGTCCATATAGTAGGTAGTACCCAACGCCAGGCGGTAAGAGTCGCGGAAGCCCTCCTCTTTATAGAACAGGGTGCCTGCGTCACTGTTTTTCGCCTTCAGCTCCTGGAACTGGCTCCAGCTGGTGTAGGCCAGGCTGTAGTGTACCGCCCACTTCGGTGCAACGCGGTTGTACCCTGAAATCTCCCACATCTCTGGCAGGTTCAGGTTGAGCGAGCCGTCGATAGTGCTGCCGCCAGTGCCGTAGGGCAGGCCGCGCGTCGTCAGGAAGCTGTTAAATGCTGGGTTCAGGCTGCTGCGGTAGTCGCCGTCAAAGTCAATTTTGATTTCGGAGCGGTAGGTCAGGCCGTAACGGTTGTCTTTATCCAGCTCGTAGAGGATACCGGCGTTCCAGCCAAAGCCCCACTCATCACCCTTAAGGTAGGCAATCTGCGTATCGCTGCTCAGGCTGTTGGCATAGCCTGCAATAGAGCGCAGGGCTGCACCCTGTGGGGTTGCAGAGGTAAAGCCCGGAGTCTGGCTCAACTGGCCTGCGGTCAGCTGGCCGAGGTCGCCCGCGTAGCGCTCCAGCTTCGCTTTGGCATACACCGCGTCAAAGCCAACGCCGAAGCTCCAGTGGTTATTCAGGCGATACGCGCCGCTGAGGTTAAGGTTGATAGTCTCCAGCTCGGTTTTACCGCCCATCGAACCTGCGGCATAGCTATCGTTAAACTCGGTAGAGAGACCGTAGTTAGAGGTCAGGGACGCCCCCCAGCCAAACTGATCGTTGATTGGCGCGACGAAATGGAGGTTAGGCACCCACGCTGTCGGCGCAATGTTATCCGCATCCAGGCTACGACCGGACGGAGAAACACCGGAGACATTCACGTCCGGATCGACAAAAATCGCGCCGCCGGAGAAGGTAGGGCGGTCGAACATCGTGATAAGCGCCGGGTTACGGCTGACGTTACCCGCGTCGTCAGCGATAGCACCTTCACCAGAGTAGGCACGGCCAAGACCAGAGGAGGAGAACTCATTAAGTTGGAAGCCTGCTGACCAGGCTTGTGTTGAGACAATTGCCACTGCAACTGCGAGTGCAGACTTGGTAAACAGGGTTTTCTGGCTCATGACCATAACCTCATAATTTATTTTTATACAATAAATGTTACATGCCGTAACAGGAGCGCGGAGTGTAGGGTCTGAGTTACGACTTACAAATCAGACCAGTGGCGAGAGTATAGGTCTGACCAGCATGAATGTTGCAAGTATGTTGATAAGTATTTTCAAATGTGATCACGGAAACGCGATCTGGCTGGCAAAAACGCAACGGCCTTCAATGAGAGGAAAGGGTGATTATTGCGCCAGATCATTTTTAAGTGTGATATCGGTCACTTATCCATTTTTGGAGCCCTAACCGCTGGAGACCGCAACCGCCAGCGCGTAAAATACCCTCACTATTTATCGGGCACGCTACGTGCGAATGAGAGAGGAATTCAAGATGAGTAAATGCAGTGCTGATGAAACCCCCGTTTGCTGCTGTATGGACGTTGGCACCATCATGGACAACAGCGACTGCACGGCCTCTTACAGCCGTGTGTTTGCCGATCGTGCCCAGGCCGAAGAAACTCTCGCGGCGCTGACGGAAAAAGCGCGCAGCGTTGAGTCTGAGCCGTGCGACATCAAGTCAACCTTCACCGAGGTTGACGGCGGCGTGCAGCTCGATATCGACTTCGTGTTTGCCTGCGAAGCCGAAACGCTGATCTTCCAGCTGGGCCTGCGTTAACCTTCCTGTTACGCTCCCGGCACCGGGGGCGTTATCTGCGCTTTTCTCTGTGTTTTAGCTCGCATTTTTTCGCGCTTCCGCTTGGCTAAATGTAAAAAAATGGTTAAGACTATTATCAGGTCAGACCACTTTGCGCATTATGTCAACAGGGGAGTGTTATGAGTCAGGCATTACCGCTTGTCACCCGTCAGGGCGATCGTATAGCCATTGTTAGCGGGTTACGCACCCCGTTTGCCCGCCAGGCCACCGCGTTTCATGGCGTCACCGCCATCGAACTGGGCAAGATGGCCGTGGGTGAATTGCTGGCGCGCAGCGAAATTGCGCCAGAGATCGTGGAGCAGGTGGTTTTTGGTCAGGTTGTTCAGATGCCGGAAGCGCCCAACATTGCCCGCGAAATTGTGCTGGGAACCGGGATGAACGTGCATACCGATGCCTATAGCGTGAGCCGCGCCTGCGCCACCAGCTTTCAGGCGGTGGCGAACGTTGCCGAGAGCCTGCTAGCGGGCACCATCCGCGCTGGTATTGCTGGGGGAGCCGACTCCTCATCCGTTCTGCCGATTGGCGTCAGTAAAACCCTGGCACGCACCCTGGTCGATCTCAGCAAAGCGCGTTCCGGCGGACAAAAACTCAAGCTTCTCTCCCGCCTGCGCCTGCGCGATCTGCTTCCGGTGCCGCCTGCGGTTGCCGAGTATTCGACCGGTCTGCGCATGGGTGATACCGCCGAGCAGATGGCGAAAACCTATGGCATTAGCCGCGAGGAGCAGGATGTATTCGCCCACCGCTCCCACCAGCGTGCGGCCCAGGCGTGGGCAGACAACCGGCTGGCGGATGAAGTGATGACCGCCTATGCCCCCCCTTATCGCGAGCCGTTTATTCAGGACAATACGGTGCGTGCCAACGCGTCGCTTGCCGACTATGCGAAGCTGCGTCCGGCCTTCGATCGCCAGCACGGCACGGTAACCGCGGCCAACAGCACGCCGCTCACCGATGGTGCGGCAGCGGTGATCCTGATGACCGAATCCCGTGCTCGTGAGCTGGGGCTGACGCCGCTCGGCTATCTGCGCAGCTATGCTTTTACCGCTATCGATGTGAAGCAGGACATGCTGCTCGGCCCGGCGTGGTCAACGCCGCTGGCGCTGGAGCGGGCCGGGTTAACGCTTGGCGATCTTACCCTGTTTGATATGCACGAAGCTTTTGCCGCCCAGACGCTGGCTAACCTGAAGCTGATGGCCAGCGACCGCTTTGCCCGCGAGGTGCTGGGACGCGATCGCGCTATTGGTGAAGTGGATGAGAGCCGGTTTAACGTGCTGGGCGGCTCGATCGCCTACGGGCACCCCTTTGCCGCCACCGGGGCGCGGATGATCACCCAGACGCTGCACGAGCTGCGCCGTCGTGGAGGCGGCTTTGGGTTGGTCACCGCCTGCGCCGCCGGTGGGCTGGGGGCGGCCATGGTTCTGGAGGCCGAATAATGGATATGGAAACTGAAATGGCAACTCCCTCCGCATTTACCCTGAACGTGCGGCCGGACAATGTCGCCGTGGTCACTATCGACGTGCCTGGCGAGAAGATGAATACCCTTAAGGCAGAGTTTGGCAGCCAGGTTCGTGCCATCGTTAAAGCGATCCGTGATAACAAGGATCTGCGCGGCGTGGTGTTTATCTCCGCCAAGCCGGACAACTTTATTGCCGGGGCCGATATCAACATGATTGACGGCTGTACCACTGCCCAGCAGGCGGAAGCGCTGGCGTATCAGGGACGAAAAATCATGTCGGATATTCACGCGCTCACCATTCCGGTGATTGCCGCCATCCACGGACCCTGCCTCGGTGGCGGTCTGGAACTGGCTCTGGCCTGCCATGGGCGCATCTGTACCGATGATGCGAAAACGGTATTGGGCCTGCCCGAAGTTCAGCTGGGACTGCTCCCGGGTTCGGGGGGAACCCAGCGCCTGCCGCGTTTAGTTGGCGTCAGCACGGCGCTAGAGATGATCCTCACCGGTAAGCAGCTGCGGGCGCGCCAGGCGCGGAAAGTGGGGCTGGTGGATGACGTGGTGCCTCACTCTATTTTGCTGGAGGCGGCGGTAGCCCTCGCGCTGAAAGGCCGTCCCGCCAGTCGTCGTCTGCTGGTGAAAGAGCGCATTCTCGCAGGCCCCCTTGGGCGGGCGATGCTGTTCCATTTTGTAGGCAAGAAGACCCAGCAGAAGACCCACGGTAACTATCCGGCGGCGTCACGTATTCTGGATGTTATTCATATCGGGCTGGCACAGGGTAAAGGCAGCGGCTATACGGCTGAGGCCCGGGCCTTTGGCGAGCTGGCCATGACGCCTCAGTCTCAGGCGCTACGGCAGATCTTTTTTGCTACCACCGAGATCAAAAAAGATCCCGGCAGCAGCGTCGATCCCGGTCCGCTGCAATCGGTGGGCGTACTGGGGGGCGGCCTGATGGGGGGTGGCATCGCGTACGTGACCGCCAGCAAAGCCGGGCTGCCGGTGCGCATCAAGGATATCAACCCGACGGGCATCAACCATGCGCTGAAATACAGCTGGCAGGAGCTTGATAAAAAAGTCCGTCGCCGCCATATCAGATCCAGCGAACGCGACAGCCAGATGGCGATGATTTCAGGCGCTACGGATTATCGCGGCTTCTCCCGGCGGGATGTGGTCATTGAGGCGGTATTTGAAGATTTAGGCCTGAAGCAGCAGATGGTGTCCGAGGTCGAAGCGCACTGTGCACCGCATACCATTTTCGCGTCCAACACCTCCTCACTGCCGATTGGTGATATTGCTGCCGGTGCGGCGCGCCCGGAGAAGGTTATTGGCCTGCACTTCTTTAGTCCGGTAGAAAAGATGCCGCTGGTCGAGATCATTCCCCACGCTGGCACGGATGAGCAAACCATTGCCACGACGGTCATGCTGGCGAAAAAGCAGGGGAAAACGCCCATCGTGGTGGCGGACAGAGCCGGGTTCTATGTTAACCGTATTCTTGCCCCCTATATCAACGAAGCGATGCGCATGCTGACCGAGGGCGAGCGCGTAGAACACATTGATAACGCGTTGGTGAAGTTTGGTTTCCCGGTTGGCCCGATCCAACTTTTGGATGAGGTAGGAATCGATACCGGCACTAAAATTATACCTGTACTCGAAGCGGCGTACGGGGATCGTTTTTCGCCGCCAGCAAACGTCGTAACAGCAATTTTGAACGACGATCGCAAAGGCAGAAAAAATGGCCGCGGTTTCTATCTTTATGAGACAAAAGGGCGTACAAGCAAGAAACAGGTGGATCCGGCGATCTATTCGCTGGTCGGTGCAGCAGACAGTGGGCGTTTAACCGAAGCCCAGGTGGCTGAACGCTGCGTGATGATGATGCTTAATGAAGCTGCACGCTGTATAGATGAAAAGGTCATCAGAAGCGTGCGCGATGGCGATATCGGCGCAGTCTTCGGGATCGGTTTTCCGCCGTTTTTGGGCGGGCCGTTCCGCTATATGGATCGACTCGGGGCGGATAACGTCGTTGCGACCCTGCAACGTTTAGCCGCCCAGTACGGAGAGCGGTTTACGCCCTGTGAAGTTTTGTTACACATGGCGCAGCACGGCATCACGTTCTGGCCGCACAGGGACGCCGATCGGGTAAGTTAAGGTCTGGTAAGGGTAAATCTGGCGTTGGATGAGCTGGTGTTGCTCAATTTCTAAACAGAGATTGACGAGCGTTACGCCGTTGAGGTAAAACACAGCGTTTCATTCGACGAATGGATAAGGCACAATGCCCGGCCACTGCTATTTCCCGACGCGTTTACGCTGTTTTGCTCGGGCGATATCGGTGCTTCTGGTTAACAAAAGCGGTGCAATATGCAAGTTTTTATCATGCGTCACGGCGACGCTGCTCTTGAAGCAGCCAGTGACTCGGTACGTCCTTTAACCCTGTGTGGCTGTGATGAGTCCCGTCAAATGGCGACCTGGTTAAAAGGACAAAAAGTAAACGTTGAGCGCGTGCTGGTGAGTCCGTTTCTGCGCGCTGAACAGACGCTGGAGAAGGTAGGGGAGTGTATGAACCTGCCGGACAGCGTAGATGTGCTGCCTGAGTTAACACCCGGCGGCGACGTGGCTCTGGTCGGCGACTATCTTCAGGCGCTGGCCAGCAAAGGCGTCTCCTCCGTGCTGGTGATCTCTCACCTGCCGCTGGTCGGCTACCTGGTCTCCGAGCTCTGCCCGGAAGAGGCTCCGCCGATGTTCCTGACCTCTGCGATTGCCAGCGTGACGCTGGACGGCGAAGGCAAAGGGACCTTTAACTGGCAGGTTAGCCCCTGCAACCTGAAAATGGCTAAGGCAATTTAACGCCGCCTGGCCATCGCTAAAGAGCCGCTTATGCGGCTCTTGTCATTTCTGCCATCAGGGTAGTTCTGGCGGCTGCCACTCCTCCACCTCGATTAAGACCAGCAGCGCCGCGTCGCCGCCGTACTCTTTTGGTGCCTGGTGGAAAGCCATTACGTGCGGATGCTGCGCCAGCCACAGCGGCGTCTGCTGCTTCAGGACATGCTTCCCATGGCCGTGCATTACGCAGGCGCAGAAGACATGCTCCCGGCGGCAGGCGGCGATGAGCGCCCCCAACTCCTGCTTGGCCTGCTGCTGGGTTAAGCCGTGCAGATCAAGAAACAGCTCCGGCGAGTAGTCTCCCCGACGCATCTTCTTTACTTCAAAGTGGCTCACGTCTGGTCGAACGTACTTCACCGGCCCGTCGGTGTTGAGCAGCGGCTGGAATTCATCAGAAAAGTAGTGGCTGGCGTCGGCCTGCTCCTGAAGCAGTCGTTTTACCGGCACTTCGCTGACCTTCTTGCGCAGGGGACGGTGCACAATAGTATCCTGCTTGATCTGGCGCGTACCGGTCATCAACTGGCGGAACAGCTCCTGATCCGCCTCGCTAAGTGATGTTTTCTTCTTCATTCATTCATCTCATTTCTGATTTTTTTCAGTTTACCCGACTCGCTGCGCTCTGTGTTCAGGCAAAATGCTTTTTTCCGGCTGGCTGTGCGCGAGAATGCTGATTTATCGGCGTCTTCATGGCAAACTAGCCGCCGAATTTATAGCAAGGCATGTCCCGGAGGATAGCGTGGATAAAATATTTGTCGATGAAGCAGTAAATGAGCTGCACACCATTCAGGACATGTTACGTTGGTCGGTCAGCCGATTCAGCGCGGCAAACATCTGGTACGGGCACGGGACCGATAACCCGTGGGACGAAGCGGTGCAGCTGGTGCTGCCGACCCTCTACCTGCCGCTGGATATTCCAGAAGATATGCGCAGCGCACGCCTGACCTCCAGCGAGCGCCACCGCATCGTTGAGCGCGTGATCCGCCGCGTCAACGAGCGTATTCCGGTCGCTTACCTGACCAATAAAGCCTGGTTCTGCGGCCACGAGTTCTACGTCGATGAGCGCGTGCTGGTGCCTCGTTCACCCATCGGTGAGCTGATTACCAGCCGCTTTGCTGGCATCATCAACCACCAGCCGCAGCACATTCTGGATATGTGCACCGGCAGCGGCTGCATCGCCATCGCCTGTGCCTACGAGTTCCCGGAAGCGGAAGTCGACGCCGTGGATATCTCTCCCGAGGCGCTGGCCGTGGCCGAGCACAATATTGAAGAGCACGGCCTGATCCATAACGTAACGCCTATCCGCTCCGATCTGTTCCGCGATCTGCCCAAGGTGCAGTACGATCTGATCGTCACCAATCCGCCTTACGTGGATGAAGAGGATATGTCAGATCTGCCAAACGAGTATCGCCACGAGCCTGAGCTGGGCCTGGCCTCCGGCAGCGACGGCCTGAAGCTGACGCGTCGCATCCTCGCCTGCGCGCCGGACTATCTCACCGACGACGGCGTACTGATTTGTGAAGTCGGCAACAGCATGGTACATCTGATAGAGCAGTACCCTGAGGTACCCTTTACCTGGCTTGAGTTCGATAACGGCGGCGACGGCGTGTTTATGCTGACCAAAGCGCAGCTGCTGGCGGCCCGGGAGCACTTCAGCATCTACAAAGATTAATAAAACGATAACGCATAGTTAAATGCATAGTTAAATAACGACAGTGGAGCCGTGATGGCAGGAAACAGTATTGGACAACTCTTTCGCGTGACCACCTTCGGGGAGTCACATGGCCTGGCGCTCGGCTGCATTGTCGACGGCGTACCACCGGGGATCGCCCTGAGCGAAGCCGATCTGCAGCACGATCTGGATCGCCGCCGACCGGGCACCTCGCGCTATACCACTCAGCGCCGCGAGCCGGACCAGGTGAAGATCCTCTCCGGCGTTTTTGAAGGGGTGACCACTGGCACCAGTATTGGCCTGCTGATTGAGAACACCGACCAGCGTTCCCAGGACTACAGTGCCATCAAGGACGTCTTCCGTCCAGGCCACGCTGACTACACCTACGAGCAGAAGTATGGCCTGCGCGACTACCGTGGCGGTGGCCGTTCGTCCGCGCGTGAAACCGCCATGCGCGTGGCGGCAGGGGCGATCGCTAAAAAATTCCTCGCGGAGAAATTGGGCATCACCGTTCGTGGCTGCCTGACCCAGATGGGCGATATCCCGCTGGAGATCAAAGCCTGGGACCAGGTTGAGCAGAACCCATTCTTCTGCCCGGATCCGGACAAGATTGAAGCCCTGGACGAGCTGATGCGCGCCCTGAAAAAAGAGGGCGACTCTATTGGGGCGAAGATCACCGTGGTAGCCGACGGCGTGCCGCCGGGACTGGGCGAGCCGGTGTTTGACCGCCTGGACGCCGATATTGCCCACGCGCTGATGAGCATCAACGCTGTTAAAGGCGTGGAGATTGGCGAAGGCTTTGGTTCAGTAGCCCTGCGCGGCAGCGAGAACCGGGATGAAATTACGCATGCGGGCTTCACCAGCAACCATGCAGGCGGCATTCTCGGCGGTATCAGCAGCGGTCAGCAGATTGTTGCCAATATCGCCCTGAAGCCCACCTCCAGCATTACCGTGCCGGGGAAAACTATCAACCGCACCGGGGAAGAGATGGAGATGATCACTAAAGGCCGTCATGACCCTTGCGTGGGCATTCGTGCTGTACCGATTGCCGAAGCGATGCTGGCGATTGTCCTGATGGATCACTTCATGCGCCAGCGGGCGCAGAACGCGGACGTGACGACAACCATCCCACGCTGGTAAACGATGAAAAAAACGCTTATAGCGCTGCTGGCGGCTCTCGCCAGCCATGCCACCTTCGCGGCCACGCCGTGGCAAAAAATTACCCATCCGATTGCCGGTAGTGCGCAGTCGGTGGGCGCGTTCTCTAACGGCTGTATCGTCGGCGCAAGCGCGCTGCCCGTGCAGTCCGATACCTATCAGGTGATGCGCACCGATCAGCGCCGCTACTTTGGTCACCCCGACCTGGTGCAGTTTATTCAGCGACTCAGCGGACGGGTGCATAATCTCAATCTCGGTACGGTGCTGGTAGGCGATATGGGCATGCCTGCCGGTGGTCGTTTCAACGGTGGCCACGCCAGCCACCAGACTGGGCTGGATGTCGATATCTTCCTACAGCTGCCGAAAACGCGCTGGAGCGCGGCGCAGCTGCTGAGGCCTCAGGCGCTGGATCTGGTCTCCCAGGATGGCAAGCATGTTGTCTCCTCCCTGTGGCAGCCGGAAATCAGCCAGCTGATTAAGCTGGCGGCGGAAGATAATGACGTCACGCGCATCTTTGTTAATCCGGCCATTAAGCAGCAGCTCTGCGAAGACGCGGGAACCGACCGCGACTGGCTGCGGAAGGTGCGTCCGTGGTTCCAGCATCGGGCGCATATGCACGTTCGCCTGCGCTGCCCGGCGGATAGCCTGGAGTGCGTCGATCAGCCTCTGCCGCCGCCGGGAGACGGCTGCGGTGCAGAGCTGCAAAGCTGGTTCGAACCGCCTAAACCTGCCTCAACAAAGCCTGAGAAGAAGACACCGCCGCCGTTGCCGCCTTCCTGCCAGGCGCTACTGGACGAGCATGTACTTTAATGGAAAATTTTAGCGATCTCTTTTTGGTTTCCCCGCTGCTGCTGGCAGTCCTGTTTTTTGTCGCCCTGCTGGCCGGGTTTATTGATGCCCTGGCGGGCGGCGGCGGGCTGCTCACCGTCCCGGCGCTGCTGGCGGCGGGCATGACGCCAGCCCAGGCGCTGGCGACAAATAAGCTGCAGGCCTGCGGCGGATCCATCTCGTCAACGATTTACTTTCTGCGCCGTGGGGTAGTAAAGCTTGGCGATCAGAAGCTTAATATTCTGATGACTTTTATCGGCTCGACCACGGGGGCGCTGCTGGTCCAGCATGTGCAGTCCGACATACTGCGCCAGATCCTGCCCCTGCTGATCATCGGTATCGGCCTCTACTTTTTGCTGATGCCGAAGCTGGGGGAAGAGGATCGCCAGCGTCGTCTCTACGGTCTGCCGTTTGCGCTGATTGCTGGCGGCTGCGTGGGCTTCTACGACGGCTTCTTCGGCCCCGGTGCAGGCTCATTTTACGCGCTGGCATTCGTCACGCTCTGCGGCTACAACCTGGCAAAATCCACCGCGCACGCCAAGGTGCTTAACGCCACCTCCAATATCGGCGGCCTGCTGCTGTTTATCATCGGCGGCAAGGTGGTGTGGGCCACCGGGTTTGTGATGCTCGCCGGGCAGTTTATCGGCGCGCGCATCGGCTCGCGGCTGGTGCTGAGCAAAGGGCAGAAGCTGATCCGTCCGATGATTGTTATCGTCTCGGCGGTGATGAGCGCCAAGCTTCTTTTTGACAGTCACGGACAGGAGATTCTCCACTGGGTGGGGATACACGCATGAGCAGTACGACACACCGCTACGAGCAGCTGATTGAGATCTTCAACGGCTGCTTTGCCGACGATTTTAATACGCGCCTGGTGAAGGGCGACGACGAGCCTATCTACCTTCCGGCTGACGACGAGGTCGACTATCACCGGATCGTTTTCGCCCACGGTTTTTACGCCAGTGCGCTGCATGAGATTTCACACTGGTGCGTCGCCGGTAAGGCCCGCCGGGAGCTGGTCGATTTTGGCTACTGGTACTGTCCGGACGGGCGCGATGCCGCTACCCAGGGTCAGTTTGAAGACGTGGAGGTGAAGCCTCAGTCTTTCGAATGGCTCTTCTGCGTGGCGGCGGGCTTCCCGTTTAACGTCAGCTGCGACAATCTTGAAGGCGACGTCGAGCCGGATCGCGTCGCCTTCCAGCGCCGGGTGCATGCCCAGGTGATGAGCTGGCTGGAGCAGGGGATCCCCGAGCGTCCGGCACGGTTTATCAAGGCACTACAGGATTATTATCACACGCCGTCTTTAACGGCAGACCAGTTCCCGTGGCCGGAAGATCTGAACTAGCGGCACGGTTTTTTTAAAGAGGAAAGAAGATGATCGCGGAATTTGAATCACGCATTCTGGCGTTAATTGATGACATGGTTGAGCACGCCAGTGACGATGAGCTTTTCGCCAGCGGTTACCTGAGCGGCCACCTGACGCTGGCCGTCGCCGTACTGGAAAACGGTGACGATCACTCTCCGGAGGCGGTTTACGCCCAGGTGACCTCCAGCCTTCAGCAGGCGATTCAGGGCGGCGAGCTCTCTCCGCGCGATCAGGTGCTGGTGCTGGAGATGTGGGAGAGGCTCTACCAGCAGGCGAGGGCTTAAGTGCAGTCACGCCCGGTGGCGCTACGCTTACCGGGCCTACGGGCTTGTAAGCCCGGCAAACGCAGTGCCGCCCGACGAACCATCGTTACACTTGAGCACGCTTAACCGCCTTACCCTTCAGCAGTTTTCTCACCCACAGACGATTCGGATTCAGCGCCGCCAGGGTCTCACCCTCCAGCGGGATCGGCTCATCGCTCATCTGCGCCGCCAGGATCTCAGCCGCCAGCGGGGCGCTGCACAGCCCGCGTGAACCCAGTGCGCCGAGCATGTACAGCCCGGCATGCACCGGAGCAGAGAGAGCGCTCTCCTGATGCTCGGCCAGGTCCGCATAGTGCTCCAGCGTCGCGTCGTAATCGGCGACGTTGCCAATCATCGGCAGATGATCCCGCGTTGCGCAGCGCACGCCACAGCGCGCCGATTTGCCGCTGACGTCTACCTCTTTCGCCCACCCGGCCTCCGGGAAGCAGTCGATTAGCCGCTGGCGGTTATGCTGCTGATCCTCTTCGCTGTAGCTCGTCTCCTGCTGGCCACGATGGTAGCTCGCACCGATGCAGTGCTCGCCGTTTACCGGATTTTGCGGCGTCAGGTAGCCGTCGTAGCACAGCACCTGACGCAGCGCCGACAGGCCGGGACGGGTAGGGATGTGGCTCACCTGGCCGCCGACGGCGTAGACCGGCAGGTTCTCGGTCTGGTCAAACTGATTAACCCGATGGCCGTTCGCCAGCACTACCGTCTGATGGCAGGCGCTTTCGCCATGGGTGAGCGCCAGCTGCCAGCCCGCGTCCGTGGCGGTGAGGCCATTAACCTCGGACTGATAATGCACCCGCAGGCCCTGAGCAACCGCCAGCTCCAGCGCGGCGGCGGTAAGCTGGGCCGGGCAGAGCCAGCCGCCTGCGGGATACTGAATGCCACCGCAGCCGATTTCCACCCCGGTTGTGGCTTTAACCGCTTCGGTATCTACCGCCACGGCTACTTCAGAAGGGAGTTCAAGGCTAAGCATCTGGGCAATCTTCTGCTGGCTCTTCTCGTCCCAGCCAAGCTGGGTAACGCCGCACCAGTCGTGGTCAAACGCTACCGGCAGGGCATCGTAGAACCTCCGGGCAAAGGTAAAGGCGGCGGGGAAGAAGCGGGCAAGGGCCGGATCGTGGGCGCTCAGCAGCGGATAGAGCGCCCCCTGGCGATTACCGGACGCGCCCTTAGCGGGCGCATCGTCGGCGCAGTAGAGCGTCACCTGCCAGCCCCGGCGCAGCAGAGCCAGAGAGAGCAGGGCGCTGGCGATGCCGCCGCCGACGATCGCGGCCTCGTTGTTTATCGCTGGAGTACGGGCAAACCACGGCGTGCGTCGTGGGATGCTGAGCGTCTGCTGCATCTCGCCAGTCAGCATCTCACGCTTGCGGCCAAACCCCTTTCTTTTTTGCATGGTGAAGCCCGCCTCCTGCAATCCCCGACGGACAAAGCCAGCGGAGGTAAAGGTTGCGAGCGTGCCGCCTGGGCGCGCCAGACGGGCCATGGCATTGAACAGTGACGGCGTCCACATATCCGGGTTTTTCGCCGGGGCGAAGCCGTCGAGAAACCAGGCGTCAACCTTCTGGTTGAGTGAATCATCCAGCGCTTCGGTTAAAGTATTGATATCGCCAAACCAGAGATCGAGCGTGACGCGCCCACCCGCCAGCAGCAGACGATGGCAGCCCGGTATAGCCTGCGGCCACTGCGCCTGGAGCTGCTCAGCCCACGGGGCCAGCTCGGGCCAGTGCCGGTGCGCCTGGGCTAAATCCGCTGCCTTTAGCGGAAATTTTTCGAAACTGATGAAGTGTAATCTTTGCAGCGTAGCCTGCGGGTGTGCGAGCAGAAACGCATCAAACGCCTGCCACAGCGTAAGAAAATTCAGACCGGTGCCGAAACCGCTTTCGGCAACGATAAACAGCGGGCGCGGGTGCACTGGAAAACGGGTGCTGAGGTGATTGCCGTCGAGGAAAACATGGCGCGTCTCCTCAAGTCCATTATCATTAGAGAAATAGACGTCGTCGAAATCTCGGGAAACAGGTGTACCCTCAGCGTTGAATTCGAGGTTGGCAGATTGTATAGCGGTTTGTTTCACGTAAGTTACTCGCGTGGCAGGCTGTGGCACGATCTTAACGATGTCGGCCCGCTGGCGCAAATTTCTCCAGAAATTGGCTGATCGGACTTGTTCGGCGTACAACTGTACGCTATCTTGCGAATCGAATCTTATTATAGTGCGACTTACAGAGGTATTGAATGAAACGTGCAGTGATTACTGGCTTGGGCATCGTTTCCAGCATCGGTAATAACCAGCAGGAAGTCCTCGCATCTCTGCGTGAAGGGCGCTCAGGGATTACTTTCTCCCAGGAATTTCACGATTCCGGTATGCGCAGCCACGTATGGGGTAATGTAAAACTGGACACCACGGGCCTGATTGACCGCAAAGTGGTGCGTTTCATGAACGATGCCGCCATCTATGCCTTCCTCTCCATGCAGGAGGCCATCGCGGATGCTGGCCTGAGCGAAGAGGTTTACCAGAACAATCCTCGCGTGGGCCTGATCGCTGGCTCCGGCGGCTCTTCCAAAGCACAGGTTTTTGGTGCGGACGCTATGCGTAGCCCGCGCGGCCTGAAAGCGGTTGGCCCGTACGTGGTCACCAAAGCGATGGGTTCGGCGGTCTCCGCCTGCCTCGCGACGCCGTTCAAAATCCACGGCGTAAACTACTCTATCAGCTCCGCCTGTGCGACCTCTGCACACTGTATCGGTAACGCGGTTGAGCAGATCCAGCTGGGCAAACAGGACATCGTCTTTGCTGGCGGCGGCGAAGAGCTGGGCTGGGAAATGGCCTGTGAGTTCGACGCAATGGGCGCGCTCTCTACCAAATACAATGACGATCCGGCGAAAGCCTCCCGTACCTACGATGCTAACCGTGACGGTTTCGTTATCGCAGGCGGCGGCGGTATGGTCGTGGTTGAAGAGCTGGAGCACGCTCTGGCACGCGGCGCGAAAATCTATGCTGAGATCGTGGGCTATGGTGCCACCTCCGACGGCGCTGACATGGTGGCTCCGTCTGGTGAAGGCGCGGTGCGCTGCATGCAGATGGCGATGCACGGTCTGGACACCCCGATCGACTACCTGAACTCCCACGGCACCTCTACGCCAGTAGGCGACGTGAAAGAGCTGGGCGCGATCCGCGAAGTGTTCGGCGACAACAGCCCGGCTATCTCTGCTACCAAAGCGATGACCGGCCACTCGCTGGGCGCGGCGGGCGTGCAGGAAGCGATCTACTCCCTGCTGATGCTGGAGCACGGCTTCATCGCCCCGAGCATCAACATCGAAGAGATGGACGAGAAAGCAGAAGGCCTGAACATCGTCACCGAGACCACCGAGCGCCAGCTGAACACCGTGATGTCCAACAGCTTCGGCTTCGGCGGCACCAACGCCACGCTGGTGATGCGTAAGCTGAATAAATAATTGCCCTCCGGCAACATAAAAAAGGAGCCTCGTGGCTCCTTTTTTTATGGCTAACGGTCATGGTTCCAGCAAGGCTGGCTCCGTAGGCCGGGCAAGCTTGCGCCGCCCGGCGTTTATGTCGCTACGTCGGGTGGCGGCTTACGCCTTACCCGACCTACTTGTCAGTGCAGAGCCACGGGCAATTATGTGACACGCGTCCGGCAATCTGCCGCATCGGTTGCTATCCTCGAGTAGATTCCAACGAAGAGGAGGGTACAGATGCCTGGATTTAAAGCAGATTTTCTCTGGGGCGGTGCGGTCGCCGCGCATCAGCTGGAAGGCGGCTGGCAGGAGGGGGGCAAAGGCGTCAGCGTTGCGGACGTGATGACCGCCGGCCGGCATGGCGTGCCGCGAGAGATTACCGAAGGCGTGATCGAGGGGAAATACTACCCCAACCATGAAGGCATCGACTTTTACCATCGCTACCCGCAGGACATTAAGCTGTTTGCGGAGATGGGCTTTAAATGCTTCCGCACCTCCATTGCCTGGACACGTATCTTCCCTCGTGGCGACGAGCTGGAGCCGAACGAGGCCGGGCTGCAGTTCTATGACGATCTCTTCGACGAGTGCCTAAAATACAACATTGAGCCGGTGATCACCCTCTCACACTTTGAGATGCCCTATCACCTGGTCACCGAATACGGCGGCTGGCGCAACCGCCAGACGATCGCGTTTTTCGTCCGTTTTGCCAACGCCGTCTTTACCCGTTACCAGAAGAAAGTGAAGTACTGGATGACCTTTAACGAGATCAACAACCAGGCTAACTTCAATGAAGATTTTGCGCCGTTCACCAACTCGGGTCTGCACTATAAGCCGGGTGAGGATCGCGAGAAGATCATGTATCAGGCCGCGCACTATGAGCTGGTGGCCAGTGCGCTGGCGGTGGAAGCCGGGCACGCGATTAACCCAGAGTTCCAGATTGGCTGCATGATCGCCATGTGTCCGGTCTATCCGCTCACCTGCGATCCCAACGACATGATGATGTCGGTCAACGCCATGCACCGCCGCTACTGGTTTGCCGACGTGCACGTCCGGGGCTACTACCCGAAACACACCCTGAACTACTTTGCGCGGAAAGCGTTCAACCTCGATATGACCGAAGAGGATCTGCGCATTCTGCAGCGCGGCTGCGTCGACTACATTGGCTTTAGCTACTACATGTCGTTCGCCACCAAAGCCACGAAGGATAACCCCCGCCTCGACTATGACGAGACCAAAAGCCTGGTCACTAACCCGTGGGTAAAAGCCTCCGACTGGGGCTGGCAGATCGATCCGGTGGGGTTACGCTACTCGCTGAACTACTTCTACGATCTCTATCAGCTACCGCTGTTTATTGTCGAAAACGGCTTTGGTGCCATCGACAAGCTGGAAGCGGACGGCACCGTGGACGACAGCTACCGCATCGCCTACCTGGGCGACCATATTCGCGAAATGAAGAAGGCGGTGGAAGAGGACGGCGTTGAGCTAATGGGCTATACGCCGTGGGGCTGCATCGATCTGGTCTCGGCGGGCACCGGTGAGATGAAAAAACGCTACGGCTTTATCTACGTCGATAAGGACAACGAGGGCCACGGCACGCTGGCGCGCAGCAAGAAAAAATCGTTCGACTGGTACAAAGAGGTGATCAGAAGCAACGGCGAGAAGCTGTAGTCGGGAAAAGCCAGTCAGCGGCTGCGCTGACTGGCATGTGTACCGGTAAATTATTCCGGAATTATCCGCTCTTTTTTCAAGCGATCAAACAGCCCGGTAAAGGAGTCCAGCGTGCTGCGATAGCCGATAAACCCGGCCTTACGGCTTTTACTCATATCGGTAAAGGCCTCCATCGGGCGTCCCAGGTCAGCATCGGTATGCCACCAGGAGACCAGCTTGTTGATGTCTGCCTCGCGCAGCTGATAGTGCGCGGCAATGGTTCGCCATGCGGCCTCGGCCTCCAGCATCCGGCCCTCCAGCGGCATCATCTTTTCAGGGTAGGGCGCGGCCTCAATACCAAAATACGCGGCGAGGCGCGGCCACAGCCAGTTCCAGCGGAACACCTCCCCGTTAACGGCGTTGAAGTCCTGGTTAGCCGCCGTCGGGCTGGTGGCCGCCCACTCCAGCTGCTCGGCCAGCAGGCCAGCATCGGTCACGTCCGACACGCCGTTCCACTGCTCGGGAGAGCCTGGGAAGATAAACGGCCAGCCTTTTTCCCGGCATAGAGTGGCGTAAACCGCCAGCGTCTGGCCCATGTTCATGGCATTGCCCAGCGCATAGCCGACAATGGTATGCGGACGATGCACGCTCCAGCGGTAGCCATACTTCTCCGCTCCGGCGAAAAGCTCGTCCTCCTGGGCGTAGTAGAAGTTCTCCACCGGCTGGCGGCCCTGCTCTTCGCGGAAGGGGGTCACCGGTACCGCGCCTTTACCGTAGGCTTCAAAGGGGCCAAGGTAGTGCTTAAGTCCGGTCACCAGCGCCACGTGCGCGCCGTGCAGGCGGTTACCCAGCGCTTCAATGACGTTTTTCACCATCGCGCCGTTCACGCGGATGTTCTCTTTCTCACTCTCCTGGCGGGCCCAGACGCTAAAGAAGAGCGCATCGGGTTTAACCGACTTCAGCGCCTCGTTAACTGCCGCCGCGTCGGTTAAATCCGCCGTCAGGCTGGTGCAGCCCGCCAGGACGTCGCCGCGTCCGCGAGACAGGCCAGTCACCTCCCAACCCTCCTCCAGTAGTCTCTCTGCGAGGGCGCGACCAATCACGCCGCTGATACCGACTATCAATGCTTTTTTACGCATTGCTCTCTCCTCTTAACCAGGTCAGATAAAAAGCCTAATAGAGAATTGCGTTCTTATCCCGGTTATCTGCATCAGGAGAGCGTTAAATCACCAGCCAGATAAGCGCCAGCACCACCAGCAGGGCGATAGCAACCAGGCCCGGACGGGCAGAGAGCGAGCGAAACGACTCCATCACCGGCGCGAACAGCGGGTTATAGATCGGCTGGATATGGCGCGGCTCCAGCAGAGCCTCGTTGCGCTCGGCGCGGCGCAGGAAGATGTAGTTGAGCAGATCCTGTACCTGGGCGGTGGTCAGCACCGTCTGCGGCGTCACCTGCCAGGTCTGCTGGGCATAATCCTGAACGCGCTGCCATTCGTGCTCGTCCAGGGGCTGCTTCAGAGCCGACTGCAACGTATGCAGGGTCGGTGCCGTCTGGGTGCTTAACGTCTGGCGCGCCTGCAGCCAGGTCAGCAGGTGAGCAAACTGCTTCGCCGGGATCGGCTCCCCGGTCTTGACGCCGGAAAGCTCAATCATCGACTGCCAGATGAGCTTGCTGGATTCACCCGTGGCGGCGGCCAGCCGGGTGACCGCCTGGTTGAGCGTATTGTGCTCGGCGGGGAGCATCGGGCGATCGGTAGCCGGACGCTGCTGGGGCTGCGGGATCGCCAGCTCGCCTTTCTGCAGCATCACCAGTACGGTTTTGAGCTGCTCGGGAGAGAGCTGGCTGAGGGCCGTCTGGCCAAACTGATGGCGGATAAAGTCGCTCACCGCCTGGCGATTGTTGCCCTGACCCAGCAGCTCCGTTAGCTGCGAAAGCACCTGGCGGTTAGCGTTATTCTGGACGGCACTCTCCAGGCGCTGGCTCAGGCTCTGCTCGGCGGCAGGGAAGTGCTTTGAGAGCAGCGGTGCGTCGTTTTTTAAACCCAGATCGTGCTTCACCCCGGCCCAGACTTCGGCACTCTGCTGATGCGTCAGGGCCACCAGACGAGTAATCAGCCTCTCCAGCACCGTGCGCTGTTGAGTAGAGAGGGGCTGGTCGCCTGCGGCGGTGGTGGGGGTAGTCGGCTCTTGCCCGGGAGGGCGCGCCGGCGCACCCTGAATGGGTTGCATCATTTCTGTCCTTATCTCTTACGTATGCGGCTCGCGTAACGGTCTGCGGCATTGTCGGTATGCCTGGCGGCGAGATTATGGCACACTTGCGCCGTTATCTCCCGTTCTCATACAGGTACCGTAACGTGAAAATCCTCGTCGATGAAAATATGCCTTATGCCCGCGAACTCTTTAGCCGTCTGGGCGAGGTTAAACCCGTTCCTGGCCGGCCGATCCCGGTAGAGGCGCTGGCGGATGCGCAGGCATTAATGGTGCGTTCCGTCACTAAGGTCAATGCATCGCTGCTCAGCGGGACCGCCGTTAAGTTTGTCGGTACGGCCACCGCCGGAACCGATCATGTCGATCAGCAGTGGCTGGGCGAGGCGGGGATTGGTTTCTCGGCCGCTCCGGGCTGCAACGCGATTGCGGTAGTGGAGTATGTCTTCTCCGCCCTGTTGATGCTGGCCGAGCGCGACGGCTTTACGCTGAAAGATCGCACCGTGGGCATCGTCGGCGTTGGCAACGTTGGGTCGCGTTTACAGGCGCGGCTGGAAGCATGGGGCGTGCGCACCCTGCTGTGCGATCCGCCGCGTGCCGATCGGGGCGACGCGGGGGACTTTCGTCCGCTGGAGGAGCTGGTCCGCGAGGCCGACATTCTCACCTTCCATACGCCGCTGTTCAAAGAGGGGCCGTATAAAACCCTGCACCTTGCTGACGAGACGCTGATCAGCGCCCTGAAGCCGGGCGCGATCCTGATCAACGCCTGCCGGGGCAGAGTGGTTGACAACGCTGCGTTGCTGGCGCGTCTTGAGGCCGGGCAGGATCTCAGCGTGGTGCTGGATGTCTGGGAGCCGGAGCCGGATCTCAACGTCGAGCTGCTCAAGCGCGTTGATATTGGCACGCCGCACATCGCGGGTTACACCCTGGAGGGCAAGGCGCGCGGCACTACGCAGGTCTTTGAAGCCTTCAGCGAGTTTATCGGCCATCGCCAGCAGGTGGCCCTCGACACCCTGCTGCCCGCGCCGGAATTTGGCCGCATTACCCTGCATGGCCCTCTCGATCAGCCAACGCTGAAAAGACTGGCCCATTTGGTGTATGATGTGCGCCGCGACGATGCACCCCTGCGTAAAGTGGCGGGCATCCCGGGTGAATTTGATAAGCTGCGCAAAAACTATCTTGAGCGCCGCGAGTGGTCGTCGCTCTATATTCAGTGTGACGACGCCGAGGCGGCAAGCCTGCTGCATAAGCTCGGCTTTAGCGCCGTCTATCACTCGACGCACTAAACTCATTCTCTTTCGCTCTCCGCCAGACGGCGGGGAGCGTACTGCTATTGTCTGGAGTAAACCACCATGTCAGAAGGCTGGAACATTGCCATCCTGGGCGCGACCGGCGCTGTCGGCGAAGCCCTGCTCGAAACGCTTGCTGAACGTCAATTCCCGGTAGGCGACCTGTACGCCCTGGCCCGTCAGGAGAGCGCCGGTAAAGCCCTGCGCTACGCCGGTAAAACTGTCTATGTGCAGGACGCCGCCGAGTTTGACTGGACGCAGGCGCAGCTGGCCTTTTTCGTGGCTGGCGCGGAAGCTTCAGCGACCTATATTGAAGAGGCGACCAACTCAGGCTGTCTGGTGATCGACGCCAGCGGCCTGTTTGCGCTGGAGCCGGACGTGCCGCTGGTCGTGCCGGACGTTAACCCCTTCGTGCTGGCCGACTACCGCAACCGCAACGTGATTGCCGTCGCGGACAGCCTCACCAGCCAGTTGCTGACCGCGCTGAAGCCGTTGATTGAAGAGGGTGGCCTGTCGCGCATCGCCGTAACGAATCTGCTGTCAGTCTCTGCACAGGGCAAGGCGGCGGTGGATGCGCTGGCCGGGCAGAGCGCCAAGCTGCTCAACGGTATTCCTGTCGACGAAGATGACTACTTTGGCCGTCAGCTGGCGTTCAACATGCTGCCGCTGCGCGTTGATGGCGAAGGCAGCGTCCCTGACGAGCGCCGCGTCGTTGATCAGGTGCGGAAGGTACTCCAGGACGAGGGGCTGATGGTCTCCGTCAGTAGCGTTCAGTCACCGGTCTTCTACGGCCACGCACAGATGGTGAATTTTGAAGCCCTGCGTCCGCTGGCGGCGGAAGAGGCGCGCGACGCCTTTGCCCGTGGCGAAGATATCGTTCTCTCCGAGGCCGGTGAGTTCCCGACCCAAGTGGGCGACGCTTCCGGCAATGCTCAGCTCTCTGTTGGCTGCGTGCGTAACGACTACGGTATGCCGGAGCAGATCCAGTTCTGGTCCGTGGCGGACAACGTGCGCTTCGGCGGCGCGCTGATGGCGGTGAAGATCGCCGAGAAGCTGGTCCAGGAGTATCTTTACTGATGTCTGACGTGCATGAGAAGCCGATCTACCGGATCGCGCTGGGCATTGAGTACGACGGCAGTAAATACTACGGCTGGCAGCGGCAGAACGAAGTTCGCAGCGTGCAGGAGAAGCTGGAGAAGGCGCTCTCTCAGGTTGCCAACGAGCCGATCTCGGTTTTCTGCGCGGGCCGCACCGACGCGGGCGTGCACGGCACAGGGCAGGTGGTGCATTTCGAGACTACCGCTCTGCGTAAAGAGGCGGCCTGGACGTTAGGTGTAAATGCGAATTTACCTGGTGACATTGCGGTGCGCTGGGTGAAAGATGTGCCCGATGATTTTCATGCGCGTTTTAGCGCCACGGCTCGCCGTTACCGCTACGTCATCTACAATCATCGGTTGCGTCCGGCGGTACTCGGCCAGGGCGTAACGCACTACCATCAGCCGCTGGATGCGGAGCGGATGCACCGCGCAGCCCAGTGTCTGATTGGCGAGAATGACTTTACCTCGTTTCGGGCGGTGCAGTGCCAGTCGCGCACGCCGTGGCGTAACGTGATGCACATTAACGTAACCCGTTACGGTGCATATGTGGTGGTCGATATCAAAGCCAATGCCTTTGTACATCATATGGTCAGGAATATTGTCGGCAGCCTGATGGAAGTAGGCAGCCACAACCAGCCGGAGAGCTGGATAGCAGAGCTGCTGGCGGCAAAGGATCGTCGGCTTGCAGCAGCAACGGCAAAAGCGGAAGGGCTATACCTGGTGGCGGTGGACTATCCCGCCAGGTTTGAACTGCCCGTGTTGCCAATGGGTCCGCTGTTTTTAGCGGACTAAATGCAGACAGACAAAGGCTAATGACATGGATTTTATCTACTTTCTGATCGACTTTATCCTGCACATTGACGTGCATCTGGCGGAGCTGGTGGCCGAATACGGTATCTGGATCTACGCCATTCTGTTCCTGATTTTATTCTGTGAGACCGGGCTGGTGGTGACGCCTTTCCTGCCGGGCGACTCGCTGCTGTTTGTGGCCGGGGCGCTCTCCGCGCTGCCGAGCAACGATCTCAACGTGCACATGATGGTGATGCTGATGATTGTCGCCGCGATCCTTGGCGATGCGGTGAACTACACCATTGGCCGCCTGTTTGGCGACCGGCTCTTCAGCAATCCCAACTCCAGAATCTTCCGTCGCAGCTACCTCGATAAGACTCACGCCTTCTACGACAAGCACGGCGGCAAGACGATAATTCTGGCGCGATTTGTGCCGATCGTCAGAACATTCGCCCCATTTGTGGCGGGAATGGGCCATATGTCCTATCGTCACTTTGCGGCCTACAACGTCATCGGCGCGCTGCTATGGGTGCTGCTGTTCACCTATGCAGGCTACCTGTTTGGCGATCTGCCGGTGGTGCAGGAGAATCTGAAGCTGATGATCGTCGCGATTATCGTGCTCTCTATCCTGCCAGGCGTGGTCGAAATTATTCGTCATCGACGGGCGGCTTCACGACAGGCAAAATAGGAACCCGGCAACGGTTCGACCACTTTTTTGTCCCAAGTTGCCGACTGTTATGTTTTAATGTGCACCATTTATGGGCTACCAGGTTCATGCAGAAAGGTTATCAATGAGCTGGATTGAACGAATTAAAAGCAATATTACCCCCACCCGCAAGGCAAGCATCCCTGAGGGCGTGTGGACCAAATGTGACAGCTGCGGTCAGGTACTTTACCGTGCCGAACTGGAGCGTAACCTTGAGGTCTGCCCGAAATGTGACCACCACATGCGTATGTCAGCGCGTAATCGCCTGCATAGCCTGCTGGACGAAGGGTCAATGGTGGAGCTGGGCAGCGAGCTTGAGCCGAAAGATGTGCTGAAGTTCCGCGACTCTAAAAAATACAAAGACCGTCTGGCGACGGCTCAGAAAGAGACCGGCGAGAAAGACGCGCTGGTGGTGATGAAAGGCACCCTGCACGAGCAGCCGGTTGTGGCAGCGGCCTTTGAGTTTGCCTTTATGGGCGGCTCTATGGGCTCAGTCGTCGGCGCGCGGTTTGTGCGTGCCGTTGAGCAGGCGCTGGAAGATAACTGCCCGCTGATCTGCTTCTCCGCCTCCGGTGGCGCGCGTATGCAGGAAGCGCTAATGTCTCTGATGCAGATGGCGAAAACCTCTGCTGCGCTGGCAAAAATGCAGGAGCGTGGTCTGCCGTACATCTCCGTGCTGACCGACCCAACCATGGGCGGCGTCTCTGCAAGCTTTGCGATGCTGGGCGACCTGAACATCGCCGAGCCGAAAGCGCTTATCGGCTTTGCCGGTCCGCGCGTCATTGAGCAGACCGTACGTGAGAAACTGCCGCCGGGCTTCCAGCGCAGTGAGTTTCTGATCGAGAAAGGCGCGATCGATATGATCGTGCGTCGTCCGGAGCTGCGCCTGAAGCTGGCGAGCATCCTGGCGAAGCTGATGAACCAGCCTGCGCCAAACCCGGATGCACCGCGTGAAAGCGTGGTGGTACCGCCGGTACCGGATCAGGAAGTCGGCATCTGATAAACCAGAGGGCAGGGCCAGCCGGCTCTGCCTTTTTCTTTTCACACTGGCAGCAATCCCCGGGCACTATGGAAACGAAAAGCACTCCTCAAGCCACGTCGCCCCTGGCCACGTGGCTTTCTTATCTGGAAAACCTGCACGGTAAAACCATCGATATGGGACTTGAGCGCGTCAGTCGGGTGGCCGCTGCGCTGGAGGTACTGAAGCCTGCGCCTTTCGTCTTTACCGTGGCAGGCACCAACGGCAAAGGCACCACCTGTCGCACGCTGGAGTCGATTCTGCTGGCGGCGGGCTACCGGGTTGGCGTCTACAGTTCGCCTCATCTGGTGCGCTATACCGAGCGCGTACGCGTGCAGGGCGGCGAGCTACCCGAGCTGGAGCATACCCGCTCGTTTGCTGCCATTGAAGCCGCCCGGGGCGAAACCTCGCTGACCTACTTTGAGTACGGCACCCTGTCTGCGCTGTGGCTGTTTAAGCAGGCCGCGCTGGATGTGGTGATCCTTGAGGTCGGGCTGGGCGGACGCCTGGACGCCACCAACATGGTGGATGCTAACGTGGCGGTAGTCACCAGTATTGCCCTCGATCACACCGACTGGCTGGGACCGGATCGCGAGAGCATTGGCCGGGAGAAGGCCGGTATCTTCCGCAGCGGTAAACCTGCCGTGGTAGGAGAACCCGATATGCCGCACACTATTGCCGACGTGGCAGCGGAGAAGGGGGCAAACCTGCTGCGCCGCGGGATCGACTGGCGTTATGCGGTGGCGGATAATAGCTGGACGTTTCAGGATGCGGCGGGCGAGCTGAATGCGCTGCCGCTGCCCCAGGTTCCGCAGCCAAATGCGGCCACCGCCCTGGCGGCGCTGCGGGCCAGCGGGCTGACGGTTAGCGAGCAGGCGATCCGCGACGGCATTGCCGGTGCGATCCTGCCGGGCCGCTTTCAGATCGTGAGCGAATCGCCGCGCCTGATCCTCGACGTGGCGCATAACCCGCACGCGGCGGCCTACCTTGCCGGGCGGCTTGCGGCCCTGCCGTCACGCGGGCGCGTGCTGGCGGTGGTAGGAATGCTGCATGATAAAGACATCGGCGGCACGCTGGCCTGTCTGGAGCGCTGCGTCGATAGCTGGTATTGTGCCCCTCTGGAGGGGCCACGCGGTGCGACGACAGAGCAGCTGCTGGCTCACCTGAAGAGCGGGGCTGCCTATGCTGACGTTGTGCAGGCGTGGCACGCAGCGATGGCAGATGCCAGACCTGAAGATACCGTGCTGGTGTGTGGTTCATTCCACACGGTGGCACATGTCATGGAAGCGATGGACGCGGGGAGAGCCGGTGGCAAGTAAGTTTCAGAACCGTTTAATGGGAACCATTGTGCTGGTAGCGCTGGGGGTGATTATCCTGCCAGGGCTGCTTGACGGGCAGAAGAAACACTATCAGGACGAGTTCGCGGCCATTCCGCTGGTGCCGAAGCCGGGCGATCGCGATGAGCCGGACATGATGCCGGCGGCAACGCAGGCGCTGCCGGCCCAGCCGCCGGAGGGGGCGGCGGAAGAGGTGCGCGCGGGCGATGCCGCCGCGCCATCGCTGGATACCTCCCGACAGGCGCTTGAAAGCGGCGCGGCGGAAGCGGAACAGTATCCGGTAGAGACGCCGAAAGCGAAGCCGGTTGAGAAGCCGCAGCCGCAGCGGGACCGCGCCAGCGAGCAGCTGGCGGCCGCTAACGATGCTCCGGTCACACCGCCTAAACCAGCGGCGGCGGAAGAGAAGCCTGCGCCAACCGGTAAGGCCTGGGTTGTTCAGCTCGGGGCGCTGAAAAATGCTGATAAAGTCACTGAGATCGTCGGCAAGCTTCGCGGAGCAGGGTATCGTGTTTACACTATTCCAAATACGCCGGTACAGGGTAAAATAACCCGTATTCTGGTCGGCCCGGACGCCTCCAGAGATAAGCTAAAAGGTTCGCTCGGTGAGTTAAAACAGCTGTCGGGGTTAAGCGGCGTGGTGATGAACTACAGCGCAAACTGATCCTCTGGCAGGTTAAATAAAGAGCGACCGGCAGGTCCGAAGAGGCAAAAGGTCTGATGGCGTTGAATATTTTTTCAACGCCATTTTTATTTCCGCGCGGCAAGGAAATCGCTACGCAAACGTTTTCTTTTTCTGTTAGAATGCGCCCCGAACTGGACGACAGGGCGTAAAATCATGGGACACATATGGTCTGGATTGATTACGCCATCATCGCGGTAATAGGTTTTTCCTGTCTGGTTAGCCTGATCCGTGGCTTTGTACGTGAAGCGTTATCGCTGGTGACATGGGGTTGTGCTTTCTTTGTTGCCAGTCACTACTACACTTACCTGTCTGTTTGGTTCACGGGCTTTGAAGACGCACTGGTGCGGAACGGAATTGCTATCGCAGTCCTGTTTATCGCAACGCTGATTGTCGGCGCGATTGTTAACTATATTTTCGGCGCGCTGGTCGATAAAACCGGCCTGTCGGGAACCGACAGGGTGTTGGGGATTTGCTTCGGTGCGCTACGTGGAGCATTGATCGTCGCCGCAATCCTGTTCTTTCTCGATACCTTTACCGGGTTCTCGAAAAGCGATGACTGGCAGCGTTCGCAGCTGATCCCGCAGTTCAGTGTTATCATCAGGTGGTTCTTTGACTATCTGCAAAGCTCGTCTAGTTTTTTGCCCAGGGCGTAAGCCCTGCGATGTGGCCTAGCGAGGAAAGAGACGTATGTGCGGTATTGTCGGTATCGCCGGTGTTATGCCGGTAAACCAGTCGATTTATGACGCGTTAACGGTGCTCCAGCACCGTGGTCAGGATGCCGCAGGCATCATCACTATCGATGAAAACAACTGCTTCCGTTTACGTAAAGCGAACGGGATGGTTAGCGATGTATTTGAAGCCCGCCATATGCAGCGCCTCCAGGGGAACATGGGTATCGGCCATGTGCGCTACCCAACGGCAGGCAGCTCCAGCGCCTCGGAAGCCCAGCCCTTCTACGTCAACTCGCCGTATGGCATCACGCTTGCCCACAACGGCAACCTGACCAACGCCCACGAGCTGCGTAAGAAGCTGTTCCAGGAGAAGCGTCGCCACATCAACACTACCTCCGATTCTGAAATCCTGCTCAATATTTTCGCCAGCGAGCTGGATAACTTCCGCCACTACCCGTTAGAGGCGGATAACATTTTTGCCGCTATTGCCGCGACCAACCGCCAGATCCGCGGCGCGTACGCCTGCATCGCAATGATTATCGGCCACGGCATGGTCGGCTTCCGCGATCCCAACGGTATCCGTCCGCTGGTGCTGGGCAAGCGCGATATCGGCGACGGCCGCACCGAGTACATGATGGCCTCCGAGAGCGTGGCGCTGGATACGCTGGGCTTTGAGTTCCTGCGTGACGTCGCGCCGGGCGAAGCGGTCTACATCACCGAAAAGGGCCAGCTCTCTACCCGCCAGTGTGCCGATAACCCGGTCAGCAACCCGTGCCTGTTTGAGTACGTCTACTTTGCCCGTCCGGACTCCTTTATCGATAAGATCTCCGTCTACAGCGCCCGCGTTAATATGGGTAAAAAGCTGGGCGCGAAGATTGCCCGCGAGTGGGAAGATCTCGACATTGACGTGGTGATCCCAATCCCGGAGACCTCCTGCGACATCGCGCTGGAGATTGCCCACATTCTGGATAAACCCTACCGTCAGGGCTTCGTGAAGAACCGCTACGTTGGCCGCACCTTTATCATGCCAGGCCAGCAGCTGCGTCGTAAATCCGTACGCCGCAAGCTCAACGCTAACCGCGCTGAGTTCCGCGATAAGAACGTGCTGCTGGTGGATGACTCCATCGTGCGCGGTACCACCTCAGAGCAGATTATCGAGATGGCACGCGAAGCCGGGGCGAAGAAGGTTTACCTCGCCTCTGCGGCACCGGAGATTCGCTTCCCGAACGTCTACGGCATCGATATGCCAACCGCGAACGAGCTGATCGCCCACGGCCGTGAAGTGGACGAGATCCGCCAGATCATCGGTGCTGACGGCCTGATCTTCCAGGACCTCAACGATCTCATCGACGCCGTGCGTGCCGAGAACCCGGATATCCAGCAGTTTGAGTGCTCGGTGTTCAACGGGATCTACGTGACCAAAGACGTTAACCAGCAGTATCTCGACTACCTTGACTCCCTGCGCAATGACGATGTCAAAGCCGTGCAGATGCAAAACGATCTCGAAAGCTTAGAGATGCATAACGAGGGTTAATCCTCTCTCGCGCCCTGCGTTCGCAGGGCGCTTCAACGTTGCAACGCCCGCCATAATCCGGCAAAGTCCTCTCACGTAAGTAAAAGGACGGGAATATGAAACGACTGATTATTGGCATCTCGGGTGCCAGCGGGGCCATTTACGGCGTGCGTCTGCTGCAGGTGCTGCGCGACGTGGCCGATGTGGAAACCCATCTGGTGATGAGCAACGCTGCCCGCCAGACGCTGGCGCTGGAGACCGACCTCTCCCTGCGTGACGTGCAGGCCCTGGCCGACGTGGTCCACGACTCGCGTGATATCGCCGCCAGCATCTCCTCTGGCTCGTTCAAGACCGCCGGTATGGTGATCCTTCCCTGTTCCATTAAAACGCTCTCCGGCATCGTTCACAGCTACACCGACAGCCTGCTGACCCGGGCGGCTGACGTAGTGCTGAAAGAGCGCCGCCCGCTGGTACTCTGCGTGCGCGAGACCCCGCTGCATCTTGGCCACCTGCGGCTGATGACCCAGGCGGCGGAGCTGGGTGCAGCAATTATGCCCCCGGTTCCGGCCTTCTATCACCGCCCGCAGACCCTCGATGACATCATCAACCAGACGGTTAACCGTGTGATCGATCAGTTCGACATTGACCTGCCGGAAGATCTCTTTACCCGCTGGCAGGGACCCGCTGCGTCAAAATAGTGCATCACACCTGGATTGCCCTGTTTCAGGGCAAATCTGCAAGCGCGATCATATCCTCGACATTTAACCGCTGTTTTCAGTTTGTAACGCTGCGGTTCATTTAGCAGACCTGCTATCTTTCACCCTAACGGTAATGCTGCAACCTTTTATTAACATTTCTTACGGCGATTATTATGGGTCATGAGAAAGTGGCATAAGACGTGCAAGCATCAGCGGGTAACACAACACAACGTTATATAACAACAACACGCAATAGATAATAAAATCAGAAACTCGAGGGTAATGTATGAAGAAGACGGCTGTAGCTCTCTCTTTACTGCTGGGACTCTCCAGCGCCGCCAGCGTTTACGCTGCGCTTCCCCAGACCGTGCGCATTGGTACGGACGCAACCTATGCGCCATTCTCGTCAAAAGACGCGAAGGGTGAGTTTGTCGGCTTTGATATCGACCTCGGTAACGAGATGTGCAAACGTATTCAGGTTAAGTGCACCTGGGTGGGCAGCGACTTTGATGCGCTGATCCCCTCCCTGAAAGCCAAGAAAATTGATGCCATTATCTCTTCTCTCTCTATTACCGAAAAGCGCCAGCAGGAGATCGCCTTCTCTGACAAGCTCTACGCGGCGGATTCACGTCTGATCGCGGCCAAAGGCTCACCGATCCAGCCGACCATTGAGTCGCTGAAGGGCAAGCACGTTGGCGTACTGCAAGGTTCAACCCAGGAGGCCTTCGGCAACGCTAACTGGCGTAGCAAAGGCATTGATGTTGTTGCCTATCAGAACCAGGATCTGATCTACTCCGATCTCGCCGCTGGTCGTCTGGACGCTGCCCTGCAGGATGAAGTTGCCGCCAGTGAAGGCTTCCTCAAACAGCCTGCCGGGAAAGAGTTCGCTTTCGCCGGTCCGTCGGTAAAAGATAAAAACTTCTTCGGTGACGGTACCGGGGTTGGCCTGCGCAAAGATGATACCGAACTGAAGGCTGCGTTCGATAAAGCCTTAGGCGAGATCCGTAAGGACGGTACCTACGACAAGATGGCGAAAAAATACTTCGACTTTAACGTCTACGGCGATTAACAAGCAGGCGCGGTGCACCATGATGGTGAGTCAGCGTGGTGCATTGATACGGTTGATGCCTTACGGCGGTGCGGTGAACGTGCTTTTGTAAGGCAACGGGACATAAATCAGCATAGTTAAGCAGTGGCGCTGCAAAAAAAATCGTCCGGCAGGGTAGAATATTTTGCCTTGCCGGGCCGAATAATGGCACGATAGCCGTACCGTATTCTGTTCAAAATCCCGTTATAAGACCGTCAGTTGAGGATGTTTATGAATAAGTTGGTATTATCGCTTTCTCTGGTGCTTGCTCTTTCCAGCGCGTCCAGCGCCTTTGCTGCCATTCCGCAAAAACTGCGCATTGGCACCGATCCCACCTACGCACCGTTCGAATCGAAGAATGCGCAGGGTGAATTAATCGGTTTTGATATCGATCTGGCTAAAGAGCTGTGTAAACGCATTAATACCCAGTGTACCTTCATCGAGAACCCGCTGGATGCGCTGATCCCCTCGCTGAAAGCCAAGAAAATCGATGCCATCATGTCGTCGCTCTCGATCACCGAGAAGCGTCAGCAGGAGATCGCATTTACTGACAAGCTTTATGCGGCAGATTCACGACTGGTGGTGGCGAAAGTGTCTAACATCCAGCCGGACCTGTCGACCCTGAAAGGCAAGCGCGTTGGCGTTCTGCAGGGCACCACGCAGGAGACCTACGGCAACGAGCACTGGGCGGCGAAAGGGGTGGAGATCGTCTCCTACCAGGGCCAGGACTCTATCTATGCCGACCTGACCGCGGGCCGCATCGACGCCGCGTTCCAGGATGAAGTGGCCGCCAGCGAAGGTTTCCTGAAAACTGCGGCGGGCAAAGAGTACAAATTTGGTGGCCCGTCCATCAAAGATGAGAAGCTGTTTGGCGTTGGTACCGGCATGGGCATTCGCAAAGAGGACAACGAGCTGCGCGAAGCGCTGAACAAAGCCTTTGCCGATATGCGTGCCGACGGTACCTACGAAAAGCTGGCGAAAAAGTATTTCGATTTTGATGTTTACGGTGGCTAATCCCCACCTGTGACAAACGTGCGGCCCCTCCCATGACGGGAGGGGAAAAGACACGGCAGACACTACACACCACGGGGCAGGCTGCATGCTGTACGGGTTTTCTCAAGTTATATTCCAGGGCGCTGTCGTCACGCTGGAGCTGGCGCTCAGCTCGGTTGTACTGGCCGTGCTGATAGGCCTCGCCGGGGCGGGGGCTAAGCTCTCACACAACCGCCTGCTGGCCACTCTTTTTGAAGGTTACACCACGCTTATCCGTGGCGTGCCCGATCTGGTGCTGATGCTGCTCATCTTCTACGGGCTGCAAATCGCGCTCAACAGCATCACCGACGCCGTTGGCATGGCGCAGATTGACATCGATCCGATGATCGCCGGTATCATCACCCTCGGCTTTATCTACGGAGCCTACTTCACTGAAACCTTTCGCGGGGCGTTTATGGCCGTGCCGAAAGGGCACATCGAGGCGGCGACCGCCTTTGGCTTTACCGGCGCTCAGACCTTTCGCCGCATTCTCTTCCCGGCCATGATGCGCTACGCCCTGCCGGGCATTGGTAACAACTGGCAGGTGATCCTCAAGGCTACCGCGCTGGTGTCGCTGCTGGGCCTTGAAGACGTGGTGAAAGCCACCCAGCTCGCCGGGAAAAGCACCTGGGAGCCATTCTACTTTGCCGTGGTCTGCGGGCTTATCTACCTGGTATTTACCACTGTCTCTAATGGTGTGCTGCTTCTGCTCGAACGCCGCTACTCCGTGGGCGTGAAGAGGGCTGACCTGTGATCGAGATTATTCAGGAGTACTGGCGCTCCCTGCTGTGGACCGACGGCTATCGCTTTACCGGCGTGGCGATCACCCTCTGGCTGCTGATCGCATCGGTAGTGATGGGCGGCATCCTCGCGCTGTTTCTCGCCATCGGCCGCGTCTCCAGCAACAAATTTATCCGCTTTCCGATCTGGCTGTTTACCTACGTTTTTCGTGGTACGCCGCTCTATGTCCAGCTGCTGGTCTTCTACTCCGGGATGTACACGCTGGAGATTGTGAAGGGCACGGAGCTGCTGAACGCCTTTTTCCGCAGCGGCCTGAACTGTACGGTACTGGCGTTAACCCTTAACACCTGCGCCTATACCACCGAGATTTTTGCCGGGGCGATCCGCTCGGTACCGCACGGTGAGATTGAGGCAGCGCGAGCCTATGGCTTCTCATCGGTGAAGATGTACCGCTGCATTATTCTGCCGTCGGCGCTGCGCATCGCGCTGCCCGCCTACAGCAACGAAGTGATCCTGATGCTGCACTCCACGGCGCTGGCCTTTACCGCCACCGTGCCGGATCTGCTGAAAATTGCCCGTGATATTAACTCGGCCACCTACCAGCCCTTTACCGCGTTTGGTATTGCCGCCGTGTTGTACCTGATTATCTCCTATGTTCTGATCAGCCTGTTCCGCAAAGCGGAAAAACGCTGGCTGAAGCATGTGAAACCTTCTTCGACGCACTGAGAATACGATGTCCGAGAATAAATTAAACGTTACAGATCTGCACAAGCGCTACGGCGAACACGAGGTGCTGAAAGGGGTATCGCTGCAGGCTAACGCGGGCGATGTGATCACCATTATCGGCTCGTCCGGATCCGGCAAAAGTACCTTTCTGCGCTGCATCAACTTCCTCGAGAAGCCAAGCGAAGGCACGATTGTGGTTAGTGGGCAGAATATCACCCTGGTGCGGGATAAAGACGGCCAGCTGAAGGTGGCTGACAAACATCAGCTACGCCTGCTGCGCACCCGCCTGACCATGGTATTCCAGCACTTTAACCTCTGGAGCCACATGACGGTACTGGAGAACGTGATGGAAGCGCCGATTCAGGTGCTGGGGCTAAGCAAGCAGGAGGCCCGTGAGCGGGCGGTGAAGTATCTGGCGAAGGTAGGCATCGACGAGCGCGCTCAGGCTAAATACCCGGTGCACCTCTCCGGCGGCCAGCAGCAGCGCGTCTCTATTGCCCGCGCGCTGGCGATGGAGCCTGAGGTTTTGCTGTTTGACGAGCCGACCTCGGCGCTGGATCCTGAACTGGTGGGTGAGGTGCTGCGCATCATGCAGCAGCTGGCGGAGGAGGGGAAAACCATGGTGGTGGTGACCCATGAGATGGGCTTTGCTCGTCATGTCTCTTCCCACGTCATCTTCCTGCATCAGGGGAAAATTGAGGAGGAGGGCAAGCCGGAGGCGCTGTTCGACAATCCGCAAAGCCCCCGCCTGCAGCAGTTCCTGAAAGGTTCGCTGAAGTAGCCTTCCGGCCCTCTCCTTAACCGGGGAGGGCTGAACTAAACTCCTGCGCAGTCAGACGGTAGACCCAGTCATCGTGAAACACGCCGTTCAGACGATAGACCTTCTGCAGCATCTCCACCCGATTAAACCCCAGCTTCTCCAGCACGCGCTGTGAACCCGTATTGCCCGCCAGCACCCATGCGTTCAGCGCTGTGATGTCCGCCTCGTTAAACGCGTAGTGACAGACAGCATTCAATGCTTCGCTGGCGTAGCCCTGCCCCTGGGCGTAGGTGGCAATGCTATAGCCGACGTCTGCCTCCTGCCGATTTTCCGCTGACCTGTTCAAGCCAATATCCCCGACCGGGGTCGCTATTCCCTGCTGGCGAATAACAAAGGCTCCTGTATCGATTAAGCGTGCGTCAAATACCCGACGAATATCCTCCTGTGAGGCAATATCCGCCATAAAGCGCATAATCGCCGGATCGCGGCGCAGGCGCAGGAAAAAAGGCCAGTCAGACTCCTGAAATGGGGAGAGGATCAGGCGTGAAGTCGTCAGCGTAGGCATTGAAATCATTAATCTGGTGAATAGGTTATTTACATTAGCACCAGAATGATAAAATGGTGCTATTTATTTTAACGATTCAGCGCAAGACATCCGCAAGCGCCTCATCCAGATCGTACCAGCGAAAACCAAACCCGGAGGCCTCCAGGCGCTTGGGTAGGGCGCGCTGGCCGCCGAGCACCAGCACCGAGGATTCGCCCATCAGCAGCCGCACGGTGCTGGCTGGTGCACGAATAAAGGCAGGGCGGTGCAGGGCATGGCCGAGAGCGTGGGCAAAGCGCTCATTATGCACCGGATAGGGGGAGACCATATTAAAGGGGCCGCGCAGGTCGTTATCCAGCAGCCAGATAATGCCGTTGACCATATCATCGATATGGATCCAGGCCAGGTACTGCCGTCCGCTGCCGATCGGGCCGCCGAGGCCGAGGCGGAACACCGGCAGCATCTTCGCCAGCACGCCGCCTTTCGGCGCGAAGACCACGCCGGTACGCAGCAGGCAGACGCGGGTGCGATCGCTCAGCGCGCCGCAGGCGATCTGCTCCCAGCGGGCGCAGAGCTTGTGGGTAAACTCGTTGTGTGGCGGCTCCTCTTCGGTAACCACCACCTCGCCGAGATCGCCGTAGTAGCCCGTCGCCGACCCGGAGATCAGCACCGAAGGGGGCGTGGCGCTGGCTTTGATCAGATCCACCAGCTTCTGGGTGATCTGCCAGCGGCTGTTGCACAGGCGCGCTTTTTGCGCCTCGGTCCAGCGCTTGTCGGCGATAGGCTCCCCCGCCAGGTTAATGACCGCATCGATGTCGTTAAGATCGTGGCGATCGTCAAGCCCCTGGCGGAAGGTGACGCCATTGCCCAGCTTCTGACGCGCCCGCTCGGGGTTGCGGGTGATCACCGTCACTGAATGCCCCAGCGCCAGCAGGCGGGGCACAAGATGGCTGCCAATCAGGCCGGTACCGCCGGTAATCAAAATCCTCATGCAACCTCCGGGGCTGCGCTTATCGTCGCCAGCTCATGCTCATTGACACCGAGTCGGCATACCGTAGCGCGTAAAGTTTATCGATCTCTACTTCAGCATATGTGACCCAGTGATGTTCGCGTGCGATATCGAGCACATCCTGGGTTAATTTTTCCAGCAGGAAGAAGCGATTGTTTTCAATATGCTGAATGATATTTTTGGTGATTGTCCGGTAGTTCAGCGCATCGTTGATATCTTCGCTGGCCCGCGCTTTGTCTGCGGGATAGTGGATCGCCACGTTGACCACAATGTCCTGACGATTGGCAATCTCCTCTTCTTTGATGCCGATAAAGGTTCTCAGGCGCAAATTTTTTATTCTAATGACAGCGTCTGGCTGCGACATAGCAAACTCCCTCTGTGTAGTGAACGGAGTTATCATACACGAGGTTAAACGGCCCGCCTACGCGGGCGCGTAGGCTAGCTCTGCGTAATTTTTTGCATCGCACGCAGGGTGGCCGGCCGGGTACGAATGCGCTCGAACCAGTTGTTCACCGCCGGGTAGCTGGCGAGGTTGATCCGCTGGCGTTCGTGAGCGTTAATCCACGGCCAGGCGGCGATATCGGCAATGCTGTAGTGCTCACCCCCCAGCCAGGGCACGCGCTCCAGCCGCTTGTTCATCACGCTGTAGAGACGCTGCGTTTCAACCTGAAAGCGCTCGATAGCATAGGGCACCGGCTTGGGGGCAAAGTAGTTAAAGTGGTGGTTTTGTCCCAGCATTGGACCCAGGCCACCCACCTGCCAGAAGAGCCACTGCAGCGTCAGATGCCGCTCACGCAGCTCGCCGCTGAGTAACTTGCCGCTCTTTTCCGCCAGATAGAGCAGGATCTCTCCAGACTCAAACAGGCTAAGCGGCGCGCCACCGTCAGCAGGGGCATGGTCAACGATGGCCGGAATTTTATTATTCGGCGAGATCTCCAGAAAATCGGGGCGGAACTGATCGCCTTTGCTGATATCGACGCGGATCAGGCGGTAATCCAGCTCCGCCTCCTCCAGAAACAGCGTAATTTTGTGCCCGTTAGGGGTAGGGGCGTAATAGAGATCGATCATCTCAACTCCTGTCTGGGAATAAAGTCGCACACAGGAGTATAGGCGCTGCCGGGGTATGCGGAATTTTCAGGCAGTGACAGCCCGCACAGGACGCTATATTTTAGATGAAATTCGACAATTCAATGAGGATACCATGGGCGAGCCAGCAATAACGTTGTGGTCTGATGCGGACTTTTTCTCTCCTTACGTCATGTCGGTATACGTCACCCTGCACGAAAAGGGGCTGCCGTTTACGCTGAAGACCATCGATCTCAACAGCGGGGAGCACCTGCACCCAGAGTGGAAAGGCTATCGCCTTAGCCGCCGCGTGCCAATGCTGGAGATTGACGGCTTTGAGATGACAGAATCCTCAGCGATTAGCGAATATCTTGAAGAGCGCTTTGCGCCGCCGGAGTGGGAGCGCGTCTATCCCCACGATATCCAGAAGCGCGCCCGGGCGCGGCAGATCCAGGCCTGGCTGCGCAGCGATTTGATGCCCATTCGCGAGGAGCGTTCAACGGACGTGATCTTCGCCGGTGCGAAGAAGGGGCCGCTCAGCGAGGCGGGCCAGCAGAGCGCTGAAAAACTGTTTACCATCGCCGGCGCGCTGTTAACTCACGGCAACCCCAACCTGTTTGGCGAGTGGTGCATTGCCGACGCCGATCTGGCGCTGATGCTCAACCGACTGGTGCTAAACGGCGACGAGGTTCCGGAGCGCCTGGCAGACTACGCCACCTTCCAGTGGCAGCGCTCCTCCGTCCAGCGCTATATCGCACTTTCTGCGGTGCGCTGAAGCTGCTTAGCGCAGGCAGATCCATTATGATAGAGCGGATGTCTTTACGATAAGGGTGTAAGCGATGAAGCTGATGTTTGCCTCCGATATTCACGGCTCACTGCCAGCGACGGAGCGTGTGCTGGCGCTGTTTGCCGAGAGCGGCGCGCAGTGGCTGGTGATCCTTGGCGACCTGCTCAATCACGGGCCGCGCAATGCGCTGCCGGAGGGGTATGCGCCTGCACAGGTGGCCGAGCGGCTGAACACCCAGGCGTCGCGAATCATCGCTGTGCGCGGCAACTGCGACAGCGAAGTGGATCAGATGCTGCTCACGTTTCCCATCACCGCCCCCTGGCAGCAGGTATTATTGGATAATTCCCGGCTGTTTTTGACTCACGGCCATCTCTATAATGCAGAAAATTTACCACCGCTCGCCGCTGGCGATGTATTAATCTCTGGTCATACTCATATTCCGGTGGCGGAAAAGCGCGGCGAGATTATTCACTTCAACCCCGGCTCGGTGAGCATACCGAAGGGGGGCTTCGCCGCGAGCTACGGTATGTTTGAGGACGGTATTTTTCGCGTAATCGCACTGAACGATCAACGGATTATTGCAGAGGTCGCCATTAATCCGTAAGTTAGCTCTCAACCAGAAACGCGCCACCAGAGCGCTAAGCAGAGAAGGTTTTTCCGATGGTGGAACAGAGTCATTTTACAGGCACGGAGTGGGTGGATATCGTCAATGAGGACAACGAGGTGATCGCGCAGGCAAGTCGCGAACAGATGCGCGCGCAGTGTTTGCGCCATCGCGCCACCTACATTGTCGTGCATGACGGCATGGGAAAAATTCTGGTGCAGCGTCGCACCGAAACAAAAGACTACCTGCCTAGCCTGCTGGACGCGACGGCGGGCGGCGTAGTGCAGGCGGACGAGGGGATGCTGGAATCCGCACGGCGTGAAGCGGAAGAGGAGTTGGGCATTGCCGGTGTGCCGTTTGCCGAGCATGGGCAGTTCTACTACGAAGACGATCACTGCCGCGTCTGGGGTGGGCTATTCAGCTGCGTCTCCCACGGGCCTTTTGCCCTGCAGGAGGATGAGGTCAGCGAGGCGATCTGGATGACGCCGGAAGAGATCACCGCCCGCTGCGATGAGTTCACGCCGGACTCACTCAAGGCGCTGGCGCTGTGGATGAGCCGCAACGCCAACAACGATACGCTTAAGCTGGCTGAAACCGAGTAGGCCTGTATAGAAGTATCAAGCCGGCCACGCCATGCAGTGGCCGGCTTTTTTAATGCCTTAACTTACTCCGGCACGTCGCCGCTGCCCTGCTGCGAGGGCCACTTCCAGTTGCGTACCTCGGGCAGATCTTCCCCGTGTTCGCGCACGTAGCGGTGATGCTCGGCGATCTTCTCCTGTAAATCGTCAAGGATCGCATCGGCCTTGCCCGCCAGCGTCTCTACCCGCAGGATCGCCTCCTGCGCCAGATGGAAGCGATCCAGCTCGTTCATCACCGTCATGTCAAACGGTGTGGTGGTGGTGCCTTCCTCCATAAACCCGCGTACGTGGAAATTGCGATGGTTATTACGGTGATAGGTCAGACGATGAATCAGGCTCGGGTAGCCGTGGAAGGCGAAGATCACCGGCCTATCAGCGGTGAAGATAGCCTCAAACGCCTCGTCGCTCAGCCCGTGCGGATGCTGATCCTGGGTCTGTAGCGCCATCAGGTCGACCACGTTTACCACCCGCACGCTGAGATCCGGCAGGTAGCCGCGAAGGAGATCCACCGCTGCCAGCGCCTCCATGGTAGGGACATCCCCGGCGCAGGCCATCACGACGTCCGGCGTTCTGTCCGGCTCTTCGTTGCCCGCCCAAGGCCAGATGCCCATCCCCACTTCACAGTGCTTCGCCGCCTCCTCCATGGTAAGCCACTGCGGTTCCGGCTGCTTACCCGCAACGATCACATTGATGCGATCCCAGGTTTTCAGGCAGTGATCGGCCACCCAAAGCAGGGTGTTAGCATCCGGTGGCAGATAGATGCGCACAATATCGGCTTTCTTGTTGGCGACGTGATCGATAAAGCCGGGATCCTGATGGCTGTAGCCGTTGTGATCCTGACGCCAGACGTGGGACGAGAGCAGATAGTTCAGCGAGGCGACGGGTTCACGCCACGGCAGCTTGCGCGTTACCTTCAGCCACTTGGCGTGCTGGTTGAACATCGAGTCAATGATGTGGATAAAAGCCTCGTAGCAGTTAAACAGGCCGTGGCGACCGGTGAGCAGATAGCCCTCCAGCCAGCCCTGGCACTGATGCTCGCTGAGGATCTCCATCACTCGGCCGTCCGGGGCGAGCTGCTCATCGTAAGGCTCAATCTCTCCCTCCCAGGTGCGGTTAGTGACATCGAACACGTCCCCCAGCCGGTTGGAGGCGGTCTCATCCGGACCAAAGAGGCGGAAGTTGTCCGGGTTGTGGGTAAAGATGCCGCGCAGGTAGCGCCCCAGCACCTCTGTAGACTGCGCCTGGGTCTCGCCGGGGGAGGCAATATCAAGAGCAAACTCGCGTAGCTCGGGCGTCACCAGCTCGCGCCGGAGCCGTCCGCCGTTGGCCCAGGGGGTAGCACCCATCCGCTTATCACCCTCGGGGGCCAGCGCTTTTAGCTCGGGCTTAAGCCGCCCCTGCTCGTCAAAGAGATCTTCCGGCTGGTAGCTGCGCATCCAGCGCTCAAGGATCTGTCGATGCTCGTCGTTTTCCCGACATGAGGAGACCGGCACCTGATGCGCACGCCAGAAGCCTTCGACTTTTTTACCGTCGACGGTCTGCGGGCCGGTCCACCCTTTGGGGCTGCGCAGGATAATCATCGGCCAGCGCGGTATCGACTCAGCGGCTTCACCCCGACGGGCGCGCTGCTGGAAATCACGGATCTTATCCAGGGCGTTATCCAGCGCCTCGGCCATCTGCGGATGCATTTTCTCCGGCTCATGACCGCTGACAAAGACCGGATCGTAGCCGTAGCCGCGAAACAGCTGGGTAAGATCCTCATCGCTGGTGCGCGCCAGCAGGGTTGGGTTAGCGATCTTGTAGCCGTTGAGGTGCAGGATAGGAAGTACGGCCCCGTCCCGGGCGGCGTTGAGAAACTTAATGCCGTGCCAGCTGGCGGCGAGCGGGCCGGTCTCGGCTTCACCGTCGCCAATCACGCAGGCGGCAATTAGGTCGGGGGCATCAAACACCGCTCCGAAGGCGTGGGAGAGGGAGTAGCCCAGCTCACCCCCTTCGTTGATCGAGCCGGGCGTTTCCGGCGCGGCGTGGCTGGGAATGCCGCCGGGAAAAGAAAACTGTTTAAACAGCTTCTGCATCCCCGGCGCGTCTTCACTGATATCGGGATAGATTTCGCTGTAGCTGCCTTCAAGCCAGGTGTTCGCCACCATGCCAGGCCCGCCGTGGCCGGGGCCGCAGACGTAGAGCATATCCAGATCGCGCTGGCGGATGGCGCGGTTAAGGTGTGCGTAGATAAAGTTAAGCCCTGGCGTGGTGCCCCAGTGGCCGAGTAGGCGGGGCTTGATATGTTCCGGCTTAAGCGGCTCACGCAGCAGCGGGTTATCCATCAGGTAGATCTGGCCGACGGAGAGGTAGTTTGCGGCGCGCCAGTAGCGATCCAGTAACGTGAAGTCGTTATCGTGGCCGGTTGCAGATTGCGTCATGCTTTCTCCCGTTATCAGGTTAAATCGTTCCTGTTAACCCTAATAGAAGAAGCGGAGGAGGGCGAATTTGCACCAAAAAAAAGGGCCATGGAAGCGCCATGACCCTTAAGCAGCGAGGTATCAGCTTACTGCTGCTGAGAGGACTGAATCGCGGTCAGGGCGATGGTGTAGACGATATCGTCAACCAGCGCGCCACGGGACAGGTCGTTCACAGGCTTACGCATACCCTGCAGCATCGGCCCGATGGAGATCAGGTCGGCAGAGCGCTGTACCGCTTTGTAGGTGGTGTTACCGGTGTTCAGATCCGGGAAGATGAACACGGTAGCGCGACCAGCAACCGGTGAGTTCGGCGCTTTGGATTTCGCGACGTCAGCCATTACCGCGGCGTCATACTGCAGCGGGCCGTCGATCATCAGGTCAGGACGTTTCTCCTGCGCCAGACGGGTCGCTTCACGCACTTTCTCTACGTCGCTACCCGCGCCGGAGTTACCGGTAGAGTAGGAGAGCATGGCTACGCGCGGCTCGATACCGAAGGCAACCGCGGAGTCAGCGGACTGAATCGCAATTTCGGCCAGCTGTTCAGCGGTCGGATCCGGGTTGATTGCGCAGTCGCCGTAAACGTAAACCTGCTCCGGCAGCAGCATGAAGAACACGGAGGAGACCAGCGAGCTGCCCGGTGCCGTTTTGATCAGCTGCAGCGGCGGACGGATGGTGTTCGCTGTGGTGTGAACCGCACCGGAAACCAGACCGTCAACTTCGTCCTGCTCCAGCATCAGGGTGCCGAGAACCACGTTGTCTTCCAGCTGTTCACGGGCAACGGCTTCGGTCATGCCTTTGCTCTTACGCAGCTCAACCAGACGGGCAACGTAGCTTTCACGCACCACTTCCGGGTCAACGATTTCGATGCCAGCGCCCAGCTCAACGCCCTGAGAGGCCGCAACGCGGGTGATCTCATCCGGGTTACCCAGCAGCACGCAGGTCGCGATACCGCGCTCGGCACAGATGGCCGCGGCCTTAACGGTACGCGGCTCGTCACCTTCCGGCAGCACAACGCGTTTGCCAGCCTGGCGCGCCAGCTCGGTGAGCTGGTAGCGGAACGCAGGCGGAGAGAGACGGCGGCTACGCTCGGAGGTCGCGGTCAGGGATTCGATCCAGTCAGCGTTAACGTAGCCTGCTACATACTCCTGCACTTTCTCGATACGCGCATGGTCGTCAGCCGGCACTTCCAGGTTGAAGCTCTGCAGGCTCAGCGAGGTCTGCCAGGTGTTGGTGTTCACCATGAATACCGGCAGGCCGGTGGCAAAGGCGCGTTCGCACAGCTTAGCCACGCGAGCGTCCATCTCATAGGCACCGGTCAGCAGGATCGCGCCGATCTCAACGCCGTTCATCGCGGCCAGGCAGGCGGCAACCAGCACGTCCGGACGGTCAGCGGAGGTCACCAGCAGGGAGCCTGCACGGAAGTGCTCCAGCATGTGCGGAATGCTACGGGCACAGAAGGTCACAGACTTCACGCGGCGGGTATTGATATCGCCTTCGTTAACGATGGTGGCATTCAGGTGTTTCGCCATATCGATTGCACGGGTGGCAATCAGATCGAAGCTCCACGGGATTGCGCCCAGCACCGGCAGGGAGCTGGATTCGCTCAGCTGCGCCGGATCGATGCTGATCACTTTTGCTTTGGAGGAGTCATCGAAGATCTCAGAGAGATCCGGACGGGTACGGCCCTGCTCATCAACCGGGGCGTTCAGTTTATTAACGATCACGCCGGTGATGTTGGTGTTCTTGACACCGCCGAAGCTGTTGCGGGTCAGCTCGATACGCTCTTTCAGCTGCTCCTGGGTATCGGTACCCTGAGACATGACAAAGACGATCTCAGCGTTCAGCGTTTTGGCGATTTCGAAGTTCAGCGTCTGGGCAAACTGGTGTTTGCGGGTCGGGACCAGGCCTTCAACCAGTACCACTTCTGCGTCTTTCGCGCTCTCGTGGTAGCGGGCGATAATCTCTTCCATCAGCACGTCTTTCTGGTTGCTGGAGAGCAGAGACTCAACGTGGCTCATCTTCAGCGGCTCAGCGGCAGGCAGATTGGAGTTCGCACGCACGATAGTGGTGGTCTGGTCTGGCGCATCGCCACCGGCACGCGGCTGGGCGATAGGTTTAAAGACGCTCAGACGAACGCCTTTGCGTTCCATAGCACGGATCACGCCCAGGCTGACGCTGGTCAGGCCGACGCTGGTTCCGGTAGGGATCAGCATAATAATACGGGACACGGTATATCCTCTTTTTCGTTACCGCCAATAATTTGGCGCGATACAAAACAGCACCGCCAGCGTGGGCTGGCGGTGTGGAATCAGGCAGTCAGACGGCTGGCGTCCTGGGCGATCACCAACTCTTCGTTGGTCGGGATGACCATCGCGAGGGTGGTACCCTCTTTGTTGATGTAGCCAGATTTGCCGAAGCGGGCAGCCAGGTTACGCTCGTGGTCAACCTCAAAGCCCAGCACGCCCAGTTTGCCCAGGGAGAGTTCGCGAACCATCGCCGCGTTCTCACCGATACCACCGGTGAAGACAACCGCGTCCAGACGGCCTTCCATTAGCGCGGTGTAGGAGCCGATGTACTTCGCCAGGCGGTGGCAGTAAACGTCCATTGCACGTTTAGCGTCTTCTTTGCTCGCGTAGTTGTCTTCAACATAGCGGCAGTCGCTGGTGACTTCGGTCAGGCCCAGCAGGCCGGACTCTTTGGTCAGCATTTTGTTGATCTCTTCCACGCTCATACCCAGGGTATCGTGCAGGTGGAAGATGATAGCCGGGTCGATATCACCGGAGCGAGTACCCATCACCAGGCCTTCCAGCGGGGTCAGACCCATAGAGGTATCAACGCATTTGCCGTTACGGATAGCAGAAACGGAGCCGCCGTTGCCCAGGTGGCAAGTAATGATATTTACCTCTTCTACCGGCTTGTTCAGCATTTTTGCTGCTTCCTGCGTCACGTAGAAGTGGCTGGTGCCGTGTGCGCCGTAGCGGCGAACGCCGTGCTCTTTGTACAGTTTGTACGGCAGGGCGTAGAGGTAGGACTCTTCCGGCATAGTCTGGTGGAACGCGGTATCAAACACGGCCACGTTCTTGTCTTTCAGCTGCGGGAAGGATTTCAGCGCTTCAGCGATACCGATCAGGTGAGCCGGGTTATGCAGCGGAGCAAAAGAGGCGGAGTCTTTAATGCCCTGGATAACGGAGTCGTCGATAACCACGGAGCTGGTGTATTTTTCGCCGCCGTGCACGATACGGTGACCAATTGCGGTCAGCTGTGCAGACAGTTCTGGTTTTTGTGCCAGAATAGTGTTAACGATAAAGTTCAGTGCTTCACTGTGAGCGGCACCTGCACCTAAAGCAGCTTCTTGTTTACCACCGTCCATTTTCCATTTGATACGCGCTTCTGGAAGATGGAAGCATTCGGCTAAACCAGAGAGGTACTCTTCACCGTTTACTGCATCAATGATTGCAAATTTCAGTGAGGAGCTACCGCAGTTCAGAACCAGTACTAACTTACTCGACATGGAAGTACCTATTTTTGATACGTGGCTAAAAAAACGTCAGTGAGTCTTTCAGCGTAGCGCATGTTGACGCTGACATTTATGATTAACATCATGCCAGAACGATTTTTTGGCACGATGAAAGAGAATACTGTTGAGTTTATGCCATTTTGACCCCATGTGAGGAAGTGGCATACTGGGCGTTACGTTGACGACATGACGTTCTGCGTCTAAGGCCCACTCAGGCGGGCACAGAATACCCGATACTGGGTAGCGATGACAAAATATTTTGAACGTTGTCATGAGCAGTTGTTGTTTTGCACAAATTTTTTAATTTTTATATGTGAAGTTGAGGTAACGCCATGAACACTCCTGAGAATCGCCCTGTGAGCTTTTTCAGTTTGTTTCGCCTGGGTCAGCACTATTCGAAGACCTGGCCTATGGAAAAAAGCCTCGCTCCCGTCTTTATTGATAACCGTGTCATTCGTGCTACCCGCTACGCGATCCGCATTATGCCCCCCGTCGCCGTCTTTACCCTCTGCTGGCAAATAGCCCTTGGCGGCCAGCTGGGTCCTGCGGTGGCTACCGCGCTTTTTGCCCTGAGCCTGCCGCTACAGGGGCTGTGGTGGCTGGGCAAGCGCTCCGTTACGCCGCTGCCGCCGGGTATTTTGCAGTGGTTCTATGAGGTACGCGGTAAATTACAGGATGCGGGCCAGACAATGGCCCCGGTCACCGGCAAGCCGGATTATCAAGCCTTAGCTGACACGCTTAAGCGCGCATTTGGTCAGCTCGACAAAACTTTCCTTGATGATTTGTAATTCACCCCCGATTACACATATAAAAGAAGGCACATAATTTATGTGCCTCTTTTTTTCCGACATGATACGGGAGTGTAAGATGGAAATGACCAATGCCCAACGGCTGATTTTATCCAATCAGTACAAAATGATGACGATGCTCGATCCCACCAACGCCGAACGCTACCGCCGCCTGCAAACCATCGTCGAACGCGGCTTTGGCCTGCAAATGCGCGAGCTGGACCGCGAGTTTGGCGAGCTGCCGGAGGAGACCTGCCGCACCGTTATCGACATCATGGAGATGTACCACGCGCTGCACGTCTCCTGGGCCAACCTGAAAGATACCCAGTCCATCGACGAGCGCCGGGTCACGTTTTTAGGCTTCGATGCCGCCACCGAGGCGCGCTACCTGAGCTATGTGCGCTTTATGGTCAACACCGAAGGGCGCTACACCCATTTTGATGCCGGAACCCACGGCTTCAATGCCCAGACGCCAATGTGGGAAAAATATCAGCGTATGCTGGGAGCCTGGCACGCCTGTCCGCGCCAGTACCACCTGAGTGCAAATGAAATTAACCAGATCGTTAACGCCTGATGGGGGCCGCCGTGCAGTGTCAGGGTTTCCTGTTTGATTTAGACGGTACGCTGGTGGACTCCCTGCCAGCCGTAGAGCGAGCCTGGTGCAACTGGGCCGATCGCTTCAATCTTTCTCACGACGAGGTGCTGGGTTTTATCCACGGTAAGCAGGCGATTACCTCGCTACGTCACTTTATGGCGGGACGCAGCGAGGCGGAGATCGCCGCCGAGTTTACCCGCCTGGAGGAGATAGAGGCGAGTGACACCACCGGCATTGTGGCGCTGCCCGGCGCGGTGGCGCTCCTCAATCGGCTTAACGAGCTGGCGATCCCGTGGGCGATAGTGACCTCGGGATCGATGCCTGTTGCCCGCGCCCGCCATCGGGCAGCGGGCCTGCCTCTGCCGGAGGTCTTTGTTACCGCCGAGCGGGTTAAGCGGGGCAAACCGGAGCCGGATGCCTATCTGCTGGGAGCGGAGCTGCTGGGGCTTGCGCCGCAGGCCTGCGTAGTGGTGGAAGATGCACCCGCCGGGATCCTCTCCGGCCTCGCCGCTGGCTGCCACATGATTGCCGTTAACGCCCCGGCGGAGACGCCCTGCCTGAGCGATGCCGATTTCGTCCTGCACAGCCTGGAGGAGATCGCCGTGACCCGTCAGGCCGACGGCAGCGCGCAAATAAGCAAAAATGGGTAACAACCGCTCATCCTATTGATTTAGCCCCGCCTGAGCGGGGCTTTTTTATGGCACACTTCCGCTATCCCCGCAATTAACAAGGATACGTTGTGAACGGTGAACTGATTTGGGTGCTGTGTTTGCTGGCCATTGCCGTCGTACTCTTTGCCACCGGCAAGGTGCGCATGGACGCCATTGCACTGCTGGTGATCGTTGCCTTCAGCCTGAGCGGCACCCTGACCCTCAGCGAGGCCTTCTCTGGCTTTAGCGATCCCAACGTTATTCTTATCGCCGCGCTATTTATTATCGGCGACGGCCTGGTGCGTACCGGGGTTGCCACCAGCATGGGTGCCTGGCTGGTGAACGTAGCGGGCAGCAGTGAAATCAAGATGCTGGTGCTGCTGATGCTCACCGTTGCCGGGCTGGGGGCCTTTATGAGCTCTACCGGCGTGGTCGCTATCTTTATTCCCGTGGTGCTCAGCGTCTCAATGCGGATGCAGATCTCCCCGTCGCGCCTGATGATGCCGCTGAGCTTTGCTGGCCTCATCAGCGGCATGATGACGTTGGTGGCCACGCCGCCTAACCTGGTGGTAAACAGCGAGCTGCTGCGCGAGGGGCTGCCGGGCTTCGGCTTCTTTAGCGTCACCCCGCTGGGGCTGACTATTCTGCTGCTGGGCATCATCTATATGCTGGTGATGCGCTTTGCTCTGAAGAGCGAAGGGCAGACGGGGCCGCATGACGGCTGGAAGCGGCGCACCTTCCGCGATCTGATCAAAGAGTATCGTCTGGCGGGGCGCGCCCGGCGGCTGGCTATCCGCCCCGGCTCGCCGATGGTTGGTCAGCGCCTCGACGATCTCAAACTCCGGGAGCGCTACGGGGCCAACGTCATTGGGGTTGAACGCTGGCGTCGTTTTCGCCGGGTGATCGTTAACGTCAACGGCGTATCGGAGTTTCGCGCCGGGGACGTGCTGCTGATCGACATGTCCGCCGCCGAGGTCGATCTACGCGAGTTTTGCAGCGAGCAGCTGCTGGAGCCGATGATCCTGCGTGGCGAGTACTTCTCCGACCAGGCGCTGGACGTCGGGATGGCGGAGGTGTCGCTGATCCCTGACTCGGAGCTGATCGGTAAAACCGTGCGCGAAATCGGCTTTCGTACCCGTTACGGTCTGAACATGGTCGGTATTAAGCGTGACGGGAGCGCGATTAGCGGGCCGGTGGGGGATGAGCCTCTACAGCTGGGGGATATTTTTCTGGTAGTCGGCAACTGGAAATTGATTAGCCAGCTGGCGCAGAAAGGGCGCGATTTTGTGGTGTTGAATATGCCCATCGAGGCCGGGGACGCTTCGCCTGCCCACAGCCAGGCTCCCCACGCCATCTTCTGCCTGCTGCTGATGGTCGCCCTGATGCTAACCGATGAGATCCCAAACCCGGTGGCGGCGATTATCGCCTGCCTGTTAATGGGCAAATTTCGCTGTATTGATGCCGCCAGCGCCTATAAAGCGATCCACTGGCCGAGCATCATTCTTATCGTGGGTATGATGCCGTTCGCCCTGGCGCTGCAAAAAACCGGCGGCGTCGATCTGGTGGTGAAGGGACTGATGCAGTTTGGTGGCGGCTATGGGCCATACATGATGCTGCTCTGCCTGTTCATCATGTGCGCCACCATCGGGCTGTTTATCTCTAATACTGCCACGGCGGTGCTGATGGCCCCCATTGCGCTAGCAACGGCCAAATCGATGGGCGTTTCACCGTACCCCTTTGCCATGATGGTAGCTATGGCAGCGTCGGCAGCCTTTATGACCCCAGTCTCCTCCCCGGTTAACACTCTGGTGCTGGGGCCGGGGAACTATAGCTTCAGTGATTTCGTGAAAATTGGCGTACCGTTCACGCTGATGGTGATGGTGGTGTGCGTGGTGCTGATCCCGATGCTGTTTCCGTTTTGATTATTCGTAGGCCGGGTAAGGCGCAGCCGCCACCCGGCGTTATGCTTACAATGGTGAATCCTGGCTTATCTCATCCAGCGACAGATGGAAGCTCGGCACAAACACTGCCATAAAGTAGTCCATCTCCGGGCTGCGGCGGGCGGCGAGGGTCTTCTCCAGCCGTGACTTCGCCAGCGAGAACTCGTTGTTGCCAGCGGATAGCTCCTCCAGGCACTTCAGATAGGCGCAAAGGGCATCAGCCTGCTTCACCAGCGACTTCTCCTCTTCGCTATATTGCTGCTCATCGATCAGTCCGGCAAAAATATCTCGCAGCTCTTCCGGCACCATATCTACCAGCTTCTGCTGGGCGATCTTTTCGATAGCCTTATACTCCTGGGCAATCTGCGAGTTGAAATACTTTACTGGCGTTGGCAGATCGCCGGTCAGCACCTCTGAGGCGTCGTGGTACATGGCCAGCAGGGCAATGCGTTCAGGATTAGCCTGGCCGCCAAACTTGCGATTTTTAATCGCGGCCAGGGCATGAGCAACCATCGCCACCTGTAAACTATGCTCGGAGACGTTTTCGGTACGCACGTTGCGCATCAGCGGCCAGCGATTGATCAGCTTCAGGCGGGAGAGATGGGCGAAGAAGTGGCTTTGACTCGTACTCATAATGGACCCTGTCAGTAACGGCACTAAGGATCCATTGTGCGCAGAGAGCTGGGGAAGATGCAAATCTTCCCCTTGTTAAGCTTACTGATGGTAGCCGGAGAGGAAGCGGCTAAAGCGGTTGATAGACATCTCCAGATCGTCCAGACGCGGCAGGGTCACAATACGCACGTGATCCGGCCATGGCCAGTTAAAGGCCGTTCCCTGCACCAGCAGCACCTTCTCCTGCAGCAGGAAATCCAGCACCATTTTCTGGTCGTCATGGATATTAAAGCGTTTGATGTCAATTTTCGGGAACATATAGAGCGCGCCTTTTGGTTTGGTGCAGGTCACGCCGGGGATCTCGTTAATCAGCTCCCAGGCACGGTTACGCTGCTCATAGAGGCGTCCGCCGGGCACGATAAATTCGCTAATGCTCTGGTAACCGCCAAGCGCGGTCTGGATAGCGTGCTGGGCTGGCACGTTAGCGCACAGTCGCATGGAGGCCAGCATCTCCAGCCCTTCAATATAGCCTTTCGCGTGCTTCTTCGGCCCGTTAAGCACCATCCAGCCCTGGCGGAAACCGGCCACGCGGTAGGTTTTAGAGAGGCCGTTAAAGGTAATCGTCAGCAGGTCAGGGGCCAGCGCGGCGATGGAGTGGTGCTCCGCCTCGTCGTAGAGGATCTTATCGTAGATTTCATCGGCGAAGATAATCAGGTTGTGCTGGCGGGCGATTTCCACTATCTCCAGCAGCAGCTCTTTGGAGTAGACCGCGCCGGTGGGGTTGTTTGGATTGATGATCACAATTCCCCGGGTGCGGGGGGTGATTTTCGCCCGGATATCATCCAGATCCGGGAACCAGTCAGACGATTCATCGCAAAGATAGTGTACCGCTTTGCCACCGGAGAGCGACACAGCCGCCGTCCACAGGGGATAGTCCGGGGCCGGAACCAGCATCTCATCGCCGCTGTTGAGCAGCGCCTGCATGGACTGCACGATCAGCTCAGAAACGCCGTTACCGATATAGATATCTTCTACGGTGACGTCGCGCATGCCGCGTGCCTGATAGTGCTGCATAATCGCTTTGCGCGCGCTGTAGAGTCCTTTGGAGTCGCTGTAGCCCTGCGCCGTCGGAAGGTGACGGATAACGTCTACGAGGATCTCATCGGGGGCGTCGAAGCCAAAGGGGGCAGGGTTACCGATATTAAGCTTCAGTACCTTGTTACCCTCTTCTTCAAGACGTTTTGCCTCTTTCAGAACCGGACCACGAATGTCATAACAGACATTGTCTAATTTGCTGGATTTTTCGATGGGGGACATGAATCGTTGACCTTTTAGCTGTTGGTGCTACTCCCTGCCGTGGAAGTCAGCACGGAACAATGTACTCCCCCGAATGCCAGTTTAGAAGGGTGCACAGAAGAAGATTTTGCCCCTGACTACCGGACGCCACCGGTTTTTTACGCTGCGAACGCGCGGGTTAAACTGCTAATAATTTCGATAAAAATATCAATTTTGGCTTAATCTGTTGCTGCATCGCAAAATTGCCGCTGTTATCACTGTATTCAGCATTGCTGCCGGGCCGTTTTTTGTTATTACCTTAAGCGCTGATGTGCAGAAATGGAGGAGCGAGGCGGGGTAAACAGAACTGAGTGTAGATCTAATGTTAAGTACTATTTAGAACAGATTCTATTATTAATTAATAATTATTTAATACGACACCTTGCGATGATGGACGATTGTTAATATTAATAGCATCAGGCTCCCCGGTATAACATCAGGGGGGGTTAAGGTCATCCGCATAGGTACTTATAACTGATGCGGGTATGAGGTAAGATGACCAGCAGAGACTACGGCTAAAAGCGATAATGGTACCCGTGTAATTCTCTGACTGAATATACAATTAATTGATATTAAGAATTTTTTCCCGCTAATCTTCCTGAGATGATTCGGTAAATGATTTTCGATCGCGTTCAGTGATGCAGTAATAGCATGCGGCTTCTTAAAATAATTTACAGTGTAATGCTGTATGTATATATAGAGGTTCGTGAACGTAAGCGAATTATTAGCAACGATCGGTTTTGTACCGATTGTGCAGACCGCCTCTCAACGGGGATTGCTTAAATCTTTGAACACAGCAAAAGCCGGGGCGCTCGTCAGGAGTACCCTGTAAGTGAAAACATATGATTAATGCAAATCGTCCGATACTCAATCTCGACCTCGATCTGCTGAGAACGTTCGTTGCCGTCGCCGACTTAAACACCTTTGCGGCTGCCGCCGTGGCGGTATGCCGAACGCAATCAGCGGTGAGCCAGCAGATGCAGCGTCTGGAGCAGCTGGTAGGCAAGGAGCTTTTCGTTCGCCATGGTCGGAATAAGCTGCTAACTGAACACGGCATCCAACTGCTGGGCTATGCCCGAAAAATCCTGCGCTTTAATGATGAGGCCTGTAGCTCATTAATGTTTAATAATTTGCAGGGAGTATTAACCGTCGGCGCCTCGGACGACTCTGCGGATACTATTTTACCGTTTCTGTTAAATCGTATCAGTTCGAGCTATCCCAGACTGGCGCTGGACGTGCGGGTTAAGCGTAATCTCTCAATGGCTGAGATGCTCGCGGCCCAGGAGGTTGATCTTATGGTCACTACCCATCGGCCCCACCAGTTTGAACATTTGACGCTGCGTACTTCGCCTACGCACTGGTATTGTGCGGCAGAGTATGTCCTGCAGAAAGGCGAGACGCTGCCGCTGGTCTTCCTTGACGATCCCAACCCTTTCCGCGACAGCGTGCTCAATACTCTTGATGCTGCCGGTATTCCGTGGCGTATGGCCTACGTAGCCTCGACGCTCTCGGCGGTGAAGTCGGCGGTCAAGGCTGGACTGGGGATCACAGCCAGGCCGGTAGAGATGATGAGTGCCGATCTGCGGGTGCTGGGACCGAGCGACGGTCTGCCTGTGCTGGCGGAGACTGAATATCTCCTCTGTCATAATCCGCAAAGCCAGAATGAACTGGCTCAGGTCGTTTTTCAGGCTATGGCGGATTACCAGACGCCCTGGCACTATGGTGCTGCTACACCTCAGGGGGGAGATGGCTCTTTGATCGTTGAAGGGGACTTTGAGTAGCCGGGAACGTAGGTAACAGGATTGCCTGAAGCAGATAACATCTCCTGAAAAACAGAGCGAGTCGCTGGTAGCATAAAATTTGCCAGCGGCGCGTTTCAAACGCTATTTCCGCACTAATTATCAAGAATCATTTTTTAACGCGTTGTACATCAGTCAGTTAAGCGCGCCCGCCGCTATTTAACCCTGCTTTGTATGCTACTATGCATAGCGAAAGTTCATGTTAAAAAACAAGTCTGATTGTTGCCGTTTTTTTGTGTGAATTAACAAAAGCGTGTCGCAGATCAAGAAAATACTCCCATAGAGGGGGAGGAATCCTGCCAAAATCCTGTCAAAATAAGAGGGTACTTTTTGTATCAGCGCACAACGGACACGATTCAACATCGCTAAACGCCCTATAAAAAATGGGTGTTGGTGGAAAAAAAGGCATTTTATGTTAATGAATTGCTACCGCTGTAAACTAATGTGAAGGAACTTTTGTTCTAAGTTGACAAAAGGTTATAGAAAGGAGTAAAAAACCCCATCATTTAGCTGTCTAAGCCGTTTCTAACAGTGAGTGTAAGGTTTTTTTTGTTCCTCCCTTAAACAGTGTGGCGTCCATCTGCCGAGAAGAGCAGAGGTAACGGTGCCACTTTTTGAGTTAAGCAATGCGTATGTCAACATCCACTGAAGTTATTGCTCATCACTGGGCATTCGCGATCTTTCTTATTGTTGCCATTGGCTTATGCTGCCTGATGCTGGTCGGCGGCTGGTTACTGGGCGGGCGCGCCCGCGCGCGGCACAAGAACACGCCTTTTGAATCGGGTATCGATTCCGTTGGCACCGCTCGTCTGCGCCTCTCTGCCAAGTTCTATCTGGTCGCCATGTTCTTCGTCATCTTCGACGTCGAAGCGCTTTACCTGTTTGCATGGTCAACCTCCATTCGCGAAAGCGGCTGGGTTGGCTTTGTTGAGGCTGCAATTTTTATTTTAGTGCTGCTGGCTGGTCTGGTTTATCTGGTGCGTATTGGCGCGCTGGACTGGACGCCCGCGCGTTCACGCCGCGAGCGCTTCAACCCTGAGTCAGGCAATATCACTAACCGTCAACGCTAACAGCGAGGCAATAAGATGGATTACACGCTCACCCGCATCGATCCCAACGGTGAGAACGACCGTTACCCCCTGCAAAAACAGGAGATCGTAACCGACCCCCTCGAGCAAGAAGTTAACCGCAGCGTATTCATGGGCAAGCTCGAAGACGTTATGCACGGCATGGTTAACTGGGGTCGTAAAAACTCTATTTGGCCGTACAACTTCGGTCTCTCCTGCTGCTACGTTGAGATGGTGACCTCCTTTACGGCGGTGCACGACGTGGCACGCTTTGGTGCGGAAGTCCTGCGCGCCTCGCCTCGCCAGGCCGACCTGATGGTGATCGCCGGTACGCCGTTTACCAAAATGGCCCCGGTTATTCAGCGTCTGTACGATCAGATGCTGGAGCCGAAGTGGGTTATCTCCATGGGTGCCTGCGCCAACTCCGGCGGCATGTACGACATCTACTCTGTGGTGCAGGGCGTTGATAAATTCCTCCCGGTTGATGTGTATATCCCGGGCTGCCCGCCGCGTCCGGAAGCCTATATGCAGGCGCTGATGCTGCTCCAGGAGTCGATTGGCAAAGAGCGTCGTCCGCTCTCATGGGTAGTGGGCGACCAGGGCGTCTATCGCGCCAACATGCAGTCAGAGCGCGAGCGCAAACGCGGCGAACGCATTGCTGTTACCAACCTGCGTACGCCGGACGAGATTTAATTTGCGCCTGCGGGCCGTGGAAAACTCCTTCGCATAATAAACTTATAGCGCGAAGCCACGCCCGGCAGTCACCACGGACCCTTTGCAATGGTGAACATTATGACCGACTTAACCGCGCAAGACGCGTTCTGGCAAACCCGGGATCACCTGGATGACCCAGTTATTGGCGAACTGCGCAACCGTTTTGGGCCGGATGCCTTTACCGTTCAGGCGACCCGCACCGGCGTCCCTGTTGTTTGGGTAAAGCGTGAACAGTTACTGGAAGTGGGCGATTTCTTAAAGAAACTGCCGAAGCCTTACGTCATGCTGTACGATCTGCACGGCATGGACGAACGTCTACGCACGCACCGCGACGGTCTGCCCGCCGCGGATTTTTCCGTTTTCTACCACCTGCTCTCCATCGAGCGTAACCGCGACATCATGCTCAAGGTCGCGCTGTCAGAAAACGATCTCAACGTGCCGACCTTCACCAAACTCTTCCCCAACGCCAACTGGTACGAGCGTGAAACCTGGGAGATGTTTGGCATCAATATCGAAGGCCACCCGCACCTGACGCGCATCATGATGCCGCAGACCTGGACCGGCCACCCGCTGCGTAAAGACTACCCGGCGCGCGCCACCGAGTTCGATCCGTTTGAGCTGACCAAAGCCAAGCAGGATCTGGAGATGGAGGCGCTGACCTTCAAGCCGGAAGAGTGGGGCATGAAGCGCGGCACTGCCAATGAGGACTTTATGTTCCTCAACCTCGGCCCGAACCACCCGTCGGCGCATGGTGCGTTCCGTATTATCCTGCAGCTTGATGGTGAAGAGATCGTCGACTGCGTGCCGGATATCGGTTACCACCACCGTGGCGCAGAGAAGATGGGCGAGCGTCAGTCCTGGCACAGCTACATTCCATACACTGACCGTATCGAATACCTCGGTGGCTGCGTGAACGAGATGCCGTACGTGCTGGCGGTTGAGAAGCTGGCAGGTATCAAGGTGCCTGAGCGCGTTGATGTTATCCGCGTCATGCTCTCCGAGCTGTTCCGTATCAACAGTCACCTACTCTATATCTCGACCTTTATTCAGGACGTCGGGGCGATGACGCCGGTCTTCTTCGCCTTCACCGATCGCCAGAAAATCTACGATCTGGTTGAGGCCATCACCGGCTTCCGTATGCACCCGGCCTGGTTCCGCATTGGCGGCGTGGCGCACGATCTGCCGCGCGGCTGGGACCGCCTACTGCGTGAGTTCCTCGAGTGGATGCCGAAGCGTCTGGACTCCTACGAGAAAGCCGCGCTGCGCAACACCATTCTGATTGGCCGTTCGAAGGGCGTAGCCGCCTACGGCGCGAAAGAGGCGCTGGAGTGGGGCACCACCGGGGCTGGCCTGCGTGCTACCGGTATCGACTTCGACGTGCGTAAGGCGCGTCCTTACTCTGGCTATGAAAACTTCGACTTTGAGATCCCGGTTGGCGGCGGCATCAGCGATGCCTACACCCGCGTGATGCTGAAGGTGGAAGAGCTGCGCCAGAGCCTGCGCATTCTTGAGCAGTGCCTCAACAACATGCCGGAAGGCCCGTTCAAGGCGGATCACCCGCTGACGACGCCGCCGCCGAAAGAGCGCACGCTTCAGCATATTGAAACCCTAATCACCCACTTCCTGCAGGTTTCCTGGGGCCCGGTCATGCCGGCCAACGAATCCTTCCAGATGATTGAGGCAACCAAGGGTATCAACAGCTACTACCTGACCAGCGATGGCAGCACCATGAGCTACCGCACCCGCGTGCGTACGCCGAGCTTCCCGCACCTGCAGCAGATCCCTGCGGCGATCCGTGGCAGCCTGGTCTCTGACCTGATTGTCTATCTGGGTAGTATCGATTTTGTTATGTCAGACGTGGACCGCTAATTATGCACGAGAATCAACAACCACAGACCGAGGCTTTTGAGCTGAGTGCGGCAGAGCGTGATGCTATTGAGCACGAGAAGCACCACTACGAAGACCCGCGTGCGGCGTCCATCGAAGCGCTGAAAATCGTTCAGAAGCAGCGTGGCTGGGTGCCGGATGGGGCGATCTACGCCATCGCCGAGGTGCTGGATATTCCGGCCAGCGACGTAGAGGGTGTCGCTACCTTCTACAGCCAGATCTTCCGCCAGCCGGTGGGCCGTCACGTTATCCGCTACTGCGATAGCGTAGTGTGCCATATCACTGGTTATCAGGGCATCCAGGCCGCAATTGAGAAAAAACTCGATATCAAGCCGGGACAGACCACCTTTGATGGCCGTTTCACCCTGCTGCCGACCTGCTGCCTGGGGAACTGCGACAAGGGTCCAACAATGATGATCGACGACGATACGCACAGCTATCTGACGCCGGAAGCCATCCCTGACCTGCTGGAGCAGTATAAATAATGAAAAACATTATCCTGACTCCTGAAACCCATCCGCTAACCTGGCGTCTGCGTGCAGATAAGCAGCCGGTCTGGCTGGATGAGTACCAGAGCAAAAACGGCTACGCCGGGGCGCGTAAGGCGCTCACCGGCATGGCACCTGATGAGATCGTTAACGCGGTTAAAGATTCGGGCCTGAAAGGGCGCGGCGGCGCGGGCTTCTCCACCGGTTTGAAGTGGAGCCTGATGCCGAAAGACGAATCCATGAACATCCGTTACCTGCTGTGTAACGCCGATGAGATGGAGCCGGGCACCTATAAAGACCGCCTGCTGATGGAGCAGCTCCCGCACCTGCTGGTGGAAGGGATGCTGATCTCCGCCTTTGCGCTGAAAGCGTACCGGGGCTACATCTTCCTGCGCGGTGAATATATTGAGGCCGCCGAGCGCCTGCGCCGCGCCATCGCCGAAGCGACCGAGGCGGGGCTGCTGGGTAAAAATATTCTCGGCACCGGCTTCGACTTCGAGCTGTTTGTCCACACCGGGGCAGGGCGCTACATCTGCGGTGAAGAGACCGCGCTGATCAACTCCCTGGAAGGCCGCCGTGCCAACCCGCGCTCCAAGCCGCCGTTCCCGGCAAGCTCCGGGGTGTGGGGCAAGCCGACCTGCGTAAATAACGTTGAAACCCTGTGTAACGTCCCGGCGATCCTCGCTAACGGCGTCGAGTGGTATCAGGGTATCTCGAAAAGCGAAGACAACGGCACCAAGCTGATGGGCTTCTCCGGCCGCGTGAAAAATCCCGGCGTCTGGGAGTTGCCGTTTGGCACTACCGCACGCGAGATCCTTGAAGACTACGCTGGCGGCATGCGCGATGGGCTGAAGTTCAAGGCCTGGCAGCCGGGCGGCGCGGGAACCGACTTCCTCACCGATGCGCACCTCGACCTGCCGATGGAGTTTGCCAGCATTGGCAAAGCCGGCAGCCGTCTGGGTACTGCGCTGGCGATGGCGGTGGACCACGAAATCAACATGGTATCGCTGGTGCGCAACCTGGAAGAGTTTTTTGCCCGCGAATCCTGTGGCTGGTGTACGCCTTGTCGCGACGGCCTGCCGTGGAGCGTGAAGATCCTGCGCGCCCTTGAGCGCGGCGAAGGTCAGCCTGGCGATATCGAGACGCTTGAGCAGCTGTGTCGATTCCTGGGGCCGGGTAAAACCTTTTGTGCCCATGCGCCAGGCGCGGTAGAGCCTCTGCAGAGTGCAATAAAATATTTCCGCGAAGAATTCGAAGCAGGCATCAAGCAGCAGTTTAGCAATACCCACCTGATCAACGGTATTCAGCCTAACCTGCTCAAGACGCGCTGGTAATCTAAAAGTTTATTTATTTTGGAAGCATGCTAATGGCTACGATTCATGTAGACGGCAAAGATTACGAGGTCAACGGGGCGGACAACCTGCTACAGGCATGTCTCTCGTTAGGTCTTGATATCCCGTATTTTTGCTGGCATCCGGCGCTGGGAAGCGTCGGCGCTTGCCGCCAGTGTGCGGTGAAGCAGTACCAGAACGCGGAAGATACGCGCGGTCGCCTGGTGATGTCCTGTATGACACCCGCGACGGACAACACCTTTATCTCTATCGATGACGAAGAGGCAAAGCAGTTCCGTGAGAGCGTCGTAGAGTGGCTGATGACCAACCATCCGCACGACTGTCCGGTCTGTGAAGAGGGGGGCAACTGCCACCTGCAGGATATGACCGTCATGACGGGTCATAGCTTCCGCCGCTATCGCTTTACGAAACGCACCCACCGCAACCAGGATCTGGGGCCATTCATCTCCCATGAGATGAACCGCTGCATCGCCTGCTACCGCTGCGTACGCTACTACAAAGACTACGCTGACGGTACCGATCTGGGCGTCTATGGCGCGCATGACAACGTCTACTTTGGCCGCCCGGAAGATGGCGTGCTGGAGAGCGAGTTCTCCGGCAACCTGGTTGAGATCTGCCCGACCGGCGTCTTTACCGACAAAACGCACTCCGAGCGCTACAACCGTAAGTGGGATATGCAGTTTGCGCCGAGCATCTGCCAGCAGTGCTCCCTCGGCTGTAACACCAGCCCCGGCGAACGCTACGGCGAGCTGCGTCGTATCGAAAACCGCTATAACGGCACCGTTAACCACTACTTCCTCTGCGACCGCGGCCGTTTTGGCTACGGCTACGTGAACCTGAAGGATCGTCCGCGCCAGCCGGTTCAGCGTCGCGGCGACGATCTGATCGCCCTCAACGCCGAGCAGGCGATGCAGGGTGCGGCAGATATTCTGCGCCAGTCGAAGAAAGTGATCGGTATCGGCTCCCCACGCGCCAGCGTCGAGAGCAACTTTGCCCTGCGTGAACTGGTGGGTGCCGGGAACTTCTATACCGGCATCGCCAAAGGTGAGCAGGAGCGTCTTGAGCTGGCCCTGAAGGTGCTGCGCGAAGGGGGCATCCATACCCCGGCGCTGCGCGAAATTGAGAGCTACGACGCGGTGCTGATCCTCGGTGAAGATCTGACCCAGACCGGTGCGCGTGCCGCGCTGGCGGTGCGTCAGGCGGTGAAAGGCAAAGCGCGTGAGATGGCCGCGGCCCAGAAAGTGGCCGACTGGCAGATTGCCGCGATCCTTAACATCGGCCAGCGTGCCAAGCATCCGCTGTTCGTGACCAACGTTGACAGCACCCGTCTGGACGATATCGCCGCGTGGACCTACCGCGCTCCGGTAGAGGACCAGGCGCGCTTAGGCTTTGCCATCGCCAATGCGCTGGACGGCTCTGCGCCAGCGGTCGAGGGTATCGATCGCGATCTGCAGAACAAAATTGATGTGATTGTCCAGGCGCTGGCCGGGGCGAAAAAACCGCTGATTATCTCCGGCACCAACGCCGGTAGCGCCGAAGTGATCCAGGCGGCAGCGAACGTGGCCAAGGCCCTGAAGGGACGCGGCGCAGACGTTGGCGTAACCATGATTGCCCGGGCGGTGAATAGCGTCGGCCTCGGTATGATCGGCGGCGGCTCCCTTGATGACGCCCTGAGCGAACTGGAGAGCGGCGCGGCGGATGCCGTGGTGGTGCTGGAGAACGATCTCCATCGTCACGCCTCTGCGGCCCGCGTTGATGCTGCGCTCTCGAAAGCGCCGCTGGTGATGGTCATTGATCATCAGCGCACGGCGATCATGGAGAAAGCGCACCTGGTGCTGTCGGCGGCAAGCTTCGCCGAAAGCGACGGGACGGTGATCAACAACGAAGGTCGCGCCCAGCGCTTCTTCCAGGTTTACGATCCGGCCTACTACGACAGCAGCGCCGTGATGCTGGAGAGCTGGCGCTGGCTGCACTCCCTGCACAGCACCGTACTGAACCGCGAAGTCGACTGGACCCAGCTCGATCACGTGATCGACGCCGCAATTGCCCAACTGCCGCAGCTGGCCGGTATCAAAGATGCCGCGCCGGACGCCAGCTTCCGCATTCGCGGTCAGAAACTGGCCCGTGAACCGCACCGCTACAGCGGCCGGACGGCGATGCGCGCCAATATCAACGTGCACGAGCCGCGTCAGCCGCAGGATAAAGACACCATGTTCGCCTTCTCGATGGAAGGGAACAACCAGCCGTCCGCACCGCGCTCGCAAATTCCGTTTGCCTGGGCACCGGGCTGGAACTCACCGCAGGCGTGGAACAAGTTCCAGGCCGAAGTGGGTGGCAAACTGCGTCATGGCGATCCAGGCGTGCGTCTGATCGAAGCCTCTGCCAACGGGCTGGAGTATTTCGATCGCGTACCGGCGGGCTTCCAGGCGGAAGAGGGGAAATGGCGCGTTGCACCGTACTATCACCTCTTCGGCAGCGATGAGATGTCCCAGCGCTCTCCGGTGTTCCAGAGCAGGATGCCGCAGCCGTACATCAAGCTTAACCCGGCAGATGCCGCGAAGCTTGGCGTCAATGCGGGCGCACAGGTCGCATTTAGCTACGAGGGCCAGACGGTAACCCTGCCGCTGGTGATTGCAGACGGTTTGACAGCAGGGCAGGTAGGCTTGCCGATGGGTATGCCGGGCATCGCACCGGTGCTGGCGGGCGCACGTCTTGAGAACTTGCAGGAGGCACAGCAATGAGTTGGTTAACACCGGAGCTGATTGATATCCTGATCGGCATTCTTAAGGCGTTGGCGATCCTGCTGGTGGTGGTCATCTGCGGCGCGTTCATGAGCTTTGCCGAGCGTCGTCTGCTCGGCCTGTTCCAGAACCGTTATGGACCGAACCGCGTAGGCTGGGGTGGCTCACTCCAGCTGGTGGCGGACATGATCAAGATGTTCTTTAAAGAGGACTGGATCCCGCGCTTCTCGGATCGCATGATCTACACCCTCGCCCCGATGATCGCCTTTACCTCGCTGCTGCTGGCCTTTGCCATTGTGCCGGTCAGCCCGACGTGGGTAGTCGCGGACCTTAACATCGGCATCCTCTTCTTCCTGATGATGGCGGGGTTGACGGTCTACGCGGTGCTGTTTGCCGGCTGGTCGAGTAACAACAAATACTCCCTGCTGGGGGCGATGCGCGCCTCTGCCCAGACGCTCAGCTACGAGGTATTCCTCGGGCTGTCGCTGATGGGCGTTGTGGCGCAGGCCGGTTCATTCAATATGACCGACATCGTCAACAACCAGACGCACCTGTGGAACATCATTCCCCAGTTCTTTGGTTTCATCACCTTTGCGATTGCAGGCGTTGCGGTGTGTCACCGTCATCCGTTTGACCAGCCAGAGGCCGAGCAGGAGCTGGCGGACGGTTACCACATTGAATACTCCGGCATGAAGTTCGGTCTGTTCTTTGTGGGTGAGTACGTTGCTATCGTTACCGTGTCCGCGCTGATCGTCACCCTGTTCTTCGGTGGCTGGCACGGCCCGTTCTTACCTCCGTTCGTCTGGTTTGCCCTGAAAACAGCATTCTTCATGATGATGTTCATTTTGATTCGCGCAGCATTACCGCGTCCGCGTTATGACCAGGTGATGTCCTTCGGCTGGAAAGTGTGCCTGCCGCTTACGCTAATCAACCTGCTGGTAACGGCGGCTGTCATTCTGTGGCAGGCGCAATAAGGGATGAAAAGACCATGACCTTAAAAGAGTTAATCGTAGGTTTCGGCACCCAGGTACGCAGTATCTGGATGATCGGCCTGCACGCGTTTGCCAAACGCGAAACCCGTATGTATCCGGAAGAGCCGGTTTATCTGCCGCCGCGCTACCGTGGCCGTATTGTATTAACCCGCGATCCGGACGGCGCAGAGCGCTGCGTTGCCTGTAACCTGTGTGCGGTAGCCTGCCCCGTAGGCTGTATTTCGCTGCAAAAAGCGGAAACCGTCGATGGCCGCTGGTATCCAGAGTTTTTCCGTATCAACTTCTCACGCTGCATCTTCTGTGGCATGTGTGAAGAGGCTTGTCCGACTACCGCAATCCAGCTTACGCCAGACTTCGAGCTGGGCGAGTTCAAGCGTCAGGACCTGGTTTACGAAAAAGAGGATCTGCTGATCTCCGGTCCGGGTAAATATCCGGAATATAACTTCTACCGGATGGCAGGTATGGCAATCGACGGCAAAGATAAGGGCGAGGCGGAAAACGAAGCCAAACCTATCGACGTCAAGGGCCTGTTACCGTAAGGAGAGGGGCAATGGAGTTCGCTTTTTATATCTGTGGCCTTGTTGCCATCGTGACTACGCTACGCGTGATCACGCACACCAATCCGGTGCATGCGCTGCTATACCTGATTGTCTCCCTGCTGGCGATTTCCGGGGTCTTCTTCTCCCTTGGTGCCTACTTCGCCGGTGCGCTGGAGATCATCGTCTACGCCGGGGCCATTATGGTGCTGTTCGTATTCGTGGTGATGATGCTTAACCTTGGCGGAGCCGAGATCGAGCAGGAGCGCCAGTGGCTGAAGCCGCAGGTGTGGATCGGTCCGGGGCTGGTCTCTGCCGTGCTGCTGGTGGTGATGGTTTACGCCATCCTCACCGTTAACGATCAGGGCATTGATGGCACCTCGATTAGCGCGAAAGCGGTAGGCATTACCCTGTTTGGGCCATACGTTCTGGCAGTTGAGCTGGCCTCTATGCTGCTGCTGGCCGGTCTGGTAGTGGCCTTCCACGTTGGCCGCGAAGAGCGTCCGGGCGAGGTGCTCAGCAACCGTCCGGCGGATGCGAAAAGAAAAACGGAGGAGCACGTATGATCCCCTTACAACACGGATTGATCCTTGCCGCCGTTCTGTTTGTGCTCGGGCTGACGGGGCTTATCATCCGCCGCAACCTGCTGTTCATGCTGATTGGGCTGGAAATCATGATTAACGCCGCCGCGCTGGCTTTTGTCGTCGCGGGCAGCTACTGGGGCCAGACCGACGGCCAGGTGATGTATATCCTCGCGATTAGCCTTGCGGCAGCGGAAGCCAGTATTGGCCTGGCGCTGCTGCTCCAGCTGCATCGCCGTCGCCAGAACCTGAATATCGATTCAGTAAGTGAGTTGCGTGGATGAACATGCTTGCCTTAACCATTATTTTGCCATTGATTGGCTTTCTGCTTCTGTCGTTCTCCCGTGGCCGCTGGTCGGAAAACCTCTCCGCCGCGGTGGGGATGGGCTCCGTCGGGCTGGCGGCGCTGGTAACGGTGATTGCTGGCGTTGACTTCTTTAACAACGGACGCGAGGCCTTCAGCCAGCCGCTGTGGACCTGGATGGCGGTGGGCGATTTCAACATCGGCGTCAATCTGGTGCTGGACGGCCTGTCGCTGACCATGCTCTCGGTGGTGACCGGCGTTGGCTTCCTGATCCACATGTTCGCCTCCTGGTACATGCGCGGGGAGGAGGGCTACTCCCGCTTCTTCGCCTACACCAACCTGTTCATCGCGAGCATGGTGGTGCTGGTGCTGGCGGACAACCTGCTGCTGATGTACCTCGGCTGGGAAGGCGTGGGCCTCTGCTCCTATCTGCTGATCGGCTTCTACTACACCGATCCGAAGAACGGCGCGGCGGCGATGAAAGCGTTTGTCGTGACCCGTGTGGGTGACGTCTTCCTCGCTTTCGCCCTGTTCATTCTCTACACCGAGCTTGGCACGCTGAACTTCCGTGAGATGGTCGAGCTGGCACCTGCGCACTTCGAAGCGGGTAACAACATGCTGACGTGGGCGACGCTGATGCTGCTGGGCGGCGCGGTCGGTAAATCGGCGCAGCTGCCGTTGCAGACCTGGCTTGCGGACGCGATGGCTGGCCCGACGCCGGTCTCGGCGCTGATCCACGCTGCGACGATGGTTACCGCCGGTGTCTACCTGATCGCCCGTACCCACGGCCTGTTCCTGATGACGCCGGAGATCCTGCATCTGGTAGGGATCGTCGGCGCGGTTACTCTGGTGCTGGCGGGTTTTGCGGCGCTGGTGCAGACCGACATCAAACGCGTTCTTGCTTACTCCACCATGAGCCAGATTGGCTACATGTTCCTCGCGCTGGGCGTGCAGGCATGGGATGCGGCGATTTTCCACCTGATGACCCACGCCTTCTTTAAAGCGCTGCTGTTCCTCTCGTCTGGTTCGGTGATCCTTGCCTGCCACCACGAGCAGAACATCTTCAAGATGGGCGGGCTACGTAAGTCAATTCCGCTGGTCTACGTCTGCTTCCTGGTAGGCGGTGCGGCGCTGGCGGCTCTGCCGCTGATCACCGCGGGCTTCTTCAGTAAAGATGAGATCCTCGCCGGGGCGATGGCGAACGGCCATATCAACCTGATGGTGGCGGGCCTGGTCGGCGCGTTCATGACCTCGCTCTATACCTTCCGGATGATCTTTATCGTCTTCCACGGTAAAGAGCAGATCCATGCCCACGCCGGGAAGGGGATTACCCACCACCTGCCGCTGATTGTGCTGCTGGTCCTCTCGACCTTTGTTGGGGCGATGATTGTACCGCCGCTGCAGGGCGTGCTGCCGGATACCACCGAGCTTGAGCACGGCCGCGTGCTGACGCTGGAGATCACCTCGGGCGTGGTCGCTATCGCCGGGATCCTGATTGCCGCATGGCTGTGGCTGGGCAAGCGTACGCTGGTCACCTCCATTGCCAACAGCGCACCGGGTCGTCTGCTGGGCACCTGGTGGTACAACGCCTGGGGCTTCGACTGGCTGTATGACAAAATCTTCGTTAAACCTTTCCTCGGCATTGCGTGGCTGATTAAGCGCGATCCGCTGAATGCGTTGATGAACACGCCGGCTATTCTCTCCCGCTTTGCTGGGAAAGGCCTGCTGTTCAGCGAAAACGGACAGCTACGCTGGTATGTGGCATCCATGAGCGTTGGTGCAGTCGTGGTGCTCGCGCTCTTAGTGGTTTTGCGTTGATTTAATAATGCAGGTGATGCCCGGCGGCGCTCGCGCTTGCCGGGCCTACGGTCTAACCTGTAGGCCGGGTAAGCGCAGCGCCACCCGGCGATACAGAATTTAACAAGGAATAAGAACCGCCATGTTACTACCCTGGCTAATATTAATTCCCTTTATCGGCGGCTTCCTCTGCTGGCAAACTGAACGCTTCGGCGTGAAGGTGCCGCGCTGGATCGCGCTGGTAACAATGGGGCTGACGCTGGCGCTCTCCCTGCAGCTATGGATGCAGGGCGGCTACTCTCTTACCCAGGCTGCGGGTCTGCCGCAGTGGCAGTCTGAGTTTGTGCTGCCGTGGATCCCACGCTTTGGTATCACCATTCACCTGGCGCTGGACGGTCTGTCGCTGCTGATGGTCGTCCTGACCGGCTTCCTCGGCGTGCTGGCGGTACTCTGCTCATGGCGTGAGATCGAAAAATACCAGGGCTTCTTCCACCTCAACCTGATGTGGATCCTGGGTGGCGTGATCGGCGTGTTCCTTGCCATCGACATGTTCCTCTTCTTCTTCTTCTGGGAGATGATGCTGGTGCCGATGTACTTCCTGATCGCGCTCTGGGGCCACAAGGCCTCCGATGGTAAAACGCGTATCACGGCGGCCACCAAGTTCTTCATCTACACCCAGGCGAGCGGGCTGGTGATGCTAATTGCGATCCTTGGGCTGGTGTTTGTCCACTACAGCGCCACCGGCGTCTGGACCTTCAACTACGAGCAGCTGCTGAACACCCCGATGTCCCACGGCGTAGAATACCTGCTGATGCTGGGCTTCTTCATCGCCTTTGCGGTGAAAATGCCGGTCGTACCGCTGCATGGCTGGCTGCCGGATGCCCACTCCCAGGCACCGACCGCCGGTTCCGTTGACCTCGCGGGGATTTTGCTGAAAACCGCGGCCTATGGTCTGCTGCGCTTTGCGCTGCCGCTCTTCCCGAACGCCTCTGCCGAGTTTGCGCCTATCGCGATGTGGCTGGGTGTAATCGGTATCTTCTACGGCGCGTGGATGGCCTTTGCCCAGACCGATATTAAACGTCTGATTGCTTACACCTCCGTCTCCCACATGGGCTTTGTGCTGATCGCCATCTATACCGGCAGCCAGCTCGCCTATCAGGGTGCGGTGATCCAGATGATTGCTCACGGTCTCTCTGCGGCCGGTCTGTTCATCATCTGCGGCCAGCTCTATGAGCGTCTGCACACCCGTGATATGCGCATGATGGGCGGCCTGTGGAGCAAAATTAAGTGGCTGCCAGCGCTGTCGATGTTCTTTGCCGTCGCCACCCTCGGGATGCCGGGTACCGGTAATTTCGTGGGCGAGTTTATGATCCTCTTCGGCAGCTTCGGCGTCGTACCGGTCATCACCGTGATCTCGACCTTTGGTCTGGTTTTCGCCTCGGTTTACTCGCTGGCGATGCTGCACCGCGCCTACTTCGGTAAGGCGAAGAGTGAAATTGCCGCTAAAGAACTGCCAGGGATGTCGCTGCGTGAGCTGTTCATCATCCTGCTGCTGGTGGTACTTCTGGTACTGCTTGGCATCTATCCGCAGCCGATTCTGGATACCTCGCACTCCGCGATGAGCAATATCCAGCAGTGGTTTGTTAATTCCGTTACTACTACAAGGCCGTAAAGCGCATATGACACTTACTCCACAACACCTGATCGCGCTGCTACCGCTGCTGATCGTCGGATTGACGGTGGTGGTTGTGATGCTCTCCATTGCGTGGCGACGCAACCACTTCCTGAACGCCACGATTGCCGTTGTCGGCCTGAACGCCGCCCTGGTCTCGCTCTGGCTGGTTGGCCAGGCGGGAGCCATGGACGTGACGCCGCTGATGCGCGTTGACGGCTTCTCCATGCTCTATACCGGGCTGGTACTGCTGGCGAGCCTTGCGACCTGTACCTTTGCCTACCCGTGGCTGGAAGGGTACAAAGATAATAAAGAAGAGTTCTACCTGCTGGTGCTGATTGCCGCCCTCGGTGGCATTCTGCTGGCTAACGCTAACCATCTTGCCGCGCTGTTCCTCGGCATCGAGCTGATCTCGCTGCCGCTGTTCGGCCTGATTGGCTACGCGTTCCGCCAGAAGCGCTCTCTGGAAGCGAGCATCAAGTACACCATCCTCTCTGCCGCAGCATCGTCGTTCCTGCTGTTTGGTATGGCGCTGGTATATGCCAACTCCGGCAACCTGTCGTTCCTGGCCATCGGTAAGAGCCTCGGCGACGGCATGCTGCACGAGCCGCTGCTGCTGATCGGTCTTGGCCTGATGATCGTTGGCCTTGGCTTCAAGCTGTCGCTGGTGCCGTTCCACCTCTGGACGCCGGACGTCTACCAGGGCGCGCCTGCGCCGGTCTCTACCTTCCTGGCAACCGCCAGCAAGATTGCGATCTTTGGCGTGGTGATGCGTCTGTTCCTCTATGCGCCGGTGGGTGAGAGCGAAGCGGTACGCGTGGTGCTGGGCATTATTGCCTTCGCCTCGATCATCTTCGGTAACCTGATGGCCCTGAGCCAGACTAACATCAAACGTCTGCTCGGCTACTCCTCTATCTCACACCTCGGCTATCTGCTGGTGGCGCTGATTGCCCTGCAGAGCGGCGAGATGTCGATGGAGACCGTGGGCGTCTACCTGGCGGGCTACCTGTTCAGCAGCCTCGGTGCGTTCGGCGTGGTCAGCCTGATGTCCAGCCCGTACCGTGGCCCGGATGCCGATTCGCTCTACTCCTACCGTGGCCTCTTCTGGCACCGTCCGATCCTCTCTGCGGTGATGACGGTGATGATGCTCTCGCTGGCGGGGATCCCGATGACGCTCGGCTTTATCGGGAAGTTCTACGTGCTGGCGGTGGGTGTGAATGCCCACCTCTGGTGGCTGACGGCGGCAGTCGTGATTGGCTCGGCTATCGGCCTCTACTACTACCTGCGCGTAGCGGTGAGCCTCTACCTCAATGCGCCGCAGCAGCTCAACCGCGATGCGCCGTCCGACTGGGCCTATAGCGCGGGCGGGATTGTAGTTCTGATCTCTGCGCTGCTGGTGCTGCTGCTGGGTGTCTACCCGCAGCCGCTGATCAGCCTGGTACAGATGGCCCAGCCGCTGATGTAACGCGTTAGAGTAAAATAAAAAACCGCCGAAATTCGGCGGTTTTTTTTCGTCTATTTAACGTAGACCGTAGGCCTGATAAGCGCAGCGCCATCAGGCGTTGATATATTACACCGCCTGCTTATGGCTAATCAGCGGACCGTTGGCCTTGCTCGAGGCGCGATCCATGACCTCTTTAAGTACCGCCGACAGCTCGGTAACCTCAAACTTGGCGACATAGCCGTCGGCCTGTACTTTGCGGACGTGATCTTCGTTGGCGCTGCCGGAGAGCGAGGAGTGGATCACCACCGGAATGTGCTTCAGGCGCGGGTCAGTTTTGATTTTGCGCGTCAGGGTAAAGCCATCCATCTCCGGCATCTCGAGGTCGGTCAGCACCATAGCGATCTTATCGCTCACCGGTACGCCTTCGGCTTCCGCCTGCTGGGCCAGCAGCTGGATCTTCTCCCACGCGTCTTTGCCAGTCACGTGCATCTGGTTTGGGATCTGCATGGTCTCCAGACCCTTCTCCAGCATCGCGCGTGCTACCTTTGAATCCTCGGCGACGATCGCCACCGCGCCCGGTTTGATATTGAATTTCTGTACTGCGGCATTGTTGGCGTGAACATCATGATCGGACGGCACAATGTCATAGAGGATCTGCTCAACGTCCAGCACCAGCGCCAGGTTGTTGGTGTCTTTCTCTTCGTCAAGGCAGGCGATGCTGGTGATGTAGCGGCCATTAATCGCCTTTTCCGCCGTATGTACCTGCTTCCAGTCCAGACGGGTAATATTCTCCACCGACTCGACGGCAAAGGCCTGCACGCTGCGGGCATACTCGGTAATCAGCAGAATGTTCAGACCGGTAGTAGGTTTGCAGCCCGCTACGGCAGGGAGATCGATCACCGGAATCACCTGATCGCGAATATTGACCATTCCCAGCAGGGGCGATTTCATCCCGGCAGGGCGGGTAAACACAGGCATGGGCACAATTTCACGCAGCTTAAATACGTTGATGCCGTAGAGTTCCGATTTCTGTTCATGTTGTGACGTGCCAAGGCGAAACAGTAACAGCTCAAAGCGGTTGGACAGGGTGAGATTAGCCCTGTCATCGATGTCTTTCTGGAAACTATCCATTATGCCCTCAGAGTGAAATACCTGCGTTTAGACAGTTATCGGCACGCTGAAGAAAAAGTGGAGGTGGGTTTTACATCAAATTTCTACCACCGCAAAATCTTCTGCCAGCAGCGTGTCAGGGAAGATAGCCTGGCACTCCGCCAGCAGCCGCTGGCAGCCCTCGTCATCGTAGCGTGAGCTGATGTGCGTCATCACCAGCCTGCTGACGCCTGCCTCCTGCGCCAGCTGCGCCGCCTGACGCGTCGAGCTGTGACCCCGGCTATTGGCTTTCTCCTCCATTTCCGCCTCCAGCGTCGTTTCGTGCACCATTACGTCCACGCCACGGGCCAGCGTTAGCGCGCCTGGGCAGGGGGCGGTGTCGCCAAACATCGCCAGCTTTTTGCCCGGCACGGCAGGGGCAAGAAAATCTTTCCCGTTGATGCGACGGCCATCTTCCAGCATGACGCTCTCGCCAGCTTTAAGACGCTGAAAAAGTGGGCCGGGCTTGACGCCCTGCGCCATCAGCGCAGCGGCGTCAAGCGCGCCGGGTTTGTCGTGCTCCTCGATGCGATAGCCGTAACACTCCACCGGATGGTTAAGGGCAACGGCGGTGACGCGGCGCAGGCCATCATCCACTACTGGCCCCGCTTCAATCTCCACTACCGTTAGCGGGTAGTCGGTCCAGGAGCCGCTCAGGCGTAAGGCGGTGTCGATAAATTCCCGTAGCCCTTTAGGACCATAGATAGTCAGCGGGTGGACGTTTCCCGCCATTGAACGGCTACAAAGCAGGCCCGGCAGGCCAAAGATATGATCTCCGTGGAGATGGGTAATAAATATGCGATCAAGCTTGCCGGGATGCCATGCAGTACGCTGCATCTGCTGCTGGGTACCCTCTCCGCAGTCCACCAGCCACAGTGCGGGCCGCGTCGGGTGGCGGAGATTGAGCAGCGCCGCGCTGACGTTTCGCGTGCGCGAGGGGACGCCTGCCGAGGTGCCTAAAAATATCAGTTCCATATGCGCTCTGGGTCGGTAAAAGCCTTATTATAGCGAGCTACGTATAAAAAGGAGCGCACCATGATCCGCTGGCAAGACCTGCATCATTCTGAATTAACCGTCTCTGAACTCTATGCCCTGCTGAAGCTGCGCTGCGAAGTCTTTGTCGTTGAGCAGAACTGCGTCTATCTCGACGTTGACGGTGACGATCTGATCGGCGAAAACCGACATCTGCTTGGCTGGCGCGATAACGAGCTGGTGGCGTATGCGAGGATTCTGAAAAGCGAGGATGATTTTGCCCCGGTAGTGATTGGCCGCGTCATCGTTAGCGCTGCGGTACGGGGAGAAAAACTGGGCTACCAGCTAATGGAAAGGGCGGTTGCCCGCTGTAGCCAAAACTGGCCGCAAAGCCCGATATATCTGGGTGCACAGGCGCACTTACAGAGCTTCTATCGCCGCTTTGGTTTCATTCCGGTGACCGACGTCTACGACGAAGATGGCATTCCACATATTGGTATGGCGCGTGAAATCACAGGTAAAGTTGACCAGGCGTAACCGCAAGTCATTGTCTATAGTTAGCTGACAGGTGCAAAACATGGAGAAACCTAATGTCTAACCAATTTACGAGTACCCGTATCGATGACGACCTGACCCTGCTAAGCGACACGCTGGAAGAAGTGCTACGCTCCTCCGGCGATCCGGCCGACCAGAAATATGTCGAGCTGAAAGCACGCGCCGAGCAGGCCCTGCACGATGTAAAAAACCGCGTTAGCCAGGCATCCGACACCTATTATGTGCGTGCTAAGCAGGCGGCATACCGCGCAGATGACTATGTGCATGAAAAACCGTGGCAGGGCGTGGGTATCGGTGCCGCTGCTGGCCTGGTATTAGGCCTGCTGCTGCGTCGCTAATACCGTAACGGTCTTTCGATGCGGGCGCTGTCTTAAGGGCAGCGCCCGCTGTTTTTTCTCGCTTCCTCACGCCTTACCGATTTACATCAAAAATCCCGCCTCTGCGTTTCCGTATACTGGTCCGTAATCTTGATACCGGACAAACTCATGTCAGCAAGCTCATTCAACCGGCGCTGGGCGGAAGTTATCCTCGAAACGCTGGCGCGGCACGGGGTCAGACACGTCTGCATCGCGCCTGGCTCCCGTTCGACGCCGCTCACCCTGGCGGCAGCGCAGAATAAGGCGTTTATTCACCATACCCATTTTGACGAACGCGGGCTAGGTCATCTGGCGCTCGGACTGGCAAAGGCCAGCCAGCAGCCGGTGGCGGTGATCGTCACTTCCGGGACGGCGGTGGCGAATCTCTACCCCGCGCTGATTGAGGCCGGACTGACCGGTGAAAAGCTGATCCTGCTGACCGCCGACCGTCCGCCAGAGCTTATCGACTGCGGCGCGAATCAGGCGATTCGCCAGCCAGGGATGTTTGGCTCGCATCCGGCGCAGACAGTCTCGCTGCCGCGCCCGGCTCGGGAGATCCCGGCCCGCTGGCTGGTCTCTACTCTGGATAACGCGCTTGGGTCGCTGCACGGCGGTGCGGTGCATATCAACTCTCCCTTTGCGGAGCCGCTCTACGGTGAGCTGGATGATTCCGGCCTCGAGTGGCAGGGCGCGCTGGGCAGCTGGTGGCAGAGCAATTGCCCGTGGCTGCGGGAGGAGATCCGGCGCGAGAGCCAGAAGCAGCGCGACTGGTTCTTCTGGCGGCAGAAGCGCGGCGTCGTGATGGCCGGGCGGATGAGCGCCGCCGAGGGCAAACGGGTTGCCGAGTGGGCGCAGATCCTGGGCTGGCCGCTTATCGGTGACGTGCTCTCCCAGACCGGACAGCCGCTGCCCTGCGCCGATCTGTGGCTGGGCAACGCCAGCGCGGTAAGCGAGCTGGCCCAGGCGCAGATTGTCATTCAGCTGGGCAGCAGCCTGACCGGAAAACGGCTGTTGCAGTGGCAGGCAACCTGCACGCCAGAAGAGTACTGGCTGGTCGATAACATTCCAGGCCGCCTCGATCCGGCGCACCATCACGGACGACGGCTGCTATCCGGCGTTGGCGAGTGGCTGGCGTTGCACCCGGCCGAAAAGCGTCATCCGTGGTATACAGCAATCCCAACCCTGGCGGAGCGGGCGCGGCAGGCCGTTGCGGCTCAGCGTGAAACTTTTGGCGAAGCGCAACTGGCCCACCGTCTGGCGGAGCTTTTGCCGGATCAGGGGCAGCTCTTTCTTGGCAACAGTCTGGTGGTACGCCTGGTGGATGCTCTTGGGCAGCTGCCGGCGGGCTATCCGGTATACAGCAACCGGGGTGCCAGCGGCATTGACGGCCTGCTCTCTACTGCCGCCGGGGTGCAGCGGGCCACCGCAAGGCCGACGCTGGCGCTGGTGGGCGATCTCTCTGCACTCTACGATCTCAACGCGCTGGCGCTACTGCGCCAGGTCTCCGCCCCCTTTGTGCTGATCGTGGTGAACAATAACGGCGGGCAGATCTTCTCTCTGCTGCCGACCCCGCAGGCCGAGCGCGAGCAGTTCTACCTGATGCCGCAGAACGTTCACTTTGACCATGCGGCGGCAATGTTCGGTTTAGCCTACCATCGCCCAGAGAGCTGGGCCGGGCTGGAGTCGGCACTCGCAGGCGCCTGGCGCACGCCTCAGGCGACGCTTATTGAGCTGGTGGTTGATCCGCAGGAGGGGGCGCAAACCTTGCAGCAGCTCCTTGCCCAGGTTAGCCAGCTATGATCCTCCATGCGGTAGCAAAAGCGGGACAGGCCGATCTGCCCTGGCTGGTGTTCCTGCACGGCTTTGCTGGGGATAGCCGAGAGTGGATGGCAGTCGGGGAGCGTTTCTCCCGCCACCCCCGACTCTATATCGATCTTCCCGGCCACGGCGGCTCGTCGGCCATCTACGCTCGCGACTTTAATGAGGTGAGCTTACAGCTGCATGCCACTCTTTTTAGTTACAACATCCTGAAATGCTGGCTGGTGGGCTACTCCCTCGGGGGCCGCATCGCCATGCTCTACGCTTGCCGGCATCCTGCTGAATTAGAAGGCGTAATCGTGGAGGGGGCGCATCCGGGGCTAACCTACTCCGCCGCCCGCGAGGCACGCTGGCTCTCTGATGCCCGCTGGGCGCAACGCTTTCGCGAGGAGCCGCTTGCAGACGTTTTTAATGACTGGTACCGGCAGCCGGTTTTTACCGGTCTGACTGCGTTACAGCGCCAGGAGCTGGTGACTCTACGCAGTGAGAACAGCGGTGCGGCGCTGGCTGCGATGCTGGAGGCGACTTCGCTGGCGGTGCAGCCCGATCTCCGTCCGGCGTTGCGACGGTGCCATTTTCCCATTTACTACCTGTGCGGCGAGCACGACCACAAATTTCGCGCCCTCGGTGCAGAGATTGCGGCTCCCTGCCAGCTGATTAACGACGCCGGACACAATGCCCACCGGGAAAATCCTGGCGGGGCGGCGGCCTGTCTGGCGCACATTTTGCGCTACTGATTAAGGAACTCTGATGATCTACCCCGATGAATCCATGCTTTACGCCCCAATAGAGTGGCAGGATTGTTCTGAAGGCTACAGCGATATTCGCTACCACAAATCCGCGGACGGCATCGCCAAAATCACCATCAATCGGCCGCAGGTGCGCAATGCGTTTCGCCCTTTAACGGTGAAGGAGATGCTTCAGGCGCTGGCGGACGCCCGCTACGACGATGCGGTTGGGGTGATTATCCTCACCGGCGAAGGTGAAAAAGCCTTCTGCGCCGGGGGCGACCAGAAGGTGCGCGGCGACTACGGCGGCTATCAGGATGACTCCGGAGTGCACCACCTTAACGTGCTCGATTTCCAGCGCCAGATCCGTACCTGTCCGAAACCGGTGGTGGCGATGGTGGCGGGCTACTCAATCGGCGGCGGCCACGTGCTGCATATGATGTGCGATCTGACCATTGCGGCAGAAAATGCGGTATTTGGTCAGACCGGCCCGAAGGTCGGCTCTTTTGATGGTGGCTGGGGCGCAGCCTACATGGCCCGTATTGTTGGGCAGAAAAAGGCGCGTGAAATCTGGTTCCTCTGCCGTCAGTACGACGCGCAGCAGGCACTGGACATGGGGCTGGTCAATACCGTGGTGCCGGTTGCCGACCTGGAGAGAGAGACGGTGCGCTGGTGTCGCGAGATGTTGCAAAACAGTCCGATGGCGCTGCGCTGCCTCAAGGCGGCCCTCAATGCCGACTGCGACGGCCAGGCGGGACTTCAGGAGTTAGCGGGCAACGCCACCATGCTCTTCTATATGACCGAAGAGGGGCAGGAGGGACGCAACGCCTTCAACGAGAAGCGCCAGCCGGACTTCAGCAAATTTAAACGGAATCCGTAATGCGACGGGCGCAGGTTTACCGCTGGCAGATCCCGATGGATGCGGGGGTTGTGCTGCGCGAGCGGCGGCTAAAAACCCGCGAAGGTCTCTATCTCTGTCTGGGTGAAGGCCAACGCGAAGGGTGGGGGGAAATTGCCCCGCTGCCAGGTTTCAGCCGTGAAACTAGGGACGAAGCGGAGATCGCGCTGCTGGGCTGGGTCGAACGCTGGCTGGAGGGTGAGGATGGGCTACCGGAGATGCCGTCGGTAGCCTTTGGCGTAAGCTGCGCGCAGGCGGAGCTGGCCGAAACCTTACCTGAGGCAGCGGACTATCGCGCCGCACCGCTCTGCACCGGTGACCCTGACGAGCTGGTGCTACAGCTTGCTGCCATGCCCGGCGAGAAGGTTGCGAAGGTGAAGGTGGGACTCTATGAAGCGGTGCGTGACGGTATGGTGGTCAATCTGCTGCTCGAAGCGCTGCCCGATCTTCAGCTGCGGCTGGATGCTAACCGTGCCTGGACCCCGCAAAAAGCGCAGCAGTTTGCGAAGTATATCCATCCAGAGCATCGCGCCCGCATCGCTTTCCTGGAGGAGCCGTGCCGAACTTGTGCCGACTCGCTGGCCTTTGCCCGTGATACCGGGATCGCCATCGCCTGGGATGAGAGCCTCCGCGAGCCTGATTTTGCGCTTGTCGCCGAGGCAGGAGTCAAGGCGGTGGTGATCAAGCCCATGCTCACCGGTGCGCTGGATAAGGTTCGCGAGCAGGTGCAGGCTGCCCATGCCCTGGGGATGACGGCGGTGATCAGCTCCTCCATCGAGTCAAGCCTTGGCCTGACCCAGCTGGCGCGGATTGCCGCCTGGCTGACGCCGCAGACCATTCCGGGCCTCGACACCCTGAGCCTGATGCAGGCCCAGCAGGTTCGCCGCTGGCCGGGCAGCACCCTGCCGTGCATTGATATTGCTGCCCTGGAGCCGCTGCGATGACCTTTGCCGACTGGCCATGGCGTCACTGGCGGGCGAAGCGAGGCAACGACGCCGCCGTGCGTTTGAACAGCGAAACGCTTAGCTGGCATGCGCTCTGTTCACGCATCGATGGGCTGGCGGCCGGTTTTGCCCGGCAGAACGTTCGGCCAGGCGAGGGCGTGCTGCTGCGCGCCGGCAACTCACCGCAGACGCTGCTGGCCTGGCTGGCGCTGCTCCAGTGCGGGGTACGGGTGCTGCATATTAACCCCCAACTGCCCGATGCGCTGTTGGCAGAGCTGCTGCCACCACTTTCGTTACAACATACATTGAGCTTTGGTGACAATTGGCGCGGCATCGGGCTTCCGGCGCTGACAATACGCGAAGCAGAAGGCAAGGGTGCCGTCAGCTGGCAGCCGCAGCGGCTAACATCCATGACCTTAACCTCCGGCTCTACCGGTCTGCCGAAGGCGGTGGTACATACCGCTGCTGCGCACTTAGCTAGCGCTCGCGGCGTGCTGTCTCTGCTGCCCTACTGTCAGGAGGACGACTGGCTACTCTCTCTTCCACTGTTTCACGTCTCCGGACAGGGGATCCTGTGGCGCTGGCTGCTGGCGGGTGGGCGGCTGACGGTGCGCGACAAACAGCCCCTGGCACAGGCGTTAGAGGGGTGTACCCACGCCTCGCTGGTGCCGACCCAGCTCTGGCGGCTGCTTAATGAGAACGCTGGCGTAAGCCTGAAGGCAGTATTACTGGGAGGTGCGGCCATACCGGTTGAGCTTACCACTCGCGCCAGCGAGCAAGGGATCCGCACCTGGTGCGGCTACGGGTTGACCGAGTTTGCCTCTACGGTGTGTGCAAAAACAGCCGATGGTGAGCCAGACGTCGGCCAGCCGCTGCCGGGACGCGAGGTGCGAGTCGTCAACGGCGAGATATGGCTGCGCGGCGAGAGTATGGCCGCAGGCTACTGGCATCATGGTGAACTTATCCCGCTAGTCAACGCCGAGGGCTGGTTTGCCACTCGCGATCGTGGCGTGCTGCATAACGGGCGGCTGGGCGTGCTCGGGAGAATGGATAATCTTTTCTTCAGCGGCGGGGAGGGGATCCAGCCCGAGGAGGTGGAGCGGGTCATTGTCGCCCATCCTCACGTGCAACAGGCCTTTGTGGTGCCGCTGGCCGACCACGAATTTGGTCAGCGTCCGGTCGCCGTAGTGGAGTGCGCCAGCGGCTTTGCTATCGACGCGCTGGCGGAGTGGATCAACGATAAACTTGCCCGCTTCCAGCAGCCGGTGCACTGGCTGGCCCTGCCCGAACGCCTTAACGGCGGGGGGATTAAAATCTCCCGCCGGTCGCTGACCGACTGGGTTCAGCAGACTCTGCGCGACGGATAGCGCTTCCCCTGCGGCGCTAAACCGTGTAAAACACTTTTCGCCCATCGGCAGGGAGTAAAGGCTTGTACACTGTGCCGGTTTTGGGGCGTATTACATTTTTTGTATGGAAAAGGGCAATGGATAAGAGAATTTTGTGGGGAGTGGCCAGCCTGATGCTGGTATCGGCATCGGCCAGCGCGCTGAGCCTCAGCGGTCAGGCAGGGGAGCACTACACTAACCTGGCGGCCGGGTTTGGGACTGAAACCAGCGGCCTGGCGTTAAGCGGCAACTGGACGCACAGCGACGACGACGGCGATGCTGCTGGCCTGGGTCTGGGTCTTAATATTCCGCTCGGTCCGATGCTGGCGACCGTTGGCGGTAAAGGTATTTATACCAATCCAAACGACGGCGATGAAGGCTATGCCGCAGCGGTTGGCGGCGGCCTGCAGTGGCCGATCGGCGACAGCTTCCGCCTGTTTGGCGAGTACTACTACTCTCCGGATTCGCTCTCCAGCGGTATCGAAAGCTATCAGGAAGCCAACGCCGGTGCGCGCTGGACTATCATGCGTCCGCTGAGCATTGAAGCGGGCTATCGTTACCTGAACCTGGCGGGTAAAGACGGTAACCGCGATAATGCGCTTGCCGATGGCCCCTACGTTGGGGTTAACGCTAGCTTCTAATCCCCTGGCGCGGCGATCTGCCGCGCCTTTTCCTCTGCTGGATCCTGCCGCTATTTGTTTCCCCATGCGTTATAGTACTCCGACAACAGGTAAGGGAGATAACGATGATAAATGTGGAAATGCTGTCTACCGGCGATGAAGTGCTGCACGGCCAGATTGTTGATACTAACGCCGCCTGGCTTGCCGATCTGTTTTTCACCGAAGGGTTGCCGCTGACGCGCCGCAATACCGTGGGCGACAGCCTTAACGATCTGGTTGCTATCCTGCGCGAGCGCAGCGAACAGGCTGACGTTCTTATCGTTAACGGCGGCCTGGGGCCGACCAGCGACGATCTCAGCGCCCTGGCGGCGGCGACCGCGGCGGGCGAAGAGCTGGTGCTGCATAAAGAGTGGCTAAGCCACATGGAGCGCTTCTTTACCGAGCGCGGACGCGTGATGGCGTCCAGCAACCGCAAGCAGGCGGAGATCCCGGCCAGCGCGGAGCTGATCGATAATCCGGTGGGCACCGCCTGCGGCTTTGCCGTCAAGCTCAATCGCTGCCTGATGTTCTTTACGCCTGGCGTACCCTCTGAATTCAAGGTGATGGTGCAGCAGGAGATCCTGCCGCGTCTGCGGCAGCGTTTTAGCCTGCCGTTGCCGCCAGTCTGCCTGCGCCTGACCACCTTTGGCCGCTCTGAGAGCGATCTGGCCCAGAGTCTTGATCACCTTCAGCTGCCGGAAGGGGTGGTGATGGGCTATCGCTCGTCCATGCCGATTATTGAGCTGAAGCTGACCGGCCCGGCGGAGCAGCGCGAGGCGATGGAAGCGCTGTGGCCAGAGGTGCAGCGCGTCGCCGGGGAGAGCCTGATTTTTGAAGGTACTCAGGGGCTACCGGCCCTGCTGGCAGAGAAGATGCGTGAGCAGCAGCTCAGCCTGACCGTCAGCGAGCAGTTTACCAGCGGCCTGCTGGCGTTACAGCTCTCCCGCGCTTCCGCCCCGCTGTTGGCGAGTGAGGTGCTGCCGTTCCAGGCCGACACGCTGGAGCAGACCGCACGCTGGGCAGTCGAGCTGCGTAACCGTCATCTGGCCGGGCTGGCACTGACCGTTGGTGGAATGGACGAGGAGCAGCATATTAACTTTGCCCTTGCCACGCCGCAGGGCACCCATGCTCTGCGGGTTAAATTCACCACCGGACGCCACGGCGTGGCGGCGCGTCAGGAGGTGTGTGCCATGATGGCGCTGAACATGCTACGCCGCTGGCTCAGCGGTAAAGAGGTCGCCAGCGATCACGGCTGGGTAAACGTCGTCGATTCCCTGTTTGTTGGCTAATCCGCCAGGGCCTGCGCCAGCAGAGTAATGGGATGTTCACAGCGTTTGCTGGTGGACATCTCAATCTGCCATTTGCAGGTTTCGCAGTCGGTCACCACGATATCTGCGCCGCTCGCCTCAATCTGGCGAAACAGCGGCGCACCAATTGCCTGCGAGGTGGGGTAGTTCTCCGCTTTGAAACCGTAGGTCCCGGCAATGCCGCAGCACTGCGAGTCCAGCACAATCACCTTCACCCCTGGAATTTTCCGCAGCAGCTCCAGGCTGTAGAGCGTCCAGCCCATCTTCTCCATATGGCAAGGGGTATGGTAGGCCACCGTCAGCGGTAGCGTCCGCAGCGGCAGGGTACGACCCTCGTTCAGCTTGCGCCACAGCCAGCGCGTGGCGAGGTCAATATGCGGCCGCAGTTGATCGTTGGGCAGATCCAGCAGGTGCGGATACTCATCGCGTAGCGTGAAGGTGCAGGTGGATGAGGTAGCAATCGTCGTCAGCCCGTCACCAATAATCGCCTGCTCCAGAGCGCGAAGATTCACCGCCGCCTGCTTTTTCGCTTTATCATAGAAGCCGTTTGCCATCAGCGGGACGCCGCAGCATCGCTCCTTATCCAGCAGCTGCACGCCGATCCCCAGCGCGTTAGCCACCTTCACCACATCTTTCCCTAACTGGGGCTGGTTGTAATTCACATAGCAGCCGTGGAAAAAGGCCACCTGCTCAGAGTAGGTCGCCTGACGTTCGGCCTGCCGCCGGTACCACTGACGAAAGGTGCCGCGGGCATATTTGGGCAGCGCCCGGCGATGGTCAATTTTGAGCACCTTGTCCAGCAGCTGGCGCACCGGTTTGAGTCCAGTAGTGGTATTAACCAGCGGCGCGATCGGGGAGGAGAGCGTGCCGAGCAGATCGGTATGGCTGAGCAGGGTATTGCGCAGCCCATTTTTAGGTTGGGCGTACTGCGCGCGGGCGCGCTGAATAATATCGCCAATTTTAACTCCGGAAGGGCAGGCGGTTTCACAGCGTTTGCAGTTGGTACAGTAGTTTAGCGACTCATCAAACAGCGCTGGATCCTTTAGCCGCAGGCGCTCCCCATCTGGGCCAGCCTGTTTAGGGCCGCTGTAGGCCGGATTCACCTGGCTTACCGGACAGGCAGTGGTGCAGACAGTGCACTTTATACAGCTCTCGAATTGCGTCATGCTCATTGCAAACTCTCCCTGGCGCAGATCTGCCGCGCCGCGTGTAATGCTGTCACGGCGCAGATCCCGCCGCCGCATCCCTGGGTAATAGCATCGAAACCGCCGAGTACCGAACCGGCAACGTAGAGGTTTTCAAGCCGCTCGCCGTGTTGCCAGCCGCGCAGCGTATCGTCGGTACGTACGCCAGCGTGCTGCCACGGTTGGGCAGCAAACAGATCGTCACGGCACAAGTCGCCTCTCGCAGGCTGCTGGACCTCTAAATCCAGCACCGCTTCGCGAATGCCCTGGCGTTCGGCAACCAGACCGTTGCTGAAATAGCTGCCGCTGGCCAGCACGACATGCCGCGGACGCAGGGGAATATCCTCATGTTTGCGCGTCCAGAGCGCGCTGACCCGGCCCGCGCTAACGGAGGCGTTCAGCACCTCGTCGCCGGGCAGCCAGACGCCACCGTTTTTAATAAACTGCTGCTGGAGCAGAGTTTGCATCCGCATGCCAAACACCGACGGTGGAAGGGTGGGTAGCAGCTGCACTTGACGTTGTAGTGTCTCATTAAGGCGGGTCCAGACGCGGCTATCCGCCAGGCCAAAGCAGGCGGGCAGCCAAAGCACATCATGCTCCCGGCTTAAAGACCGGAGCGCGTCGCAGAGCGGGGCGAACTGCGCGTCGTCGTCAAGTACCCGGGCGATAGTGACGGCGCGAAACTCGCTCGGGTTGTCACGCAGAATGTCGAGAGCGGGGAGGGTCACTTCGTATGCGGTGGCGGTAACCCGCAGCCTGCGCAACCCGGCGGCGGCAAGCGCGGGTTGAAAGTCGAGGAAGCCCTCGATGCCGACGATGCCAACGTGCATGCCCGGCGATGGCGCAACCGGCACCTCCTGCGGGCTAAGCCACGCCTGGCGCAGCCCGCCCAGCGGCGTTACGCGCAAGTGGGGCGTCTCTACGCGGCCCTGCATCGCCAGGCCACAGTCGGCCAGCAGGCGCTGGGCTTCCTGCGCATACTCGATTACCCGCTCAGGTCCCAGCAGCGCGTAGGGGTGCATCGGGGCAAGGTCAGCCAGCCTCGCCAGCCCGGCGTTAAGATCCGTCACCTTCTCGCCGTTGGGCAGGTGGGAGAGCAGATCCAGCGAGCCAGAGGAGAAGCTAAGCGCGCTTCTTCCCCGACTGACGATGGCGACACGCTGGCCGCGACCTGTCAGGGTAATACCACAGAGCAAGCCTGCCAGCCCGCCGCCGATAATCACCGTATCAAAGTTCATCCGGCTCCTCCTTTTCCAGCCCGCACAACCCCATGTAGACCCAGCGGGTAAACTCACTCTCCCGCAGCGCATCCCCCCACGCGACGGGCTGGATCCCTTTCCAGCGCTCGTTAAGAAACTGCGACAGCTGGCTTAGGGTTCGCACCTCACTGGTGATATTGAGACGGTTGAGCAGCCCGGCAGCCCGGCAGGCGCACAGCTCGCCCTGGCAGGTGCCCATTCCGACGCGAGTCCGGCGACGCAGATCGAGCAGGGAGCGCACGTTAAGATGCTCAACCGCATACTGCACCTCTCCGGCGGTGACGGCCTCGCACTCACACAACAGGCTGCGGCTGTGGCGGGTATCCTCAGGCCAGGCGGAGACGCGGTCGCCGTGGCGATAGAGGGCCGAGTCGCGCAGCGGGGCGGGAAGCGAGAAGGTCTTTCGCGCCGCGTCGATCGGCTCCCGTGAGCCGGGCAGCGGATCGCGGGCGGTAGTGCAGGAGGCGCTATGATTGAGCTTGCGGCACACGGCGTCGGTAGCCCACTCCGCCATCAAGCGATAGGTCATCAGCTTCCCGCCGGTAATGGTGATAAACCCCTCCAGCCCGTCACGCTGGGCATGATCGAGCAGCACGATGCCACGGCTGACGCTGCGCCCGGTCGGGTCATCATCGCTTGCCACCAGCGGGCGCACTCCGGCATAGGCGCGCAGGATGCGGGTTTGCGCCATCACGGGGGCCAGCTTCTCACCTTCGCGCAGCAGAATATCGACCTCTTCAGGCGTGACCCGGTTGGCATCGATCTCGCTATAGTCAACGCGGGTGGAGGTGGTGCCAATTAAGGAGATGGTATCGCCGGGCACCAGAATATCGGCGTCGGCAGGCTTCCTGCAGCGGTTGATCACATGGTGATTAATGCGGTGATTGAGGATCAGCAGCGATCCTTTGGCCGGAAGCATCCGAATAGAGAGATCGGCGTACTCAGCAATGCGCTGCCCCCAGATGCCCGCCGCATTGACCACTACGCTGGCGTACAGTTCGCTGTGCTCGCGATAGTGCGTATTAAAGAGTCGCACCCCGCACACGCTATCTCCCCGGCGAATCAATCCGGTGACTTCATGGCCCGTCAGGATACGCGCCCCATGCTCCCGGGCATCCAGCATATTGGCGGCCGTCAGGCGAAAGGGATCGACAGTGCCGTCCGGGACCTTAACCGCGCCAATGAGTGCCGGGTTGACGGCAGGCTCCAGTCGACGAGCGAGAAGGGGATCGATGGCCTCGGCATCAATGCCCGCCGAGGTGCAGGCGGCAATAAAGGTCTGCTGGAACGCAAGATCGTCTTCAGGAAGAGTAATGAACAGTCTGTCGGTAGGTTCAACACAGTGGCGGGCGATGCGCTTGAGGATCTGATTTTCTGTAATGCACTCGCGAGCGGATTCGTTATCGGTAACCGCATAGCGTGCGCCGCTGTGCAGCAGACCATGATTACGCCCGGTAGCGCCAGTAGCAATGTCATGGCGCTCAACCAGCACGACTTTTAGCCCACGCAGGGCGCAATCACGCGCTATGCCTGCCCCGGTCGCGCCGCCGCCAATGATAATCACATCGCTATGGTGAGGATCGTGAATGGTCACTCTTTGCCCTCATGTTCGTTTTTTTATCATTTAGCCATGTCGGAACGGCTTTTTGTTTGATTTCGAACACTACCGAGCGTAATTCGAAAATAAATTTGTGGGGTAATGCGCTTTTTTGCGCATTCTGTCATATTTCTGTAACAATCTGTGCGTGGATTCACAGTAACAATTACCGATATTCCTTAACATCGCCGCCTCGCTGGAGTGGTGAGGCACTTAAACCCCTACAAATTTAATACTTAGCCTCGGAGGCTACATGCTCAGTATCTTTAAACCAGCGCCACATCAGGCGCGCCTGGGAAAGGCAGAAATCGATCCGCTATACCGTCGTTTGCGCTGGCAAATCTTTATCGGCATCTTCTTTGGTTACGCGGCGTACTACCTGGTACGTAAAAACTTTGCTCTCGCCATGCCTTATCTGTTGGAGCAGGGCTTTTCACGCGGCGATCTCGGATTTGCGCTATCGGGCATCTCCATTGCCTATGGCTTCTCCAAGTTCATTATGGGGTCGGTATCCGATCGTTCTAACCCACGCGTTTTCCTTCCGGCCGGTCTGATTCTGGCGGCGGCAGTGATGCTGTTTATGGGTTTTGTGCCCTGGGCGACATCGAGCATTGCCGTTATGTTTGTGCTGCTCTTCCTGTGCGGCTGGTTCCAGGGAATGGGATGGCCGCCGTGCGGACGTACCATGGTTCACTGGTGGTCGCAGAAAGAGCGCGGTGGTATTGTCTCGGTGTGGAACTGCGCGCATAACGTGGGCGGCGGTATTCCCCCTCTGCTCTTCCTGCTGGGGATGGCGTGGTTCAACGACTGGAAAGCGGCACTCTATATGCCGGCGTTTGGTGCGATTGTGGTGGCGATTATTGCCTTTGCGCTGATGCGTGATACGCCGCAGTCCCAGGGTCTGCCGCCTATTGAAGAGTACAAAAATGACTATCCGGATGACTACAGCGAACAGCATGAAGAGGAGCTGACCGCCAAACAGATCTTCATGAAGTACGTGCTGCCCAACAAGCTGCTGTGGTACATCGCGGTGGCAAACGTCTTTGTCTATCTGCTGCGTTACGGCATCCTCGACTGGTCGCCAACCTACCTCCGGGAAGTGAAGCATTTTGCGCTGGATAAATCCTCCTGGGCTTACTTCCTGTATGAATATGCGGGGATCCCAGGCACGCTGCTGTGCGGCTGGATGTCGGATAAGGTGTTTAAAGGTAACCGTGGTGCGACGGGCGTCTTCTTTATGACGCTGGTGACTATCGCTACCGTGGTGTACTGGCTCAACCCGGCCGGCAACCCAGGCGTGGATATGGCCTGCATGATTGTTATCGGCTTCCTGATCTATGGTCCGGTAATGCTGATTGGTCTGCACGCGCTGGAGCTGGCACCGAAAAAAGCGGCAGGCACGGCGGCAGGCTTTACCGGCCTGTTTGGTTACCTGGGCGGTTCGGTCGCGGCGAGTGCTATTGTCGGCTACACCGTTGACTTCTTCGGCTGGGACGGTGGCTTCATGGTAATGATTGGCGGGAGCGTGCTGGCGGTATTACTGCTCACGGTGGTGATGTTCGGTGAAAAACGTCACCATGCGCAGGTGCTGGCGCGTCGTTAATAAGCACTAAAATAGAAAAGGGCCGCAAGGCCCTTTTTTTATATCCAGGAAACAGGTAAGGTTCACGTAGCATTTACTTCTTACAAATCATGTAAAATCAATAGATTATGTTGATGATCCGCGCAACGATCCTGGATGACCCAGTGTGACTCTCTGTTTACCTTTTTTCACTATTTAACGCTAAATATTGCTGTTAACGTCGAATAATAATTTATTTACATGTACGGTGGCGTGAAAAAATAAGCGCCGGGCTGTATGTTGAAAGTATTCACTATCGCCATATAATCGTTCTTATTATCAGTGCGGCTTATGAAATAAGGATCGAACGGCGCTCTACGGACAGTTTCAAGACATATGAGTAAAGATACGATGGGATATCGGCTATACGGTTACGTAATAGGCAAAGAAATTCACTTCGAAATTGAAAACCGAAGGCTCTATCGCCTGCCGCAGGGACGCGCCGATAAATCATTTATCTTTGGCTCGGTATTATTTAACCATACGATGCTGCATCTTTTTGTTTATCTATTACAGCATGGCCGCCATACGACGGTGCCGCGTGAAGAGCTGCTGCGCGTGGTGTGGGAAGAGAACGATCTGGTGCCGTCGAGCCAGCGCCTGTGGCAGGTATTAAAAAATCTTAACCGACGTCTTAGCCTGCTGGGATTACCGGATGATTTTATCGTCAACGTCAGGGGAAGCGGTTATATCATTAACTACGTTGATATTACGCCAATCTATTATAGGGTCAGTGAACTCCAGCGCAGCCCTGAAAAAATAACGGAGAGTTAGCTATTCCGGCGTGAGTGATGTCAACCCGGAAATTTATCCCTGACCATATTTATGCTCAGGGATTTTTTATATTTGTTGGCCGCTAATTACAGGTCGAGTTCGATATCGCCCATCGCCCGACAGCAGCAGGGGAGGATCTCCCCTGCCTGGATAAAGGCCAGCGGCTCGGTGAGCCACTCAACCTGGCCAGCAAGCAGGCGGGTGCGGCAGGAGCCGCAGTAGCCCTCGCGGCACTGATACTCAACCTTGACCTTGTGGAACTCCAGCGCCGCCAGCAGCGACGGATGTTCATCCTGACACAGCAGCTGTGCGCCAGTGATGCGCAGCGTCACCGCTCCCATCAGAGCTGGAAGTCGCTGAGATCGTCGGTGTTCACTTCCGAATCGATCTGGCCCACCAGATAGGAGCTAACTTCAACTTCCTGCGGTGCAACCTGCACGTTGTCGGAAACCAGCCAGGTGTTGATCCATGGGATTGGGTTGGAGCGGGTTTTGAACGGCAGATCCAGACCCACCGCCTGCATGCGGATATTGGTGATGTACTCCACGTACTGGCAGAGAATATCTTTGTTCAGGCCGATCATCGAGCCGCCCTGGAAGAGATACTCTGCCCACTCTTTCTCCTGCTGTGCCGCCTGTACAAAGAGATCGTAAGACGCCTGCTTGCACTCTTCAGCGATCTCCGCCATCTCCGGGTCATCCACGCCGCTGCGCAGCAGGTTCAGCATATGCTGGGTGCCGGTCAGGTGCAGCGCCTCGTCGCGAGCGATCAGGCGGATGATCTTGGCGTTGCCTTCCATCAGCTCGCGCTCGGCGAAGGCGAAGGAGCAGGCGAAGCTGACGTAGAAGCGGATCGCTTCCAGCGCGTTAACGCTCATCAGGCAGAGGTAGAGCTTCTTCTTCAGCTCGCGCAGGTTCACGGTCACGGTCTGGCCGTTGACGTTATGCGTCCCTTCGCCCAGCAGGTGCCAGTAGCTGGTCAGCTGGATCAGATCGTCATAGAAGTGGGAGATACCCTCTGCACGCTTGAGGATCTGCTCGTTGGTGACGATATCATCGAAGACAATCGCCGGATCGTTAACGATGTTACGGATAATATGGGTGTAGGAGCGCGAGTGGATGGTCTCGGAAAACGCCCAAGTTTCGACCCATGTCTCCAGCTCAGGGATAGAGATCAGCGGCAGCAGGGCCACGTTCGGGCTGCGGCCCTGGATGGAATCCAGCAGCGTCTGATATTTCAGGTTGCTGAGGAAGATGTGTTTTTCATGCTCCGGCAGCGCCTGGAAGTCGATGCGGTCCCGCGAGACATCAACCTCTTCCGGACGCCAGAAGAAGGAGAGCTGTTTCTCAATCAGCTTTTCAAAGATGTCATATTTTTGCTGATCGTAGCGGGCGACGTTAACCGACTGGCCGAAAAACATCGGCTCTTTCAGCTGATCGTTCTTCGTCTGTGAAAAGGTGGTGTATGCCATGCGAGTGTTTCCTGTCCTGCCGTTATACGCCGGGTGGCGCTTCGCTTACCCGGCCTACAAAACCTAATCCGTAGGCCCGGCAAGCTTTGCGCCGCCGGGCGATTTATCAAATCTTACATGCGCCGCTTTCGCAGCCGTCGTCCTGGATAGAAGGCACCAGGTCATCCTGCGCATCTTCCGCACCGTCACGGGTGTTCTGATAGTACAGGGTCTTGACGCCAAACTTATAGGCGGTGAGCAGATCCTTCAGCAGCTGCTGCATCGGCACTTTGCCAGACGGGAAGCGGGACGGATCGTAGTTGGTATTCGCAGAGATCGACTGGTCGATAAACTTCTGCATGATACCCACCAGCTGCAGGTAACCGTCGTTATTCGGCATCTCCCACAGCAGCTCATAGTTGTTTTTCAGGTGCTCATAATCCGGCACGACCTGGCGCAAAATACCGTCTTTCGACGCTTTAATGCTTACGTGGCCACGCGGCGGCTCAATGCCGTTGGTGGCGTTAGAGATCTGCGATGAGGTCTCGGACGGCATCAGTGCAGAGAGCGTGGAGTTACGCAGGCCATGCGTCTTGATGGACTGACGAAGCGCTTCCCAGTTGTAGTGCAGCGGCTCGTTAGTAATGCCGTCGAGATCCTTTTTATAGGTGTCGGTCGGCAGAATACCTTGCGCATAGGTAGTCTCGTTGAACCACGGGCACGCGCCTTGCTCTTTCGCCAGCTCGTTAGAGGCCTTCAGCAGGAAATACTGAATGGCTTCAAAGGTCTGGTGAGTCAGGTTGTTGGCGCTGCCGTCGGAGTAGCGCTTGCCGTTTTTCGCCAGCCAGTAGGCAAAGTTGATCACGCCAATACCCAGCGTACGGCGACCCATGGCCCCGCGTTTTGCGGCCGGGATCGGGTAGTCCTGATAGTCCAGCAGGGCATCCAGGGCACGTACCGCCAGCACGGCCAGCTCTTCCAGCTCGTCCAGATTGCTGATTGCGCCAAGGTTAAACGCCGACAGCGTACAGAGCGCGATTTCGCCGTTCTCGTCGTTGACGTCCATCAGCGGTTTGGTCGGCAGGGCGATCTCCAGGCAGAGGTTTGACTGGCGCACCGGTGCCACCGCCGGATCGAACGGGCTGTGGGTGTTGCAGTGGTCAACGTTCTGGATGTAGATACGACCGGTAGAGGCACGCTCCTGCATCATCAGCGAGAAGAGCTCAACCGCCTTCACGCGCTGCTTACGGATGCTCTCGTCCTGCTCGTACTGCACGTACAGGCGCTCAAACTCGTCCTGATCGGCGAAGAAGGCGTCGTAGAGGCCTGGCACGTCGGACGGGCTGAAGAGGGTGATATCCTGGCCCTTCAGCAGACGGGTGTACATCAGCTTGTTGATCTGTACGCCATAGTCCATGTGACGAACGCGGTTGCCTTCGACGCCACGGTTGTTTTTCAGCACCAGCAGGCTCTCAACTTCCAGATGCCACATCGGGTAGAAGAGGGTCGCCGCACCGCCGCGCACGCCGCCCTGGGAGCAGGACTTCACTGCGGTCTGGAAGTGCTTGTAGAACGGAATACAGCCGGTGTGGAACGCTTCACCGCCGCGGATCGGGCTGCCGAGGGCGCGAATACGGCCCGCGTTAATACCGATACCGGCGCGTTGGGAGACATATTTCACAATCGCGCTGGAGGTGGCGTTGATGGAGTCCAGGCTGTCGCCGCACTCGATCAGCACGCAGGAGCTGAACTGGCGGGTCGGGGTGCGCACGCCGGACATGATCGGCGTCGGCAGCGAAATCTTAAAGGTCGAGACCGCGTCATAGAAACGCTTCACGTAGTCCAGACGGGTTTCACGCGGATAGTTAGAGAACAGGCACGCGGCAACCAGAATGTAGAGGAACTGGGCGCTCTCGTAGATTTCGCCAGTTACGCGGTTTTGAACCAGGTATTTGCCTTCCAGCTGCTTCACTGCCGCATAGGAGAAGGTCAGATCGCGATCGTGCTGGATGAAACCATCCATCTGCTGGAACTCTTCTTCCGTGTAGTCTTCCAGCAGATGATTATCGTATTTACCCAGCTCAATCATCTTGCGCACGTGGTCGATCAGCACCGGCGGCTCAAACTGGCCGTAGGCTTTTTTACGCAGGTGGAAGATAGCAAGGCGGGCCGCCAGATACTGATAGTCCGGCGCATCGCGGGAGATGAGATCCGCCGCGGCTTTGATAATGGTTTCGTGGATGTCGGACGTTTTGATGCCGTCGTAGAACTGAATGTGGGAGCGCAGTTCAACCTGAGAGATCGATACGTTATTCAGCCCTTCTGCCGCCCAATCCAGCACCCGGTGGATTTTATCCAGATTGATGCGTTCAGTACGACCATCACGCTTCGTCACCAGCAGACTCTGATTCATGTACCTGTCCTTAAGAAAAAAAGTATCCCCCGCTTATCCACAGTTCGGCGCTGTGGTTAAACCTGTGGATAAATACTATATGTAGGGGGTGTTTAATGAAAACGTCACAATATGGTGAGTATTTTAGTCTGGATTCTTTTCAGTACAAGAGTTGATTTTGAGGTTAAATTGCGGTTGCGGAAAGGTAATAATCGCTAAGTCCGCGAACGATAAGGGCTACAGGAAAGTCAACGCATGCGAAAAAAAAATCTGAATGTGATCGAACGCTGAAATCTTCATCGTGCAAGTGGCAAAAGCCCATTACGCAGCCTATGGCACTGCGTAATGGTCATCACATTTTCAAATAACGTTAGCTGTTTTTTGCCTGAGTGTGGAGCATGTAGTTCACGTCAACGCCCGGGGCTAGCTTGAAGCGATCGGTAAGCGGATTGTAGTGCAGGCCGATCATGTGCCGCTCCTGTAGCGGGGTAGGATCGATCCAGCCAATCAACTCGGCGGGCTTAATAAACTTCTTCACGTCGTGCGTGCCTTTCGGCACCATGCGCAGCACGTATTCTGCACCGACAATCGCCAGCAGCCAGGCTTTACCGCTGCGGTTAAGCGTCGAGAAGAAGACGTGGCCGCCCGGTTTAACGAGGCGGGCGCAGGCGTGCACTACCGACTGCGGATCGGGCACGTGCTCCAGCATCTCCATGCAGGTCACGACATCATACTGTCCCGCCTGCTTTGCCGCATGCTCCTCAACCGTCTCCTGGACGTAGTCGACATGAATGCCAGACTCCAGGGCGTGCAGGCGAGCAACCTGCAATGGCTCAAAGCCCATATCGAGGCCGCTGACGTTCGCCCCTTCCCGGGCCATGCTCTCGGCCAGAATGCCGCCGCCGCAGCCGACATCCAGCACTTTTTTGCCAAACAGGCCGCCGACGCGTTCGGCGATATAGCCCAGGCGCAGGGGGTTGATACGGTGCAGCGGCTTAAACTCGCCTTCGGTATCCCACCAGCGTGACGCCACGGCTTCAAATTTGGCGATCTCTTCATAGTCAACGTTTTGAGCCACCGGCGGTTTTTCAGCATTCATTGGCGCTTTTACTCCTTAATCAATCAGTGCATTGAGTATATCAGGAGAGAAGTATCAATAAAGCACCGGAGGGGGTGTTTCCTTTACCGGAATGACGGCGGCTGTGTTATAATTTGCGACCTTTGAATCCGGGATACAGTAGAGGGATAGCGGTTAGATGAGCGACCTTGCGAGAGAAATTACACCGGTTAACATCGAGGAAGAGCTGAAGAGCTCCTATCTGGACTATGCGATGTCGGTCATTGTTGGCCGTGCGCTGCCAGACGTCCGCGATGGCCTGAAACCGGTACACCGTCGCGTACTATACGCCATGAACGTATTGGGCAATGACTGGAATAAAGCCTACAAAAAATCTGCCCGTGTCGTTGGTGACGTAATCGGTAAATACCATCCCCATGGTGACACGGCGGTGTATGACACCATCGTCCGTATGGCGCAGCCGTTTTCGCTGCGTTACATGCTGGTCGATGGCCAGGGTAACTTCGGCTCGGTAGACGGCGACTCCGCCGCGGCGATGCGTTATACGGAAATCCGTATGTCGAAAATTGCCCACGAGCTGATGGCCGATCTGGAAAAAGAGACGGTCGATTTCGTTGATAACTACGACGGTACCGAAAGAATTCCGGACGTCATGCCAACCAAAATCCCGAACCTGCTGGTTAACGGCGCGTCCGGTATCGCAGTCGGTATGGCAACCAATATTCCGCCACACAACCTGACGGAAGTGATCAACGGCTGCCTGGCCTACATCGCCGATGAGAACATCAGCGTTGAAGGGCTGATGGAGCACATTCCGGGGCCAGACTTCCCGACGGCGGCAATCATTAACGGCCGTCGCGGTATCGAAGAGGCCTATCGCACCGGCCGCGGCAAGATCTACATTCGCGCACGCGCGGAAGTTGAAGCCGACGCGAAAACCGGTCGTGAAACCATTATCGTGCACGAAATCCCGTATCAGGTGAACAAAGCGCGCCTGATCGAGAAGATTGCCGAGCTGGTGAAAGACAAACGCGTCGAGGGCATCAGCGCCCTGCGCGACGAGTCCGATAAAGACGGTATGCGCATCGTGATTGAGATCAAACGCGATGCAGTGGGTGAGGTGGTGCTGAACAACCTCTACTCCCAGACGCAGCTGCAGGTCTCCTTCGGCATCAACATGGTTGCGTTGCACCACGGCCAGCCGAAGATCATGAACCTGAAAGATATTCTTTCTGCGTTCGTGCGTCACCGCCGTGAAGTGGTGACCCGCCGTACCATTTTTGAACTGCGTAAAGCCCGCGACCGAGCGCACATCCTTGAAGCGCTGGCGGTTGCGCTGGCGAACATCGATCCGATCATCGAGCTGATCCGCCGTGCGCCGACCCCGGCCGAAGCGAAAGCAGGGCTGGTGGCGCAGGCGTGGGATCTGGGCAACGTGGCGGCCATGCTGGCAGGCGCTGGCGATGACGCCGCACGTCCGGAGTGGCTGGAGCCGGAGTTTGGCGTACGCGACGGTAAGTACTACCTGACCGAGCAGCAGGCTCAGGCGATCCTTGACCTGCGTCTGCAGAAGCTGACCGGCCTTGAGCACGAGAAGCTGCTTGACGAGTACAAAGAGCTGCTGGCGCAGATCGCCGAGCTGCTGCACATTCTCGGCAGCGCCGATCGTCTGATGGAGGTGATCCGCGAGGAGCTGGAGCTGGTCCGCGACCAGTTTGGCGACGCGCGTCGCACTGAGATCACCGCGAACAGCGCCGATATCAATATCGAAGATCTGATCAGCCAGGAAGACGTGGTGGTTACGCTGTCGCATCAGGGCTACGTTAAGTACCAGCCGCTGACCGACTACGAGGCCCAGCGCCGCGGTGGTAAAGGCAAGTCTGCTGCCCGTATTAAGGAAGAGGACTTTATCGACCGTCTGCTGGTGGCCAACACCCACGACACGATCCTCTGCTTCTCCAGCCGGGGCCGTCTCTACTGGATGAAGGTCTACCAGCTGCCGGAAGCGAGCCGTGGCGCACGCGGTCGTCCGATCGTCAACCTGCTGCCGCTGGAAGCCAACGAGCGTATCACCGCTATTCTGCCGGTGCGCGAGTATGAAGAGGGCGTAAACGTCTTTATGGCAACCGCCAGCGGTACGGTGAAGAAAACGGCGCTGACTGAGTTCAGCCGTCCGCGCTCGGCCGGGATCATCGCGGTGAACCTGAACGAAGGCGACGAGCTGATTGGCGTTGACCTGACCTCCGGCGACGACGAAGTGATGCTCTTCTCCGCAGCCGGTAAAGTGGTGCGCTTCAAGGATAACGCGGTGCGTGCGATGGGCCGTACGGCTACCGGCGTGCGCGGTATCAAGCTGGCTGGCGTTGATAAGGTCGTCTCTCTGATCATTCCTCGCGGCGAAGGCGCTATCCTGACCGTGACCCAGAACGGCTACGGTAAACGCACGGCGCAGGAAGAGTACCCTACCAAGTCGCGTGGTACCCAGGGCGTTATCTCTATCAAGGTCACCGAGCGCAACGGCTCCGTTGTTGGCGCGGTACAGGTCGACGACTGCGACCAGATCATGATGATCACCGATGCCGGTACCCTCGTGCGTACCCGCGTCTCGGAGATCAGCGTGGTGGGGCGTAACACCCAGGGCGTGATCCTCATCCGCACGGCGGAAGATGAGAACGTAGTGGGTCTGCAACGCGTGGCCGAGCCGGTAGATGACGAAGAGCTGGACGCTATCGACGGTACGGTCGCAGAGGGTGATGACGATATCGCCCCGGAAACCGAAGCCGATGATGATGCAGCGGATGACGGCGAAGAGTAATTCGGCGTATTAAGTCAGAGCATTGATGAAAGGGCCGGCAATCCGGCCCTTTTTCTTTGCGGTCTGCCCGTTTTACCGCTACCTTATCGACATCCTTTTTGACCCTGACGGCGGAGCATCGCCACGTTGAAATACCTCGTCTCTTTTCGAACCACTCTCAAAGTTTCACGCTACCTGTTCCGGGCGCTGGCATTGCTGCTCTGGCTGCTGATTGTCCTCTGTTCAGTGTTCTACATCGTCAATGCCCTGCACCAGAAAGAGTCTGAAATCCGTAAGGAGTTTAATCTCAGCTCCGATCAGGCCCAGCGCTATATTCAGCGCACCTCAGACGTGATGAAAGAGCTCAAGTACATCGCAGAAAATCGCCTGACGGCAGAGAACGGCATCATGGCCTCTCGCGTGCAGAACGCGCAGAACGACGTCCCCGATTTTCAGCCGCTGTTTCCGGACTCCGACTGCTCGGCGATGGGTACGGCATGGCGCGGCTCGCTGGAGTCGCTGGCGTGGTTCATGCGCTACTGGCGAGATAACTTCTCTGCCGCCTACGATCTCAACCGGGTATTCTTAATCGGCAGCGTAAATCTCTGCATGGCCGACTTTGGCCTGCGCGACGTGCCGCTGGAGCGCGAGAGCGCCCTGAAAAACCTGCACGAGCGCATTCTGAAATACCGCAACGCACCGCAGGAAGAGCGCGGCAACAACATCTTCTGGATAAGCCAGGGCGCGCGTCCCGGCATCGGCTACTTCTATGCCCTGACGCCGGTCTACCTGGCCAACCGCCTGCAGGCGCTGCTGGGCGTTGAGCAGTCTATTCGCATGGATAACTTCTTTACGCCGGGTACGCTGCCGATAAGCGTGACCATTCTTGATGAGAACGGCCACGCGCTGATCTCTCTGACCGGGCCGGATAATCGCCCGGAGATCGATCCGCGCTGGATGCAGGAGCGCTCCTGGTTTGGCTACACCTCCGGCTTCCGCGATCTGGTGTTGAAGAAGAGCCTGCAACCCTCATCCCTGAGCGTGGTCTACTCGGTGCCGGTGGATCTGGTGCTGGAGCATATCCGCATGCTGATCCTCAACGCGGTGCTGCTTAACGTGCTGGTGGGGATCGCGCTCTTTACCCTGGCGCGGATGTACGAGCGGCGCATCTTTATTCCGGCGGAGGTGGATGCCCAGCGTCTCGAAGAGCATGAGCAGTTTAACCGCAAGATTGTCGCCTCCGCGCCGGTGGGGATCTGTATTTTACGTACCCAGGATGGCACCAACATTCTGAGTAACGAGCTGGCGCATAACTACCTCAATATGCTGACCCACGAGGATCGGCAGCGGCTGACGCAGATTATTTGTGGTCAGCAGGTCAACTTTGTCGATGTGCTCACCAGCAATAACACCAATCTGCAAATCAGCTTTGTTCACTCGCGCTATCGCAATGAGAACGTGGCCATCTGCGTGCTGGTGGATGTCTCCGCCCGCGTCAAAATGGAGGAGTCGCTGCAGGATATGGCCCAGGCGGCGGAGCAGGCGAGCCAGTCGAAGTCGATGTTCCTGGCGACCGTTAGCCATGAGCTGCGCACGCCGCTCTACGGTATTATCGGTAACCTCGATCTGCTGCAAACCAAGGCGCTGCCGAAAGGGGTAGATCGCCTGGTAACGGCCATGAACAACTCCTCCAGCCTGCTGCTGAAGATCATCAGCGATATTCTCGACTTCTCAAAAATTGAGTCCGAGCAGCTGAAGATCGAGCCGCGGGAGTTCTCCCCGCGCGAGGTGATGAACCATATCACCGCAAACTACCTGCCGCTGGTGGTGCGCAAGCAGCTTGGGCTGTACTGCTTTATCGAGCCAGACGTGCCGGTGATGATGCAGGGCGACCCGATGCGCCTTCAGCAGGTGATCTCTAACCTGCTGAGCAACGCCATCAAGTTTACCGACGTAGGCTGTATCGTGCTTCACGTGCAGCGGGCAGGGGAGTATCTCTCTATTCAGGTGCGCGATACCGGCGTCGGTATTCCGGCCAAAGAGGTAGTTCGCCTGTTCGATCCCTTCTTCCAGGTAGGTACCGGCGTGCAGCGCAACTTCCAGGGCACCGGACTGGGGCTGGCTATCTGTGAGAAGCTGATCAGCATGATGGATGGCGATATCTCCGTGGATACCGAGCCGGGTATGGGGAGCCAGTTTACTCTGCGCATCCCGCTCTACTCTGCCCAGTCACCGCAGGTGATTGACGTTGACGGCCTGGCTAATACGCGCTGTTGGCTGGCGATCCGTAACGCCTCGCTGTGCAGCTTCGTGGAGTCGCTGCTGGCACGCAACGGCATTCGTGCCGAGCGCTACGAAGGGCAGACTCCGGACGCAGACGATATGCTGCTTACCGATGATGCCCTCGACGAACCCTGGCAGGGCAGGGCGGCGGTGATCTTCAGCCGTCGGCATATCGGCATTCCGCAGGAGCGCAAGCCTGGTGAGTGGACGCACAGCGTGGCATCACCCCATGAGCTGCTGGCCCTGCTGGCGCGTATCTACAGCGTCAAGGTAGATACCAGCGAAACCGCGCCGGTGCTCTCCGCTGCTGAGACGCAGGATGCCCACAATGATGACATGATGATTCTGGTGGTGGACGATCACCCGATCAACCGACGGCTGCTTGCCGATCAGCTTGGCTCCCTGGGCTACCAGTGTAAAACTGCCAACGACGGTGTGGATGCCCTGAACGTGCTAAGCAAAAACCATATCGATATCATCCTGAGCGACGTTAACATGCCAAATATGGATGGCTACCGCCTGACGCAGCGCATTCGCCAGCTGGGGCTGACCCTGCCGGTGGTGGGCGTGACGGCCAACGCGCTGGCGGAAGAGAAGCAGCGCTGCCTGGAGTCGGGCATGGATAGCTGTCTGTCGAAACCGGTCACGCTGGACGTGCTGGAGCAGACGCTGGCGATCTACGCGGAGCGGGTGAGAAAAGCGAGAGTATAAGTCAGGAAGACGTAGGCCGGGCAAGCGTCAGCGCCGCCCGGCTTAACGTTGAGAGAGGATTAATCTTTGTCCGCCGGGCTCAGGGTCACGGAGGAGAGGTAGTTCAGCAGGGCGATATCGTTATCCACACCCAGCTTCATCATTGCCGATTTCTTCTGGCTGCTGATGGTTTTAATGCTGCGGTTCAGCTTCTTGGCGATCTCGGTAACGAGGAAACCTTCGGCGAACAGACGCAGTACTTCGCTCTCTTTCGGTGACAGACGTTTGTCACCGTAGCCGCCGGCGCTGATCTTCTCCAGCAGGCGAGAGACGCTCTCCGGGGTAAACTTCTTGCCTTTCTGCAGCGAGGCCAGCGCTTTCGGCAGGTCCGTCGGCGCGCCCTGTTTCAGGACAATCCCTTCGATATCCAGCTCCAGCACCGCGCTGAGGATGGCCGGGTTGTTGTTCATGGTCAGCACGATCACCGACAGGTTCGGGAAGTGGCGCTTGATGTATTTAATCAGGGTAATGCCGTCGCCATATTTGTCACCGGGCATGGAGAGATCGGTGATCAGGACGTGCGCATCCAGTTTTGGCAGGTTATTGATAAGCTGTGTTGAGTCTTCAAATTCACCGACTACATTCACCCACTCGATCTGTTCAAGTGACTTGCGAATACCGAACAGTACAATCGGATGGTCATCGGCAATAATTACGTTCATATTGTTCATGTATAAGGCTACCTTGCTACAGCAAGCTTTTGACGTAGGCGTCAATGTCGCTGATATATTTTTCTATGCCTGAAACATCTTTCTCACGAATTAAATGTTCCAGCGTTTCACATAATTGCTTGCCGGGAACCAAATTTAGCATGGCAAACACCCCTTTGAGGCGGTGCGCTGTCTGTGCCAGCGCCGCGAAATCGCTTACAGCCGCTTCAGTATACAACCTCTTAACATCGTCGGGTACTGTATCGACAAACAGCGCATAATAGCCGCTGGCATGCAGTTCGGCATTTTCATTTCCGCCCATCGGTGAGGGCGAGACCTCATCCTGCGCCAGCTGTTCTTCGATAAGTTGCAGTATCGCTTCCTGCATTGCATTACTGATATTAAAGTTCACGCGCAGCTGGCCAGGGCCAATTTTCCGCACGGCGGCCTCATCATCGCTTAAAAGCAAGCCTGAGGCTGTAAGATTAGACGGATTATCCGTTAAAAAGAGATCGTACTCTTGACTTATTAATCTCTCATCCGGCGTGATGCAGCTTGCCCCCCAATTTTCCAGCTGGCGAACCACGATATGACGAATTTCGTTGGAGGTAATATCGATCATCGCTACGACGTCATCCAACAGCTTCTCTTCAGATTCAATCTCCTGCGCCTGGGCCGCCATCTTCACATGCAGCGTATAGCGGGTGCCTAAGCTTTCGCGTGCTTTAATGTTCAGATGGCCGCCAAGCTTGCGCGCCAGCTGATCGCACAGCCAGAAGGTGAGGGCGTTGGCTTTGCCGTAGCGATCGCTCTGGGTATCGTTGAGGAACGGGAAGTGTAAATTGTCCACCTCGCTGGCGGTGACCCCTTCGCCGGTATCGAGGATACGGAAGGTCAGGCGATCGTCCGCCGACTCGTCGGTATCAACCTCAAGGGTAATTTTGCCGATCTGGGTGGTGGTCACCGCATACTGGATCAGCATCAGCAGGATGCGTCTCAGCGCCTCGCGATCGCCGTGCCGCTCTTCGTTAGCGGGCAGGTTATTATTGATCAGCAGCTGCAGGCCTTTACGCTTGATGGTCGGCAGCACCTCAGGCACCACTTCATCAATCAGATCCTGAATTGAGAACTGGGTCAGCGTTCCCTTCCAGCTGTCGGTCTCCAGCATGTTTGCCAGCTGAATATCTTCAACCAGCTGCACCAGCGTCTGGGCATGATGCGTCAGATGGCGGCTCTCTTCGCTGTCGATCGCCGCAGCCTCACCGGCAAGCGTCTTAGCCGGCAGGCTTAGCGCCTCGCCAATATGCTGCATAAACGCCGAGCGGCCCTGCTGGTTTTTCTCATACAGACGCTGAGCCTGCTTGAGTTTTTTGTTAACCAGCACCTCGCGGTCCTGATCGCGAATAATAAAGATCTGCGTTCTCGGCACCACTTGGCTGCGGAACTGACGGATCTCATACAGCTCATTATTCACCGTTGCCTGGATCACTCCCTGGTGCTGGTCCGCCATGCTGGTGATGTTTTGCAGGTTCAGATGGGGCAGCAGGTGATCCGCGATCTTGTTGCTGATGACCGTCCGGTTGGCCTCCTGGTCGTGCACCAGCAGCCCCAGCGGCAGAACCGAGACAATCTCTTCGTTTAGCGCCCGCAGCAGGCGCAGCTCGTTATTTGCCCCCGGCGAGGAGTGGCCGTCGAGCTGGCGGCCCGGCTGATGGCGGAAGGTCGTAAAGCCAAACAGCGCCAGCGCCAGCAGGCCAATATTGAGCAGCAGCGGCAGGACGATATTCTGTAACGTCTCCAGCAGCAGGGTACCGAAAGGCACCTGCCACACCAGACGCATATCCGTCGAGTTCAGTGACGAGGAGATCTCAATCTTCGCTCCGCTAAAATTGACCGAGACGCTGTCCGCCGTCTCCTTGTCCGAGGCGCGCAAAGGGGTGGGACCGTTATCCGGCTCGAGGCGGAAGCTGTCCATCGGCATGCCGGGAGGGATGAGATCGTTAATCGGCAGATCGAACGCCACCACCGTCGCCAGATGGCCCGGCTGGTTAAAGGTGGTACGCAGGGTAAAGTAGTAACCGTTTTGCCAGCTCAGGCTGCGCAGCGGGGAGAAGCTCTCCCGCTCGTCGAGAGCGTTAGCCTGCTGCAGCATCTCTGCCCGGCGTGAGTCGACGATATTATCAATGGTCGACTCCTTGAAGCCCGAAGAGAGATCCTTCAGCGGCAGGGTAGAGACCAGGATCATGCTGTTATCCTGGCCGTTAAGATAGTACATCGACCAGGGCACGGTCTCTGCGCCCCATAGCGTGTCGAGGTAGGTAGAGATGCGCTGCGTCATCTCCAGGGTTGAGCCATCGTGGGAGCCGAAGATCAGCGCTTCGGTTTTACGTCGTGGCTTCTCAAGATAGTAGACGTCCTGCTTCAGACGCGTCTCCTGAAGACCGTCAGCGGGAGCGGCAGGGGCGGCAGCGATATTGTCGTAGATCTGCCATGTTGCATAGCGCCAGGTATCGACCCGCTTGTGCATCGCATGGGTGATGTCGACGATTTGATAGCTCTTATCTTTCAGCCATGCATTAACGGCGCTTTGCACCATGACGCCCAAGGTTACCAGCAGAACGATAATCAGTAATAGAAAGAAACGGGTAATGTTGCCTGGTATCAGGGAAAACTTGCCAGGGATCATGCTGTCGGATCGACTCATCAGTGTGTCATCAGGCTGGTAAAAGTTATGCTACTTGGTGGCGTACAGCAGGCAGTATAAAGGGTAATGACTGAATTTCCAGACTCTCTTCACGTCTGGCGAGAAACTGAACGGCAAAAAAGGGGGTAAACGCAGCGAAGCGGTAAACTTGTACAGGATTTAGGCGGCAGTATAAATACCCAGCGATAAAAGAAGCGGAATAGCACGAAATAACAAGATATTGCTAATGCTTTTGGCGTAGTCAATTTTACTTACTTTCCGTCATCATTAGTTAATAGTCGTTATAATTACGGGGCGGTAGCACAAAATTGAGCAGGTAACGTAAAGAAAGGTAAAAAAAAGCCGAATGCAGAGCATTCGGCAAGAATTGGGGTAAACGGACATTCAGAGTCGAATGACGGTAATAAATAAAAGTTAATGATGATAGCGAGGGTTATTTTAGTAGCCAATCTGCGATTTGTTTTGTCTTTCAGTGCTATGAGCGCTAAATCATACAACTTCATGATTTGTATGTATAAATATTATTTCTTGATTATTAGTGCGTTATTTTTTAGCTATTCGTGGCAGCAAAAGTTCCCTCAAATTTACAAAATGAAACATCTATCAATCGAACTGAAACATATTAAAAGTTTTAGTAGCATTTTCTTGTTGGATTATTCTGTATTTTTTAGGAGAATGGCTTGGCCGACTGATTTGACGCTCAATCAGTAAGCAGTGGCAATAATAAAAGCATATAAATGAGGGTTAATAACATGAAAGTTAAAGTACTGTCCCTCCTGGTACCAGCTCTGCTGGTAGCAGGCGCAGCGAACGCGGCTGAAATTTATAACAAAGACGGCAACAAATTAGACCTCTACGGTAAAGTTGATGGCCTGCACTATTTCTCTGATGACGACGGTAGTGATGGCGATCAGACCTACATGCGTCTTGGCTTCAAAGGCGAAACCCAGGTTAACGATCAGGTAACCGGCTACGGCCAGTGGGAATACCAGATCCAGGGCAACACCGCTGAAAGCGAAAACCAGTCCTGGACCCGTCTGGCGTTTGCCGGCGTGAAATTCGGCGACGCAGGCTCTTTCGATTACGGTCGTAACTACGGCGTAACCTATGACGTGACCGCCTGGACCGACGTGCTGCCTGAGTTCGGTGGCGACACCTACGGTGCCGACAACTTCCTGCAGTCCCGCGCTAACGGCGTGGCGACCTACCGCAGCACCGACTTCTTCGGTCTGGTTGACGGCCTGAACTTTGCTCTGCAGTATCAGGGTAAAAACGGCAGCGCCAGCGGCGAAAACGACACCGGTCGTAGCACCCTGCGCCAGAACGGCGACGGCTACGGCGGCTCCCTGACCTATGACATCGGCGAAGGCTTCAGCGTCGGTGGTGCTATTACTTCCTCTAAACGTACCGCTGACCAGAACGCAACTGGCGTCTACGGCAGCGGCGATCGTGCCACTGTTTACACCGGCGGCCTGAAATACGACGCTAACAACCTCTACCTGGCGGCACAGTACTCCCAGACCTATAACGCAACCCGTTTCGGTAACTCCCAGAACGACTCTACCGTGTACGGCTTTGCTAACAAAGCGCAGAACTTCGAAGTGGTTGCTCAGTACCAGTTCGACTTCGGCCTGCGTCCGTCCCTCGCCTACCTGAAGTCTGAAGGCAAAGACGTGGACAACGGTGTCATTAACTACGGTAACCAGGATCTGCTGGAGTACATCGACGTTGGTGCGACTTACTACTTCAACAAAAACATGTCTACCTACGTTGATTACAAAATCAACCTGCTGGATGACAACGACTTCACCCGTCAGGCTGGTGTCAGCACGGATGATATCGTAGCGCTGGGTCTGGTTTACCAGTTCTAAGCCGTTATATACATTCATGCATGAAGGGGCCACGTTGGCCCCTTTTTTTATCGATTCTTTTCTGGACAGGCACACTTTTGGTGTACCCTTGCGCGCATTGTGTAAGGAAATCATTACTATGGATACCACTCTTTTTCGCGCAGCCCTGCTGGCGCTGACCCTTATTCTTATCGGCTGCGATCCAGCCCCGCCTGCGCCGCAGCCTGGCGCTGCCGTTACCGTTCTGGAAGGCAAAACCATGGGCACCTCCTGGCGCGTGAGCGTCGTGGATATGGATAAAGCCGAAACCGATGCGCTGCGGGATAAAATCACCGCCCAGCTCGACGCAGACGACAGGCTGCTCTCTACCTGGAAGAGCGACTCGGCTCTTAGTCGCTTTAACGCCTCCACCAGCACCACGCCGTGGCCGGTCGACGCCGCGCTGGCGGATATTGTCACCCTTGCCTTGCGTATCGGCATCAAAACAGACAGTGCGATGGATATTACCATCGGCCCGCTGGTCAACCTGTGGGGCTTCGGCCCGGATAAGCAGCCGGAAACCACCCCAACGGCGGCGCAAATTGAAGCGGCAAAAATGCGCGTGGGTTTGCAGCATCTGTCGGTCTCTTATCTGGCAGGGCAGCAGTTTTTACAGAAGGATATCCCTGACCTCTATGTCGATCTCTCCACGGTAGGCGAAGGCTACGCGGCCGATCATCTGGCGCGACTGATGGAGCAGGAGGGGATCCCTCGCTATCTGGTCTCGGTAGGCGGAGCGCTGGTAAGCCGGGGTATGAACGGCGAAGGCAAACCCTGGCGGGTGGCGATCCAGAAGCCAACCGATCGTGAGAACGCAGTGCAGGCGGTGGTAGATATTAATGGACACGGCATCAGCACCTCCGGCAGCTACCGCAACTACTACGAGCTGGACGGCAAACGCCTGTCGCACGTGATCGATCCGCAAACCGGGCATCCTATCGATCATAATCTGGTATCGGTCACGGTGATCGCTCCGACGGCGCTGGAGGCCGATACCTGGGATACCGGCCTGATGGTACTGGGACCGCAGAAGGCCCGTGAGGTGGCGATGCGTGAAGGGCTGGCGATCTATATGATCACCAAAGAGGGCGATACCTTTACCCCCTGGATGTCGCCGCAGTTTGCCGCTTTTTTGCAGAGTAAATAGAATTAAAGCGCAAGATTTAAGATGAAGGCTGCACCAGCCCAGGGCATAGTCAGGCTAAGCTAAATAGAGGAGCCTGATATGAGCGTAACAACCTTTATTGAAGACGAGCACCGCTGGCAGGCGGTGCTCGAACGCCGGGCCGATGCGGACAATTGTTTCGTCTTTGCCGTCATTACCACCGGAATCTTTTGCCGCCCCTCGTGCCGGGCGCGCCATGCCCTGCGCGAAAACGTGCGCTTCTTCACCGATGCAGAGGCGGCGGCGCAGGCGGGTTTTCGCGCCTGCAAACGCTGCCAGCCTGACAGGCCCGCAGATGAGAGCAGCCTGGCGCAAAAAATCACCGCCGTCTGCCGCCTGCTTGAGCAGGAGACGCCGATAACCCTGGAGGCGCTGGCGCAGAGGGTCGGTCTCAGCCCGTATCATCTTCACCGCCAGTTTAAAGCCGTCACCGGCATGACGCCAAAGGCCTGGCAGCAGGCCGCCCGGGCGAAACGCCTGCGCAGCGCGCTGCCCCACAGCGCAACCGTGACTGACGCGGTGCTGACCGCCGGTTTTCCGGATAGCGGCAGCTACTACCGCAAGGCCGATGAGACGCTGGGCATGACCGCCCGGCAGTATCGCCAGGGTGGGGAGGGGATGGCGATCCGCTACGCGCTAACGCACTGTGAGCTGGGTCGCTGCCTGGTGGCCGAGAGCGATCGCGGTATCTGCGCGATCCTGCTGGCCGACTGCGAGTCGCTGCTCACCGCCGAGCTGCATACCCTATTTCCTCATGCCCAGCTGATGCAGGACGACGCTGAATTTAGCGCCCGCGTTGCCGAGGTGGTGGCAACGATTGATAATCCTGGCCGCACGCTAGCCCTGCCGCTGGATATTCGCGGCACCGCCTTCCAGATGCAGGTCTGGCAGGCATTGCAGGCGATCCCGGCGGGGGAAACCGCCAGCTACCGCGCCATCGCTACCGCCATCGGCAAACCGCAGGCGATCCGCGCCGTAGCCAGCGCCTGTGCGGCTAACCGCCTGGCTATCGTGATCCCCTGCCATCGCGTGGTACGCGGCGATGGCATGCTCTCCGGCTATCGCTGGGGGGCGACGCGCAAGGCCCAGCTGCTGGCGCGCGAGTCGTTAAAAGAGGAGACCTGATGCTCGATCTGTTTGCCGATGCCGAACCGTGGCAGGAGCCGCTGGCCCCAGGAGCGACCATTCTGCGCCGCTTTGCCCTTGCCGATGCCGATGAGCTGCTGACGGAAATCAATACGGTGGCCAGCACGTCACCGTTTCGCCAGATGATTACTCCCGGCGGCTATACCATGTCGGTGGCGATGACCAACTGTGGCCGCCTTGGCTGGACGACCGACGCGCGCGGCTACCGCTATGCCCCTGACGATCCGCTCACCGGCCAGCCCTGGCCCGCCATGCCTCAGGCCTTTGCTACGCTCTGCCTGCAGGCCTCGGCGGCGGCGGGCTATAGCGATTTTCAGCCGGACGCCTGCCTCATCAACCGCTATCTACCGGGCGCAAAGCTCTCGCTGCATCAGGATAAAGACGAGCCGGATCTGGCAGCGCCTATCGTCTCGGTCTCGCTGGGTCTGCCCGCCGTCTTCCAGTTTGGTGGCAGCCGACGCAGCGATCCGCTCAAGCGACTGCTGCTGGAGCATGGTGACGTGGTGGTGTGGGGTGGCCCGTCCCGGCTCTTCTATCACGGCATACAGCCCCTTAAGCCAGGCCACCATCCGGCGACCGGTGAATGCCGCTACAACTTAACCTTTCGCCGGGCAGGTAATTAAGAATATAAATCAGAATTATTCTTGATTCAGTGCGATAGCAGTTTACACTGCGGGCTGATTTTTCTTGCCGGATCGCTCTCATGGAACTTCTTCTTCTTGTCTGGCGGCAGTACCGCTGGCCTTTTATTGCCGTCATCCTGTTAACCCTGCTCAGCGCAGCGCTGGGCATCGGACTGATCGCCTTTATCAACGCGCGGCTGATCGAGAATGTGGATATCTCCCTGACGGTGCTGCCGGAGTTTCTCGGCCTGCTGCTGCTGCTGATGGCGGTGACCCTCGGCTCGCAGCTGGCGCTGACCGCGCTCGGTCATCATTTCGTTTATCGTCTGCGGGGCGAGTTTATCAAGCGCATCCTCGACACCCAGGTGGAGCGGGTGGAGCAACTGGGTAATGCCGCGCTGCTGGCCGCGCTGACCAGCGACGTGCGTAACATCACCATCGCCTTTGTACGCCTGCCGGAGCTGGTGCAGGGGATCATCCTGACCACCGGATCGGCGGCCTACCTGGGCTGGCTCTCCGGCAAAATGCTGTTGGTCACCGCCCTATGGATGGCGATCACCATCTGGGGCGGCTTTGTGCTGGTATCGCGAGTCTATAAGCATTTAGCGAGACTGCGTGAAACTGAAGACAAGCTGCACCATGACTACCAGACGGTGCTGGAGGGGCGCAAAGAGCTGACCCTCAACCGCGAGCGTGCCGAGGCGATCTTTAACAACGCCTACCTGCCGGATGCCCGGGAGTATCGCCACCATATTATTCGCGCTGACACCTTCCACCTTAGCGCCGTTAACTGGTCAAATATTATGATGCTGGGGGCGATTGGCCTGGTGTTCTGGATGGCCAACGGTCTCGGCTGGGCGGATACCAACGTCGCGGCGACCTTCTCCCTGACGGTGCTGTTCCTGCGCACGCCGCTGCTCTCGGCGGTAGGCGCGCTGCCCACCCTGCTCAGCGCCCAGGTGGCGTTCAACAAGCTGAAGCAGTTCTCCCTCGCCCCCTACCAGCCCGATTTCCCGCGCCCGACCGCCTTTACCGGCTGGCAGACCCTTGAGCTGCGTGATGTCACCTTCACCTATCAGGAGGGTGCCTTCTCCGTTGGGCCGATCAACCTGACCCTGAAGCGTGGCGAGCTGGTATTTCTTATCGGCGGCAACGGCAGCGGCAAATCGACCCTGGCGATGCTGCTGACCGGACTCTATCAGCCGGTGTCGGGCACCATTCTGATTGACGGCCAGCCGCTGGCCGCCGGGCGTGAAGAGGACTACCGCAAGCTCTTCTCGGCGGTATTTACCGACGTCTGGCTGTTTGACCAGCTGATTGGCCCGGAAGGCAAGCAGGCGGATCCGGCTATCGTTGACAGATGGTTAGCGCAGCTGAAGATGGCGCACAAGCTGGAGCTGGATAACGGCAAGATCCTTAACCTCAAGCTGTCGAAAGGGCAGAAGAAGCGCGTGGCCCTGCTGCTGGCGCTGGCGGAAGAGCGCGATATCATCCTGCTGGATGAGTGGGCGGCCGATCAGGATCCGCACTTCCGCCGCGAGTTTTACCAGACGATCCTGCCGCTGATGCAGGCCGAAGGGAAAACCATTTTTGCTATTAGTCACGACGACCACTACTTTATACATGCCGATCGCCTGCTGGAGATGCGCAGCGGCGTGCTCACAGAGCTGACAGGAGAAGAGCGGGCGCTCGCTTCACGCGACGCCGTTTCACGCACCGCATAGGAATAAAGGATAAGGAGTCGTTAATGTCCGCCACCCCTAAAAATAGTGCCCGCCTCCGCGACGAGGAGCGGGCGCGCCTCATCTGGCTGCTGAATACTAACAGCGCCATCACCTCCCAAATTCTCGGCAAGCTGACTCTGGTTGAGCAGTTCGACGGCAGCGCGTTAAACGACGATATTGCCGAAGTCGGCGTGCTGGTTGCCCATCTTCCGGCCCCGGACCTGGCGGATGCGCTGGAGGCACTGCCCACCGAGGAGCGGCGGGCGCTGTGGCGTCTGGTGGAGGATCTGAAGCGCGGCGAGGTGCTTGTAGAAGCGACGGACAGCGTGCGCGAGGATCTGATCGAGGAGATGAGCGACAAAGCGCTGCTGGAGGCGCTACGCGGGCTGGATATCGACGAGCAGATCTATCTGGTTAAGCGCCTGCCGCGTAACCTCACCGGGCGGCTGGTGGCCTCGCTGCCGCCGGACGATCGCGCCCGCGTACATCAGGTGATGAGCTACGAACAGAACAGCGTGGGTGCGCTGATGGAGTTTGAGGTGATCACCGTCCGCCCGGAGGTCACTCTTGAGACGGTGCAGCGCTATCTACATCGCCTCGGCACTATGCCGCAGAATACCGACAAGCTGTTTGTCACCGATCGCGATGAACAGCTGCTGGGCGAACTGCCGCTGCAAACGATTCTGCTCAGTGATACCCAGGCGTTGGTCAGCGAGGTGATGAAGGCCGATCCCGTCACCTTCTCGCCCCATGACGATGCGGAGAAGACCGCCCGTACCTTTGAGCGTGACAACCTGGTGAGTGCGCCAGTGGTTAACCCCGACGGCAAGCTGCTGGGGCGGGTGACCATCGATGAGATCGTTAACGTGGTCTATGAGGAGAGCGATAACGACATGCGCCTGATGGGCGGCCTCAGCCCGGAGGAGGATGTCTTTGCCCCGGTAGGCAAAGCGGTCAAGAACCGCTGGGCGTGGCTGGCGATCAACCTCTGTACCGCCTTTATTGCCTCGCGGGTGATCGATGGCTTCGAGCATACCATCTCCCAGCTGGTGGCCCTGGCCTCGCTGATGCCTATCGTCGCCGGGATCGGCGGCAACACCGGCAACCAGACCATCACCATGATCGTGCGCGCGCTGGCGCTGCAAAACATTCAGCCGGGGAACTACCGTTTTCTCATCTTCCGTGAACTGGGCGTGGCGCTGATCAATGGCCTGGTATGGGGCGGGATTATGGGCGGCGTAACCTGGTGGCTCTATGACGATATGGCCCTCGGCGGGGTGATGACCCTGGCGATGGTGCTAAACCTGCTGCTGGCCGCGACCATGGGGGTACTGATCCCCATGATCATGGTGCGGCTGGGGCGCGACCCGGCGGTCGGCTCCAGCGTGATGATCACCGCCCTGACGGATACCGGCGGCTTCTTTATTTTTCTGGGTCTGGCGACGCTGTTTCTGCTTTAGCGCGTTTTTTACGGCTAAAGACCGGGGGCAGCAAGAACATCAGCGCCACCCCAGCGACTACACCAATCGCCAGGTTTCCGGTGGTGACGGTGGCAATCACCGTTACCAGCATCACCAGCGTCTCGGTTATCGGGGCGCGTTTTAGCTGCGCAGGCTGAATGCTGTGCCAGTTGAAGGTCTTCACCGCCACAATCACCATGATCCCGGCCAGCACCGCCATCGGGATCTTCGCCATCACGTTGCTCAGCGCAGTCACCAGCAGCAGCAGGACCAGACCCGCCGCGATGGTCGAGACGCGGCTGCGCCCTTTACCCATCTCAACGTTGACGATGGTCTGGCCGATCATCGCACAGCCCGCAATCCCGCCGTAAAAGCCCGCCAGAATGTTAGCGATGCCGAGACCTGCGCTTTCGCGGCCCTTGTTGGACGGGGTTTCGGTAAGATCGTCTACCAGCTTCGCCGTCAGCAGCGACTCCATCAGGCCGACAAAGGCGATGCTCAGTGCGCAGGGCCAGATGATGCTCAGCGTGGTCAGGTTGAACGGTACCAGCCACTGGGTCAGGCCGGGCAGGCCACCCTGCATCGGGCCTTCATCGCCCACCACCGGCAGGATCTGGCCGGAGAAGACGGTAAAGAGGGTCAGCACCACGATGGCCACCAGCGGGGAGGGGATGCTCTTCAGCACCTTCGGCAGCCAGAGCACAATCAGGATCGTCAGGACAAACAGCCCGAGGATCAGCGGATCGCGAGTCCAGAAGTGGGGTACCTGAGCGAAGAAGATCAGGATCCCCAAAGCGTTAACGAAGCCGGTCATCACCGTGTGCGGAATAAAGCGCATCAGGCGCGCCATCCCCGTCAGGCCGAAGACGATCTGAATCACCCCGGCGAGCAGGACGGCAGGCAGGATGTACTCCACGCCATGCTGATGCACCATCGGGCCGATCACCAGCGCTACGGAGCCGGCCGCGGCTGTGACCATCGCCGGACGTCCGCCCAGGAAAGACATCCCCAGACAGAGCACTACGGAGGCGATCAGGCTTACGGTTGGATCGACGCCAGCGATCACCGAGAAGGAGATTACTTCCGGGATTAGCGCCAGGGCAGTCATGACCCCAGCAAGGGTTTCGCGCATCAGCAGCGACGGCGAGCGCAGCACCGTACTAACGCTGCCAGCTTGTACAGGAGTTAAAGCTTTTTGGGCATCAGGCATAGAATTTCACAGAGTTAAAGCGGACGGAAAGTGTGCAGTGTAGCAAAGCGAAGAATAGTAACGGCGGGGCGCAGGAGATACCAGTTTTTTTGTCATAGCCGTTATAAAAATCTAACTTTTTGTTAACATCTATCAACTTGCTGTGTACTATCTCAACAATATTTAAATTGCCCGACGATGGTGGTAGGTTAGTTGAACGGGTAATTTCACTCCAATAAATTCCAATAAAGCAGTACTAATTGTAGGGCATTAACATTATGAAAAAAATGCGTGCCGTGCTCTCTTCTGTGGCTACGGGTAGTCGCGCTGCCTCACGGACAGGGAAAACCACTGCGGCGAAGAAGCGAGAAACTGATGTACTCCTCCTGGGTGGCGGCATTATGAGCGCTACGCTGGGAACCTATCTGCAGGCGCTGGAACCAACGTGGTCGATGACCATGATTGAGCGCCTGGATGAAGTCGCAAAGGAGAGCTCCGAGGGCTGGAACAACGCCGGCACCGGGCACGCTGCATTAATGGAGCTGAACTACACGCCGCAGAAGGCCGACGGTAGCGTAAGCATTGAGAAAGCCGTTGAGATTAACGAGGCGTTTCACCTCTCTCGCCAGTTCTGGGCGCACCAGGTGAAAGCGGGCGTGCTGAACAATCCCCGCTCCTTTATCAACACCGTGCCGCACATGAGCTTTGTGTGGGGTGAAGAGAACGTCAACTTCCTGCGCGCCCGCTACGCCGCGCTTCAGCAGAGCAACCTCTTTAGCGGTATCCGCTACAGCGAAGACCACGCGCAGATCAAGCGCTGGGCACCGCTGGTGATGGAAGGGCGCGACGCGAAGCAGAAAATTGCTGCCACCCGCACCGAGCTGGGGACGGACGTCAACTTTGGCGAGATTGCCCGCCAGCTGGTGGCCTCCCTACAAAAAAGCGACAGCTTCTCCCTTAACCTGAGCACCGAGGTGCGCGGGATTAAGCGCAACGCCGACGGCCGCTGGGCGGTGACCGTTGCCGATGTTAATCATCCCCGCAGCACGCGCACCATTGTGGCGAAGTTTGTCTTTATCGGCGCGGGCGGCGCGGCGCTGAAGTTATTACAGGAGTCGGGCATCCCCGAAGCGCGGGATTTCGCTGGCTTCCCGGTGGGCGGTCAGTTCCTGGTATCCGATAATCCAGAGGTGGTGAATCGTCACCTGGCGAAGGTCTATGGCCAGGCGTCGGTCGGTGCGCCGCCGATGTCGGTTCCGCATATCGATACCCGCATCCTTAACGGCAAGCGCGTGCTGCTGTTCGGACCGTTTGCGACCTTCTCCACCAAGTTCCTCAAAAACGGCTCCCTGTGGGATCTGCCGCGCTCTACCACGCCCTCTAACCTGATGCCAATGGTCAAGGTGGGGCTGACCAACTTCAGCCTGGTGAAATATCTGGTAGGTCAGGTGCTCCAGAACGACGATGCGCGCTTTGCTGCCCTCAGAGAGTACTATCCGCAGGCGAAGAAAGAGGAGTGGCGTTTGTGGCAGGCGGGTCAGCGGGTGCAGATCATCAAGCGCGATCCGCTCCTGGGCGGGGTGCTGCGTCTCGGCACCGAAGTGGTCAGCGATCGGCAGGGCACCATTGCTGCCCTGCTCGGCGCATCGCCGGGAGCCTCTACGGCAGCGCCGATCATGCTGGAGCTGATGAAGAAGGTCTTTAAAGACCAGTTTGCCTCACCCGCGTGGCAGGCGAAGCTGAAGGAGATCATCCCGAGCTTTGGCACGCAGCTCAACGGTAACGTCGAAGCGACCCAGCGCGTATTGCAGCAGACCAGCGACGTGTTGGGCCTGACGTATGCGCAGCCGTCGGTAGGTGATGTCGTTGCTGTGCCGAAGGTGCAGAAGCAGCCGCAGATTGAGATTGACGCGGTAACAGAGCTGGCGTGATGTAAAAAGCTGCGCTGGCCGTAGAACCAGCGCAGAGCCATAATTAAACCGGGAAGAAATTCAGACTACGCTTTTAAGTTTGAAATAACCATCACCATCGTTATCTATTTCAATATTTGCTGAGTTGCCAAACTGATCAAAAACGGTCAGCGTAAGCGGTTTGTTAATATTAGCCATCGGGCCATCGTTATTATAGTCAGTATACCTTATTCGACAATAAAATCGAATCTACATCAGTTGACCTGGTTGTTGATGTACATGAACACCGAATTCGATTAAGAAAAAATAATTTGCAGTAACAAATGCTACTTCACAAGTATATTCGAGAGGTGTGCCGTCCAATTTGTTCTTTTTAGGAAGAAAAGAGTGAGCGACTATATAGTAATAACCAGGTTTATTATCATCATCGACAATTATATGTTGCATAAATGAATTAAGTGATACGGGCGCATTTGTGGTCTGGTAATTTTTTAGTGTGAAATAATCATCAGTAATGCTCAGTCCATATACAATACTACTCGGATCATAGCGGTTAGTTACTACTCCATTACGACTTAATTCACTAAAGCTTGCTTTATCATCAATGGTTTTATAAAAGCACAGTCGCAGGTTGAGTTTGAGGCGGATGTGTCTTGAAAGAAAAAACTGCACTAGTCATAGGGCCAGTGCAGCACAAAGAAACATTATTCAGCTAACACTGGAGAGCTCGAGAACAGGATCATCGCCAGCACCTACTTCAACATTTGCTGGATTGCCAAACTGATCGTAAACGGTAAACTTGGCACTGTCACTTGATTTGAAAAGCGCATTGTCAGCATTCTTTTCCCAGCTTACGTCTGCTTCGAAATTAATAAAAATAATTTCATAAGGCTGCTGGTATACATCTACAGAAAATGAAACTACCGCCCCATTTGGGTTTCCAGAATGTTCCTCCATTACATTTACACTTGCAGTATAAGATTTATTTTCTCCCTTCAGGTTATTTTCTTCAAGCAGAAACCCTTGAGATAAAACATAACCATAGGTATTACCAGCTGAATAATTTGATTCTATGATTTGACGGAATTGTACAGGTGAAAGCCGCGTGTTAGGTGCTTGAAATGAAGTTAATCTAAAATAGGAGTCATCAATTCTTAAGCTATAAATGGTTAGTTTTTTAACGCTAACAGAATACACTCCAGTGCCTTCTGATGTTGTATATTTTGGTGTATCATCAAGAGTTTTAAAAATAATTGGCGTTATGTTTGAGTTGGGCATGCCATATTTTTTTGGCGGGTATACCTTCACCGAAACATAGCTTGGTTTACCAGCTGGTGTCGTGTCATATGTTTTTTCGGTACCGCTGGAATCTGTATAAGTCACCAGTAATGCAATGCTTTCGGATGCGTAATTGGCATTTATGGAACTATCGCTGGAAACGTAGAAGTCAAATTCATAGCTGCCGCTTTTGGCGACACTGACCGTTTGATCATCCACTTCAGGAAGCGGTTTGACCGCCGTGGGCATATTTTCCTGATAAACAGAGGTATATTCACCTTTATCCCCAGCCTTAAGAAAAGAGAGTTCGAAACCGGTTTGATAATCGACGAGGCTTACTGCGGCTTTACACTCATCTTGCGTAGGACCTGGCTGATTTGCATCAACAACGGTAAAAACTAACCTGACGGTGAGTTTAACCTGATGGTTGCCGTTGGCAAACAGATAAGCTTGCGTGGTATCCGGATTATCAGTCCAGATTGTTGCTGAGCTAACGCCTGTTACATTATTCCATGACATAATATCACCTCTAAAAGATCGAATTAATATTCAGCTTACGCTTTTAACAAGCGCATCGTCAGCGTTGGAATAAGCCACGACATAGGCACTGTTACCAAACTGGTCGTAAACCTGGAGATAAACATTGGTACTTTTATAGATAATGTCACAGCTTTTTACTGTCGTTCTCGCACCAAGAAAAGTAATCTGGTTCTGTTGCTGGTGAACGGTAATATTCTCAGTAACGGCAATCATGCCATCATCGTCGGGGCGGACCGCTATTTTTGTATCAAAATCAATCTCACCACATTTAACACTCGGGAAAAAGGCATTGTAAAGATGGTCATATTGCGGGTTGCCCTGAATATACTCCCGATATCTGTAGTAAGGATTGTGTACAACACTTGAATCCGGCTCGGTGCTGCCATCAAAGTGGAAAAGTTTAAAATAGGAATCGTCTATATAAAACCAGATAACCCTAAACTGATCGTTATCATGCTTGTAGTGACCATCGTCTACATCCCAGCAATCCGCCTCGTCCACAGCTTTACTATTGTAGGTAATACATGTGCGGTTTTCACCTTTATTACCATAGAGTTTCGCCGGATAGCACACTACGGAAACGTAGGTTGCAAAACCGCCGCTGTTTACTACTGACGAGGTATCTACATCGATATCGATTGCCGTGCCATCAGTATGTGTACCATGGTATTCCATCATCAGCGCAACGCTTTCAGAATAGGTTTCAGCATTAACAGAGGATGGGCTGGAAAGATAATAAGTAATCACATTATCATAGACGCCATCATCTCCATCCTTCGCATTATCCGTGTCAACGGCCTGGGTATGGTAGGGGTCATAGACTGCGGTATACGTGTTCTCATCGGCAAGGGTCAGATACTTCAGTGGCCCACCATCCATGTTATTAATGAATGTTATTGTGCTGCGTATTTCATCTTCGGTAGGGCCCTCTGTCGTCCCTGCCTTTAGCGTAAAATCGATTCCGACATTTAATTTCAGTCGGTGATTATCGTTGACAAACAGATGGCCCTGCGTGGAGTCAGAGTAGTCTGTCCAAATCCTGATGGTGTTAACTGAAGAGACATTATCCCATGACATAGTTTATGACCTCGCAATAGTAAGCACTCGATAGAGGTAACAGCAATTTCTCAATGTCAGCATGAGGGATAGAAGGCGATTAGAAAATGCACTATAAATAGGCGGCGATACCTGGTGAAGGAGGATGCGGTGAATTTCAGGCATAAAAAAACCAACCTAAGCGGTTGGTTTTTTTGGGAGTTTTTGGTCGGCACGAGAGGATTTGAACCTCCGACCCCCGACACCCCATGACGGTGCGCTACCAGGCTGCGCTACGTGCCGATCTGTGGCGCTAATAGTACCCTTTTCACCACCGATTGCAAGGGGCTATAGGCTGACTGATTTATAATTAATCAATTAGTTAGCGATAAAGCGTTTTTCATCCGTCAGCACCTGCAGCAGCAGGCTAAGCTGCGGCTTCTGGTCGCGGATCTTCTCGCCCTTCAGGTTGTAGGTCTGGTAGGTACCGTTGTGCTTCAGTACCAGCGTCATCTCCGGCGTCGTCACCGCCAGAGTATCGCTGTTGGCAGCGGTGACCCAGCTATGGCGGCGCGTAGCGTTAAACAGATCCTGGCCCTGAGAGTACTCATTGGCCGGGGTGCTAACATGGAGCAGGCGCTGCATCAGGGTAGTCATCACGTCCTTATGGTCGGTCAGCTTGCTGATGCGCTGGGCAGGCGTGCCCGGCCAGTGAACAACCAGCGGCACGTGCAGATCGCCTCGTGACCAGCCCTCGTCCATTTCACTATTTTCAGCGGAGACGCCGTGGCCCGCAGTGATGATGACTACCGTTTTATCCAGTTTGCCAGAATCGCGCAGGGCGGTCAGCACGCGTTCGATCTGCGCATCGACGTTACCGGCGGCCCGTGCGTAGCGGCGCTCAAAGTCCTGCCGATCGGCATCGATCGTCGTGCCATTTAGCGCTACCCACGAGAACCAGCGGTTATCTTCCTGAGCATAGCGATCCAGCCAGTTGATCCACTGGTCGGCGGTCTGCTTATCGGACTGCGCTTTCGCCGCAGGCAGCGAGAAGTCTGAGAGCAGCGCCTGGCGGTAGAGCGAGCTGCTGAAGCCGTCGGAAGAGAAGAGTCCCAGCTGATAGCCCTGTTGATTAAGCGCGGTGACCAGCGCCGCCGGAATACGTGCCGACAGCACGCCGTCCATGTAAGAGGGCGAGATGCCGTAGAACAGGCCGAACAGGCCGTTATCGGTATCGTTACCGGCGCTCATGTGCTGCGTAAAGGTGATGTTCTCTGCGGCAAAGCCTGCCAGCGACGGCATCTCTTTCTCGTAGCGCGAATAGTTTAACGCATCGACGGTGATCAGCAGCACGTTCTGGCCCGGCCCCATATCGCGGTAGCGTAGATCGCTCAGCGGATACTGCACCGAAACCGCCTCCGGGTTCCCCTGTTCAACCAGTCGACGCTGATACTCCTGCGCATCCAGCAGGCCATGCTTCTCCAGGAACCGGCGAGCGGTCATCGGGTAGGAGAGCGGCAGGTTGGCTCGCTGCATGGTGATCGGCCGGTAGAAATTGGCATCGGCCCAGATATAGGTCAGATGCGAGGCAATAAAAGCGGTAAAGAAGAGGGCGGCCACCGGTTTAGCGTAGCGGCGGCGGCGCGTCAGGCTGCGCAGCTTCTGCCAGCTCCAGTTCGCAAACAGCAGCTCCACCAGCAGGATCACCGGCACGCTGATAAACATCAGCTGCCAGTCGCGGGCCATCTCGTTCTGGTCCGGGTTGATCACCAGCTCCCAGACGATAGGGTTAAGGTGCAGGTGGAAACGGGTAAAGACTTCGCTATCGATCAGCAGCAGCGTCATGCCGATAGTGGCCAGCACGGCCGAGATTGCCCGCATCAGGCGCTGCGACATCACCACAAAGGTCAGCGGAAAGAGGATCAGCAGATAGGTGGCAAATACCACAAAGCTGAAGTGGCCGATAACGCTCAGCCAGGAGTAGATCCTGCCGCCAAGCGTGGTCGGCCAGTCGGCGACAAACAGGTAACGGCTACCAAGTACCATGGCCAACAGAATGTTGAACAGGGCAAACCAGTGCCCCCAGCTAACCATCTGGGAGACTTTTTCTCGATAGCGTTGACGATGAGTCACCATAAAATGCCGTCGTAGTCCTTTAGTGCGCTTTATCGTCAGCCACGGAGGACTGCAACGCCTGGGCGAAGGATTTCGCAATAGCCTGCCGCTGTGCCGGGGCAACGCTGGTGTTGATCAGGTTTGTGACCATGTTTCCCAGCACCATCAGGGAGAGATCGGTCGGAACCTTGTGTTTTTCGAGCACGTTCGCCAGCTCGCTCAGCAGCTGTTCAACATGTTCATCACTATAACGGGAAATCTGTGGCATAAAATCAGAATCAGTCTCTTTATGAAAGGGCAACATATTACCGTAGCAACAGCTTTTTTTCTGCTTTTTTATCTCTGGTTTGATCTCTGGTTGCGCTGTTACCTCTGCGGTGGTTGAATACCGCCGGTCTAACAGGAGAGTTTATCATGAGTCTGGATATCAACCAGATTGCCCTGCACCAGCTTATCAAGCGTGATGAGCAAACCCTTGAGCTGGTGCTGCGCGATTCATTACTGGAGCCGACGGCCACCGTTGTTGAGATGATGGCCGAGCTGCACCGGATCTACAGTGCAAAAAATAAAGCCTACGGTCTGTTTAGCGAAGAGAGTGAGCTGGCAGACGCGCTGCGCCTGCAGCGCCAGGGCAACGAAGATTTCCTCGCCTTCAGCCGGGCGGCGACCGGACGCCTGCGCGACGAGCTGGCGAAATACCCCTTTGCCGACGGCGGCATCGTGCTGTTCTGCCACTACCGCTACCTGGCGGTAGAGTATCTGCTGGTGGCGGTGCTGAACAACCTCAGCAGCATGCGCGTCAACGAACAGCTCGATATCAGCTCGACCCACTATCTCGACATTAACCATGCCGATATCGTGGCGCGTATCGATCTCACCGAATGGGAGACTAACCCAGAGTCGACCCGCTACCTGACCTTCCTGAAGGGCAGGGTAGGACGCAAGGTCGCCGACTTCTTTATGGATTTCCTCGGAGCCAGCGAGGGGCTGAATGCCAAGGCGCAGAACCGCGGCCTGTTACAGGCGGTGGATGACTTTACCGCCGAGGCGCAGCTTGATAAAGCCGAGCGCCAGAACGTGCGTCAGCAGGTCTACAGCTACTGCAATGAGCAGCTACAGGCTGGAGAGGAGATCGAGCTGGCATCGCTGTCGCAAGAGCTGGGGGGCGTCAGCGAGGTAAGTTTCCAGGAGTTTACCGCGGATAAAGGCTACGAGCTGGAGGAGAGCTTCCCGGCGGATCGCAGCACTCTGCGCCAGCTGACCAAGTACGCTGGCAGCGGCGGCGGCTTAACCATCAACTTTGATGCGATGCTGCTCGGCGAGCGTATTTTCTGGGATCCGGCCACCGACACCCTGACCATCAAGGGCACGCCGCCGAACCTGCGCGATCAGCTGCAGCGCAGAACCTCCGGGAAATAACGAGGATGGAGCCGTAGGCCGGGCAAGGCAGAGCCGCCGCCCGGCGACATGGATAACGCCTGATGGCGCTGCGCTTATCAGGCCTACGGGGCCGCACCAGGACTGAATAACAAAAAACCCCGCCGAAGCGGGGTTTTTTTTCAACACGTTAGCGATTAAGCGCGAACGAAGTCGATGTGAGACAGTTTAGGTTTGTACGGGTGACGCTGTACAGCCTGAACTTTAACTTTTACTTCGGTACCGTCAACAACCAGGGTCAGAACTTCGCCGTAAAAACCTTCTTTAGCCTGCATGTTCATGACTTTGTCGTGATCCAGTTCGATAGCGATCGGGGCTTCAGTGCCACCGTAAACGATCGCCGGGAACTTGTTCGCGGTACGCAGGCGGCGGCTCGCACCCTTACCCTGCTCTTTACGTGCTTGTGCTTCGATAGTGAACATATCAATTTCTCTTCAATAATTCCTGCTACAGGCGACCCAGCAGCAGGCAGATTTCTGGCTTTACGGATGTAAAGCGGGCGATATAGTAGCCCCGAATTGCCTTTTCTTCAACGAAAAGTATGCTAGCCGCGCAATTCGTTTGCCCGGCGGAAGCGGCCTTCATAATCAAACACCTTCTCCCGCACCTGCCAGTACTGACCCTTCAGGCGTGCCACGACAAAATCGGGGTGACGCAGCAGTGCCTGCTGGGCAACGATATCGGCGGCCACGATCCAGCGCAGCGGCACGCCCGGCGTGCGGGTGTGCGGGCGGATAAAGAGCTGCTCAAAGGCGGTGCGCTGGGCAGGGGTGTGCAGGCGGAAGCGCTCGCTGACGTCGGCCCCGTCCTCGTCGTAATAGGTGATCCTCAGCCACTCGCCCTTATCGTCCGCGCCATGCTGCAGGTCCATGCCGCCACAGCGCAGCACCAAAGCATCCTTCAGCTTCAGCGCCGCCTTCAGCATATCGTCCGGATCCACCAGCACCGTGTCGCACTCCCGACAGCGGCGGGCGGCAATGTCATTTTCGGCATTGCACTGAGGACAGTTTTTAAAGCGGAAGCGGTAGCTGCACTGCTCCCGATGGCCCTCGTCATCCTCAAAAAAGCCCTGGCAGCGGCGGCCAAAGTGCTCGATTAAGGTGCCGTCGGTGGTCATTTTGCCCCAGAAGGTGTTAGCAAAACCGCAGTCGGGGCAGAAGACCTGCACCGGCACGTTATCACTTTTGCCTTTCGGCTCTCCGACTTCTGGGGCGTAGAGGTCGTGCGGATTACCGGCATAGTCGAGGATCAGACAGTCGGTTTTACCCGGCGCAAGACGCAGGCCACGGCCGACAATCTGCTGATAGAGGCTGACGGACTCCGTCGGGCGCAGAATGGCGATCAGATCGACATGCGGCGCATCGAAGCCGGTAGTCAGCACCGAGACGTTCACCAGATAGCGAAAACGCTTACGTTTAAAGTCCTCTATCAGCGCATCGCGTTCGGGGCCGGGAGTCTCACCGGTGATCAGCGCCGCCTCGCCGGCGGGTAGCAGACCGGTGATCTCCCGGGCGTGCTCGACGGTGGCGGCAAAGATCATTACCCCCTGACGCTCGGCAGCAAATTCCACGATCTGGCTGACGATGTGCGGGGTAATACGCTGCTGCTTTTTCAGCTCGCGGTTGAGATCCGCCTCGCTGAACAGGCCGCTGCTCTGGGCCTGCAACCGGCTGAAGTCATACTGCACAATGGGCATATCCAGACGCTCGGGGGGCGTCAGGTAGCCGTGCTTGATCATATAGCGCAGCGGCAGCTCATAGATGCAGTCGCGAAATAGCGCCTTGTCGTTGCCGCGCACCATGCCGTGGTAGTGGAACTGGTAGATCCACCCCTTGCCGAGGCGAAACGGCGTGGCGGTCAGGCCCAGCAGCCGCAGGCGGGGGTTAACCTTCGAGAGGTGGGTGAGGATCTGCTGATACTGGCTCTCATCGTCATCGCTGATGCGGTGGCACTCATCGACGATCAGCAGGGAGAACTCGCCCTGGAAGTGGTCAAGGTTGCGGGCTACCGACTGTACGCTGCCAAACACTACCTTGCCGTGGCTCTCTTTGCGCTTCAGTCCGGCGGCGTAGATATCCGCTTCCAGCCCCAGCGCCAGATATTTTGCATGGTTCTGCGCCACCAGCTCTTTGACATGGGCGAGCACCAGCACGCGACCACGGGCCACACGGGCAAGCTCAGCAATGACCAGGCTTTTACCTGCGCCAGTGGGCAGGACGATCACCGCCGGCTCATGGCGATGGCGAAAGTGGGTGAGGGTGGCGTTTACCGCGTCACGTTGGTAGGGGCGTAGCGTAAAGGTCATTGTCTCTCGGCGTTCATTAGTCTGCTCATATTATGCCACGATATTTTCGCTTGAGCGCTGCTGATACACCGTTATACTGAGAGATTCTCAATTGCTTCATTTTTTTCGGGCTTTTGTCCGACTCCGGCACTCTTTACAGGCTAATAAGACTTCATGCGACTTGATAAGTTTATCGCTCAGCAACTCGGCGTCAGCCGGGCTATTGCCGGGCGTGAAATCCGCGGCAGCCGCGTTACCGTGGATGGCGACATTGTTAAAAACGCCGCGTTCAAACTTCTGCCCGAACACGAGGTAGAGTATGACGGCAATACGCTGGTGCAGCAGACCGGCCCACGCTACTTTATGCTGCATAAGCCGCAGGGCTACGTCTGCTCTACAGACGATCCCGATCATCCGACGGTGCTCTACTTCCTTGACGAGCCGGTAGCTCACAAGCTGCACGCCGCCGGACGACTGGATATCGACACCACCGGGCTGGTGCTGATGACCGACGACGGCCAGTGGTCACACCGCATAACCTCTCCGCGCCACCACTGCGAGAAAACCTACCTGGTGACGCTGGAGTCCCCGGTTAGCGACGACACCGCAGCGCAGTTCGCCAAAGGTGTACAGCTGCATAATGAACCCGATTTAACTAAGCCTGCCGTGCTGGAGGTGATTACTCCCACCGAGGTGCGCCTGACCATCAGCGAGGGGCGCTACCATCAGGTTAAGCGCATGTTTGCTGCGGTAGGCAACCATGTTGTTGGGCTGCACCGCGAGCGCATCGGGGCAATTGTTCTCGACGCCGACCTGGCCCCGGGCGAGTATCGTCCGTTGACCGAAGAAGAGATCGCCAGCGTTAGCTTAACGTCCCGCTAAATCCCAGGAGCCCGTAGTGACCACCAGGCAGCACTCTTCCCTGCGCATTGTCTTTATTCTTGGCCTGCTGGCCATGCTGATGCCGCTCTCGATCGATATGTATCTGCCCGCGCTGCCGGTGATCGCCCAGCAGTTTGGCGTCCCGGCCGGCAGCGCCCAGATGACCCTGAGCACCTATATTCTTGGCTTTGCGCTGGGGCAGCTGCTCTATGGTCCGATGGCTGACAGCATTGGCCGCAAGCCGGTGATCCTCGGCGGAACGCTGATCTTCGCGGCGGCGGCGGGAGCCTGCGCGCTGGCGCAGAGTATCGATCAGCTCATCACCCTGCGTTTTTTCCACGGCCTGGCCGCGGCCGCGGCGAGCGTGGTAATCAACGCCCTGATGCGCGATATCTATCCGAAAGAGGAGTTCTCACGGATGATGTCGTTCGTCATGCTGGTGACCACCGTTGCACCGCTGCTGGCCCCGATGATTGGCGGCGCGGTGCTGGTCTGGCTAAGCTGGCACGCTATCTTCTGGATCCTGGCTATCGCCGCGCTGCTGGCCTCGCTGATGATCTTTTTCTTTATCAGCGAGACGCTGCCGGTTGAGCGGCGTCAGCCGTTTCACATTCGTACCACCCTCGGCAACTTCGCGACGCTGTTTCGCCACAAGCGTGTACTGAGCTATATGCTTGCAAGCGGTTTCAGCTTTGCAGGCATGTTCTCGTTCCTGAGCGCCGGACCCTTTGTCTATATTGAGCTTAACCACGTCCTGCCGCAGAACTTTGGTTACTACTTCGCGCTGAATATCGTCTTCCTGTTTATGATGACCATCATCAATGGCCGATTTGTGCGGCGGGTGGGGGCGCTGAGGATGTTCCGCGCCGGGCTGTGGATCCAGTTCGTGATGGCGCTGTGGATGGTATTAAGCGCCGCGTTCGACGTCGGCTTTTGGGCGCTGGTAGTGGGCGTGGCCGCCTTTGTCGGTTGCGTTTCGCTGGTGGCTTCTAACGCCATGGCGGTTATTCTCGATGAGTTTCCCCATATGGCGGGTACCGCCTCATCGCTGGCGGGGACGTTCCGCTTTGGTATCGGTGCCATTGTGGGCGCGCTGCTCTCTCTGGCGACCTTTAACAGCGCCTGGCCGATGATCTGGTCTATCGCCTTCTGTGCTACCAGCTCGATTCTCTTCTATCTCTACGCCAGCCGGCCTAAACGCGGCTAGCGCACGCCTCCAGGGGGCAAAACTGCCCCCTTCTTTGACACATATCATCCCAATCTATTGTTAGATTGCTATCATTTGTTTCTTTTATGTAAAATCCATTTGTGTAAATGTCACACTGTTGTAGTTAAAAAGGTTGAGTTAGATCGCAGAAACGGGTACATATACCCCCAAAAGGTGAGGCGGAGCATAACCCTCCCACCCTAATAATGAGGCTGCTAACCTTGTAAATTCAAGGATGTAAGCGGTTACCGCATCGTGACAGGATGAAATGTCAATGATGTGTTAATATAGATGTAAATGAATTGTGAAGTGATTGCTTCGGGGAAGAACATGAATAGCTTAAATCTCTCTATTGTGCATCGGTTACCCCAAAGTTACCGCTGGCTGGCAGGATCTGCCGGCTCGCAAGTCGAACCGATCCCATCAAACGGCCAGAGCGGTGATAACTGCCTGGTAGCGTTAAAGCTGCTGAGTCCGGACGGTGATAATGCCTGGCCGGTAATGCACAAGCTTAGCCAGGCGCTGAGCGATATTGAAGTTGACTGCTCTGTCCTCGAGTGTGAAGGCGAGCCGTGCCTGTTTGTTAATCGCCAGGATGAGTTTGCTGCTACCTGTCGCCTGAAAAACTTCGGCGTGGCCATTGCGGAGCCGTTCGCCAGCAATAATCCTTTCTAACTCTGGCTGAGCGCCAGTAGCTGGCGCGTATAGTCGTGTTGCGGATCGGCAAACACGCGCTGGCACTCTCCCTGCTCAACCACTTCGCCCTGTCGCAGGATAATGACCTGATGACACAGCGCCCGCACCACCTGCAGATCGTGACTGATAAACAGATAGGCCAGCCGGTGCTTCTCCTGCAACGACTTTAGCAGGCTCAGGATTTGCGCCTGCACGGTGCGATCCAGCGATGAGGTCGGTTCATCCAGCACGATCAACTCCGGCTGTAAAATCAACGCCCGGGCGATAGCGATCCGCTGGCGCTGACCGCCGGAGAACTCTGCCGGGTAGCGGTGGCGCGTTTCAGGATCGAGTCCCACCTCCTGCATCACCGTGATTACCCGCTCCTCACGTGCCTGTGGCGTCAGCGCTGGCTGGTGCACGCGCAGCCCCTCCTCAATAATCTGCTGCACGTCGAGGCGCGGATTAAGAGAGGAGTTGGGATCCTGAAAAACCACCTGCATCCGATGACGCACCGGCAGCATCTGCTTACGCTCCCGCTGATGCAGCGGTTGGCCGTCAAAGTTAATCGTTCCCTGCGAAGCAATCAGACGCAGCAGCGCCAGCCCGGTCGTGCTCTTGCCCGAGCCGGACTCGCCCACCAGGCCCAGGGTTTCCCCCGCTCTTAGGGTAAAGCTCAGATCGTTGACCACCGGTTTATGGCCGACGACGCGCTTAAACACGCCCTTGCGCAGCGGGAAGGCGACTCCGAGGCGATCCACTTCAAGCAGCGTCGGCGCGTCGGGCGGCAGTGGAACCGGCTCGCCCGCCGGATCGCTTGCCAGCAGGCGCTGGGTGTAAGGGTGCTGCGGCGCGCTAAACAGGGTGGCCGCCCGGTTCTGCTCCACGCAGCGGCCGTTATGCATCACCGCCACGCTGTCCGCCAGCCTGCGCACAATATTCAGGTTATGGGTAATAAAGAGCAGGCCCATATTCAGCTCGTCACGCAGCTCGCACAGCAGCTGTAAAATCTGTGCCTGCACCGCAACGTCGAGGGCGGTGGTAGGTTCATCGGCGATAAGCAGCTCCGGGCGGGTGAGCAGTGCCATGGCAATCATCACCCGCTGGCGCTCGCCGCCTGAAAGCTGATGCGGGAAATCCCCTAGCCGCGCCCGGGCGTTACGGATGCCCACCCGATCGAGACAGGTCAGGATCTCGGCGCGCGCTGCCTCGCGCCGCATGCCGCGATGCAGGGAGAGCACCTCATAGAGCTGCTTCTCCAGGGTATGCAGCGGGTTAAGCGATACCATCGGCTCCTGGAAAATCATGGCGATCCGGTTGCCGCGCACGCCGCGCAGGGTCTGCTCGCTGGCGTGGAGCAGCGATTCACCGTGAAAGCGAATATCTCCGCTGGGATAGACCACCGGCGGGGAGGGAAGCAGGCGCAGAATCGACAGGGCGCTGACGCTTTTGCCAGAGCCGGACTCGCCTACCAGCGCCAGGGTCTCACCGGCCTCGACCTGCAACGACAGATCGCTGACCACGGTGCGCAGGTGGTTCTGGTGACGAAAGGCGACCGAGAGCGAATCAATGGTGAGCAGGGGAGTCATATCAGAGCGCCTTGTTGGGATCGAACGCGTCGCGCACGGCTTCGCCAATAAAGATCAGCAGCGAGAGCAGCACCGCCACCGACAGGAAAGCAGCAATGCCCAGCCACGGTGCCTGCAAGTTATTTTTACCCTGTAACAGCAGCTCCCCCAGCGAGGGCGAACCCAGCGGCAGACCGAAACCGAGAAAGTCGAGCGAGGTGAGGGTTGTAATGGAGCCGCAGAGAATAAAGGGCAGGAAGGTGAGGGTGGCGACCATCGCATTGGGCAGCATATGGCGGAAAATAATGCCGCGATCGCTTACCCCCAGCGCCTGCGCCGCACGAATATAGTCGAAGTTGCGGGTGCGCAGGAACTCTGCCCGCACCACGCCTACCAGGCTCATCCAGCCGAAGATCACCGTGATCGCCAGCAGCCACCAGAAGTTTGGCTGGATCACGCTGGAGAGCAGGATGATCAGAAACAGCGTCGGCATCCCCGACCAGACCTCAATAAAGCGCTGGCCCCAGAGGTCGATCCTGCCCCCGTAGTAGCCTTGCAACGCCCCCGCCAGCACGCCAATCACGCTGGAGCAGAGGGTCAGCATCAGGCCAAACAGCACCGAGATGCGTGTGCCGTAGAGGATGCGAGCCAGTACGTCGCTGCCGTTGGCATCGGTTCCGAACCAGTTCTGCACTGACGGCGGAGAGGGGAAGGGGGTATCGGTGGCAAAGTTGATGCTGGTGGCACCAAAACGCACCGGGGCCCACAGCGCCCAGCCGTGGGCGGTGAGCTGCTGTTGCAGCCACGGATCCTGATAATCCGCCGGGGTGGCAAACGCGCCGCCAAACTCGGTCTCGCTGTAATCCTTAAACACCGGTACATACCAGCGATCCTGATAGTGCACCAGCAGCGGCTTATCGTTGGCGATCAGCTCTGAGGCGAGGCTCAGAAGAAAAATTACCGCGAAGATCCACAGCGACCAGTAGCCGCGGCGGTTATGGCGAAAGCGCGCCCAGCGGGCCTGGTTGACGTGGCTTAATCGACGCATCAGCGACCCTCAAAATCGATACGCGGATCGACCAGCGTATAGCTGATATCGCTCAGGATATTCAGCAGCAGGCCAATCAGCGTGAAAATATAGAGCGTACCAAACATCACCGGATAGTCCCGCGACACGGTCGCCTCATAGCCCAGCAGACCGAGGCCGTTAAGGGAGAACATCACCTCGATCAGCAGCGAGCCGGTAAAAAACATGCTGATAAAGGTGGCAGGAAAACCGGCGATCACCAGCAGCATAGCGTTACGGAAGACGTGGTTATGCAGAATGGCCCGCTCGCTCACCCCTTTCGCCCGGGCGGTAACCACATACTGCTTGCGGATCTCATCGAGAAACGAATTCTTAGTTAGCATAGTTAGCGCCGCGAAGCCGCCGATCACCGTCGCCAGTACCGGCAGGGTAATATGCCAAAGATAGTCGGTAATTTTTTGATACCAGGGCAGGGCGTCAAAGTTGGCCGACACCAGCCCGCGTAGCGGAAAGAGATCGTAGTAGCTACCGCCCGCAAACAGGACAATCAGCAGGATGGCGAACAGAAACGCGGGAATAGCGTAGCCAATGATAATAAACGCGCTGCTCCAGACATCGAAGCGGCTGCCGTTGTAGACCGCTTTACGGATCCCCAGCGGGATCGACACCAGATAGATAATCAGCGTGCCCCACAGCCCGAGGGTAATAGAGACCGGCATGCTGTCTTTGATCAACTGTAGTACCGAGGCGCTGCGAAACAGGCTGTCGCCAAAATCAAAGCGTACGTAGTTCCACAGCATAGTGAAGTAGCGCTCGTACAGCGGCTTATCAAAGCCGTAGCGTTTGGTGATCTCGGCGATCACCTCTGGATCCAGACCGCGCGCGCCGCGATACTGGCCTTCACCCACGTTGCCGACGCCGGTGCGGGCGTGGGTGGCACCCATGCCTTCGCCGCCGCCGCCCGGCACGCCGCCCTGGCTGCCGAACTCAATGGCGGCGATCGCCTGATCCACCGGTCCGCCGGGGGCGATCTGAACGATAAAAAAGTTAATGGTAATGATCGCCCACAGGGTAGGGATCACCAGCAGCAGGCGGCGGCTCAGATAGGCACCCATCGTCTCGTATGCTCCTTAGCGCCGGTCGGCAGGCAGTTTTGCCGCTTTATTTACGTCGTACCACCAATCCTCAAACCCGAGGGAGTAGATCGGGCGCACCTCGGGCATAGAGAACTTGTCCCAGTACGCGAGGCGATCGGCGGCCATATACCACATCGGCAGCATGTAGTAGTTCCAGGTCAGAACGCGGTCCAGCGCACGCCCCAGCGGGATAAGCTTCTCTTTATCTCCCTGGTTGGCGACAATCTGCGCCAGCAGGGCGTCAATCACCGGGCTGCTGACGCCCGGCGTATTATAGGTGGAATCAAGGTATTGCGACCCCCAGGAGATCTGCAGGTCGGTGCCGGGCCACGGCATGGCGCGCACGGTGCGCGGCATCATATCAAAGTCACGGCTGCGCAGGCGGTTGGTGAGCTGGGAGTTATCCACCTGGCGCACGTTCATGGTGATCCCCAGCCGTGCCAGGTTATGCTGGAAAGGCATCACCCACAGGTTATTCGCCCCTGAGGGAAGCAGCAGCTCAAAGCTAAAGGGTTTACCGGTTTTGGCATTCACCCGCTTCTTATTTTTCAGCACCCAGCCTGCATCGTCCAGCAGCCTGCTGGCCTTCAGTAGGTTAGGGCGATCGAAGCCGTCACCCTTTGACACCGGCGGCTGGTAGATAGCATTAAACACCTCCGGCGGCAGGTCAGCCTTCATTGGCGCGAACAGGGTGAGCTCGGCCGCATCCGGATAACCGCGTGCAGCGTATTCGGTATTCTGGAAATAGCTGTTGGTGCGGCTATAGGCTTTATAGAACAGCGCTTTGTTCATCCACTCAAAATCAAAGGCGAGGGTGAGCGCCTCGCGCACGCGGCGGTCGCTAAACAGGGGACGCTGGTTATTAAATGCCAACCAGCGCGTGTCCTGGGCGGATTCATTCTTCAGCTCCCGTTTAACAATCTGGTGATTGCTGAAGTTTTTGCCGCTGTAGCGGGTGGCCCAGTTTTTGGCATCGCCCTCGGTACGCATATCAAACGCGCCCGCCTTAAAGGCTTCAAAGGCTACGTTATCATCGAGATAGTAGTCATAGCGAACGTTGTCGAAATTCCAGCGGCCGCGGTTAACCGGCAGGTTTGCCCCCCAGTAATCCTTCACCCGGCTATAGATAATATACTGGCCCATTCGCCACTTGCTGATGCGGTACGGTCCGCTGCCCAGCGGCGGGGTGGCGAGGGGATCGCTGAGCTTGTGATCTTTCCAGAACTTCTCCGGCATCACCGGCAGGGTAAGCAGGCTGAGCAGATCCTCTTTGCCCGGCTTCGCAAGCCGGATGCGCACCGTAAGCGGCGCAATGGCTTCCATCGTTGTGCCCTTATAGATCAGACGAAACTGCGGCACCCCTTCGGTCATAAATTTGTGAAAGGTGAAGGCAACATCGCGGGCGGTAATCGGCGAACCGTCATGAAAGGTGGCCTGCGGGTTGAGGGATATCTCCATCCAGGAGTAGTCATCGGCATAGCGCGCTACCTCAGCGATTAGCGGATAGTAGCTGCCCGGCTCGTCGTCGGAGGTGGTAAAAAGCGAGTCATAGAGCGACTCCGTCCGCACCCCGGCATTGCCGCGCAGGGCAAAGCGGTTGAAGTTATCAAAGGTGCCGATCACCGACAGGGTGACGTTGCCGCCTTTGGGGGCCGCCGGATTAACATAGTCAAAATGGGTAAAGTTGATAGCGTATTTCGGTTCGCCAATGACGGCAAAGGCATAGTTCTCTTTAATAGTCTGCGCCTGACAGGTTAAACATATCAGGGCGAGCAGCAGAGCAGAGAGGCGCGCAAACGTCATCAGGCAGTGTCCTTTTACCGGGCGCTGGGGTCAGTGAATGATAAGTGACCTTGGGGATATTGTGAATATGATTTACGCGCTATTGCACTGGGTAAAATTTGCCTGTTAACAAGGCAAAAAAAAGCGCTGCCGTAGCAACGCTTTTATTTATTATGCTTTCTCGATACCGGCCAAGGGAAAACCGGTCCGGATAACTCGCTTCGTAGTAATTAGCTACGAACTAAAACGCGGCGCGCTTCATTGTAACGCTTTTTCCAGTATGGCTCGTCCAGATTGGAGATCATCACACCGCTGCTGGTGGACGCATGGACAAACTGGTTATTACCGATATAGATGCCAACGTGGCGTCCGGTAGAGCCGGCGCGGAAGAGAACCAGGTCACCGGTACGCAGGCCGCTGCGTGATACCGATTTACCCGTCTCCTGCTGTTCGTAGGTCGAACGCGGCAGCTCCAGGCCAAACTGTTCACGGAAGGTGCGCTGTACAAAAGCGGAGCAGTCAATGCCACGTTTGGTATCGCCGCCAAGACGGTAACGCACGCCTTTCCAGCTGGCGTATTGGTCCATAAGTCGCGATTTAACGTCGAGATTACGTACCATATTTTCAAATTCATCCTGAGAGGCTTGCAGTGAAGAGGCATCTTCCATGCCCACAACATGCGTCTCAGGGTGCATATTCTTTGCGGTATTTGTCGAACAAGCTGAAAGCAGTGCCGCTACTGCGATCGCGGGGATAGCCCGCCAGAGATATCTCAGGAACGGTTGAGATTTGACCATGTTGCTTATTTTCCCTTGAAGTCCTTAACGATAAATAATCGTTATAAAATGCCAAACGTGACGAGCCTAATTACTTGCGCACTGAGAGACAATTCCTCTTGGTCAAATCTGTGGTGAAACGCACAAATTAATTCACAGCGGGAATATTTATCTCTGTGAGGCGAAACGTCATCGAGATTACCCGATCGTATCCCCCATTGCGAGTAGTTTTATACGATTTTTTATAAGAAATTATGATAGACAAAGTGAAAAAAATGATTTGCGTAAAAAACGTGCAATTTGGCTTAGGGGGTGCTCAAATTGTTAATTTGTAAACAGATTTAAGTGACAAAACGATGACGAATTACGGCGAACGGTAAAAATTTGTGTCAGGGATCCTAATGTATCCCTGACGTTTGTTGTTAATGTCAATTGTTTAAATGTTATTAAATTGTTTATTTTTACCATGCTGGTATCGGTCAGATAGCGAAATGACTTTATCACTATATGGCGTAAGTAGGATCCATGGCAGGCCAATTAGCACCGCAGAGAGCGACCCGACGGCGATATCGCTAAACCAGTGAGCGCCGATCATTACCCGTGGAAAGGCAAAGACCACAAAAATAATCAGGGAAACAATAAACGTTTTTACGCCAAAATAGCGCAGCATAAATGTAGAAAAAATAAGCAGCATCATGCCGTGATCGCCAGGGAAACTATCTTTCGAGGCATCCTTGGTGGGAATATTCAGCAGTTCGCTCACCCGCCAGATATCGCTGAAATAGAGGGTAGGGCTGGCGCGCTTAACCGGATAGAGGTGCTGCGCCAGCTGGTTTACCACCAGCGCCGTCATCAGCATCGTTAAGCCAATAGCTACGATACGCCGACGGCCCATGCTGTCAGTTTTTACCCAGAACGCGAGCATGACGCAGCCCATCGCCAGCAGCGAGCAGGCGTCAAACCCCCGATTATTGGTGATTGCCACCAGCCATAGGAAAGTGCGGCTCTCCACCAGCAGATGATTGAAAAAATGAAAAATCGCGGAGTCCAGCGTAAACCAGGCACCATGATTGACGGGCAGGTACCAGGATAAAAACAGTGCCAGCCCGGCAACGTTAAGCAGTAATATAAGCGGCAGTCGGTTTTTCATTATTCCATCACGGCAAATTCTAAAGCCGCAACGTTAATCCTCATCCGCTAAACGAAGCTTCAACAGAGCGGACTGAAGCGCATTCCAGTCTACGTCATGATCGGCAATTAGCTCGATGCGGCTGTCCGGCGGGGCGACGTTTTGCGTCTCAATACGGAAATCTTCGCCCTGGCGATTGATACGTACCAGCCCCTCGGCAATGCGCATGACGCCTTTTACGCGTCCAGCCGGGGCCAGACGCGCCCACTCCAGGATCCCGACGGTATCAAAGCGTGTCTCAGCATCAAAAATCCAGCCGCAGGCCTGATGGCCCTGGCCGCTGTTCAGGCTGCGCCGCCAGCGCTGGTGAGCGGGTAGGCTCAGGGCTGCCAGCCCCTTTTTCTCTCCGTGGCCATGATTGTGTTCGGCGCTGGTGGGCAGCTCGCGGCGGTTGCGGCGAGGCGTATCCAGCAGTGCAGGATCGATCTCACCCTGGGTAGCCGTCAGCAGCTGACGGTCACCGCCAAACTGCTGCCACCACTGGGCCAGCGCCGCCTCGCTTTCAGGGGTTGCGCGATCGCGTTTATTAGCGACGATGATATCCGCCGCCGCCAGCTGATCGCGGAAGTTTTCATTAGTGACTGCCTTTTCATCCAGCAGCTGGCGTGGGTCGAGCAGGCAGAGGGTGGCGCGCAGGTCGATCCACGGCTCGTAAACCTCCGCAGTGAGAATATCGAGGATCTGTTTCGGATGGCCCAGCCCGGTCGGCTCAATCAGCAGGCGGTCAGGTTTACCCTGGCGCAGGAGCGTATTCAGCCCCACCTGCATTGGCAGGCCGTTGACGCAGCACATGCAGCCGCCGGGGATCTCTTTCAGCAGTGCGCCGCTTTCCGCCATCAGCGCGCCGTCAATGCCGACCTCACCAAATTCATTGACCAGCACGGCCCACTTCTCCCCCTCCGGCTTATTTGCCAGCAGATGCAATATAGAGGTCGTTTTACCGGTGCCCAGGAAGCCGGTAATCAAGTTGGTCTTAGTCACATTCACTCCAGAAATAGTTCTGCCCGCTAAAGGGCATCAAAACGATCCCATCATCCTGGCGAAAAAAGTGTGAAAAGAGAAGGGTAACCACGGACGGCAGCATTTTCCGTCCGGGTTAAAGGCAGGAAAGGTTAACGCTGTAACGTAGTAACGACCGCCTGATGTGCGCCCTGGGTGGTGATGCGCTGCCAGGCAGCCTCAATGGCGGCAACAAAATCCGGATTGCTCGGCAGGTCGTTGCCAAAGATTTCGCTGAGCGAGAGCAGGGCCGCGACGCGCTCGTTCTCACTGCTTTGGGCAACCTTCTCACGGAATTTCTCCGCCAGCGGATCGCGCACCTCAATGGCCTGGCCCGCGTCATTGACGCCGCTGACGTAGCGCATCCAGCCCGCCACGCCCAGCGCCAGCAGCGGCCACTCGGCGCCACGTTGCAGATGCAGGCGAATACTCTCCAGCATGCGCTGGGGCAGCTTCTGGCTGCCGTCCATCGCAATCTGCCAGGTGCGATGCTGGAGCGCCGGGTTAGCAAAGCGCGCCAGCAGGCTCTCGGCATAGTCTGTTAAATCGACGCCGGTAATGCGCAGCGTTGGAGCCTGCTCGTCCAGCATCAGATGGCGGGCGGCAGTACGAAAGTGCGTGTCGGCCATACAGTCATTAATATGGGCAAAGCCAGCCAGGTAGCCGAGGTAAGCTAAAAAGGAGTGGCTGCCGTTGAGCATTCGCAGCTTCATCTGCTCCCAGGGTAGGACGTCATCGACCATCTGTACGCCTGCGGCTTCCCACTCCGGACGCCCGGCGACGAAGTTATCTTCAATTACCCATTGGATAAAAGGCTCACAGCTGATGGCGCAGGGATCGTTGACCCCCAGCACCTCGGCGATCTCAGCCAGCGAGGCGTCGGTGGCGGCGGGAACAATGCGATCGACCATCGTACCCGGAAAGCTTACCTGCTCGCCGATCCACTCTGCCAGCTCGGCGGAGCGCTGCTGCGCCATCCCCAGCACGGCATTTTTAACTACGTGACCGTTGTCAGGAATGTTGTCGCAGGAGAGGACGCTGAAGGGTGGCAGGCCCCGCTCGCGGCGGCGGGCGAGGGCCTCAACCAGAATGCCCGGCGCGGAGTGCGGCTCCTGCGGGTTCTGTAGATCGTGCATGATACGTTCGTTGCGGGTATCCAGTTTGCCGGTGGCCGGATCGATGCAGTAGCCTTTCTCGGTGATAGTCAGGGAGACAATTGCCACCTGCGGCTCGCAAAACTTCTCAATAATGGCCGCCAGCGAGTCGAGCTTCGCGTTCAGGCACTCCTTCACCGCACCAACAACAATCGCCTGATTTCCCTCTGCGCCTTTTTCCAGCACGGTAAAGAGATGATCCTGCTCGCGAAGCTGGGTCATTAACGTGTCGCCGCTAAACAGACTGATCTCACAGATACCCCAGTCACCGCCCCGGGCATTCAGCACCCGATCCGTTAACAGCGCCTGGTGAGCGCGGTGAAAAGCGCCAAACCCGAAGTGGACAATGCGCGAGCGCAGCGCCTGACGATCGTACCCTGGCTGTTGAACGTTTTCCGCAAGGGCAACAGAGGCAATAGTTTTCATGACCAATACACCTGATTAACCAATAATTAACAAAATGCAGTGTAAAGTTATATGACAGCAAATTGAATTGGTGTGCCCCAAATATCTGAGGAACGTGAGCTGGATCAATCAAAGGTAGCGGACCAATTGACCCTTCCAGCGAAACATGTATGGTAGTCAACATCTGTATGAGCCATATTGGTATAACAACTTTATTGAGGATGAGGCGATGGAACAAACCTGGCGTTGGTACGGTCCAAACGATCCGGTTTCACTTGATGATGTGCGTCAGGCAGGCGCAACGGGTGTGGTCACCGCGCTGCACCACATCCCTAATGGCCAGGTGTGGCCGGTTGAAGAGATCAAACAGCGCCAGGCCTTGCTGGCCGAGAAGGGGTTAACCTGGTCAGTTGTGGAGAGCATTCCGGTACACGAAGAGATCAAAACCCACAGCGGTCAGGTTGATACCTGGATTGCCAACTACCAGCAGAGCATCCGTAACCTGGCGGCCTGCGGCATTGATACCGTCTGCTACAACTTTATGCCGATCCTCGACTGGACCCGTACCGATCTGGAGTATGAGCTGCCGGACGGTTCGAAAGCCCTGCGCTTCGATCAGATCGCCTTCGCCGCCTTCGAGCTGCATGTCCTGAAGCGTAAAGGTGCGGAAGCGGACTACAGCGAAGAGGAGCAGCGTCAGGCGCAGGCGTACTTCAACGCGGCCAGCGAGGCGGAGATCGACAAGCTGACCCGCAATATCATTGCTGGCCTGCCGGGGGCGGAAGAGGGCTACACGCTGGACCAGTTCCGTGCCCGCTTAGCGGAGTATGACGGCATCGATAAAGCGCAGCTGCGCGAAAATATGGCCGTCTTTCTGCGGGCGATTGTCCCGGTAGCGGAAGAGGCCGGGGTGCGCCTGGCGGTGCATCCGGACGATCCACCGCGCCCAATCCTCGGCCTGCCGCGTATTGTCTCTACCATTGACGATATGCAGTGGCTGAAAGAGACCGTCGATAGCATCAACAACGGCTTCACCATGTGTACCGGCTCCTACGGCGTGCGTGCCGATAACGATCTGGTGAAGATGGTGGAAACCTTTGGTGACCGTATTCACTTCACCCACCTGCGCTCAACCTGCCGGGAAGAGAACCCAAAAACCTTCCACGAGGCGGCGCATCTGCACGGCGACGTTGATATGGTGGCGGTGGTGAAAGCGATTCTAACCGAAGAGCAGCGGCGCAAACAGGCGGGCGATCTGCGTCCGATCCCATTCCGTCCGGATCACGGCCATCAGATGCTTGACGATCTGCGAAAGAAAACCAACCCAGGCTATTCGGCGATTGGTCGCCTGAAGGGGATGGCGGAAGTGCGCGGCGTAGAGCTGGCGCTGAAGCAGATGATGTTCCGCGATTTATTATAGATTCCGCAAATTGCCCGGCGGCGCGCTGCTTGCCGGGCCTACGGGATCGTGCGGTTTTGTAGGCCGGGTAAGGCGGTTAGCTGCCACCCGGCATTGACATAATCTTAATCCGCGCGGCCCATATAGCGGCTCTCTTCGATATGAATGCGGATCTTCTCGCCGGTAGTCAGGTACTCTGGCACCTGGATCACCAGACCGGTGCTCAGGGTCGCTGGCTTAGTGCGTGAGCTGGCCGATGCACCTTTAATTCCCGGGGCGGTCTCTACAATTTCCAGATCTACCGTCTGCGGCAGCTCCAGCGCCAGCAGCTGGCCATCCCACGTCAAAACCTGCATATCCGGCATGCCGCCTTCCGGCATAAACTGTAACTCTTCTTCAATCTGCTCTTTGGTGAAGATATACGGGGTGTAATCCTCTTTATCCATGAAGACGTACTCATTACCGTCCACGTAGGAGAAGTCAACGAAGCGACGGGTCAGGGTCACGGTATCAACGATATCATCGCCCTTAAAACGCTCTTCCACTTTCAGCCCGGTGCGGACGTCGGCAAAGCGCATTTTATAGAGGGTGGCTGCGCCACGGGCGCTGGGGGATTGAATATCGATATTTTTTACAATCAGCAGCTTACCGTTGTAATTCAATACCATACCTTTTTTGATTTCGTTCGCTCTTGCCATGATGGATCCTGTGCGGGAAAGTGGGAAAAATATCGCGACAAAGTACTCGCGAGGGGCGCAGTTGGCAAGCCTCTTCGCCAGGTTTTGCATCTTCACTACGAAAAGTGTTAGCGTGCGGCAAAGCGTCGGCATTTGCCGTGCTATTCACTACGAAAAGAGAGCCGTTTTATGGAGTGTCGCCCGGACTGCGGAGCCTGCTGTACCGCCCCGTCAATCAGTAGTCCTATCCCCGGGATGCCCAACGGCAAGCCGGCCAATACGCGCTGCGTTCAGCTCTCTGCCGACAACCTCTGCAACATCTTTGGCTCGCCCCTGCGCCCAAAGGTCTGTTCCGGCCTGCAACCGTCGCAAGAGATGTGCCTCACCAGCCGCGACGCGGCAATGACGTACCTGCTTACGCTCGAAGCGGCAACCGCACCCTAAACATCCTTAATACGCGCAAGGCAGACGGCGGCCATCAGCGCCATCACCAGTGCGATCCAGAACACGGCGTGATAGCTCCAGATCTCCGCCACTACCCCGGCCATTGAGCCCGCGATGATCCAGCCGACGCGGGTAGTATTGGTATAGAGCGTGGTAGCGGCCCCGGCCTGGCCTGGCATCAGATCCTGGAAGTAGAGCATGCCAATCCCCGCCAGAATGCCGATATAGATGGCGTTCAGCAGCTGGAAGGCCAGCAGCAGAGCTGGGGTGTGCACCGTCAGCATGGCGATATAGAACAGCACGCCGCCCGCCACTGCGATGCGCATCAGGAAGCGCTTCCCGAAGCGTTTTGCATAGTAGCCTGCAATCAGCATCGTCGGGATCTCCAGCCCGGCGGCGGTGCCCATCATCACGCCAGCCAGTTTCTCCGGCAGGTGCAGCTCTTCAATAATAAACAGCGGCATATTGATAATGTAGAGGCTGTTGGTGCCCCACATCAGGGTGCAGATGGTAAACAACAGCAGAGCGTCGCGGCGGTTAGTGCGCGGCGCTTCAGCTACGCCAGTGGCGAGCCGAGGCTCTTTACGCATGGCGGGCAGAAAGAGCCAGACCATCACGCCACAGACAATATAGGCTACTGCCGCGCTGAGGTACATCGCCGTAAAGCCAAACCCCATCGCCAGGGCATAGGCCAGCGGCGGGCCAATCACCCATGCCAGCGACACCTGGGCGCGCAGGATCGAGCTGAACATCACAGCTTCCCGCCCGGTATGGTCGGCATGCTCCCGGGCGAGAGCGAACATCTGCGGGTTGGCAGTGGAGCCAAAGCTGCTCAGGAATACGCCGATGAACAGCAGAATAAAATAGTTGCGGTTCCACGCAAACAGCACGCAGGCCAGCACCCCGAGCAGGCAGCAGAAGACGATCAGGTTTTTCCGGCTGCCTTTGCGGTCGGATCGTCCCGCCAGGAACTGGCTGACCAGGATGCCGATCACCGCGCTACCGGTAAAGAAGAAGCCAACCATCGCCGGACGAACATGCACTTCATTAGTCAGAAACAGGCTCAGGGTAGGAGTCTGTAACGCCCCGGCGATGCCGGTTAAGAAGGCGACGATCAGGAATGCGGCAGAGGTGAAATCAACGGGTCTTGGGGCAGCGTCAGCAGGGGAAGTTTGCATCTTGGACTATCGTTTAGCATAGAGAGACGCGGATTTTACGCCGCTGGAGCGAAAATAGACAGCTATCGGACCGGGTTTTGCCACAAAAAAGCAAAACGCTATTTTGAAATAATTATCATTAAGGCTGACATTGCTGAAACAGACCGCAAAGTCGGTAGATTTTGTTCAGCAACGCGTCGGCAAGCGGTAAGAAAATGTGCATTAGCTCTAAATTTTAATACCTAAATTAAGAGTTTCCTTGATCGATGGAGCAGTCTGAGCAAGACTTCGTGAAACGTTTCAGCGTCATCTGCCCGAACTTCCTTGCGCCGGTGACGCTCCATTTCACCAGCTAGCTGAAACGATTCAAGTTCAGCAGGAGTGGAGATTCATGTTCCAGTTATCCGTTCAGGACATCCATCCAGGCCAGCAGGCCGGTAATAAAGAAGAGGCTATTCGCCAGATAGCGGGCGCGCTGGTGCAGGCGGGCAATGTGGCTGACGGCTACGTGGCCGGTATGCTCGCGCGCGAGCAGCAGACCTCGACCTTCCTTGGTAACGGCATCGCTATTCCGCATGGCACCACTGATACCCGTGATCAGGTGCTGAAAACCGGCGTGCAGGTCTATCAGTTTCCGCAGGGCGTCCTGTGGGGTGAAGGACAGGTAGCCTATGTTGCTATCGGCATCGCTGCCAGCTCCGATGAGCATTTGGGCCTGCTGCGTCAGCTGACCCACGTTCTGAGCGATGATGACGTCGCAGCCCAGCTACAGTCAGCCACGACGGCTGAAGAGCTGCGCGCCCTGCTGATGGGTGAAAAGCAGAGTGCCGGCATGAAGCTGGATAACGAGACTCTGATCCTCGACGTCGCCGCCAGCGATCTGGTGACGCTGCAAGCGCTGAACGCCGGACGCCTGAAAGAGGCCGGTGCAGTCGACGTTAACTTCGTGACCCGCGCCATCAGCGAACAGCCGCTGAACCTTGGCCAGGGTATCTGGCTGAACGACAGCGCCGAAGGCAACCTGCAGAGCGCCATTGCCGTCAGTCGGGCCGCAAACGCCTTTGACGTAAACGGCGAGCGCGCGGCGCTGCTGGTGAGCGTGGCGATGACCGACAACGGCCCGGAAGCGGTGCTGAAGCGTCTGGCTGACATTCTGCTGGCGAATAAAGCTGACCGCCTGTTGTCCGCTGATTCCGCCACCTTGCTGGCGCTGCTGACCAGCGATGACGCCCTGAAAGCTGACGTGCTGAACGCCGAGTTTGTCGTGCGTAACGAGCACGGCCTGCACGCTCGTCCGGGAACGATGCTGGTCAACACCATTAAACAGTTTAACAGCGACGTGACCGTCACCAACCTGGACGGCAGCGGCAAGCCAGCCAACGGCCGTAGCCTGATGAAGGTGGTGGCGCTGGGCGTGAAGAAGGGACATCGCCTGCGCTTTACCGCGCAGGGCGAAGATGCTGAACAGGCGCTGCAGGCGATTGGCGAAGCCATCGCGAGCGGTCTGGGGGAGGGCGCATAATGAGCAGACGTGTTGCCACAATCACTCTTAATCCGGCCTACGACCTGGTGGGATTTACTCCTGAAATTGAACGCGGTGAAGTAAACCTGGTCCGGACCACCGGCCTGCACGCAGCAGGTAAAGGGATCAACGTTGCCAAAGTGCTTAAAGACTTAGGCATTGACGTCACCGTCGGTGGCTTCCTCGGCAAAGATAACCAGGATGGCTTCCAGCAGCTGTTCAGCGAGCTGGGGATTGCTAACCGTTTCCAGGTGGTGCAGGGCCGTACCCGCATCAACGTTAAGCTGACCGAAAAAGACAGCGAGGTCACCGATTTCAACTTCTCCGGTTTTGAAGTGACCCCGGCGGACTGGGAACGCTTTGTCGCCGACTCTCTGAGCTGGCTGGGCCAGTTCGATATGGTTTGCGTCAGCGGTAGCCTGCCGGCCGGCGTCAGCCCGGAAGCCTTCACTGACTGGATGACCCGCCTGCGCAGCCAGTGTCCGTGCATCATCTTTGACAGCAGCCGCGAGGCGCTGGTCGCCGGGCTGAAAGCCGCGCCATGGCTGGTGAAGCCTAACCGCCGCGAGCTGGAGATCTGGGCCGGGCGTAAGCTGCCTGAGCTGAAAGATGTGATTGAAGCCGCTCATGCCCTTCGCGAGCAGGGGATCGCCCACGTGGTGATTTCGCTGGGTGCGGAAGGGGCGCTGTGGGTTAACGCTTCAGGCGAATGGATCGCCAAACCGCCGTCAATGGAGGTGGTAAGCACCGTTGGCGCAGGGGATTCGATGGTTGGTGGTCTGATTTACGGCCTGCTGATGCGTGAGTCCAGTGAGCATACGTTACGCCTTGCGACCGCTGTCGCGGCGCTGGCCGTCAGCCAGAGTAACGTAGGCATTACCGATCGTACCCAGTTAGCCGCGATGATGGCGCGCGTTGACTTAAAACCTTTTAACTAACAGCAGGAGAGCATAATGAAAACGCTGCTGATTATTGACTCCGCTCTTGGACAGGCTCGCGCTTACATGGCGAAAACCCTGCTGGGTGCGGCGGCACAGAAAGCAAATCTGCAATTTATCGACAACCCGAATGAAGCGGAGCTGGCGATTGTGCTCGGCTCCAGCGTGCCGAACGACAACGCCCTGAGCGGCAAGAAGGTGTGGCTTGGCGACGTGAACCGAGCCGTAGCGCACCCGGAGCTGTTCCTGAGCGAGGCGAAAAGTCACGCCGCGGTCTACAGCGCCCCGGTGGTGACTACTGCGACTGCCGCCCCGGCGGCGAGCGGTGGCGTGAAGCGCATTGTGGCGGTGACCGCATGCCCGACCGGCGTAGCGCATACCTTTATGGCGGCGGAAGCGATCGAAACCGAAGCCAAAAAACGCGGCTGGTGGGTAAAGGTTGAAACCCGTGGCTCCGTAGGTGCCGGCAATGCCATCACCCCGGAAGAGGTGGCCGAGGCGGATCTGGTGATCGTGGCCGCGGATATCGAAGTGGATCTGGCGAAGTTTGCCGGTAAGCCGATGTACCGCACCACCACCGGTCTGGCGCTGAAGAAAACCGCCCAGGAGCTGGATAAAGCTCAGGCGGAAGCGAAGCCTTATCAGCCTTCCGGCAAAGCCCAGACGGCGACGGAAGGGAAGAAAGAGAGCGCGGGCGCGTACCGTCACCTGCTGACCGGCGTCTCCTATATGCTGCCGATGGTGGTAGCGGGCGGCCTCTGTATCGCTCTGTCGTTCGCCTTTGGTATCGAAGCGTTCAAAACCCCTGACACCCTGGCCGCTGCGCTGATGCAGATCGGCGGCGGCTCGGCGTTCGCGCTGATGGTGCCAGTGCTGGCAGGTTACATTGCGTTCTCTATCGCCGACCGTCCGGGTCTGACCCCAGGCCTGATTGGCGGCATGCTGGCGGTCAGCACCGGTTCCGGCTTTATCGGCGGTATCATTGCAGGTTTCCTTGCGGGCTACGTAGCGAAAGCGATCAGCCAGAAGCTGAAGCTGCCGCCGAGCATGGAGGCGCTGAAGCCTATCCTGATCATTCCGCTCTTCTCCAGCCTGGTGGTTGGCCTGGCGATGATCTACCTGATCGGTAAACCGGTCGCGGGTATCCTGACGGGTCTGACCCACTGGCTGCAAACCATGGGTACGGCGAATGCGGTACTGCTGGGGGCGATCCTCGGTGGCATGATGTGTACCGACATGGGTGGTCCGGTTAACAAAGCGGCTTATGCCTTTGGTGTTGGCCTGCTGAGTACCCAAACCTATGCGCCGATGGCTGCCATCATGGCCGCGGGTATGGTACCGCCGCTGGCGATGGGTGTTGCAACCATGGTTGCCCGTAAGAAGTTCGATAAAGGGCAGCAGGAAGGGGGCAAAGCCGCGCTGGTGCTGGGTCTGTGCTTCATCTCCGAGGGGGCGATTCCGTTCGCTGCTCGCGATCCGATGCGTGTGATCCCGTGCTGTATCGTAGGTGGCGCGGTGACCGGAGCTATCTCCATGGCGATTGGCGCGAAGCTGATGGCACCGCACGGCGGTCTGTTTGTACTGCTGATCCCGGGAGCGATTACGCCGGTGCTGGGTTACCTGGTGGCGATTGTTGCCGGTACGCTGCTGGCAGGTCTGGCCTACGCCTTCCTGAAACGTCCGGAAGCGGAAATGGCGGTAAAAACCGCGTAACGCTTGCTGGATCAAAAAGGGCAGCCCATGGGCTGCCCTTTTTTATGGGAAGAGAGGGAGGAATATGAGGGGCCGCAGTGGTTTCCGTTCACCTCATGGGCTGTGCTTTTCTGAAAAACCTATACACGTGAACGTGCCAGGGGGGCTCGCCGCCACCACCCTGGCGACCCGGGCTCCCGGCAGGGAAAATCGCCGCTT
>NZ_DALZFB010000005.1:0-360129 GCF_031979925.1 Pseudescherichia sp. | reverse complement strand
AGCGACGCTATAAGCAACTTTTTCATCGCCATCGTTATTATGCGTTCTTCCTAACTAACTCTCATAACCGAGAGAAATCATTGAAAAGTGCAAGCCCCATTAACAGCACCAGCAGAATTGAGCCAATGCGATAACTAAAGTCTTGAACCCGCTCGGATACCGGCCCGCCTTTTAGCTTCTCTATCGCTAAAAACAGCAGGTGTCCCCCATCTAAAACCGGTAGAGGGAACAGGTTGATAATCCCCAGGTTCACGCTGATTAAGGCGAGAAACATCAGGTAGTAGATCAACCCAAACTCCGCTGACATCCCAGCCCCCTGGGCGATCGAGATCGGCCCGCTGAGGTTGTTCAGTTTGACGTCGCCGGTTATCAATTTCCCCAGCATACTGACCGTGAGCTTCATCAGCTGCCAAGTTTTACCCGTGGCTTCGACAACGGCATCAAACGGCCCATACTGGCGTACTGTCTTATACTCGTCCGGCAGCGGGATAACCTTTGGCACGACGCCCGCAAACCCTTCATCCTTGCCGCTACCCGGTTTTGTATCTGGTATCAGCGTTAAAGACAAGGGAGTTCCCTGCCTTTCTATCTCCAGCGCTAACGGCGTACCCGGATTATCACGAACCAGAGTAACAAACGTCATCCACTGCGTGATTTCCTGCCCATCGACTTTAACGATCCTGTCGCCAGCTTGCAAACCCGCTTTACTTGCTGCCGACCCGGACTGCACCTCTGCCAGCACCGATTCAATCTGTGCCCCGCGCGGTTGAATGCCCAGCGACGCCACCGGATCCTGCTTGTCCGGCTCAAACGCCCAGTTGCGCAGATCCAGCGTCTTCTGCTGGCGGCTGTCGCTGCCAAAAGGCGCTACGCTAACGGTGGTCTGCTCATCGCCAATTTTATCAACCAGCTGCAGACGCACGGCATCCCAGTCAGGCGTTTCGATACCGTCAACGGCTTTAAGTTCCATCCCCGGGGCAATTTGCGCGCTTGCCGCAATGGAGTTGGCCGTTATTTCACCAACAACCGGACGAACGCCAGGGACACCGATGATGAACACCAGCCAGTAGGCAAAGATAGCAAAGAGGAAGTTAGCCACGGGACCCGCGGCGATAACGGCGGCGCGCTGGCCGATGGTTTTGTTGTTAAACGCGGTGTGGCGCAGCTCGGGGATCACCGGCTCGACGCGCTCGTCGAGCATTTTGACATAGCCGCCGAGTGGGATTAAGGCGATAACAAACTCGGTGCCCTGCTTGTCGGTGCGACGCCAGAGCGCTTTGCCAAAACCAATGGAAAAGCGCTCAACCCGGACGCCGCAGCGGCGAGCAACCCAGAAATGGCCAAATTCGTGCACGGTAATCAGCACGCCTAGCGCAACAATAAACGCTGCCAGATTCCAGAGAATGCTCAGCATAAATCCATCCGTTAAATCGTCCCAAAGACCAACAGCAGCAGGCAGGCAAACACCGGAACTGCCGCCGTCAGGCTGTCGATGCGATCGAGAATACCGCCATGTCCTGGAATAAGGTGACCGCTATCTTTGATACCGGCTTCACGCTTAAACATACTTTCGGTTAAATCGCCCAGCACCGAGGCCAGCGCCGCAACAATGGAGCAGATCAGCAGCGTGGAGAGCGCAACGTCAAGATTCGCCCAGACGCTATAGCCCCAGGAGATCACCGCCGCCGTAAACAGGCCGCCGATAAAGCCCTGCCAGGTTTTCCCCGGCGACACCTTCGGGGCCAGCTTATGCTTGCCAAACAGCTTGCCGAACATGTACGCGCCGGAATCCGCGCCCCAGACGAGGATCATGACGTAGAGCAGCCACAGCGCGCCGCTGTAGTGGTTGTCCTCATAGTGCCAGGCGCGTAGCGCCAGCATGCCCCAGAAAAAGGGAACGATGGTCAGGATACCAAATAGCAGGCGCAGCGCCTTTGAGTGCCGCCACAGCGCCGCCGAGGCGGGATAGAACAGCACCAGCAGCAGCGCGGCAATCCACCAGCCCAGCGAGGCCCACAGCGAGCCCTCAACCAGCGGCTGATGAACGTTGTGATGATACTCCGGGATCGTAAACAGCATCACCGCCAGCAGCAGGCCGCAGAGCACGGCCAGCCATACTCGCTGCGTGCGTGAAGTAAAGCCGCTAAGCTGGCCCCACTCCCAGGCGGCCAGCATACAGACCGCGAGCGTGACCAGAGCAAACCCCACCGGGGGGAGTAAAAATAGCGCCGCAATGACGACGGGTATTAATACAAAAGCAGAAATCAGGCGATACTTCAGCAAAAGCTACCCCCATCAGGCTTTGTCGCCACCAGGCTCGGTGCCGCCGAAACGACGCTCTCGATTGGCAAAGGCATGCAGCGCACCTTCAAAGTCTTGTTCATCGAAATCAGGCCAAAGAACATCCGTGAAGTAAAGTTCAGCATAGGCAATTTGCCACAGCAAAAAGTTACTGATGCGGTGCTCCCCCCCTGTCCTTATCACTAAATCCACTGGAGCCAGTTCATGCATGCAGATTTGCTTACTCAGCGCCTCTTCATCAATTTGGTCCGGGCGTAACAGCCCTTCTTGTACCTGTACCGCTAACTGCTGTACTCCCTGAATAATATCCCAACGTCCGCCATAATTCGCGGCGATATTCAGCGTCAGCCCGCTATTTTGCGCGGTTAACGCCTCCGCTTTGCGAATGCGCTCCTGCAGACGTGAGTTAAAACGGCTGGTGTCACCGATGACGCGCAGGCGTACATTGTGACGGTGCAGGCTTTTTACTTCGCTATCCAGCGCCCACACAAACAGCTCCATCAGCGCAGTGACCTCCTGCGCCGGACGGTTCCAGTTCTCACTGCTAAAAGCATACAGCGTTAGCGCGTCGATGCCGTTGTTCGCAGCAAAGGAGACTGCGCGGCGGACGGACTTCGCTCCGGCTTTATGTCCAAAGGCTCGTATCTTCCCTTGTCTTTTTGCCCAGCGACCATTGCCATCCATAATTATCGCCACATGGCGGCAGCCATGCGCTGGCAAATTCTCGCTTAAAGGAAGGTTCATTGACAACATAACGCGTTTTAAGTCCCTGAAAAGGATTTAGCGGTACTCAGAAATACTGAAGCCTTTACGTAAAAAAAGCCGTGTCAAACCACGGCTTACCTGACCGCTCCGGCCCTGAGACCAGCGATCGGGTGGCGCAGACTATATCACTGAAGCCGAACGCTAACAAATATCACGGCCTTTCACGGCTGCAATATCACCGGCTTGCGAGATTCGTCACCTGTTTCTGTGCCGTCTCACGGGCCAGCGCGTCCACGGCCAGAACATCATCGATGCTCTGCGGTTCGCGCAGATCTATACGTTCTAGCACGGATAGATTAAGGGCAGCGATATCGGTAAAGCGAATGCGCGAATCCAGGAATGCGGCCACCGTCACCTCATTTGCGGCATTCAGCGCCGTTGTCGCCGCCTGTCCCTGTTCAAACGCCTCCATGGCCAGCTTCAGGCAGGGATAGCGCTCGTAATCCGGGGACGCAAAGCTCAACGTGCTGAGCGAGCAAAAATCGAGAGCCTTGACCCCGGATTTGACGCGATCCGGCCAGGCCATCGTATGGGCAATAGGCGTGCGCATATCCGGCTCACCCAGCTGCGCTAACACGCTGCCATCCTGGTAACGCACCATAGAGTGGATCACCGACTGCGGGTGGATCAGCACTTCCATCTGGCGGGCAGAGGCGTTAAACAGCCAGCGCGCTTCAATATATTCCAGACCTTTGTTCATCATGGTGGCGGAATCAACGGAGATTTTACGCCCCATTGACCAGTTCGGATGGCGGCAGGCCTGATCCGGCGTCATTGCAGCCAGTTCAGACAGCGGCGTCTCACGAAAGGGGCCACCAGACCCGGTAAGCAGAATGGATGCTACGCCATTTTGCTTGAGGTCAGCGTACCCCAGGTTACGCTGGAAGGGTTGCGGTAAACTCTGAAAAATAGCGTTATGCTCGCTATCTACCGGCAGAAGCTGCGCCCCACTCTCTTTCACCGCCTCCATAAACAGGCGGCCGCAGGTGACCAGTGACTCCTTATTGGCCAGCAGCACACGCTTCCCGGCGCGGATCGCCGCCAGGGTCGGCAGCAGCCCCGCTGCCCCGACGATAGCAGCCATCACCTGATCGACCTCGTCCAGCGCGGCCATATCACAGGCGGCCTGCTGGCCGCTCAGCACCTCGGTACGGCTGCCGTGCTCGGTCAATAGCGCTTTGAGTTCGCGGGCGCAGGCGGCGTCGTCCATCACCGCATAGCGCGGCGTGAACTCCAGGCACTGCTCCGCCATGCGGGCCACGTTTTTACCGGCAACCAGCGCCGTGACGGCAAAGCGATCGGGATTGTGGCGAACCACATCAAGGGTACTGCAACCAATAGAGCCGGTTGAGCCAAGGAGGGTGAGCTGCTTCATGAGAGAGAGGTGTCCAAAGGTGGCTGGAGAAGAGCAATATAGCAAAACGCCGCCAGCAAAAACCCGGTAGGGCTTCTCTGAACGGCGTTTTGTTTAATCACGTGCGCAGGATCAGAACTGCATCAGTTCCGCTTCTTTTTCCGCCAGCGCCGCATCCACTTTCTTGATGGCGGCGTCGGTCAGCTTCTGCACGTCATCCTGGGAACGACGATCTTCATCTTCGCTGATCGCTTTGTCTTTCAGCAGCGTTTTCACCTTGTCGTTGGCATCACGGCGTACGTTACGTACCGCCACGCGTGCGCCTTCAGCTTCACCACGCACCACTTTGATCAGGTCTTTACGACGCTCTTCAGTCAGCGGCGGCAGCGGAACGCGGATGTCAGTCCCGGCAGAGCTTGGGTTCAGACCGAGGTCGGACGCCATGATTGCCTTCTCAACCGCCGGGCTGAGGGAGCGATCGAACACGTTGATTTTCAGCGTGCGGGAGTCTTCAACGGTGACGTTAGCCAGCTGGCGCAGCGGCGTCGGGGTACCGTAGTACTCCACCACGATGCCGTCGAGCAGGCTTGGGGAAGCGCGGCCGGTGCGCACTTTGCTGATTTGGGTTTTGAATGCTTCAACGCACTTTTCCATGCGGACTTCGGCATCTTTTCTGATATCGTTAATCACGTTACGAATCCTTGAAAACTGGTCTCAGGCAGACCATACGCCAGCACGCCTAAAGGTGTGCTAAGTATAGCCCCGTTTAATCTCTGACACCGTAAAAGGTGTCTGGTAAGAACCGCTTTACTGTTAAGGCGGAATCTTACCTCTATTTATTGACGACGGAAATTACTCCGTGATCAAAGTGCCCTCTTTTTCGCCCATTACCACGCGGCGCAGTGCGCCCGGCTTGTTCATGTTGAACACACGAATCGGCAGCTTGTGGTCACGGGCCAGGGTAAAGGCCGCCAGATCCATTACCTTCAGCTCTTTATCCAGTACTTCGCTGTAGCTCAGCTGATCGTACATGGTCGCAGCCGGATCTTTTGCCGGATCGGCAGTAAACACGCCGTCTACCTTAGTCGCCTTCAGCACCACATCCGCTTCGATCTCGATCCCACGCAGGCAGGCCGCGGAGTCGGTGGTAAAGAACGGGTTACCGGTACCGGCGGAGAGGATCACCACCCGGTTGTTACGCAGCAGGCTGATGGCTTCAGCCCAGCTGTAGTTATCACAGACGCCATTCAGCGGAATAGCGGACATCAGGCGGGCGTTCACATAGGCGCGGTGGAGCGCATCACGCATTGCCAGGCCGTTCATGACCGTTGCCAGCATACCCATGTGGTCGCCCACTACGCGGTTCATCCCCGCTTTCGCCAGGCCTGCGCCACGGAAAAGGTTACCACCACCAATGACGACGCCTACCTGGATGCCTAACTCCACCAGCTCTTTGATCTCCTGAGCCATGCGGTCAAGGATGCTTGCGTCGATACCGAAGCCTTCGGTGCCCTGTAACGCTTCGCCGCTGAGCTTAAGCAGGATGCGTTTATAGACGGGTTTTGCATTGGTAGCCATGATTCTTTCCTGAGACGTTCAACGATTGAGAGGGGTTAATTCCGGATACAACTTATGTAGTATACAGCTTACGCTGGATACAAAAAGAAGCCGCCCTCAGGCGGCTTCTTTCAGACCACTTAAGACTGCTTGGACATGGCAGCAACTTCTGCTGCGAAGTCAGTCTCAACTTTCTCGATGCCTTCACCCACTTCGAAACGGATGAAGTTAGTTACGTCAGCGTTGTGCTCTTTCAGCAGCTGAGCAACAGTTTTGCTCGGGTCCATAACGAACGGCTGGCCGGTCAGAGAGACTTCGCCGGTGAATTTCTTCATGCGGCCTTCAACCATCTTCTCTGCGATCTCTTTCGGCTTACCGGACTGCATGGCGATGTCCAGCTGAACCTGGTACTCTTTCTCTACCACTTCAGCAGACACGTCTTCCGGCTTAACGAACTCAGGCTTGCTTGCAGCAACGTGCATTGCCAGCTGTTTCACCAGCTCTTCGTCAGCGCCGGTCGCAGCGATCAGAACGCCGATGCGCGCGCCGTGCAGGTAGGAGCCCAGCACGTCGCCTTCGAGGGTAGCAACGCGGCGAATGTTGATGTTCTCACCAATTTTCGCAACCAGCGCTACGCGCTCTTCTTCGAACTGTGCTTTCAGCACTTCAACGTCGGTAACTTTGCCAGCAGTTGCTGCATCCAGAACCTTGTTAGCGAACGCCTGGAAACCAGCGTCTTTAGCAACGAAGTCAGTCTGGCAGTTAACTTCCAGAATCACGCCGTAGTTGCCGTCGATCTTGGTGATGATCACGCCGTCAGCAGCCACGTTGCCTGCTTTTTTCGCCGCTTTGATCGCACCAGACTTACGCATGTTCTCGATTGCCAGCTCAATGTCGCCGTTCGCTTCGGTCAGCGCTTTTTTGCAATCCATCATGCCAGCGCCAGTACGCTCGCGCAGCTCTTTTACCAGGGATGCGGTAATTTCAGCCATTCTAAAATCCTCGGAAGATTTGACCTGCCTGGTCGTAAAACCAAACAGCCTTAAAAGTGAAAAAGGGGGCCATAAACAGGCCCCCTAACCAAACTCGGTACTACCTGCTCAATAAGGGGCTCAGAGAGCGTGCCTTATTATTCAGCTTCTACGAAGCTCTCTTCCGCCTGGGAAGCCAGATCCTGAGAACGGCCTTCACGAACGGTAGCAGCAACAGCGCTCAGGTACAGGCTAACTGCACGGATTGCGTCGTCGTTACCCGGGATAACGAAGTCAACGCCGTCCGGATCGGAGTTGGTATCAACGATAGCAAATACCGGGATACCCAGGTTGTTTGCTTCTTTGATTGCGATGTGCTCGTGGTCAGCGTCGATAACAAACAGTGCGTCCGGCAGGCCGCCCATGTCTTTGATACCGCCCAGGCTGTTTTCCAGCTTTTCCAGCTCACGGGTGCGCATCAGCGCTTCTTTCTTGGTCAGCTTGTCGAAGGTACCGTCCTGAGACTGAGTTTCCAGGTCTTTCAGACGTTTGATAGACTGACGAACGGTTTTCCAGTTGGTCAGCATACCGCCCAGCCAGCGATGGTTCACGAAGAACTGATCGCAGCTGTTAGCCGCTTCTTTCACCGCTTCGCTCGCAGCGCGCTTAGTACCAACAAACAGGATCTTACCTTTACGGGAAGAGATCTTGCTCAGCTCAGCCAGAGCTTCGTTGAACATTGGTACAGTTTTCTCAAGGTTGATGATGTGAACTTTGTTACGTGCACCGAAGATGAACGGCTTCATTTTCGGGTTCCAGTAACGGGTCTGGTGACCGAAGTGAACACCAGCCTTGAGCATGTCGCGCATGGAAACAGTTGCCATGATTAAAACCTCTATATAAAAGTTGGGGTTATGCCTCCACGTATCCCATATCACCGACCCCAAAGGGCACCCCGGAATATGTGTCGATACGTGTGTGTTATTACACAAAGTGAGATTTGTGGCTCACGCTCCACAAGGAACGGAAGTCCGGCGCGCTTTATACCATAAAAACGGCGCGGACTCCAATAGTTGTTGGCACAGCGTGCTGCCCGCAATTCTCAATTTGGCAGGTTATGTCCCGGACTGGTAACATTGACAGCACTTACACAATTATTGTCGATGACATTTATTGTCAATGACATCGACGCTGATGGACAGAATTCATGGCTATCCCAATCAAGACCCCGGAAGATATCGAAAAAATGCGCGTGGCGGGCCGCCTCGCCGCAGAAGTGCTGGAGATGATCGAAGCGCACATCAAACCGGGCGTAAGCACCGGCGAACTGGACCGCCTCTGCAACGACCACATCGTTAACGAGCAGCATGCGGTCTCAGCCAGCCTTGGCTATCACGGCTTCCCGAAATCCGTCTGCATCTCGATCAACGAGGTGGTATGCCACGGTATCCCGGACGACGAAAAACGTCTGAAAGATGGCGACATTGTTAACATCGACGTTACCGTGATCAAAGATGGCTTCCACGGCGATACCTCGAAAATGTTTATCGTTGGCAAGCCAACTATTCTGGGCGAGCGTCTCTGCCGTGTGACCCAGGAGAGCCTCTACCTGGCGCTGAAAATGGTGAAGCCGGGCATCCGCCTGCGCACCCTCGGCGCGGCGATCCAGAAGTTTGTCGAAGCGGAAGGCTTCTCCGTGGTGCGCGAGTACTGCGGGCACGGCATTGGCCGTGGCTTCCACGAAGAGCCGCAGGTGCTGCACTATGATGCAGATGACGGCGGCGTGGTGCTGCAGGCCGGTATGGCCTTCACCATTGAGCCAATGGTTAACGCAGGCGACTACCGCATCCGTACCATGAAAGATGGCTGGACGGTAAAAACCAAAGACCGGAGCTTGTCGGCGCAGTATGAGCATACTATTGTGGTGACAGACAACGGCTGCGAAATTATGACGCTGCGTAAGGATGACACCATCCCGGCGATACTCTCGCACAACGAATGATAAGAAGCCGGCGATTGCCGGCTTTTTTTATGGCGATAGCTTTTACTTATAACGGGGGCAGCGCAACGCGATATGAGCCACACTCTTTCAGAACAGTTTAGCCACACGGCGCCCTCTCTCCCCGGCCAGCCCGCTAACCCCTCCTCCTGGCCGCAGAGCAGCCTGAACTGCGCGGATATCAAGGCGCATATCGATACCTTCCAACAGTGGCTGGGCCATGTCTTTGACCAGGGCCTCTCCGCTGAACAGCTGATTGAGGCGCGCACCGAATTTATCGATCAGCTCCTGCAGCGCCTGTGGGTGGAGTATGGCTTCGCCGAGTACGGCGACGCGGCGTTGGTGGCGGTAGGCGGCTACGGTCGCGGCGAGCTGCATCCGCTCTCGGACGTTGACCTGCTGATCCTCAGCCGTAAAAAGCTCCCCGAGGAGCAGGCGCAGAAGATCGGCCAGCTGCTGACCCTGCTGTGGGACGTAAAGCTGGAGGTGGGCCACAGCGTGCGTACTCTGGAGGAGTGCCTGCTGGAGGGGCTGGCGGATCTCACCGTGGCCACCAACCTGATTGAGTCCCGCCTGCTGATTGGCGATGTCGCCCTTTTCCTTGAGCTACAGAAGCACATCTTTAGCGACGGGTTCTGGCCCTCAGAAACCTTCTTTGCCGCCAAGGTGGCCGAGCAGAACGAGCGTCACCAGCGCTACCACGGCACCAGCTATAACCTCGAGCCGGACATTAAGAGCAGCCCCGGCGGCCTGCGGGATATCCACACTCTCCAATGGGTGGCGCGCCGCCACTTCGGGGCCACCTCCCTGAGCGAGATGGTGGGCTTCGGCTTCTTAACCCAGGCAGAGCGTAACGAGCTTAACGAGTGTCAGCATCTGCTGTGGCGCATCCGCTTTGCCCTCCATCTGGAGATCAACCGCTACGACAACCGTCTGCTGTTTGACCGTCAGCTCAGCGTGGCCCAGCGGCTCAACTACATTGGCGAAGGCAACGAGCCGGTTGAGCAGATGATGAAGGACTTCTATCGCGTCACCCGCCGCGTCTCCGAGCTGAACCAGATGCTGCTCCAGCTCTTTGATGAGGCGATCCTTGCCCTGACTACTGACGAGAAGCCCCGCCCCATCGACGATGAGTTCCAGCTACGCGGGACGCTGATCGATCTGCGCGACGAGACGCTGTTTATCCGCGAGCCGCAGGCGATCCTGCGTATGTTCTACATGATGGTGCGCAACAGCAACATCACCGGGATCTACTCCACCACCCTGCGCCACTTGCGTCATGCCCGCCGCCACCTGACCCAGCCGCTATGCTACATCCCGGAGGCGCGGAGGCTGTTTCTCAGCATGCTGCGCCACCCCGGCGCGGTGAGCCGTGGCCTGCTGCCGATGCACCGGCACAGCGTGCTGTGGGCCTATATGCCCCAGTGGTCGCACATTGTCGGCCAGATGCAGTTTGACCTCTTCCACGCCTACACCGTGGATGAACACACCATTCGCGTCCTGCTGAAGCTGGAGAGTTTTGCCCTTGAGGAGACGCGGCAGAAGCATCCTCTCTGCGTCGATCTCTGGCCGCGCCTTACCCATCCCGAATTGATTTTGATTGCCGCCCTGTTCCACGATATCGCCAAGGGACGCGGAGGCGATCACTCGGTGCTCGGCGCGCAGGACGTACTGAAGTTTGCCGAGCTGCACGGTCTTAACTCGCGGGAGACGCAGCTGGTAACCTGGCTGGTGCGTCAGCATCTGCTGATGTCCGTTACCGCCCAGCGCCGCGATATTCAGGATCCGGAGGTGATCAAGCAGTTTGCCGAAGAGGTGCAGACCGAAAACCGCCTGCGTTTCCTGGTCTGCCTGACGGTGGCGGATATCTGCGCCACCAACGAAACCCTGTGGAACAGCTGGAAGCAGAGCCTGCTGCGCGAGCTCTACTTTGCCACTGAAAAACAGCTGCGTCGTGGGATGCAGAACACGCCGGATATGCGCGAGCGCGTGCGTCACCATCAGCTGCAGGCCCTGGCTCTGCTGCGGATGGACAACATCAATGAAGAGGCGCTGCACCACATCTGGGCGCGCTGCCGGGCAAACTACTTTGTCCGCCACAGCCCAAACCAGCTAGCCTGGCACGCACGGCATCTGCTGCGGCACGATCTCAGCCAGCCGATGATCCTGCTCAGCCCGCAGGCGACGCGCGGCGGGACGGAGATCTTTATCTGGAGCCCGGACCGCCCCTACCTCTTTGCTGCCGTCTGCGCCGAGCTGGACCGGCGTAACCTGAGCGTTCACGATGCGCAGATCTTTACCACCCGCGACGGCATGGCGATGGATACCTTTATTGTGCTGGAGCCGGACGGCAGCCCGCTCTCCCCGGATCGCCACGAGGCCATTCAGCAGGGGCTGATCCAGGGCATCACCCAGCGGAGCTGGCAGCCGCCGCAGCCGCGCCGCCAGCCGGCAAAATTGCGCCACTTTACCGTCGATACCGAGGTCAACTTCCTGCCGACCCACACCGACAGAAAGAGTTTTCTTGAGCTTATCGCTCTCGATCAGCCGGGCCTGCTCGCCCGCGTCGGCCAGGTGTTTGCCGACCTCGGGATCTCGCTTCACGGGGCGAGAATTTCGACAATTGGTGAGCGAGTAGAAGATTTATTTATAATCGCTACTGCGGACCGGCGTGGTCTTAATAATGTGCTGCAGAAGGAAGTGCAACAACGGTTGACAGAGGCCCTCAATCCAAACGATAAAGGGTAGTGTGTTTATTTATATGGAAAGAGTTTAACAATGCAGCAGTTACAGAACGTTATTGAGTCCGCTTTTGAGCGTCGCGCCGAGATCACCCCGGCGAATGTGGATACCGTGACCCGTGAAGCGGTAAACCAGGTGATTTCCCTGCTGGATTCCGGCGCGCTGCGCGTCGCAGAGAAGATCGACGGCCAGTGGGTGACTCATCAATGGCTGAAGAAAGCGGTGCTGCTCTCTTTCCGTATCAACGATAACCAGGTTATCGACGGAGCCGAGAGCCGCTACTTCGATAAGGTGCCGATGAAGTTTGCTAACTACGACGAAGCCCGCTTCCAGAAAGAGGGCTTCCGCGTGGTACCACCGGCAGCCGTGCGTCAGGGCGCGTTTATCGCCCGCAACACCGTGCTGATGCCCTCCTACGTTAACATCGGTGCCTACGTTGACGAAGGCACCATGGTCGATACCTGGGCCACCGTTGGCTCCTGTGCGCAGATCGGTAAAAACGTCCACCTCTCCGGCGGCGTGGGCATCGGCGGCGTTCTCGAACCGCTGCAGGCGAACCCAACCATCATTGAAGACAACTGCTTCATCGGCGCGCGCTCTGAAGTCGTTGAGGGCGTGATCGTTGAAGAGGGTTCGGTGATCTCCATGGGCGTCTACATCGGCCAGAGCACCCGTATCTACGATCGCGAAACAGGCGAAGTGCACTACGGTCGCGTACCGGCTGGCTCGGTGGTGGTCTCCGGCAACCTGCCGTCAAAAGATGGTAAGTACAGCCTCTACTGTGCGGTGATCGTGAAGAAGGTCGATGCAAAGACCCGCGGTAAAGTCGGCATCAACGAACTGTTGCGTACTATCGACTAATAAGCGATAACAAAAAGCGGGGGCTACCCCGCTTTTTTTATATTAGCAGGTAGCCAAAACAGAATTTTTCGTTAATTATTCATAGGTTATGTTAAGCTTAAGGGTACCGCTATGTACGATAATCTGAAAAGTTTAGGCATCACCAATCCGGATGAAATAGATCGCTATAGTCTTCGCCAGGAGGCCAATAACGATATTCTGAAAATCTATTTTCATAAGGACAAGGGCGAGTTTTTTGCCAAAAGCGTGAAGTTTAAGTACCCACGCCAGCGTAAAACCGTCGTCGCCGATGGCGTTGGTCAGGGCTATAAAGAGGTGCAGGAGATCAGCCCGAACCTGCGCTACGTGATCGACGAGCTGGATCAGATCTGCCAACGCGATCGCAGCGAGATCGACCTGAAACGTAAGATCCTCGATGACCTGCGCCACCTCGAGAGCGTGGTGACCAACAAGATCAACGAGATCGAATCCGACCTTGAGAAGTTAACGCGTAACAAGTAATAAATGATGTTTGCGCCCGGTGGCGGCGACGCCTTACCGGGCCTACGATTTTGTAGGCCGGGCAAACATCGTGCCGCCCGGCGTAATCCATGCTATCTCTGCTCGTCTAATTGCAACGCGACATAGAGCAGCAGCCTGTCGTCAAAATTCCCCAGATCCAGCCCGGTCAGCTCCGAAATACGGTTTAGACGGTACTCCAGCGTATTACGGTGAATAAAGAGCGCCTTTGAGGTCGCCAGCGGCTGCACGTTGTGGCGGAACCACGCCGCCAGCGTCCGTCTGAGCAGGCCGTTGTTATCCATCGCTTTCAGTCGTGTAAGCGGACGCGCCAGCTCGTTGGCCTGCCAGCCGCCGCGCAGGCTATCCAGCAGCACTGGCAGCATCAGATCCTGATAGAAGTAGCTGCGGCTCTCCGGCATACGCTGCTTGCCGACCATCATGGTGGTACGTGCCGTGCGGTAGGAGCGGGCAATGCTGCCCGGTCCGGTAAAGTAGTTGCCCAGCGCGACGCGAAAGCGTAGCTGGCCGTTCTCTTTCATGCGGGCGATCAGCTGCTCAACGCGCTTGCGGTGATCTTCGGCATCCCAGCGGCCAAACGGATTCAGGGCGGGTTTTAGTACCACCATCTCGGTCAGGGAGACGATGGCAATCAGATTGTTACGTTCCGGTGTCGTAAGGGCGTTCTGCAGCTGCTGTAGCTCAGCCATGGCGCTATCGACCCCCAGCTGGCCGCTGTCGACTTCCACCACCGCGACCACGCGCGGCTGGTTCAAATCAATCCCCAGACGTTGCGCCCACTCGGTCAGGGCGGGCGTATGCTCCTCGGCCTGGATCAGGTTCATCACCAGCTCCTCGCGCAGGCGGCTGTCCTGAGCCAGCAGATGCATCAGCCGGGACTGCTCCAGCATCATTTCAGCGGTCATGCACACCAGCTCGCCATATTTGCGCAGCGTCTCCGGCTCGCCGGTCAGGCCGATCACCCCAACAATCTCCCCCTCCAGACGCAGCGGCAGGTTGATCCCCTGGCGCACGCCGTGCAGGTGGCGGGCAACCGCGTCGTCGATATCCACCACGCGCCCCTGAGAGAGCACCAGCAGCGCCCCTTCGTGCAATTCCCCAATACGCTCACGATCGCCGCTGCCAATAATGCGTCCCCGCGCATCCATCACGTTGATGTTGGTATCGATAATGCGCATGGTACGCGCGACGATATCCTGCGCCATTTTGGTATCAAGATGCCAGCCAGCCATGTAATCCCTCCCCTGAGCAGATCACAAGAATAAGGGAGTTGCCAGCGCTCTGCATTGTGCAAAAGCACAAAGCACCATGCGGAAGTGTGGAGTTGTGGAAGGCTTCACAGATTCTGTGAAGAGACCCCTTCCCCGAGCGGAGAAGGGGTAATACGGTTACTGCATCAGCAGGTAGAGAGAGGTATCCCCACGCTGGATATTCAGCGCCAGCACCGACGGCTTGCTGTCGAGAATTTTACGCAGTTCGGCAATGTTCTTCACCGGCTGCTGGTTCGCGCCGATAATCACATCGCCTTTTTTCAGGCCGATACGCGCCGCCAGGCTGTTCGCCTTCACGTTGCTGACGGTAACGCCCTGGTTGTTACCCTTGTTGCTCATCTCCGCGCCTTCAATGCCGCTAAAGATGGTGCTGGAGTCAACCTGGTTCTGGCTGCTCTGCTGTAGCTCAAGGCTAACGGTAACCGGTTTGCCTTCGCGCAGCAGCCCCAGCGAAACCTTGCTGCCAATAGGCATTGAACCTACTTGTGCCCGTAGAGCGGCAAAGCTGCTGACTGGCTTCCCGTTCAGGGAGGTGATCACATCCCCGGCCTTGATGCCCGCTTTCGCAGCCGACGAGTTCGGCATCACCTGGCTAACAAAGGCTCCGCGCTGGGCGTCAACCTTCATCGCCTTCGCCAGCTCAGAGTTCAGCTCGGTACCGAGAATGCCCAGTTCGCCACGGCGCACCTGGCCATACTGCACCATCTGCGCGGTGAGGTTTTTCACCATATTGCTCGGGATGGCAAAGCCGATACCGATGTTGCCGCCGTCCGGGGCGAGGATCGCGGTGTTGATACCGATCAGCTCACCGTTGAGGTTCACCAGCGCGCCGCCGGAGTTACCGCGGTTGATCGCCGCATCGGTCTGGATAAAGTTCTCGTAGTTCTCGGCATTCAGGCCGCTGCGGCCCAGCGCCGAAACGATGCCTGAGGTGACCGTCTCACCGAGGCCAAACGGGTTACCGATCGCGACCGTGTAGTCACCCACGCGCAGGGCGTCAGAGTCCGCCAGCGCAATAGCGGTCAGGTTTTTTGGATCCTGGATCTGGATCAGCGCCAGATCGGAGCGCGGATCTTTGCCCACCACCTTGGCGTCGAACTTACGCCCGTCGCCCAGCTGGACTTTAATGGTGCTGGCATTATCAACCACGTGGTTGTTGGTCACCACATAGCCTTTCGCTGCATCAATAATCACGCCGGAGCCGAGCGCCATAAATTTCTGCTGCTGGCCGCCGTCATCAGCACCACCCTGTCCACCCTGGCAGAAGGGCGAGCTCTGGAACGGGGAGCCCTCCTGGCAGAACGGCGAGTTTTCACCAAAGAACTGCTGGAAGTTACGTCCCATGCGCGGGGTGTTTACCGTGGTGCTGCCTTCAACGTTAATGCTCACTACCGACGGCATCACCTTTTCCAGCATCGGAGCCAGGCTTGGCATCTGCTGTGACGGAGGTGTCGCTGAGGCGGTCTCGGCCGCCGATACCGACAGCGGGGACAGGGCCAAACCTAAACTCAGAGCCAGTGCACTCATTGCTAACGTGGTTTTTTTCATGTCGCTTAATCTCTATTTACTGATAACGCAAAACAGCGGTGTAAGTATCGATAAGAGTCAATTTATAGCGCGAAGTTCCGGCATAACGTGTTGTTAAAAGTAAAAATTTATTGATCGTCTTTACAATCGCTCAGATATTACTCAACGGCCATTAGCCGCCGGTACTCATCCCAGGCGTAGAGATCGGTCATCCCGCTGACATAGTCCTGAATCAGGCGACAGCGGTAATAATATTCCAGCACCGGAAAGTCTGCTTCGTCTCGCGCTAGTTTACCTACGGCTTCAACGTAGGCCAGACGATGGCGTTCAGAGAGCTTGTGGAACAGGCGGGTCTCAATCGGAAAACGCTTCATCCGCTCTTTTTCCACCAGCTCAGTAAAGTCCGCCAGCGTCATCTGCAGCAGCGGGCGATAAATATCCAGCAGCCCGCTGATTACGCGGTAGCCTTGCAGCTCCAGCTGTTCAACATCGGGATGACAAAAGACATTTTCAACCGCCACGCTCTTATACAATTCAAGCAGTTGGCTGTAGCTGCTCTCATCTTCCAGCAGAGCATGGTTGAACTCACCGGAGAAGATCTGCGGTAAATTATCGATAAAGCGCTGGGCAGCGTAAGGCACCAGCTTATTTAAGGTATTGACCCGCAGATACATAAAGAACTGATCTTCCGCGCTGCGGCTGAGGGAATTAGCGCGGGATTTGTCCCAGGCGTTCTCCACCACCTGGGAGAACAGCGACCCTTTCTCATGGGTACCCCAGGCGTTATAGAGATGCTGATAAAGCTGCTCGACGGTAAAGATGTTTTTCTCTACCGCATCCTCCAGATCGGCGACGCAGTAGGAGATATCGTCCGCCGCTTCCATCACCCACGTCAGCGGAAAACGGCTGTGGGTATCAAGGTCCAGCTCTTTACGCAGCCGCGCCACGTACTCCTCTTCGGAGAGGTAGTAGCCGGGCTTTTTCATCAAATAGCTGTGGCTTGCAGGCGGCTCGCCCCGCCACCAGGCCGGACGGGTATATTTCAGGATGCAGCCCACCTGCGCCCAGGTGAGGTTCATGCGCATCAGGGAGTGCACCAGACGGATCCCCTGAGCGTTGCCCTCAAAGTGGCAGAGATCCTGGCGCACCTTGCGTCGAAGCTCGTTGGCCTCCTCCTCGCCGTCGCGCAGGCGCAGGGAGACCACCTCGCAGCGATCGCTGGTCAGCGGCTGGCTGGCGGCATCCTGCGGGTGCAGGCGCTGGCGGAACCAGTCGTTGATTGCCGCCTCGCCAAAGTGGCCGAACGGCGGGTTGCCGATGTCGTGCATCAGGCAGGCCATCTCAACGATGCTCTCAAACGGCCCGGTCAGCTCGTCCAGCCCGTAACTCTCCAGCAGGCGCATCTCTTTCAGGCGGCTGAGGATCTCCCTGGCGATATAGCGCCCTACCTGCTGCACCTCCAGGGAGTGGGTCAGGCGGGTACGCACCGCCGCGTTGCGCTCCAGCGGAAAGACCTGGGTCTTCTGCTGCAGGCGGCGAATGGCGGCGGAGTTAACAATCCGCCCGCGATCGCTCTCGAAGATACGCAATATTTCGCGCTCGGTTTTCACGCCCTGGGGTGAACGGTAGCGGCGATGCCAGTTAATCTTATTGCGGAAATCGATCTGTGCCATATCCTCTCTCCCCTGAGCAATGCGCTTCCCCTTAAGCGCATGATAGACTATGCCCTCAAATCGGGCTTATCGCGAGTAAATCTATGAAAATCGGCATCATTGGTGCAATGGAAGAAGAAGTTGCGCTCCTGCGTGACAAAATCGAAAACCGTCAGACCCACAGCGTGGGCGGCAGCGAAATTTACACCGGCCAACTGCACGGCGTTGAGGTTGCGCTGCTGAAGTCAGGCATTGGTAAAGTGGCGGCGGCGATGGGCGCGGCCCTGCTGCTGGAGCGCTGCCAGCCGGATGCCATCATCAATACCGGTTCTGCTGGCGGCCTGGCCCCGACCCTGAACGTCGGCGACATCGTGGTCTCCGACGAAGCGCGCTACCACGACGCCGACATCACCGCGTTTGGCTACGAGTACGGCCAGCTGCCAGGCTGCCCGGCGGGCTTCAAGGCCGACGAGAAGCTGATTGCCGTCGCCAAAGCCTGCATCGCAGAGCATAACCTCAACGCCGCCAGCGGGCTGATCGTCAGCGGCGATGCCTTTATCAACGGCGCAGCCGGTCTGGAGAAGATCCGCAGCCACTTCCCGCAGGCCGTGGCCGTGGAGATGGAAGCCACCGCTATTGCTCACGTCTGCCACAGCTTCGGGGTGCCCTTCGTGGTGGTTCGCGCCATCTCCGACGTGGCAGACCGCGAATCCCACCTCAGCTTCGACGAGTTCCTGGCGGTGGCCGCGAAGCAGTCCAGCCTGATGGTCGAAACCCTGGTGCAGAAGCTGGCGCGTGGCTAAGGTCCGCTTAAGGGCGCTGGCCGCCCTCCTGCTGCTGGCGGCGGGATCGGCGCTTGCCGCTCCCCGCGTGGTCACCCTCTCCCCTGCCAACACCGAGCTTGCCTTCGCGGCAGGGATCGAGCCGGTCGGGGTGAGCAGCTTCTCTAACTATCCGCCTGCTGCGGAGAAGATCGAGCAGGTCGCCAGCTTTCAGGGGATCAACCTTGAGCGCATTGTCGCGCTTAAGCCGGATCTGGTGCTGGCCTGGCGCGGCGGCAACGCTGAGCGGCAGGTCAATCAGCTGACAGGCCTCGGCATCAAGGTGCTGTGGATCGACGCCCAGACCGTAGAGCAGATCGCGGCGGCGCTGCGCCAGCTGGCATCGTACAGCCCGGCCCCTGAGCAGGCTAATCACGCCGCCGACGCGCTGCTGGCCGACTACGCCGAGCTAAAGGCCCGCTACACCAGCACCACGCCAAAGCGGGTGTTTCTGCAGTTTGGCGGCACCCCGCTCTTCACCAGTGCCAAAGGTTCGATTCAAAACGAGGTGCTGGAGCTGTGCGGAGGCGAGAATATCTTCGCCGCCAGCCGCGTGCCCTGGCCGCAGGTGAGCCGTGAGCAGGTGCTGTCCCGCCATCCCGAGGCGATCGTTTTTGCAGGAAATGCTGCTCAGGCCGCAGAGGTTGCGCAATTCTGGGATAAACAGCTCAAAATTCCGCTTATCCCCCTCAACAGCGACTGGTTTGAACGCGCAAGCCCGCGTATTATCCTCGCCGCAAAACAACTCTGTACCGCGCTGGCAGCGGTAAAATAATCGAGGATAAGCGATGCTCGTCTACTGGCTGGATATCATCGGCACGGCCGTTTTCGCCATCTCCGGCGTTCTGCTGGCTGGCAAGCTGCGGATGGATCCCTTTGGCGTGCTGGTGTTAGGGGTGGTAACCGCCATCGGCGGCGGCACGATCCGCGACATGGCGCTTGCCCACGGGCCGGTGTTCTGGGTTAAAGATCCCACCGACCTGGTGGTGGCAATGGTCACCTGTTTGCTCACCATCGTGCTGGTGCGTCAGCCCCGCAGGCTGCCGAAGTGGGTTCTGCCGGTGCTGGATGCCGTCGGGCTGGCGGTGTTTGTCGGTATCGGCGTTAACAAGGCCTTTCTGGCGGAGACCGGGCCGATGGTAGCTATCTGCATGGGCGTGCTGACCGGCGTCGGCGGGGGAATTATTCGCGACGTGCTGGCGCGGGAGATACCGATGATCCTGCGCACCGAAATCTACGCCACCGCCTGTATTATCGGCGGCATCGTCCACGCTACGGCGTTCTATACCTTTGGCGTACCGCTGGAGAGCGCCAGTATGTTGGGAATGGTGGTCACGCTGGTTATTCGCCTGGCGGCGATCCGCTGGCACCTGAAGCTGCCCACCTTTGCGCTGGATGAGAACCGAGGTTAAAACCAGTTTGTAGGCCCGGTAAGCGTAGCGCCACCGGGCGTTACCATGCCAACGCTGTAATGTCGGGCGGCACGGCGTTTGCCCGCCCTACGGCGAGCATGGTGCGATTTAGATGCTGAACGAGGAACCACACCCGCAGGTGCTTTTGGCGTTCGGGTTGGTGACCACAAAGCGGGAACCTTCCAGCCCTTCGGTGTAGTCTACCGCGCCGCCAACGAGGTATTGCAGGCTCATTGGATCCACCACCAGTCCTACGCCCTGCTTCTCAATGGTCATGTCACCATCGTTGATCTGATCGTCAAAGGTAAAACCGTACTGGAAGCCGCTGCAGCCGCCGCCGGTAATGTAGACGCGCAGTTTCAGGTTCGGATTCTCTTCATCCGCAATCAGGCTTTTTACTTTAATTGCTGCTGCTTCAGTAAATTGCAGAGGCAGCGCTACGTCATCACTCATTTTAAACTCCCATTGATACGGCGATCCGGACGTTAAACCGCCCGATCTTTATGAATATTATCCATTACCCTGGTAAATCGTTCAAGTATTCTCCTGCTGAGGCTTGCCGTCGGGATCGCCCCCCTGCCTCGCCAGCGTGCGGGCAAGGATCGTGGAGTAGAGCGGCTTACCGCCTAAGAACTGTGCCAGTAGCGTGGCACCCAGGCAGGTAATAATCATTGGCAAAATGAGCTGATAATTGTCAGTCATTTCCAAAACCAGCACGATCCCGGTCAGCGGCGCGCGTACCGAGGCGGCCAGCAGCGCCCCCATCCCGGCGATGGCAAAGGTGCCTGCCTCAAGGTGGTAGAGCGGAAATACCTCCGCGCAGGCCATGCCGAACGCCGTGCCCAGCAGCGTGCCCAGCGCCAGCATCGGGGCAAAGATGCCTCCCGGCGCGCCGGACGAGAAGCAGAGCAGCGTGGTAATCACCCGCGCAACGAAGATAAAAAGCAGCATCCCGGCGGTGTAGTTTCCCGCCGCCGCAATGGGGATCAGCGTAAAGCCGCCGCCGGAGATCTCCGGCACGATCAGCCCCAGCACCCCGCACAGGCCGCCGATAGCTCCGCCAATCAGCACCCACTTGCCAATCTGCCCCCCGTGTAGACGACCAAAGAGATCCTGGGTACGCAGGATTAACGCGTTAAACAGCGGGCCGACGCAGCCAAAGATCATCCCCAGCACCAGGTAGAGCCAGAGGGTGTTGATCGGCGCATTGGTCAGTTTACCCACGTCGATTACCGCCGCCTCGCCGTTAAAGTAGCGAAACACGATACTCGACATGATCACCCCGGTAAAGACTGCCTTAATCGAGATGAGGTTGTAGCGAAACTGCGGCCGCATCTCCTCAATGATAAACAGGATCCCGGCCAGCGGAGCGTTAAAGGCCGCCGACAGCCCTGCCGCCGCGCCGGTGGCCAGCAACGTATGTCGCGCTTCGGTGCCGCGCATGCGGAAGATATCCAGCACCATGCGGCCCACGTTGCCGCCGAGCTGCACAGTCGGCCCTTCGCGCCCGAGCACCATGCCCGCCCCCAGCGTGCCCATCCCGCCGATGAACTTGACCGGCAGAACGCGCCACCAGCGTACCGGACGTAGCTCCTCCAGCGCGCCCTCGATCTCGGGAATGCCCGAGCCGCCCGCCTCCGGAGCAAAACGGCGCACCAGGAAGTAGCCCACCATCGCCAACAGCGCCGAGAGCACAAAGACCAGGGGCCACATCAGCCACGCGGCATCATCAGCGAACTGCGCCACCGTGCCGAGTCGCCAAAGGCTGACCGCGTTAACCGCCTTTTCAAAAGCGACGCCGACCGCGCCCGCCAGGGTTCCCACCAGCGCAGCCATCAGTAAAATCGCCAGCGGCGTTTTATCTCGCTGCAGCAAACGGAGGATCCGCCGCGTTCGCATTGCATTAGTTTTTATTTTCATAGCCGAAAATGAATTAGTCATACAATTAGAGGCGACAGTTTACCTGGGGGATCCTTTTATAACAAACGCGGAATACCTTAGAATAGTCCCCTTACCTTCTTTACCAACCAGGAACGAATCCATGAGTAAGTCAGAAAACCTCTACAGCGCGGCACGCAAGCTTATCCCCGGCGGCGTCAACTCGCCGGTTCGCGCCTTCAGCGGCGTCGGCGGCACGCCGCTGTTTATCGAGCGCGCTGACGGAGCTTACCTCTACGATGCGGACGGTAAGGCCTATGTCGACTACGTCGGCTCCTGGGGTCCGATGGTGCTGGGCCACAACCACCCGGCGATCCGCAACGCGGTGATCGAAGCGGCGGAGCGCGGCCTGAGCTTTGGTGCGCCCACCGAGATGGAAGTGAAGATGGCGGCGCTGGTGACCGAGCTGGTCCCGACGATGGATATGGTGCGGATGGTGAACTCCGGTACCGAGGCGACCATGAGCGCCATTCGCCTGGCGCGTGGCTTTACCGGCCGCGACAAGATTATTAAGTTCGAGGGCTGCTACCACGGCCACGCCGACTGCCTGCTGGTAAAAGCGGGTTCCGGCGCGCTCACCCTCGGCCAGCCTAACTCGCCGGGCGTCCCGGCAGATTTCGCTAAGCACACCCTGACCTGCACCTATAACGATCTCGCCTCCGTGCGCGAAGCCTTTGAGCAGTATCCGGAAGAGATCGCCTGCATCATCGTCGAACCAGTAGCGGGCAACATGAACTGCGTTCCGCCTCAGCCGGAGTTCCTGCCGGGCCTGCGTGCACTGTGCGATGAGTTTGGCGCACTGCTGATTATCGACGAGGTGATGACCGGCTTCCGCGTCGCGCTGGCGGGTGCCCAGGCGCACTATAACGTGGTTCCGGACCTGACCTGCCTCGGCAAAATCATCGGCGGCGGGATGCCGGTCGGCGCGTTCGGTGGCCGTCGCGAGGTGATGGACGCCCTGGCCCCGACCGGGCCGGTCTATCAGGCGGGGACCCTCTCCGGTAACCCGATTGCGATGGCGGCGGGCTACGCCTGCTTAACCGAGGTGTCCCAGCCGGGCGTGCATGAAACCCTGACGGATCTGACCACTCGCCTGGCTAACGGCCTGCTGGACGCGGCGCAGGAAGCCGGGATCCCGCTGGTGGTGAACCATGTCGGCGGCATGTTTGGTATTTTCTTTACCGATGCCGAGAGCGTAACCTGCTACCAGGACGTGGTGAAGTGCGACGTGGAACGCTTCAAGCGCTTCTTCCACCTGATGCTGGACGAGGGCGTCTATCTGGCACCGTCGGCGTTCGAAGCGGGCTTCATGTCCATTGCCCACAGCGACGAGGATATCAACAAGACCCTCGACGCCGCACGCAAGGCGTTTGCTCAGCTGTAACTCTGCCGTTAATTGCCGGGTGGCGGCTTCGCCTGACCCGGCCTACGGACTCTGTAGCCCCGGTAAGCGCAGCGCCACCGGGGAAAACTATCGGCTCTGCTTACGCAGCAGATAGATAAAGTACGGCGCACCGATAAAGGTCGACAGCAGCCCGGCTGGGATCTGATACGGGAACATCACCATCCGTCCGCACCAGTCGGCAAATACCAGCATCACCCCACCGATCAACCCCGAGATCACCATGTGCGGCACCGTCCGCCGGAAGCCCATCATCCGCGCAATGTGCGGAGCCATCAGGCCGATAAAGCTCAGCGGGCCAATGGTCATGGTGGCGGTAGCGGTCAGGCAGGCGGCCAGCAGCAGCAGCCCAATGCGCGACGGCGTCAGCGCCATCCCTACCGAACGGGCGGTATCGCCTCCCAGCGGCAGAATGGTCAGCCAGCGGCGGCAGAGCGGCACGAGCGCCAGCAGTATCACCATCACGATGGCCGAGCGAACCACCTGCTCGCCGGTGGCGCTATAGGTCGAGCCGGAGATCCAGGTGAGGATCTGCGCCATGCGCGGATCGCCGCTTGCCTGGAGCATCATCAGCAGCATGGTAAATGCGGTGCTAAGCGCCATCCCGGCCAGCAGCATCCGGTGCGGAGAGAAACCGCCCCGCCCTGCCGCGATCAGGATAATCAGCAGGGTCACCGCCGCCCCGAGGCTCCCGGCAGGCAGCAGCCAGCCAAAGGCGTTCCCCGGCACAAAGAAGAGCATCAGCACGATACCAAAGGCTGCACCGGAGCTAATGCCCAGCACTTCCGGGCTGGCCATCGGATTGCCGGTCAGGCGCTGAATAATGCACCCCGCCACCGCCAGCATCACGCCCGCCACTAGCGCCGCAGTAATGCGCGGCCAGCGCCACTGCGCCAGCGCGTCCAGCATCTCGCCGCTGGCCCAGTGCCAGCCCTGAGCATCGCGGCCCAGCGCCAGGGCAGCCATCACTGCCAGCAGCAGAACCACGATACCGCCCAGCGCCCAGCGCGGCAGATGCTGGCGTTCAGTGGGAACATTGTCCCCGGCGTTCATCTCCGGGGCGCTCATGCTCTTCAGGCGCGGCAGCAGCCACAGCAGCAGCGGCGCGCCAATCAGGGCCGTCACCGAGCCGGTAGAGACCTCCATCCAGACGCGGGTCAGCCAGAGGATCACCTGGTCCGAAAGCCAGAGGATCAGCGCCCCGATCAGCGGAGCCAGCAGCAGGCGGGAGAGCAGCCGACGCGCCCCCAGCATCTTCGCCAGCAGGGGCGCGAACAGGCCGATAAAGCCGATGATCCCCACCGCGTTGACCAGCAGCGCGCTGAGGACAATCGCCAGCAGCAGCGCCCCCAGGCGGGCCAGCGACAGCGCCAGGCCCAGGTTACGCGCTACGCCGTCGTCCAACCCCATCAGGGTCAGCGGGCGCAGCAGCAAGAGAGTCAGCATCGCCCCGCCCAGCAGCTGGGGCCAGAGACGCTCTACCCCGCTCCAGTCGGTCTGAGTCAGGGTACCGGTGCTCCACATAAACATGCTTTGCAGCTGCTCGTGATGGAACAGCACCAGCAGCTGGTTCACCGCCCCGCAGTAGAGGCTCACCACCAGTCCAGCGAGGATCAGCGTCACCGGCGAAAGACGTTTACCCCAGGCGACGCCAAAGACCAGCGCACCTACGGCGCAGGCACCAATCAGGGCGGCAAACTGTGAGGCCGCCACGCCAGGGATCGCCCACAGGGTGGTGACGGTAATCCCCAGCTGCGCGCCGGTTGAGACGCCCAGAGTGGTCGGCTCCGCCAGCGGGTTACGCAGCACCTGCTGGAACAGGACGCCCACCAGTCCCAGCCCGGCTCCCACCAGCAGGGAGATTGCCAGCCGGGGAAGCAGGCTGTAGTGGAAAATCATCTGGCTGATAGCATCCACGTCCGGGTGCCAGATTGCCTGCGACCACTGATCACGCGGCAGCGCCTGAGAGAGGTTTCCCCAGGTCAGCCAGGCGGCGGCGATAAACAGGATCAGCAGCAACAGGGCGGGAAGCGGCGCGATACGCTTGCTCATGCTCTACCTCCCAGCGCGTTATCCAGAACGCGGACAAAGTGCATCACTGAGAGGGTTGCCCCGTAGAACCAGACCGCCGGTACGCGCTGGAAGCGGCCAGCCCGGACAAAGGGCATCGCCTGCCACAGCGGGGTTGCCATCAGCCGCTGCATATCCTGCTCGTTGCCGTGATCGAAGCAGATCACATCCGCGTCCTTATAGGCCGCCAGCCGGTCAATGCTCACCGTGGTGCTGCCCCAGAAGGTCGTCTCCCCCTGCCAGGCATTGCGAATGCCAAACTCATCCAGCGTCTCCTGGAACAGGCAGTTCGAGGCAAAGACCAGCATATGCTGCGCGTCAAGCAGGGTGACCATCAGCAGCGGCCTGTCGCCGCGCCGGGCAAAGCGCGGCTTCATCGCAGCGATAAAGGCATCAAAATGGTCGAGATGCTTGCGGGCGGCGGACTCGAGGTTGAGCAGCTGGGCCATCTCATTCATCGAGTTGCGCGCCATGGTCAGCGGCTTCTTGCCGTCGCTAAAATTAAAGCCACGGCCAGGGGCAATTCGCGCCAGCACTTCCGCCGAGGGGCCGTAGCCTGCCGACCAGACCAGATACGAAGGCTGCATCTGGGTGAGCAGCTCAAGATTAGGTTCGGTCCGCAGCCCGACGTCGATTGTCGAGGCTGGCAGCTTAGGTTCGTTGACCCAAGTGTTGTAACTATTCACGTCGGCAACGCCGTAAGGGGCCACGCCCATCGCCAGCAGCAGCTCCACCGGCAGCCACTCCAGCGCCACGATGCGGTTAATATCGAGGGCCGCTGCCCGCGCGGTTCCCGCCTGCCACAGCAGCGGCGAGAGAGCCATCGCGGTCAGCAGACGGCGGCGGCTAATCATAGGTAACCCCGCCATCAGTAGACAAAGCTCACCGGTGCCGCCCCTGCCGGGTGGGGCAGAATGCCCATCGGGATACCGTAGATCTGCTCCAGGGTCTGGGCCTGCATCAGCGATTCCGGCGTTCCTTCTGCAATTTTCTCGCCGCCGCGCAGCGCCACCAGGTAGTCGCAGTAGCGCGCCGCCATATTGATATCGTGCAGGACGGCGATCACCGTCAGCCCGCGCTGCTGGCTCAGGCGATGGATCAGCGCCAGGACGTCGACCTGATGGGCGATATCCAGCGCCGAGGTCGGCTCATCCAGCAGCAGGCAGCGGCTGTCCTGCGCCACCAGCATGGCGATCCATGCTCGCTGCCGCTCGCCGCCGGAGAGGCTATCCACCAGCCGGTGCGCCAGCGGTTTCAGTCCCACGAGGCCAATCGCCTCCTCCACTTTCTCCCGGTCAGCCACGCCAAAACGCCCCAGCGCCCCGTGCCACGGGTAGCGCCCAATCGCTACCAGCTCGCGCACCGTCATCCCCTCCGCCTGCGGCAGCTGCTGCGGCAGATAGGCGACCCGGCGGGCAAAAGCCTTGCTGTTCCAGCTCGCCAGCGGCTGGCCATCCAGCAGGATATCGCCCTCGGACGGCGGCTGATGACGACCCAGCATCTTTAACAGGGTGGATTTACCCGAGCCGTTATGGCCGATAAGACCGGTAACCTTGCCTGCTGGAAAGGTGAGCGACAGCGGATGCAGCAGCGTGCGTCCGGGCACATGAAAGGAGACGTCAGAGAGCTGAAAGGTGGTATCGGGAAGCGTATTGTTTTCCTGCATGGGACCAACTTATCAATAAAAAGGGCACGGTAAGCCGTGCCCTGAAAAGGAGGAGATTAGAAGCTGAAGTTCGCGGTGGCAACCACCTGGCGATCCGCGCCCCAGTAGCACGCATAGTCGCGGTAGCAGCTGGAGACGTACTCGCGATTGAACAGGTTATTGACCTTCACGCCCACGGAGGAGCCGGCCATGCCGACGCGCGCCAGATCGTATTTCACCGTGGCATCCACCAGCGTGTAGCTGCCGACGTTGAAGGTGCCGTTGACGTTATCCCCGGAGGTATAGAAGCTGGAGGTATCGCCCACGTAGCGTGCGCCCGCGCCCAGCGTCAGGCCGCTCAGCGCCGTCTCGTGGAAGGTGTAGTCCGCCCACAGGGAGGCCATGTTACGCGGCACCTCAACCGGACGTTTGCCCTTGTAGAGCGTATCGTCGGTGTACTCGGCGTCGGTGTAGCTGTAGGCCGCGGTCAGGTTGATATTGCTGGTCAGGGCCGCTTTCGCTTCCAGCTCAAGGCCGCGGGAGCGGATCTCCCCGCCCTGCACGCTGAAGGCGCTATCAGACGGATCCGCCGTCAGGTTTTTGTCTTTGGTCAGCTGGAATACCGCCGCCGTGACGGTGACCGGCAGATCCTTCGGCACATACTTCACGCCCGCTTCGTACTGCTTACCGCGTGACGGATCGAACGGTTTGCCCTGCTTGGTTGAACCGGAGACCGGCTCGAAGGATTCGCTATAGCTGAAGTACGGGGCAACGCCGTTATCAAACACATAGTTCAACCCGCCGCGCCAGGTGAACTGCTGGTCGTTGATCTCGCTCAGTGAACTGGTAGAGCGGGTGTAGGTTGAGGTCTTCGCAAAGTCGTAGCGACCGCCAAGGGTCAGCACCCAGTGGTTCCACTCGGCCTGATCCTGCGCGTACAGCCCGGTCTGCTCCTGACGGTTGATCACTGCATACGGGAAGTTAACGTTGACGTTGGCGTTGCCGTACTGCGGATCCACCATGTCTATCGGATTAGCCGTGCCGTAATCCGCGTTGATGTCATTGCGCATACGCAGGTAGTCAACGCCGGTCAGCAGGGTGTGATCCACCGCGCCGGTCGCAAAGGCAGACTGCAGCTGGGTGTCCACGGTGAAGGAGTTCAGATCTTCATCGGAGCGGACATAGGCGCGGTTAATCTGCGTCGGGGCAGTGAAGCCGTTGCCGTAGACCGAGGTGTAGAGCGTGTGCAGACGGGTATAGCGCAGGTTCTGGCGCACCGTGAAGGTGTCATCGAAGGCGTGTGCGAAGCTGTAGCCAATCTGCTGCTGGCGGCGGGACATGCGGTTGTCCTGCTCGCCTTCATTGAAGTCGGTATCCAGCTTGTGAGAGTTACCGTTGGCGTCGGTGTACGGCACCACGGTGCCCACGCGCGGCAGCCAGCCGTAGTAACCTGCATCCGGATCGCTCTGGAAATTGCTCAGGAAGGTGAAATCGGTTTTATCATCCGGACGCCAGCTAAAAGCGGGCGCGATGGCGTAGCGGGTCGATTTAACCATGGTCTGCTGAGCATCTTCGCTGCGGCCCAGGCCGGTGAGGCGGTAGGAGAACACGCCGTCATCGTCGATGGCATCGCTGAAGTCAAAGCCGGTCTGGTAGAGGTTGTCGGTCCCCATCTGGAACTGGACCTCTTTCAGCGGCTCGGTGGTCGGACGCTTGCTGACCATCGAGACGATGCCGCCGGGGTTGCTCTTACCGTAGAGCACCGAGGTCGGGCCGCGCATCAGCTCGATGCGCTCAAGGAAATAGGGATCCATAGAGGATTCAGAGTAGTTATCACCCTGAAGTTTTAAACCGTCGAGATACTGGTTAGTGTTCGCGCCGGTCGAGGCGGTAAAGCCACGGATAGAGATCACATCGAGGGTTTCAGAGCTGCCGCGGGTAGCGAATACGCCTGGCGTATAGTTCAGGGCCTCTTTCACCGTGGAGGGATCTTTCATATCCATCTCTTCGCGGGTGACCACGGAGATAGACTGCGGCGTTTTCTCGATTGGGGTATCGGTTTTGGTCGCCGTCGCCGTGCGTTTGGCGGCGATGGTCGGTGCCGGGCCCCAGGCACTCTCCTGCTCAGCGGCAGCGGTGGTAACGGTGATGGTATCTTCAGGGGCTGCATGTGCGGCAAAGGAGATGCTGCCTACCGCAGTGGCAACCACTACGGCAATTTTACGCAGCGAAAGGTTGACCGGCTGAGCAGTTTCAGAACGCGCCATGGTGCTTCTCTCTGGATAATGGAATGATAACGTAAACGATAATTATTATTATGACCGCAGCATAATATGCCAGGGCTCGCGGAGATAGCAAGGATTATGCGCCCCTATAAGGATTGAGGGCTTACGGAATAACCAGACGGATAACAGGGTGTTACAAGAAGGTTAAAACTGTAGGAGTGTAGGCCGGGCAAGCGGAGCGCCGCCCGGCGTTTTACTACTTATTTTTAACTACAGCTTAATTGCCGAACATGTCTTTGATCCAGCCCGCCACGCCGTCGCTCTTCTCCTGCTGCTGCGGCTGTTGTTGCTGCTGCTGAGGCTGCTGTTGCGGCTGCGGTGACGACTGTTCAAACGGGTTACCGCTCTGCTGCTGCTGTTGCTGCTGGAGCAGCATCTCGCTCTGCTGGCACAGGGCATCCGGATTAGATGTCCAGACCGGCAGCGAGCGCACACCGCCGCCGCAGAGGAAGTTACCGCCTTCGTCCACGCCCATGTTGACGATATCCTCCGGCGGGGTCAGATCCAGCGGGATCGGTGACTGGTTCGCCAGATAGCGCTGGTAGATTGCCATCGCCCCGCTGGCCCCGTAGAGCTTGGTCGGCTGGTTGTTATCGCGTCCTACCCAGGTAATGGTCACCTCACGACCATCGATCCCGGCGAACCAGGTATCGACGTTGTTGTTGGTGGTCCCGGTTTTACCCGCCAGATGCAGGCCCGGATACTTCGCCCCCAGCTGACGGCCGGTGCCGCGCTGGATAACCTGCTGCATGGTCCACAGGGTCATGTACGCCGCCTGAGCAGGCACCGCACGCTCCGCCTGCGGGAAGCTCTGGTAGAGCACCGTCCCGTCTTCGGCAATCACCGAACGCAGGGCGGAAAGCGTTGCACGGTTACCGCCGCTGGCGATGGTCTGGAACGCCTGCGCTACCTCAACCGGAGTCAGGTTCAGCGCCCCCAGCAGCATCGCCGGAACCGGGTGCAGCTGATCCTTCGGCACCCCCAGCTTGGTCCAGGTATCGGTTACCGCCGGCAGGCCCAGCGCCATCCCGAGGTTCACGGTCGGCACGTTCATTGAGCGGGTCAGCGCATCCGCCAGCATCACCTGGCCGCTAAAGCGGTGGTCATCGTTCTGCGGAGACCATACCTTGCCGTTAGGCTGAGGCAGAGATATCGGCGCATCGGCAATCCACGTGTTCAGACGATACTGGTTCGGCTGGCTCAGTGCGGTCAGGTAGGTGGCCGGTTTTGCCAGCGAGCCGATAGAGCGTCGCGCCTGCATGGCACGGTTGTAGCCCGCAAACTGCGGCGTCGCCCCGCCCACCATCGCGCGAACTTCGCCGCTGAAGCGGTCAACGACCACCATCGCCGTCTCCAGATCGCTCAGCTTACGCTGCTTGATCAGGGCCGGAATACCTTCCACGGCGGCTTTCTCCGCCGCATCCTGCGCGACCGAGTCAAAGGTGGTAAAGATCTTCACGCCGGAGAGATCTTTGACCTTATCCCCCAGCTTCGCCTGCAGCTCCTGACGTACCATCTGCATAAACGCCGGCTGCGGTGAGATCACCCCGCCGCGCTTCTGCACCCCGAGCGGCCGGGCGCTGAGCATATCGTACAGCTCCTGGTCGATAACCTTCTGCTCCTGCAGCAGGCGCAGCACCAGGTTACGTCGCTCCAGCGCCAGCTTCGGATTACGCCACGGGTTGTAGATGGAAGCGCCTTTCACCATGCCCACCAGCAGCGCCTGCTGGTCGAGGCTCAGCTCCTCGACCGGACGGCCAAAGTAGTAGAGGCTCGCCAGCGGGAAGCCGCGGATTTCGTTATCGCCGCTCTGACCGAGGTAGACCTCGTTCATATACAGCTCAAGAATACGATCCTTGCTGTAGCGCGCATCGACGATCAGCGCCATATAGGCTTCGTTCGCTTTACGCCAGTAGGAGCGCTCGCTGGAGAGGAACAGGTTCTTCACCAGCTGCTGGGTCAGGGTACTCGCCCCCTGCACCGTGCGTCCCGCCGTCAGGTTCGCCAGTACGGCACGCCCGATGGAGAAGAAGCTGATCCCGTCATGCTCATAGAAGTGACGGTCCTCGGTCGCCAGCAGGGTATCCACCAGCAGATCCGGGAAGCCGTTGCGCGCGACGAACAGGCGCTGCTCGCCGTTCGGCGAGGAGAGCATGGTGATCAGGCGCGGATCGAGACGAAAGAAACCGAACTGGCGGTTGTTCTCCATGTTCTCGATGGTATCCAGGTGGTTGTCACTGAACGTCAGCCGGGCGCGGACCTGCCCCTCTTTACTGTCGGGGAAGTCAAACGGACGACGGATCATCTCGATGCTGTTGGCCTGCACGGTAAACTCGCCGGGACGGGTCATCGCCGTCACCTTACGGTACTGGGTAGCCTCCAGCAGCTTCACCATCTCGTTCTTGCTGATCGGCATCTCCGGCTCAAGGTTAACCATCCGGCCATAGACCGCCGCTGGCAGTTGCCAGACTTTGCCGTCGATGCGGCTGCGGATCTTCTGATCGAGATAGAGACCGTAAATGGCAAACAGCACCACCAGAACGATAAAGATCTTCAGCAGCAGCCAGAACCAGCCGCGCTTGCGCTTGCCGCCTTTTCCTTTGCCACTGCCGCCGCCGTTGCCTTTACTGCGGCGCGGTGCGGGTGCATCGTCTTCATACTCATCGTCGATCTCTTCATCTCTGAGACGACGACGGCTTACCTTCTCTTTTACCGGACGCGCAGGTCTGCCTTTACGTCCAATAGGTTCGCGGTCATTCCCCGCCATGCTTACTCTCCGCTACATTATTCAGGCGCAAGGGCCCGATTCTCTGTTCTTCTACCAGGGGGCAGAAGAAGAAATCTCTCAATTTCGCTTTCGCTAATCTTACGAATATTTTTTAACCCGCCTTGTTGGCGCGGTATTAGCCGGATCGTCCGGCCAGACATGCTTCGGATAGCGTCCCTTCATCTCTTTTTGCACCTCGCGGTAGGCACCTGCCCAGAACGCGCTCAGGTCGCGCGTGATCTGTAGCGGGCGCTGCGCGGGCGAGAGCAGCTCCAGCACCAGCGGCACACGCCCCTCGGCGATGACCGGCGTAGCGGCCTCGCCAAACATCTCCTGCATCCGCACCGCCAGCACCGGCGGATTCTCCGTATGATAGCGGATCGCGATCTGGCTTCCCGTCGGCACAGTGTAATGCCCAGGCAGCGCACTATCCAGCCGTTGACGCAGCGGCCAGGGCAGTAAATGGTTGAGCGCGTGGATCAAATCCAGCGCTTTCAGCGCCCGCAGAGAGTGTACTCCCTGCATGTCGGGAAGTAACCATAGCTCAAGCGAGGCTAAAAGCGAGGCGTCATCCACCGCAGGCCAATCATATTCTGGTAGCCACTTCGCCGCACAGTGCAGGCGCAGGCGCAGCTGCTCCGCCGCCGGGGTCCAGTTCAGCACCTGTAGCCCCTTATCGCGGATGCCGTTCAGCATCGCCCGGTGCAGCTCCGTCTCCGACGGCTTCGCCAGCGGCCTGACGCTCACCGTCAGCTGGCCGATCTGGCTGCGGCGCAGCGCTTTCAGCGTGCCCTGGGCGTCGTCCCACTCTACGGTGTCGGCGTTATGCAGCAGCCACGGTGCGGCGGTAATAAGTGCCTCAATATTGACCGGCATCGCCTGTAAAATGCGCGCGTCCGGCTGCTGGCTGCCCTGTAACAGCAGGGGCGCAATCAGCCACTCGTGGCGGCCCATGGCGTCGTCTACGTCGAGCATCGCCCCCATGCCGTTCGCCAGCTGGTAGCGCCCCTCCTGACCGCGCCGACGGGCAATGCGATCGGCAAAGCCACGCGCCAGCAGAACGGGGATAAGATCGCTATCTTCCCTGCCCTCCCCGCTGTTTAACCGCTTAAGCAGCTGGCGGCTACGCCGCTGCCAGTGCGGCTGGCTACGGGAGAAGGCCACTCCGAGATCGGTACTGCCGCCACGCGGAGGCTCTTCCAGGATAGCGGCAAGCTTCGCCGCGGTTGCCGCCTCGTCACCGTTCTGCGCACTGACTAGCATAGCTGAGAGGCGCGGCGTCACGCCCAGCCTCGCCATCTTCTGTCCGCGCGCCGTCAGCTGCCGGTTTTCCAGTGCCCCCAGCTGTACCAGCAGCGTCTCAGCCGCCGCCAGGTTTGCCGCCGGGGGCATGTCCAGCCAGCAGAGCTGGGCCGGATCGCGACAGCCCCACTGGACCAGATCCAGCAGCATGGCGCTGAGATCGCTTTGCAGGATCTCCGGCTCGCTCTGGGCTGCTGCCCGCTCCGCCTGCTCCTTTGCCAGCAGATGCAGGCAGATGCCTGGCTCCAGCCGTCCGGCGCGTCCGGCACGCTGGGTCATTGATGCCTGGCTCACCCGCTGGGTCACCAGCCGCGTTAGCCCGGTGCGGGCGTCGAAGCGGGCTACCCGCTCCTGGGCGCTGTCGACCACCAGCCGGATCCCCTCGATAGTTAAGCTGGTTTCGGCGATGTTGGTCGCCAGCACCACTTTGCGCAGCCCCTCCGGCGCGGGCAGGATGGCCTTGCGCTGCTCGCTCAGAGGTAGCGCACCATAGAGCGGGCAGAGCAGCACGTCGCTGCCAACGCGCTGGGCCAGCTGCTCCTGCACGCGCTGGATCTCGCCGACGCCGGGCAGAAACAGCAGCAGCGAGCCGCGCTCGGCCCGCAGCAGCTCGGCGGTTACCGCGGCCACGGCCTCGTCAAAGCGGACGTGGCTGGTCAGCGGCTGGTAGCGGCGATCCACCGGATAAGCACGCCCCTCAGAGGCGATAACCGGCGCGTCCGGCAGCAGACGCTGAAGACGGTCGTTATCGAGCGTCGCCGACATAATAAGGAGCTTGAGATCGTCGCGCAGCCCCTGCTGCACGTCCAGCAGCAGGGCCAGGGCCAGATCGGCCTCCAGGCTACGCTCGTGGAACTCATCGAGGATCACCAGCCCAACGCCAGCCAGCTCGGGATCGCGCTGGATCATGCGGGTCAGGATCCCCTCGGTGACGACCTCCAGACGCGTCGCTGCGCCAACGCAGGTTTCACCGCGCATCCGGTAGCCCACCGTCTCGCCGGGCTTCTCTCCCAGCAATTCTGCCAGCCGCTGGGCAACGTTGCGCGCCGCCAGACGGCGCGGCTCAAGCAGCAGAATGCGACCGGCAATATCACCTTCAGCGAGAATTTGCAGCGGCAGCCAGGTCGACTTACCCGCGCCGGTAGGGGCGTTAAGCAGGACCTGTGGCGCGTGGGCGAGCGCAGAGAGCAGTTCGGGCAGTACGGCAGCGACGGGCAGAGAGGACACGCATGGCTCCAGGGGGTTAACTTTCATTTCAACGACGAGCATTGTAGCATCGCCGTAAATCATTACCGAGTATCGCTTATGTCTGAGCCAAAAAGGCTGTTTTTTGCCGTTGCGCTGCCCGATGAGATCCAGCGGCAGATTATCCACTGGCGGGCGGCCCACTTTGCCCCGGAGGCCGGACGCCCTATCGAGGCGGCGAATCTCCACGTGACGCTGGCGTTTCTCGGCGAGGTGAGTGAAGAGAAGCAGCGTGCCCTGAGCCAGCTTGCCGGACGCATTCGCCAGCCTGGCTTTACCCTGACCCTGGACGATGCCGGGCAGTGGCTGCGCTCGCGGGTCGTCTGGCTCGGCACGCGCCAGCCACCGCGCGGCCTGTTGCAGCTGGCCAACCTGCTGCGCGCCCAGGCTGCGCGCAGCGGCTGCTACCAGAGTCCGCAGCCGTTTCATCCCCACGTTACCCTGCTGCGCAACGCCAGCCATGCGGTGGCCATTCCGCCGCCGGGCTTTAGCTGGTCCTTCCCCGTTAACGAATTTGTGCTGTATGAGTCGCAGTTTTCCCGAGGGCGTACCCGTTACACGCCGCTGGAGAGCTGGCGGCTCGCTGAATAAGAGGTTCTGATGCAGTTCTCCCCCCCGTTACAGCCCGCCACCCTGGTGCAGCGCTATAAGCGCTTCCTGGCGGATGTGATTACGCCGGACGGCACGGCCATGACGCTGCACTGCCCCAATACCGGGGCGATGACCGGCTGCGCTACCCCCGGCGACACCGTCTGGTACTCCACCTCGGATAGCGCGAAGCGTAAGTATCCGCATACCTGGGAGATCACCCAGACGCAAAATGGCACGTTTATTTGCGTAAATACATTGCGGGCCAACACGCTGGCTAAAGAGGCGATTCTCTCCGGCGTCATCCCTGAGTTACGCGACTATAGCGTGCTGAAAAGTGAAGTAAAATACGGCGCTGAAAATAGCAGAATAGACCTTATGTTGCAGGCGGAGGGACGCCGCAACTGCTATATTGAAGTGAAATCGGTCACGCTTGCCGACAAGGGATACGGCTTTTTTCCCGATGCAGTGACTCTTCGCGGGCAGAAACATCTGCGAGAGTTAATGAGCGTGGCAGCCAGTGGGGATCGCGCGGTGATGCTGTTTACCGTGCTGCACTCAGCCATTGAACGTTTTTCACCGGCGCGCCATATAGATGCAAAATACGCACAGCTTTTAGAAGAAGCGCAGCGGCAGGGGGTAGAAATTCTGGTTTACAAAGCGGAACTTTCTGCCGAAGAGATGAGTCTTAGATCGCCCTTACCTTATGAAAGCTAAGGATCGGCGACCAGCCAGATAGCATTCTGGTCTACGTGCGCAAATACGCTTTTCCTCACAGGGTTGTCAAGTGTTACGTTTAGATAATTGCTATCCGGAAAAGCATCTGCTATTTATAGCGGCCTGATTTTTCCCCCGAACACGGGGATCGATAGTGCGTGTTAAGGAGAAGCAACATGCAAGAAGGGCAAAACCGTAAAACATCGTCCCTGAGTATTCTCGCCATTGCTGGCGTGGAGCCTTATCAGGAGAAGCCGGGCGAAGAGTATATGAACGAAGCCCAGCTGGCGCACTTCAAGCGTATTCTTGAAGCGTGGCGTAATCAACTCAGGGATGAAGTCGATCGCACCGTCACACATATGCAGGATGAAGCTGCTAACTTCCCGGATCCGGTTGACAGAGCCGCCCAGGAAGAGGAGTTCAGCCTCGAACTGCGTAACCGTGACCGCGAGCGTAAACTGATTAAAAAGATCGAGAAGACACTGAAGAAAGTAGAAGACGAAGATTTTGGCTTCTGCGAATCCTGCGGTGTTGAAATTGGCATTCGTCGTCTGGAAGCACGTCCGACAGCCGACCTGTGCATTGACTGCAAAACACTGGCTGAAATCCGCGAAAAACAGATGGCGGGCTAAGCCCGGCGTTTTCGCACCGTTCCCTGTGGCGGGAGTCTCTCCCGCCCTGTTATCTCTCGCCTGTCGACATGCCAGAATCACACTATATTGGGCGCTTTGCGCCATCGCCTTCCGGTGAACTCCATTTTGGTTCGCTGATAGCCGCCCTTGGCAGCTATCTCCAGGCCCGTGCCCAGCAGGGAACGTGGCGGGTACGCATTGAAGATATCGATCCGCCCCGGGAAGTCCCCGGCGCGGCCGATACCATCCTGCGCCAGCTCGACCACTACGGCCTGCACTGGGACGGCGAGGTGCTCTGGCAGTCCCAGCGGCATGAGGCCTACCGCGAGGCGCTGGACGATTTACGCCAGCGCGGGCTGAGCTACTACTGCACCTGCACGCGGGCGCGTATTCAGAGCATCGGCGGGGTGTATGACGGCCACTGCCGCCAGCGCAATAACGGCCCGGAGAACGCCGCGCTGCGTCTGTGGCAGCACCAGCCGGTGCTGCACTTTCACGACAGGCTGCGGGGCGACCTCTACGCCGATGAGGCGCTGGCGCGGGAGGACTTTATTATCCACCGCCGCGATGGCCTGTTTGCCTATAACCTGGCGGTGGTGGTGGACGACCATTTTCAGGGCATCACCGAGATCGTGCGTGGCGCGGATCTTATCGCCCCTACGGTGCGGCAGATTTCGCTCTATCAGCAGCTTGGCTGGCAGCCGCCTGGCTATGTTCATCTGCCGCTGGCCCTGAACAGCGACGGTAACAAGCTCTCCAAGCAGAACCACGCCCCGCCGCTGCCGGAGGGCGATCCGCGGCCGGTACTGATCCGTGCTTTACAATTTTTAAATCAGGATGTAACAAGTAACTGGCAGGATTTGCCCACCGCGGCCCTGCTACAGCATGCGGTAGAGAGCTGGGATCTGTCCCGGGTCCCTGAGACAGCGCAGATCAATCCGGCATTCCTAAATGCCCCACTCTGAGCTATGATTAGCCGCAATTTTTTTGTCGTAAAGACTGACACAACCGAGGTGCACTATTTTTACCCGAGTCGCTAATTTTTGCCGCAAGGTGTTAAGCCGCGAGGAAAGCATGGCCGAGGAGGTCATCGCCGAGCCGCGTATGACGGTTATTCCGCGCGAGCAGCACACAATTTCCCGCAAAGATATCAGTGAAAATGCCCTCAAGGTGCTGTACCGTCTGAACAAAGCGGGCTACGAAGCCTACCTTGTAGGCGGCGGCGTCCGCGATCTGCTGTTAGGCAAAAAACCGAAAGATTTCGACGTGACGACCAACGCCACGCCTGATCAGGTGCGCAAGCTGTTCCGCAACTGCCGTCTGGTGGGCCGCCGTTTCCGTCTCGCTCACGTGATGTTTGGTCCGGAGATCATCGAGGTTGCCACCTTCCGTGGTCATCACGAAGATCAGCCCGCCGACCGCACCACCTCCCAGCGCGGCCAGAACGGCATGCTGCTGCGTGATAACATCTTCGGTTCGATTGAAGACGACGCCCAGCGCCGCGACTTCACCATCAACAGCCTCTACTACAGCGTCGCCGACTTTTCGGTACGCGACTACGTTGGTGGGATGCAGGATCTTGAAGAGGGTGTTATCCGCCTGATCGGTAACCCGGAGACCCGCTATCGGGAAGATCCGGTGCGGATGCTGCGCGCGGTACGCTTTGCCGCCAAGCTGCATATGCGTATTAGCCCGGAGACCGCCGAGCCGATCGCTCGTCTCGCGACGCTGATCAACGACGTGCCGCCGGCACGCCTGTTTGAGGAGTCGCTGAAGCTGCTGCAGGCCGGTAACGGTCTGGACACCTATCAGCTGCTGCGCGAGTACAGCCTGTTCCAGCCGCTGTTCCCAACCATCACGCGCTACTTCACCGAAAAGGGTGATTCGTCGATGGAGCGGATCATCAACCTGGTGCTGAAGAACACGGACACCCGCATTCAGAACGATATGCGCGTCAACCCGGCGTTCCTGTTTGCCGCCATGCTCTGGTATCCACAGCTGGAGACCGCGCAGAAGATCGCCCAGGAGAGCGGCCTGACCTATCACGACGCCTTCGCGCTGGCGATGAACGACGTGCTGGACGAAGCCTGCCGCACGCTGGCGATCCCGAAACGGATCACCACCCTCGTGCGCGATATCTGGCAGCTGCAGCTGCGCATGTCTCGCCGCCAGGGTAAACGCGCCTGGAAGCTGATGGAGCATCCGAAGTTCCGCGCCGCCTACGATCTGCTCGCCCTGCGGGCTGAGGTAGAGGGCAACCACGAGCTGCAAAAACTGGTGCAGTGGTGGGGCGAGTTCCAGGTGGCCGCGCCGCCCGCGCAGAAGGGCATGCTTGACGTGCTGGATGATGAGCCGGATACCCGCCGTCGCCATCGCCGCCCGCGTAAGCGTACCCCGCGCCGCGAAGGCAGTGCATGACGCTGGTCTATATCGCTCTTGGCAGCAACCTGGCGTCGCCCCTGACTCAGGTTAATGCGGCAATCGCGGCGCTGGGTACGATCCCGGACAGCCGGATTGTCGCTGTCTCCAGCTTCTACCGCACGCCGCCGCTGGGCCCGCAGGATCAGCCTGACTATCTCAACGCCGCCGTGGCGCTGGAGACGACGCTGGCGCCTGAAGCCCTGCTGAATCACACCCAGCGTATCGAGCTGGATCGGGGCCGGGTGCGTAAAGCAGAGCGCTGGGGGCCGCGCACGCTGGATCTCGACATCATGCTGTTTGGCGATGAGACTATCGCCACGCCGCGCCTGAACGTGCCCCACTACGATATGAAAAACCGCGGCTTTATGCTCTGGCCGCTGTTTGAGATCGCGCCCGCGCTGCGCTTCCCTGACGGCGAAACGCTTGCCAGCGTGCTTGAGCACCTTGGCGCAGCGAAACCGGCGGGCTGGTAATACCACTCCGCCCCTTAAACCTGCCAAAAATCATTGTCCCCCCTGACGTTACTGATAGAATGCCGGAAAGTTGAAGGCTCCATCAGGAAACGCTATGAAACCAACCACCCTCTCCTGGCTGCAAAAGTGCAAACAGGAACAGAAACGCTTCGCCACCATCACCGCCTATGACTACAGCTTTGCCAAGCTGTTTGCCGAAGAGGGCATTAACGTCATGCTGGTCGGCGACTCGTTAGGGATGACGGTCCAGGGCCATGACTCCACCCTACCGGTGACGGTCGCAGATATCGCCTACCACACCCAGAGCGTACGCCGCGGCGCGCCGAACTGTCTGCTGCTCGCCGACCTGCCGTTTATGGCCTACGCCACCCCTGACCAGGCATTTACCCACGCCGCCACGGTGATGCGTGCCGGGGCTAATATGGTCAAAATCGAGGGTGGCCGCTGGCTGGCCGAGACGGTTAAAATGCTGACCGAGCGCGCCGTGCCGGTGTGCGGCCACCTGGGGCTAACCCCGCAGTCGGTAAACGTCTTTGGCGGCTACAAGGTGCAGGGGCGCGGCGACGCGGCCCAGACGCTGTTTGATGACGCCCTGGCATTAGAGGCAGCTGGTGCACAGCTGCTGGTGCTGGAGTGCGTGCCGGTTGCGCTGGCGCAGCGTATTACCGAGGCGCTGACCATCCCGGTGATCGGCATCGGCGCGGGCAACGTCACCGACGGCCAGATCCTGGTGATGCATGATGCGTTCGGCATTACCGGCGGCCATATTCCTAAATTTGCCAAAAATTTTCTGGCCGGTACGGGCGACATGCGTGCCGCCGTGCGCCAGTACGTGAGTGAAGTCGAAGCGGGGACCTACCCCGGCGAAGAGCACAGTTTTCACTAAGGAGCCTACGCGTGTTGATTATCGAAACCCTGCCGCTGCTGCGCCAGCATATCCGTCGGTTGCGCCGTGAGGGCCAGCGCATTGCACTGGTACCGACCATGGGCAACCTCCACGATGGCCATATGCAGCTGGTTGACGAAGCAAAAACCCATGCCGATGTGGTGGTAGTAAGCATTTTTGTTAATCCAATGCAGTTTGACCGCCCTGACGATCTGCAGCGCTACCCGCGCACCCTGCAGGAAGATTGCGAGAAGCTGAACAAGCGCAAGGTGGATTTTGTCTTTGCCCCTGCCGCCGACCAGGTTTACCCCCAGGGCACCGGCGAACAGACCTTTGTTGACGTCCCAGGCCTCTCCAGCATGCTCGAGGGTGCCAGCCGTCCGGGTCATTTCCGTGGTGTCGCCACCATCGTCAGCAAGCTGTTTAACCTGGTCCAGCCGGACGTCGCCTGCTTTGGTGAGAAAGACTTTCAGCAGCTGGCGGTGATCCGCAAGATGGTGGCCGACATGGGTTACGACATCGATATCGTTGGTGTGCCAACTGTGCGCGCCAAAGACGGTCTGGCCCTCAGCTCGCGCAACGGCTACCTCACGGCAGAACAGCGTAAAATCGCCCCGGCCCTGAGCAGAGAGATGAACGCCCTCGCCGCGAAGCTGCGGGCGGGCAATCGCCAGCTGGAAGAGATGATTGCCGCCGCCGGGCAGGCGCTGGATGAAGCCAGTTTTCGCACCGATGAGATCCAGATCCGCGATGCCGACACGCTGCAAGAGCTTACCGATGCCAGCCAACGGGCAGTGATCCTGATGGCGGCATGGCTTGGCCAGGCGCGCCTCATCGACAACGTAACGGTAGAGCTGACGCCGCCGCCAGCGGGCTGATACGACGACATTTACTCCCGGCGGCGCAGGCGGCCGGGCCAACACAAGCACAAAGGTAGACGTTATGATCCGCACTATGCTGCAAGGCAAGCTCCACCGCGTCAAAGTCACGCAGGCAGACCTGCACTATGAAGGCTCCTGCGCTATTGACCAGGATTTCCTTGAGGCCGCTGGTATTCTGGAATACGAAGCCATCGATATTTACAACGTGACCAACGGCAAGCGCTTCTCCACCTATGCGATTGCCGGCGAGCGCGGTTCGAAAATTATCTCAGTCAACGGCGCGGCGGCCCACTGTGCCGACGTAGGTGACATCCTGATCATCGCCACCTACGTGACGATGCCGGATGAGCAGGCCCGCAGCTGGCAGCCGAAGGTGGCCTACTTTGACGGTGACAACGAGATGACCCGCAAAGCGAAAGCGGTGCCGGTGCAGGTTGCCTGATAACTATGCCTGATAATTACGGCTGGTTGCCGACCAGCCGTGCCATCTCCTCTAGCGAATCCGTTCTTAAGATATAGAGTCGTTTCAGTAAGAACGGATTATCCCCTGGCTTCACCTTCCCCTTCACCGTCGTCACCGCCATATGAAAACCGGCATCCCTCGCGGCCTCAATCGCTTTTTCGTTATAGCCGCCAAACGGATAGGAGAGATAGTCCACGTGCCGGTTAAACTGCGACAGCGCCCGACGCGAGTGGGCAAAATCGAACTCAATAATGTGGTAGCTGCGGCTGAGCAGAATGGGATGATGGGTGGCATCCACCCGATGCAGAAAATGGGTGTGCGACTGGATATCAAATACGTCCTGGATGCCGCGCAGTTCAGAGATGCTCATAAACTGTAGTGATGTCGGATCCCACCGCTGCGGATAAGCCTTAATGCGCGACGAGATGGTGAACGACGTCGCCTTGAAGCCGTACTGCTTGAGGATCGGGTAAGCGTAGCGGCTGATCGACTTCAGTCCATCGTCAAAGGTGATCGCCACCGCCCGGGCCGGAAGATTGAGCCGGTTCTTCAGGTAGCCCTCCAGCTGATACATCGTCAGGGTGGTATAGCCCCTGTCCCGCAGCCAGGTCATCTGGTTGCTGAAGGCCCGCACCGAGGTGGTGGTTGAGGTATGACGAAAGCGGGTATTCTCCTCATCACGCAGGATGTGGTGATAGGTCAGCACCGGAATGCCGTGATCCTCCTGGGCATCCAGGCTGCTGATGTAGGCCAGCCGGTCGCCGATGCGGATCTGAAACCAGGTCTGGTTCAGCCCATCCCGCAGCTTGCCGACGATGGGATAGCGCAGGTTCTCCGCCAGCATGCCGAAGGGGGCGCTGCGAACGTTAGGCCCGCTGTAGAGCGGCGTCGCTTTCCGGGTTATCAGGTTCTGGTTGCTCAGCGGCTTGTTGAGATCCCCCAGCCGATCCTGCACCCGTTTTTTCCCGCGCACCGGCCCCAGATGGCCCTTGTCGATAAAGGCCCGGCCAAAGCCGAAGCGGAAGGCGCTGTAGTCCCCCTCCCCATTCATCACTGCAATAATCTGCCCCGCCTGCAAATAGCCGACGTTGATGACCCGGTCGCCAATCTGCGCCCAGACGGCGGCAGGCTCGGTGGTCTGCATATAGCGCGCCGGAGAGTCCTGATCCAGCAGGCGGGCGGAGGCGGCGCAGCTCCATACCAGGAGCAGCGCCAACAGGAGACGCATGAGCATTTAAATTAGCTACGCAGGCCACGTCCACGCTGGATCAGATACCAGCAGAGCAGATAGAACGCGACGATAAACACCGCCAGCACGCCAATGGTCATCACCAGCGGCACGTCGATAATGCCGAGGAAGCCGAAGCGGAAGCCGCTGATCATGTAGACGATCGGGTTGAGGTGCGACAGCCCCTGCCAGAACGGCGGCAGCAGGGTCAGAGAGTAGAACACCCCGCCGAGGTAGGTCAGCGGCGTCAGCACGAAGGTCGGGATCAGGCTGATATCGTCAAAGGTTTTAGCGAATACCGCATTCAGCAGGCCTGCCAGCGAAAAGAGGATCGCCGTCAGCAGCAGCGTCAGGCCGACAAACAGCCATGAATGTACCTGGAACGGCACAAAGAAGAGCGACACCGCCGTAACCAGCACGCCGACGCACAGCCCGCGCGCGACGCCGCCGCCAACGTAGCCCGCGATGATGACATGGGTAGGCACCGGAGCCACCAGCAACTCCTCAATGTTACGCTGGAACTTGGCGCTGAAGAACGATGAGGCCACGTTGGCATAGGCGTTGGTGATCACCGCCATCATGATCAGGCCGGGAACGATAAACTGCATGTAGGTGAAGCCGTGCATCTCACCAATTCGCGACCCGATCAGATTGCCGAAGATGATGAAGTAGAGGGTCATGGTGATCACTGGCGGAACCAGGGTCTGGATCCAGATGCGCATAAAGCGCTGGATCTCTTTGTGCCAGATACTTTTTAGTGCGACCCAATAGAGCTGCATCATGCGTGGTCTCCTTTTTTATTATGTACCAGCGTGACAAACAGCTCTTCTAAACGGTTGGCTTTGTTACGCATGCTTAATACCTGAATGCCCTGGGCGCTCAGCTGGCTGAAGACGCTGTTGACCCCCTGCTCGCGCAGCACCTCAACCTCCAGAGTTGAGGTATCCACCAGCCGGTACTGGTAACCTTCCAGCTTCGGCAGCGGGCTTTTCGGTGCCAGGTCGAGAATAAAGGTCTCTGATTTGAGCTTGGCCAGCAGCGACTTCATGGAGGTATTCTCCACCAGCTCGCCGTGCTGGATGATGCCGATGTTGCGGCAGAGCATCTCCGCCTCTTCCAGATAGTGGGTAGTGAGGATAATGGTCGTCCCCTGGGCGTTCAAATCTTTTAAGAAGCCCCACATGGAGCGGCGCAGTTCGATATCCACCCCGGCGGTTGGCTCATCAAGGATCAGCAGCTTGGGCTCATGCATTAGCGCCCGGGCAATCATCAGACGGCGTTTCATACCGCCGGAGAGCATCCGTGCCTTTTCGTTGCGTTTTTCCCACAGATCGAGCTGCTTAAGATACTTTTCACTGCGGATCAGCGCATCGGCGCGCTCAACGCCGTAGTAGCCCGCCTGGTTGACGACAATCTGCTGTACCGTCTCAAAGGGGTTGAAGTTGAACTCCTGCGGCACCAGACCAAGCTGGCGTTTGGCGTTTACCACGTCCTTTTGCAGGTCATAGCCAAAGACGCTCACCCGCCCCGAGGTTTTATTTACCAGCGAGCTGACAATACCGATGGTGGTCGATTTACCTGCACCGTTGGGTCCCAGAAGCGCGTAGAAGTCACCCGCTTCTACTTTTAAATCAATGCCGCGCAGCGCCTGCACGCCGCCCGGATAGGTTTTTTTAAGCTGCTCAAGCTCCAGTGCAATGGTCATGTCGTTTCGCTTACCTTTTTTCTGACACTCTATGTGTGGTTTAAAATTAAATGGAGTTGACCTATATTAGCTCAACGCATTTACTTGGTTACAGGTCGTTAACCGCCATGAAAGATATAGATACACTCATCAGTAACAATGCACTATGGTCAAAAATGCTGGTGGAAGAGGATCCCGGATTCTTCGAGACCCTGTCAAAAGCCCAGAAGCCACGTTTCCTGTGGATTGGCTGCTCTGACAGCCGCGTTCCTGCCGAGCGTCTGACCGGCCTCGAGCCAGGCGAGCTCTTCGTTCACCGTAACGTAGCCAACCTGGTTATCCACACCGATCTGAACTGCCTGTCAGTTGTGCAGTACGCGGTAGACGTGCTGGAAGTCGAGCACATCATCATCTGCGGCCACTACGGATGCGGCGGCGTGCAGGCAGCGGTTGAGAACCCGGAGCTGGGACTGATTAACAACTGGCTGCTGCACATCCGTGACATCTGGCTCAAGCACACCCCGCTGCTGAGCGAAATGCCGGAAGAGCGCCGTCTCGACACCCTCTGCGAGCTGAACGTGATGGAGCAGGTCTATAACCTGGGCCACTCAACCATCATGCAGTCGGCGTGGAAACGCGGGCAGAACGTAACGATTCACGGCTGGGCCTACGGTATCCACGACGGCCTGCTGCGCGATCTCGACGTGACCGCCACCAGCCGCGACACCCTTGAGCAGGGCTACCGCCAGGGCATCGCCAATATTAGCCAGAAGCATATTAACCACAAATAAGCGTGCCAGAGCGGCACGCATTTGTTAGGCCCGGTAACGCTACCGGGCTTTTTTATGCCTGCTCTTCCAGCGGCACCACTTTACCTACATAGGGCAGATGGCGATAGCGCTGGGCATAGTCGATGCCGTAACCCACCACAAACTCGTCCGGGATCGAGAAGCCAACAAATTCTACCGGCACCTCAACTTCCCGGCGGGAAGGTTTATCCAGCAGGGTACAGATCGCCAGCGACTTCGGCTCGCGCAGGCTGAGGATCTCACGTACTTTGGAGAGGGTGTTGCCGGAGTCGATTATATCTTCGACGATCAGCACGTCTTTACCACGAATGTCTTCGTCCAGATCCTTGAGGATTTTCACATCGCGGGTGGTGGACATACCGCTGCCGTAGCTGGAGGCAGTCATAAAATCGACCTCGTGCGGGACCTGCACTTCGCGACACAGATCGGCCATAAACATAAACGAGCCACGCAGCAGACCCACGAGCACCATTTCGCTGCCGCTCTCCTGATAGCGTTCAGTGATTTGACGACCCAGTTCACTAATACGCGCTTTGATCTCCGTTTCCGGGATCATCACTTCAACAGTATGTTTCATATGCTAACCGTTTGATTTCAAAGCCACTCACTCGATGCGGATAGCGTCTATTCCGGCATCAATTCATTAGCGGGCCAGTATACCAGCAAATGCTTTTATTAGGAGGGAGAGTTAAGAAAAGCTAAATATGTGATGACGGTCACACTTGTTAAATCCTATAATTAATTGCTATCAAAATATTAAACATGAAGAGTCTCTTTCTATGGCAGAAACAAAACCCCGGACGTCGCGCGTGCTCGTGACGTTAACAGCCCTGTTTGCAGCACTATGCGGGCTATTTCTCCTGATCGGTGGGGTCTGGCTGGTCGCCGTTGGCGGCTCCTGGTACTATCCTGTTGCCGGTCTTCTGATGCTCGGCGTCGCCTGGCTGCTGTGGCGTAGCAAGCGCGCGGCGCTCTGGCTCTACGCTGTGCTCCTGCTTGGCACCATGATCTGGGGCGTCTGGGAAGTCGGCTTCGACTTCTGGGCGCTGACGCCGCGCAGCGATATCCTTGTCTTCTTTGGGATCTGGCTGGTGCTGCCGTTTGTCTGGCGTCGCCTGATCGTCCCTGCCAACGGCGCAGTCGCTGCCCTGCTGGTGGCGCTGGTGATCACCGGCGGGATGTTGACCTGGGCGGCCTTTAACGATCCGCAGGAGATCAACGGTACGCTGAGCGCTGACGCGACGCCTGCCGCGCCCATCTCTCAGGTCGCAGACTCTGACTGGCCGGCCTACGGTCGTAACCAGGAGGGCCAACGCTACTCCCCGCTGAAGCAGATTAACGCCGATAACGTGCACAATCTGAAAGAGGCCTGGGTATTCCGTACCGGCGATCTGAAGCTGCCAAACGATCCGGGTGAGATCACTAACGAAGTAACGCCGATTAAGGTTGGCGATACGCTGTTCCTCTGCACCGCGCACCAGCGTCTGTTTGCCCTGGATGCCGCAACCGGGAAAGAGAAATGGCACTTCGATCCGCAGCTGAACACTAATCCTTCGTTCCAGCATGTGACCTGCCGCGGCGTCTCTTACCATGAGGCGAACGCCAATAATGCCAGCCCGGACGTTGCGGCTAACTGCCCGCGCCGCATCATTCTGCCAGTGAACGATGGCCGTCTGTTCGCCGTCAACGCCGACAACGGCAAGCTGTGCGAATCCTTTGCTAACAAAGGTATTCTGAACCTGCAAACCAACATGCCGGTAACCACGCCAGGCATGTACGAGCCGACCTCGCCGCCGATCGTTACCGATAAGGTGATTGTTATTGCCGGTGCGGTAACCGATAACTACTCTACTCGCGAGCCGTCTGGCGTTATTCGCGGTTTCGATATCAACACCGGGGCGCTGCTGTGGGCCTTCGATCCGGGCGCGAAAGATCCGAACGCCATCCCGGCGGACGAGCATCACTTCACGCCGAACTCACCGAACTCCTGGGCGCCTGCGGCCTATGATGCCAAGCTGGATCTGGTCTATCTGCCGATGGGCGTTACCACGCCAGACATCTGGGGCGGTAACCGCGCACCGGAGCAGGAGCGTTATGCCAGCTCTATCGTGGCCCTGAACGCCACTACCGGTAAACTGGCGTGGAGCTATCAGACCGTACACCACGATCTGTGGGATATGGATATGCCGTCTCAGCCGACGCTGGCGGATATTACCGTTAAGGGTCAAACCGTACCGGTAATCTATGCTCCGGCGAAAACCGGTAACATCTTCGTGCTGGATCGCCGTAACGGTCAGCTGGTTGTGCCAGCCCCAGAGAAGCCAGTTCCGCAGGGTGCGGCCAAAGGTGACTACGTTACCAAAACCCAGCCGTTCTCTGACCTAAGCTTCCGTCCGAAGAAAGACCTCAGCGGGGCAGACATGTGGGGTGCCACGATGTTTGACCAGCTGGTATGCCGCGTGATCTTCCAGAACCTGCGCTATGAAGGCATCTTCACGCCGCCGTCTGAGCAGGGTACCCTCGTCTTCCCGGGTAACCTGGGGATGTTCGAGTGGGGCGGTATCTCGGTCGATCCGCACCGTCAGGTGGCGATTGCCAACCCGATGGCGCTGCCGTTCGTCTCTAAACTGATGCCGCGCGGTCCAGGTAACCCGATGGAAGAGCCGGAAAATGGCCAGGGTACCGGCTCTGAGTCGGGTATTCAGCCGCAGTACGGCGTGCCGTACGGTGTGACCCTGAACCCGTTCCTGTCACCGATTGGCCTGCCGTGTAAACAGCCTGCATGGGGTTACATCTCCGCGCTGGATCTGAAAACCAATGAAGTGGTGTGGAAAAAACGTATCGGTACGCCGCAGGATAGCCTGCCGTTCCCGATGCCGATCCCATTACCGTTCACCACCGGTATGCCAATGCTGGGCGGCCCGATCTCTACCGCCGGTAACGTACTGTTCATCGCGGCGACCGCAGACAACTACCTGCGCGCCTACAACATGAGCAACGGTGAGAAACTGTGGCAGGGCCGTCTGCCAGCGGGTGGCCAGGCGACGCCGATGACCTATGAAGTGAATGGCAAGCAGTACGTTGTCATCTCTGCGGGCGGTCACGGTTCGTTTGGTACTAAGATGGGCGACTATATCGTTGCCTACGCGCTGCCTGACGACGAGAAGTAATAGAATTAATGTAGTCCTGTAGGCCCGGCAAGCTTCGCGCCGCCGGGCGTTACGATGTCGAATAGGACACCTGACGCCGGGTGGCGCTACGCTTACCCGGCCTATACTCTCCCTGCTAAACGACAAACCCCATCATCATTCCCGTATCCTCATGCTCCAGCAGATGACAGTGCGCCATATAGGCATGCTCTTTGGGTGCATCATGATCGAACTTCACCAGCACCTCGCTGCGCGCGCCGTAGACGTTTACCGTATCCTTCCAGCCTGAGCGATGGGCCGCCGGCGGCTTACCGTTCTCTGACAGAATGCGGAACTGCGTGCCGTGGATATGGAACGGGTGCTGCATCATGTCCCCCTCCCCTGAAACCACCCACCGCTCATACTGCCCTTTGCCAGCGGCAAACAGCGGCGTGTTCATATCAAAGGCTTTGCCGTTGATACGGTTGGCGCTGTGGAAGTCGAAATCGCCACCGTGGCCACCGTGATCCATGTTCATACCCATGTGGTCCATCATGCCGCCGTGATGCATCCCGGTCATTGCCTTGTCGCCGTACTTATCCTTCAGCGCCTGCATGCCCATCATGTCGAGCATCGGATCCATCGACAGATGGAAGGTTCGCTGGGTTAAGCCCGTGAGATCCGGCAGTGCCGGGACGTTCACCAGGGTATCGGGCAGCGTGCCGGAGGCGGTGACCCGCAGCGGCTGGATGCGCAGTACCGGGTGCGGCTGGTCAAACGGCGGCAGCGCCATGCCCATCTGACTGACAGGTAGCGTAACCAGATCCATCGGCTTGCCGTCGCTGATATCCACCAGTACCTCAAAGCGCTCCCCGGTCAGCACCGGCAGCGCTGTTACCGCCACCGGCTCGGCCAGATGACCACCGTCGCTGGCGATAACGTACATCCGACGTCCGTCGCTGAGAGCAAAATTAAGGGTCCGTGCATTGCAGCCGTTCAGCAGGCGCAGGCGCAGCCAGCCGCGCGGGGCTGCGTGCTGAGGATAGACCGCCCCGTTTGCCAGCAAGGTTTCGCCAAACCAGCCCACCGCCGCGCTCATCACGTCCAGCTGGTAATCAATCTGGCCATCAGCAGCCAGACGCTTGTCCTGCACGATAACCGGCACGTCGTCGATGCCCCACTGCTTCGGCAGGCGCAGCATGCGGCTCTCGTTATCCTCAATCAGCACTAGCCCCGCCAGACCCATCGCGACCTGATGGCCGGTTTTGCCATGCTGATGCGGGTGGAACCAGCAGGTGGCCGCCCGCTGAACGGGGGTAAAGATGACTTCGCGTGCGCCGCCCGCCGGGATGATCCCCTGCGGCCCACCGTCGACCTCACCCGGCACCTCTAACCCATGCCAGTGAACGGTGGTCTCTTCCCGCAGCCGGTTATGGATCTCCACCGTCACCGTTTTCCCCTGGCGCAGCTGAAGCGCAGGCCCCAGCAGGTTGCCGTTGTAGCCCCAGGTCGTGGCGGTCTTCTCGCCAAAGGTAGAGGAGCCAGCCTGCACGGTAAGCCTGATGCGGTTCTGGGCGTCAGGAGTGAGCAGGTCGGGTATCGGCAGCGTAGCCTGCTCCCCTGCCGCGGCGGCGCGGGCCCACGTCGGCAGCGCGCCGAGCGCCCCAAGCGCAGCGGAATATTTTAGAAAATCACGGCGTTGCATAGTCGAATCCTTATCGTCGGCAAACGGTCTCCTGAGCTTAAACCCTGCCCCTGCGGCAAGGTCAAGCGAAAGGCGAATAATAAAGATCGTCGCCTTACCCACAAGTATGCTAACGTTTAATTTCCGTGATGTTTTGGTAAGAAGAATGAAGATGTTTTTCAGAACCGTTGTGTTCACCAGCCTGCTGGCGATGTCAGCAAATAGTTACGCGCTCAGCGAGTCTGAAGCGGAGGACATGGCCGATCTTACGGCAGTTTTCGTGTTTCTGAAAAACGACTGTGGTTACCAGAATTTACCGAATGGCCAGATCCGCCGGGCGCTGGTCTTCTTTGCCCAGCAGAACCAGTGGGATCTGAGTAACTACGACACCTTTGATATGAAATCCCTCGGCGAGGACAGCTATCGCGATCTTAGCGGCATCGGTATTCCGGTTGCCAAAAAATGCAAAGCGCTGGCCCGGGACTCCCTCAGCCTGCTGGCCTACGTCAAGTAACGTAAACCCTCCTCTCCTGCTGAAGTTATAGCCGTGCATCAGCGGCTATAGTTAGCTATGATGTTGCGCCCATTTTGTGTGGATGTTAACGAAGGAGGATGCATGGCTGATACCCGCCCGTGGCATGAAACGCTGCATGACCAGTTTGGTCAGTACTTTGCCGTTGATAACGTGCTCTACCACGAAAAGACCGATCACCAGGATCTGATCATCTTTGAAAACGCCGCCTTTGGCCGCGTCATGGCGCTGGACGGCGTTGTCCAGACCACCGAGCGTGACGAGTTTATCTATCACGAAATGATGACCCACGTTCCGCTGCTGGCCCACGGCCAGGCGAAGCACGTGCTGATCATCGGCGGCGGCGACGGCGCAATGCTGCGCGAAGTGAGCCGACATAAAAATGTTGAAACCATCACCATGGTGGAGATCGACGAAGGGGTGGTTTCATTCTGCCGCCAGTATCTGCCGAATCACAACGCGGGCAGCTACGACGATCCGCGCTTTACGCTGGTGATTGATGACGGCGTCAATTTCGTCAACCAGACCGCGCAAACCTTTGACGTCATTATCTCTGACTGCACCGATCCGGTGGGGCCTGGCGAGAGCCTGTTTACCTCCGACTTCTACGCCGGCTGCAAGCGCTGCCTGAATCCGGGTGGGATCTTCGTTGCCCAGAACGGCGTAAGCTTCCTGCAGCAGGATGAGGCGGTAGGCAGCCACAAGAAGCTGAGCCACTACTTTAGCGACGTCAGCTTCTACCAGGCGGCGGTGCCTACCTACTACGGCGGCATCATGACCTTCGCCTGGGCGACGGACAACGAGATCCTGCGCAATCTCTCCACCGAGATTATTCAGGCCCGCTTCCACAATGCTGCCCTGACCTGCCGCTACTACAACCCGGCCATTCATACGGCATCCTTCGCCCTGCCGCAATATCTGTTAGACGCGCTCTCCTCAGGAGGTGATGAAAATTGAAAAAGCTGAAACTGCATGGCTTTAACAACCTGACAAAAAGCCTGAGTTTTTGTATCTACGATATCTGTTATGCCAAAACCGCCGAAGAGCGTGACGGCTATATTGCCTATATCGACGAACTCTATAACGCCAATCGCCTGACGGAGATCCTGACGGAGACCTGCTCAATCATTGGCGCAAATATTCTCAACGTTGCCCGCCAGGACTACGAGCCACAGGGGGCCAGCGTGACCATTCTGGTGAGCGAAGAGCCGGTCGATCCGACCCTGATTGATAAAACCGCCCACCCCGGCCCGCTGCCGGAGACGGTGGTAGCCCACCTCGATAAGAGTCATATCTGCGTGCACACCTATCCGGAGAGCCACCCTGAAGGCGGCCTGTGCACCTTCCGCGCTGATATTGAGGTCTCTACCTGCGGCGTCATCTCCCCGCTGAAAGCGCTGAACTACCTGATCCACCAGCTTGAGTCAGATATCGTCACCGTTGATTACCGCGTGCGCGGCTTTACCCGCGACATCAACGGCATGAAGCATTTCATCGACCATGAGATCAACTCGATTCAGAACTTCCTCTCTGAGGATATGAAGGCGCTGTATGACATGGTGGACGTGAACGTCTATCAGGAGAACATCTTCCATACCAAGATGATGCTGAAAGAGTTCGACCTGAAGCACTATATGTTCCACACCCGCCCGGAAGATCTCACCGCCGAAGAGCGGGAAGCCATTACCGAATCGCTGTGGAAAGAGATGCGCGAGATCTACTACGCGCGCAATATTCCCGCCGTGTAATCGCTGCTAAAGTCGGAGCAGGGACGCTCCGACCGATCACTTTTGCTGAATAAATTTACGGTACGCCGTGACGACCTGGAGAAAATCCTCGACGCCGCACAGCGACAGGCTCTCTTCATCGTAGTAGCTCATTCCCTCTTCGATCTCATCCCCGGAAAACTCCAGCTGGTTGGCGCGGATAATCACCTCTTCTCCATCCATCCAGAGGGTATACTCATGGCCAATCCGCTGCCACTGGCGCTCGCTCCCCTTGACGGTTTTTGCCGCCTGCTCCACCTCATCCAGCAGGGCCAGGTTCTCTTTTACCTCTTCATTAAACCAGTGTCCGACCACCTCGTGGCCCATCGACATGCGCACTTTCACCTGGCCCGTAATGTCGCGTAAGAATTCGTAATCCATGTTTTTTTCCTCACATCCGCAATAGTGTAATTATCGCAGTCGCGGAGAAGAAAAACAGCGTAACGGGGAGAAGGATGAGAAATAAAAAACCCCTCCGGAAGCCGAAGGGGTTTTATGCTGGCAGATGATCTGGTCTTGCTTACACGGCGGTCTGGAAGATCACGCCATCTGCTTTTTCGGTGTACTGACCGAGCTGGTCAAAGTTCAGATAGCGATAGGTATCTACCGCCGTCTTATCGACCTGCGCCATGAAGATCTGGTACTCGTCCGGTGTCGGCAGTTTACCCAGCAGCGAGGAGACCGCTGCCAGCTCCGCAGATGCGAGGAAGACGTTCGCGCCGGTACCCAGACGGTTCGGGAAGTTACGCGTCGAGGTCGACACTACCGTTGAACCATCGGCCACGCGCGCCTGGTTACCCATGCAGAGCGAGCAGCCTGGGATCTCAATACGCGCCCCGCTCTTACCGAAGACGCTGTAGTAGCCCTCTTCCGTCAGCTGGGCAGCATCCATACGGGTTGGCGGCGCGACCCACAGGCGGGTCGGCAGCTGGCCTTTATGGCTATCCAGCAGCTTACCGGCGGCGCGGAAGTGACCAATGTTGGTCATGCACGAACCGATAAACACTTCGTCAATCTTCTCACCAGCCACATCAGAGAGCAGACGAGCATCATCCGGATCGTTCGGTGCGCAGAGGATTGGCTCTTTGATATCCGCCAGATCGATCTCGATCACCGCCGCATACTCGGCGTCGGCATCGGCTTCCAGCAGCTGCGGATCCGCCAGCCACTTCTCCATGCCCTGGATACGGCGCTCGATGGTACGGCGATCGCCGTAGCCTTCCGCAATCATCCACTTCAGCAGCACGATGTTAGAGGTCAGGTATTCGGTAATCGGCGCTTTATCCAGCTTGATGGTACAGCCAGCAGCAGAACGCTCGGCAGAGGCATCGGCCAGTTCAAAGGCCTGCTCTACTTTCAGCTCCGGCAGACCTTCGATCTCGAGGATACGGCCAGAGAAGATGTTTTTCTTACCTTTCTTCTCAACGGTCAGCAGGCCCTGGCGAATAGCGTACAGCGGGATAGCATGCACCAGGTCGCGCAGGGTTATGCCCGGCTGCATCGTGCCTTTGAAGCGCACCAGCACCGATTCCGGCATATCCAGCGGCATCACACCGGTCGCAGCGGCAAATGCCACCAGACCAGAGCCTGCCGGGAAGGAGATCCCTACCGGGAAGCGGGTGTGGGAGTCGCCGCCGGTGCCGACGGTGTCCGGCAGCAGCATACGGTTCAGCCACGAGTGAATGATGCCATCGCCCGGGCGCAGCGACACGCCGCCACGGTTCATAATGAAGTCTGGCAGCGTATGGTGCGTCGTCACGTCAACCGGCTTCGGATAGGCCGCCGTGTGGCAGAAGGACTGCATCACGAGGTCAGCAGAGAAGCCGAGGCAGGCCAGATCTTTCAGTTCGTCACGGGTCATTGGACCGGTGGTGTCCTGCGAGCCAACCGAAGTCATTTTCGGTTCGCAGTATTCGCCAGGACGAATACCAGTCACGCCACAGGCGCGGCCCACCATTTTTTGCGCCAGCGAGAAGCCTTTGTTGCTGGCTTCAACCGCTTTCGCGCTGCGGAAGACGTCGCTGTGCGGCATGCCCAGCGCTTCACGCGCCTTGGTGGTCAGGCCACGGCCGATGATCAGCGGAATACGGCCCCCGGCGCGCACTTCGTCGATCAGCACGTCGGTTTTCAGCTCAAAGTTGGCCAGCAGCTCGCCGGTTTCGTGGTTGCGCACTTCGCCTTTGAACGGATAGACGTCAATCACGTCGCCCATGTTCAGGCTGTTTACGTCCACTTCGATTGGCAGCGCACCCGCATCTTCCATGGTGTTGAAGAAGATGGGCGCGATTTTGCCGCCCAGCACCAGACCGCCGCCGCGCTTGTTCGGCACAAACGGAATGTCGTCGCCCATAAACCACAGCACCGAGTTGGTAGCGGATTTACGGGAGGAACCGGTACCAACCACGTCACCGACGTAGGCCAGCGGGAAACCTTTTTTGTTCAGCTCTTCAATCTGCTTGATCGGGCCAACGGCACCCACCACGTCCGGCACAATGCCTTCGCGGGGGTTTTTCAGCATCGCCAGGGCGTGCAGCGGGATATCCGGGCGTGACCAGGCATCCGGTGCCGGAGAGAGGTCATCGGTGTTGGTTTCACCGGTTACTTTGAAGACGGTAACGGTAATCTTTTCAGCCAGCGGCGGACGGCTCAGGAACCACTCCGCGTTGGCCCAGGAGAGCATCACCTGCTGGGCGTGCGCGTTGCCCGCTTTCGCTTTCTCTTCCACATCGTAGAAGTTATCGAACATCAGCAGCGTGTGGGAGAGCGCTTTCGCGGCAATCGGGGCCAGAGCGTCGTTGTCCAGTGCTTCAATGAGCGGATGGATGTTGTAACCACCCTGCATGGTACCAAGCAGCTCGACGGCTTTTTCCGCAGAGATCAGCGGCGAGGTGGTTTCACCTTTTACGATAGCAGCCAGGAAGCCCGCTTTAACATACGCGGCTTCATCAACGCCCGGCGGAACACGGTTGGACAGCAGATCTAACAGGAACTCTTCTTCACCCGCTGGTGGGGTTTTCAGCAGCTCGACCAGTGCGGCCATTTGGGTAGCATCTACAGGCTTGGGTACAATTCCCTGGGCGGCACGTTCGGCTACGTGCTTACGGTATTCTTCTAGCACGACGGTATTTCTCCTCGCTCTCATTGTCATAGTGCGGCAGGCGATCTCTTCGCGCTCCTGTGAAACAGTCGTTTGTAGGGTAATGCCCGATACCGCTTGGGCAGCATATCAGGATTTAGAGGGGGTGTTAATCTGTTTACAAAAAAGCAACATTAAATATTGGCTGAATCGTTAAGGTTCAACTAATGCCCTTTATCCATTCGCGATAAAGGGATTTTTAGCTGCCCTTTTAACCATCGCCTCTTCCCGCAACATTAATCAAAAAAGAAAGCGGCTTCTCTCTCATACTGAAGATATACCAGACCCTGCGATTTCTGTGGAAATCGGGAGAGAGAAAATGACCCTGCCCTTTAAATATGCTGCGCTGGCCCTCGTGTGCAGCGCCGGGCTCTTTGCCGCCTCGGGCGTGCTGTATGTCAAAAGCCGCACGCCCGAAACGCCTGTCCAGACAGCGCCTGCGGCTTCCCCGCCCCAGACGGCCCCCATAACCACACCGGCAGTGAAACCCGCTTTCACCTCGGCGCAGATCGATCAGTGGGTCGCACCGGTGGCGCTCTACCCCGATCCGCTGCTCTCGCAGGTATTAATGGCCGCTACCTACCCGGCCAACGTCGTGCAGGCGGTGCAGTGGTCACGAGATAACCCAACCCTGGAGGGCGATGCGGCTATCCAGGCGGTCTCTGGCCAGCCCTGGGACCCGAGCGTGAAGTCGCTGGTGGCTTTTCCCCAGCTGATGGCGCTGATGGGCGAGAATCCGGAGTGGGTACAGAATCTTGGGGATGCGTTCCTTGCCCAGCCGCAGGACGTCATGGACTCCGTGCAGCGTTTACGGCAGCTGGCCCAACAGACCGGGGCGCTAAAATCGACGCCGCAGCAGACGGTCAGCAGCACGCCGAAGAAAACCGAAACACCTGCAACAGCGCAAAGCGGCAGCGCGGCAGCGCCCGCGCCAACGGTAATCAAAATTGAGCCTGCCGATCCACAGGTGGTTTACGTCCCCAACTATAACCCGGCCACGGTCTACGGCAGCTGGCCGAACACGGCCTATCCGCCGGTCTATCTGCCGCCCCCTCCCGGCCAGCAGTTCGGGGAGAGCTTCGTTAAAGGCTTCGGCTATAGCCTCGGCGTCGCCACCACTTATGCACTGTTTAGCAACATCGACTGGGATGATGACGACCATCATCACCACGATGACGATCACCATGACGGTGGCTATCACGGCAACGGCTATCAGCATAACGGGGACAATATCAATATTAACGTCGATAACTTTAACCGCATCTCAGGGCAGAATCTGAAAGAGCAGAACATGACCTGGCAGCATAACCCGGCCTACCGCAACGGCGTTCCCTACCAGAACAGCGCGGTAGCCCAGCGTTTTCATCCCACTGACGTCAGTGGCGGACTGAGCGCCACGCAGCAACCGGTCGCCTCACGGGATAGCCAGCGCCAGGCAGCTATGGCGCAGCTTGAACAGCGCAACCACGCCCCGACCAGCAGCGTGGCGGGCGTCTCCTCCCGTGACGCCCAGCGCAAGGCCGCCTCACAGCAGCTAAACCAGATTGCCCAGCGTAATAACTATCGCGGCTACGATAGCGACACGCCGCGTCCTGCCCAGAAGGCGAAACAGAGATCGGCTAAAGAGAACATCCAGCCGAAGCAGAGGGTGACCAGAGAGATGCACCAGCGGCCCGTTCCTGCGTCTCCACAGCGGGAGCAGCGCCTGGCGAACAACCGCGCGAACGCCTTTAGCGGCAACGATAGCCGCTCGCCGTCGTGGCAGGCGCAGCAGCTACGCGGCCAGCAGAGCCGCCGCATCAGCAGTAGCAACCTTGAACAGCGTCGCGCCGGGCGTGAAGGCCCGTCTGAACGCCGCGAGTTTCAACGTCGTTAACCGGAGCCGACAATGAAAAAAATCCTGCTAAGCACCCTGCTGCTCTCGCTGCCGATGATGAGCTATGCCCAGCAGCTTTTCTCCTCCCCGGACGAGGCGGCCAAAGCCTTTGCGGCGGCGGTGGCCGATCAGAATGAGGCCCAGCTCGCCGCCGTACTGGGCGATGACTGGCGACAGTATCTACCGCAGAATGAGGTCGATCACGAGGCCATCGCGCGCTTTAACCGCGACTGGGCGGTAAAGCATGAGGTCGTCGAGCAAGAGAACGTAGCCCATCTCAACGTAGGCGATACGGGGTGGCAGCTGCCGATTCCGATAGTCAAAATCGCGGGAGGCTGGCACTTCGATATGCCCGCTGCCCAGGAGGAGATCCTCACCCGTGCCATTGGCCGCAACGAGCTGTCGGCGATTGAAGCCATGCATGCCTATGTTGACGCCCAGTATGACTACCGGCAGCGCAAGCAGACGTATGCCACGAAGCTTATCAGCAGTGAAGGCCAGCAGGACGGTCTCTACTGGCCGGTACAGCCCGGAGAGGCGCCCAGTCCGCTAGGCCCGGCATTTAGCCCAGGCGAGCCAGGCGTAGGCTATCACGGCTACCATTTTCGCATTATCCAGAGCGACAGTGCCCACGGGTTTGCTCTGCTAGCGTGGCCGGTAGAGTGGGAGAAAACCGGCGTAATGAGCTTTATGGTGAGTCAGGATGACCAGGTATACCAGAAAGATCTGGGCAGCGACTCCCGGGAGAAAGCGCAGGCGCTAAGCGCTTACCACCCCGATAAAACCTGGCAGCTCGTAGCTCCGTAAGCGAGGTAGAGCCGTAGGCCGGGTAAGCGCACGCGCCACCCGGCAATTTCAACCAGATTTACAGGATGTTCGCCACAGACTTCGCCAGCTGCGCTTCCAGAACCGGTTTCGCTTCTTCAAACTTGAGGTTCACTTTGTTGGCATTGGAAACAACGCGAGTCTGATATTTCGCACGATCGCCCTGCGCAGTGCTGGTCTGCAGCTTCACGCCAGACGTACCCTGACGCAGCGCCGCAATATTATCAGTTGTCACCTTCGCTTTGCTGCGCTCGGAGATCTGCAGGTCGGTTACCATGGTGTAGTTAACATCCTCCACCATCGCATCGGCCGCCATGCCAATCAGACCCGCGGCCAGCCCTACGCCCAGCGCCGCGCCGGAAGAGTTACTGTTATAGGCAGTAATGCCTGCACCCAGTGCAGCACCCGCGACAGCACCTTCGTAGCCGGTATTCAGGAAGCTCTGGGCTTCGCGCAGGTCCATTTTGTCTGCCTTCAGTACGTTCGCCTGAACCCAGTAGTAAGCGCTGTCGGGTGAGCTTGTCACTTTGTAGCCTTTGGCAATCAGGTCGTTAGCCAGCAGGGTTTGCAGGTTGCTCATATCTTTATCTGACGTATTTTTAACCTGGATATAGACCGTTTTTTCGTTGGAAGGCTCAAGCCAGACGGTTTCGCTCATCTGGGTTTTCACTTCCAGATTACGTTTTTTCACTGCGGTGGTCATCGCGCCACATCCCGTCAGCGTCATCGCCGCCGCCACTAAGCCAATTACCGCAACTTTCTTTAAAGACATCTGTTTTCCTTTTTTCGTGTAGTAAAGAGTGCAAACCTCTTAACCGCGCGGCCAGTAGCCACACAATGGTGAAAAAAGTATCGGCAGCTAAGCAAAAAAATTTAGGCTAAATATCAAAGAGATGCCTACCAATTCGGGTAGTTTTAAGGCAAAAAAAAACGCCTCAGGAGAGGCGTTTAGCAAGCATTAAGAAACTTATTTCTTCTTGGCTTTCGCGTTCGGCAGGTCGGTGATGCTACCTTCGAACACTTCTGCCGCCAGACCCACGGATTCGTGCAGGGTCGGGTGCGCATGGATGGTGAGCGCGATATCTTCCGCGTCACAGCCCATTTCGATAGCCAGACCGATCTCACCCAGCAGCTCGCCGCCGTTAGTACCGACAATCGCACCACCGATAACGCGGTGAGTCTCTTTGTCGAAGATCAGCTTGGTCATACCGTCTGCGCAGTCGGAAGCGATAGCACGGCCAGAAGCAGCCCACGGGAAGGTGGCGGTTTCGTAGCTGATGCCTTTCTCTTTCGCTTCTTTCTCGGTCAGGCCAACCCAGGCAACTTCTGGCTCGGTGTAGGCGATAGACGGGATCACTTTCGGATCGAAGTAGTGTTTCATGCCGGCGATAACTTCAGCGGCAACGTGACCTTCGTGAACACCTTTGTGCGCCAGCATCGGCTGACCGACGATATCGCCGATGGCAAAGATGTGCGGTACGTTGGTGCGCAGCTGTTTGTCAACGCGGATGAAACCACGGTCGTCCACTTCCACGCCAGCTTTGCCTGCGTCGAGGTTTTTACCGTTCGGCACGCGGCCGATAGCGACCAGCACCGCGTCGTAACGCTGCGCTTCAGCCGGGGCTTTTTTGCCTTCCATGGAAACGTAGATGCCGTCTTCTTTCGCTTCAACGGCGGTCACTTTGGTTTCCAGCATCAGGTTGAACTTCTTGCTGATGCGTTTGGTGAAGACTTTAACGATATCTTTGTCAGCGGCCGGGATAACCTGGTCGAACATCTCAACCACGTCGATCTCTGAACCCAGCGCATGGTACACGGTACCCATTTCCAGACCGATGATGCCGCCGCCCATAACCAGCAGACGCTTCGGCACTTCTTTCAGCTCCAGCGCATCGGTGGAGTCCCACACGCGCGGATCTTCATGCGGAATGAACGGCAGTTCGATCGGACGGGAGCCTGCTGCGATGATCGCGTTGTCGAAGTTGATCACGGTTTTGCCGTTTTCGCCCTCTACTTCCAGGGTGTTCGCGCCGGTGAATTTGCCCAGGCCGTTAACAACTTTAACTTTACGGCCTTTTGCCATGCCAGCCAGACCGCCGGTCAGCTGGTTGATGACTTTTTCTTTCCAGGTACGGATCTTATCGATGTCGGTTTTCGGCTCGCCGAAAACGATGCCGTGCTCGGCCAGCGCTTTCGCTTCTTCGATCACTTTTGCAACGTGCAGCAGTGCCTTAGAAGGGATACAGCCGACGTTCAGACAAACACCACCGAGGGTGCTGTAACGTTCTACGATGACGGTTTCCAGACCTAAATCCGCTGCACGAAACGCTGCGGAATAACCTGCCGGGCCTGCCCCAAGTACTACGACCTGAGTTTTGATTTCTGTGCTCATCATGACCTCTTGATTTATACCCGTCGTCCACCGGGTCGTTCTATCCGCTCGCAGTTTACAAAATTGTTAACAATTATGAAACAACAAACGGCTCACGAATTATCGCTTTCGCCAATAACCTCACAAACTCCATGAGGTTATCAGAAAAAAGCCGGCCGAGTGGCCGGCTTTTCGATTACATCACCAGGCGGCGAATGTCGCTCAGCATGTTGTTGATGATGGTAATGAAACGCGCACCATCAGCACCGTCGATCACGCGGTGGTCGAAGGAGAGAGAGATCGGCATCATCAGACGCGGTACGAACTCTTTCCCGTTCCAGACCGGCTCCATCGCGGACTTGGAGACGCCCAGGATAGCCACTTCCGGCGCGTTAACGATCGGCGCGAAGTGGGTGGTGCCCAGGCCGCCGATGCTGGAGATGGTGAAGCAGCCGCCCTGCATTTCGCCAGCGGTCAGCTTGCCATCACGCGCTTTCTTGGAGATCACGGTCAGCTCGCGAGACAGCTCGGTAACGCTCTTCTTGTTCACGTCTTTGAAGACCGGAACAACCAGACCGTTCGGGGTATCAACCGCAACGCCGATGTTGATGTATTTCTTCAGCGTCAGACGCTGTGCATCTTCGGACAGAGAGCTGTTGAAGCGTGGCATCTGCTCCAGGGCAGCGGCAACGGCCTTCATGATGAAGACAACCGGGGTGAATTTCACGTCCAGTTTACGCTTCTCAGCTTCGGCGTTCTGCTGTTTACGGAACGCTTCCAGGTCGGTGATGTCGGTTTTGTCGAAGTGGGTAACGTGCGGGATCATCACCCAGTTACGGCTCAGGTTCGCACCAGAGATCTTCTGGATACGGCCCAGCTCCACTTCTTCAACTTCACCAAACTTGCTGAAGTCCACTTTCGGCCACGGCAGCATGCCTGGCAGACCACCACCGGTAGCGGCAGCAGGTGCAGACTCAGCACGCTTAACGGCGTCTTTCACGTAAGCCTGAACGTCTTCGCGCAGGATACGGCCTTTACGACCGGTGCCTTTCACTTTCGCCAGGTTCACACCGAACTCGCGCGCCAGGCGGCGGATCAGCGGGGTCGCGTGGACGTAAGCGTCGTTCTCAGCGAACTCAGACTTGCCTTCCGCTTTAGCAGCCGGAGCAGCAGCCGGTTTAGCAGCCTGAGCCGGTGCAGCAGCAGGTGCCGGAGCGGCAGCGGCCGGAGCAGCAGCAGGCGCAGCGCCTTCTACTTCGAAGACCATGATCAGGGAGCCGGTAGAGACTTTGTCGCCGGTGTTGATTTTGATCTCTTTAACGGTACCGGCGAACGGTGCCGGGACTTCCATAGAGGCCTTGTCGCCTTCTACGGTGATCAGTGACTGCTCAGCGGTAACTTTATCGCCTACTTTCACCATCACTTCAGTCACTTCAACTTCGTCACCGCCGATGTCCGGCACGTGAACTTCTTTCGCGCCAGCGGCAGCGGCTGGCGCAACGGCAGCCTGCTCTTTCACTTCCGGTTTGGCAGCAGAGGCAGCCGGGGCAGCGCCCGCAACGTCGAAGATCATGATCAGGGAGCCGGTAGAGACTTTGTCACCGGTGTTGATCTTGATCTCTTTAACGGTACCTTCGAACGGTGCCGGGACTTCCATAGAGGCTTTATCACCCTCTACGACAATCAGGGACTGCTCAGCGGTAACGGTATCGCCGACTTTCACCAGGATCTCGGTCACTTCAACTTCGTCACCGCCGATGTCCGGCACGTTCACTTCTTTCGCGCTAGCAGCGGCTGCTGGTGCAGCGGCAGCCGGAGCAGCTTCTTTCTTCTCTTCCTGCGCAGGTGCAGCAGCTGCTGCACCGTCGGCGGAATCGAAAATCATGATCAGTTTACCGGTCTCGGTTTTGTCGCCGACAGAGACTTTGATCTCTTTAACAACGCCAGCCTGTGGAGACGGAACTTCCATAGAGGCTTTATCACCCTCTACGACGATCAGCGACTGCTCAGCTTCAACTTTGTCGCCCACGTTGACCAGAATCTCGGTGATCTCTACTTCGTCCGATCCGATGTCCGGTACATTGATTTCGATAGCCATTATCTCTTTACCTCTTATGCCAGACGCGGGTTAACTTTATCTGCATCGATGTTGAACTTGGTGATGGCTTCCGCTACCACTTTCTTATCGATGTCGCCACGTTTAGCCAGTTCGCCCAGCGCTGCTACAACCACGTAAGATGCATCCACTTCGAAGTGGTGACGCAGGTTTTCACGGCTGTCAGAGCGACCGAAACCGTCGGTACCCAGTACGCGGTAATCATCAGCCGGTACATAAGTACGAACCTGCTCGGCGAACAGTTTCATATAGTCAGTGGATGCCACTGCCGGTGCATCGTTCATCACCTGAGCGATGTACGGCACGCGCGGGGTTTCCATCGGGTGCAGCATGTTCCAACGCTCACAGTCCTGACCGTCACGAGCAAGCTCGGTGAAGGAGGTTACGCTGTAAACATCAGAGCCGATGCCGTAGTCGTTGGCCAGGATCTGCGCTGCTTCACGAACGTGACGCAGGATAGAGCCGGAGCCCAGCAGCTGAACTTTACCTTTCGCGCCCTCAACGGTTTCGAGTTTGTAGATACCTTTACGGATACCTTCCTCTGCACCCTGCGGCATAGCCGGCATGTGGTAGTTTTCGTTCAGCGTAGTGATGTAGTAGTAAATGTTCTCTTGCGCTTCGCCGTACATACGCTGCAGACCGTCATGCATGATGACAGCAACTTCGTAAGCGTAGGACGGATCGTAGGAGATACAGTTCGGGATAGTCAGCGACTGAATGTGGCTGTGGCCATCTTCGTGCTGCAGACCTTCGCCGTTCAGCGTCGTACGACCGGAAGTACCACCGATCAGGAAGCCGCGTGCCTGCTGGTCACCTGCTGCCCAGCACAGGTCGCCGATACGCTGGAAACCGAACATGGAGTAGTAGATGTAGAACGGGATCATCGGCAGATTGTTGGTGCTGTAGGAGGTCGCCGCAGCCAGCCAGGAGGAACCTGCGCCCAGCTCGTTGATGCCTTCCTGCAAGATCTGACCTTTCTCGTCTTCTTTGTAGTACGCAACCTGCTCACGGTCCTGCGGGGTGTACTGCTGGCCGTTCGGGCTGTAGATACCGATCTGACGGAACAGACCTTCCATACCGAAGGTACGCGCTTCGTCAGCGATGATCGGAACCAGACGATCTTTGATCGACTTGTTCTTCAGCATCACGTTCAGGGCACGAACGAAAGCGATAGTGGTAGAGATCTCTTTGTTCTGCTCTTCCAGCAGCGATTTGAAGTCTTCCAGCGCAGGCAGCTCCAGCTTCTCGCTGAAGTTAGGCTGGCGGGACGGCAGGTAGCCGTTCAGCTTCTGACGCTGGGCGTGCAGGTAGGTGTGCTCTTCAGAACCTTCCGGGAAGGTGATGTAAGAGAGGTTTTCAACCTGCTCGTCGGTCACAGGAACGTTGAAACGGTCGCGGATATAGCGCACGCCGTCCATGTTCATTTTCTTAACCTGGTGAGCGATGTTTTTACCTTCGGCGGTATCACCCATGCCGTAACCTTTAACGGTGTGGGCCAGGATTACAGTCGCTTTACCTTTGGTTTCGCGTGCTTTTTTCAGTGCAGCGTAGACTTTCTTCGGATCGTGACCACCGCGGTTCAGGGCCCAGATCTGCTCGTCAGTCCAGTCGGCAACCAGCGCTGCGGTCTCCGGGTATTTACCGAAGAAGTGCTCGCGAACGTAAGCGCCGTCGCGGGATTTGAAGGTCTGATAGTCGCCGTCAACGGTTTCGTTCATCAGCTGGATCAGTTTACCGCTGGTGTCTTTACGCAGCAGCTCATCCCAACGACCGCCCCACATCACCTTGATTACGTTCCAGCCAGCACCTGCGAAGATGCCTTCCAGTTCGTTGATGATCTTGCCGTTGCCGGTTACCGGACCATCCAGACGCTGCAGGTTACAGTTGATGATGAAGCACAGGTTGTCCAGCTTCTCACGGGTGGCGATGGTGATTGCGCCTTTAGATTCTGGCTCATCCATCTCGCCGTCGCCCAGGAAGGCGTAAACGGTCTGTTCAGAGGTATCTTTCAGGCCACGGTGTTCCAGATATTTCAGGAATTTAGCCTGGTAGATCGCACCGATCGGACCCAGACCCATAGATACGGTCGGGAACTGCCAGAATTCCGGCATCAGTTTTGGGTGCGGGTAAGAGGAGAGGCCGTTGCCATGCACTTCCTGACGGAAGTTGTTCATCTGCTCTTCAGTCAGACGACCTTCCAGGAAGGCACGTGCGTAGACGCCCGGAGAGATATGGCCCTGGAAGTATACCAGGTCGCCGCCGTCTTTCTCGGTGCGCGCGCGGAAGAAGTGGTTGAAGCACACTTCATAAACGGTTGCAGAAGACTGGAAGGACGCCATGTGGCCGCCCAGCTCCAGATCTTTTTTGGACGCACGCAGAACGGTCATGATGGCGTTCCAGCGGATTGCAGAACGAATGCGGCGTTCCAGATCCAGATTGCCCGGGTATTCCGGTTCGTCTTCAACGGCAATCGTGTTTACGTAGTTGTTAGCCCCTGCACCTGCAGCTACTTTCACGCCGCCTTTGCGGGCTTCAGAAAGCATCTGTTCAATTAGATACTGAGCGCGCTCAACACCTTCTTCACGGATGACCGATTCGATCGCCTGTTGCCAGTCGCGAGTTTCGATCGGATCCACGTCATTTTGGAGACGTTCTGACATGGGGGTATTCCTTATCTATCTGAGTACGTTGATTTGTCTGGAACCTGTCCCATTATGCTTTTGTGAAAAAGCACAATAAGACAGGTTCTGCGTTAGTTGCCGCGCGTTAACTAACCACGCTAGTCCTTTCGTTGCTGAAGCCTGCGCATTGAGCGTTCCCGACGGCTCTGCTCACGGCTGCGATCCAGCAATATCTCCTCAATAAATGCCAGGTGACGGTGCGACGCTTCACGCGCCTGCTCCGGCTCCCTGGCAATAATCGCCTCAAAAACACTGGTGCGATGTTTGCTTACCAGCGGGAGCATCTCCCTGCGGGCATAGAGCAATTCAAAATTCTGGCGAACGTTCTGGGCTAGCATCGGCTCCATGCAGCGTAGCAGATGCAGCAGCACTACATTGTGTGCCGCTTCGGTGACAGCAATTTGATACTGGACCACCGCGCTGGATTCGGCATCGAGATCCCCTGACTCCTGCGCCAGCTCGATGGCGTGGTGCAGTTCGCGGATACGCACCCGGTCTTCATCGGTGCCGCGTAGCGCCGCGTAATAGGCGGCAATACCTTCCAGCGCGTGGCGCGTCTCAAGCAGGTCAAATTGGGATTCAGGATGATCGGAGAGCAGTTCGACCAGCGGGTCGCTAAAGCTCTGCCACAGGCTGTTCTGGACAAAGGTTCCGCCGCCCTGGCGACGAAGCAGCAAGCCCTTGGCTTCGAGACGTTGAATCGCCTCACGGAGCGAAGGACGGGAAACGTCGAACTGCTTAGCCAGCTCGCGTTCGGGTGGAAGTTTTTCACCGGGGCGCAATGTCCCCTCAAGGATCAAGAACTCCAGCTGCTGCTCAATCACATCGGATAGTTTTGGTTGGCGGATTTTGCTGTAGGCCATTATTCCCTGTCTCTGCCATTAGCCCGGAGTAAATTGGTCTTACCAATTTCATGTTCTTAGCGCTAAAGTAACAAAGTATTCACCTTCTGTCCATACAGGTTTTGATTGAAATCAGGGAACCCTGCACATTTTAACAACATTACAGAAATGACGTTTCAGGAATGTAACTTTGCCCAAAAGATACCGTTACCCCTTAAGGAGCAGATTTAACCTCCTTGAAACCTGAACATCAGTTATTGAACCGATTCAGTGGGCAATATTTTGCTTATTTACTCAGATATAGTGCTTATTTATTTGAAAGGGCTGTTTTGGGGGTAGCTGGGGGTATGTGGCGACTCTTTACAAATGTTTTCTTTTCATCCAACTCGCTGCCGCCCCTGCATAAAGCAGGTGCATTCCCTCGCGCTTATCACTATTCTGAGCCTTACGAAAGGCATGGGCTGATATTTCGGATCCAACCTACGTAAACCTATAAATACAAAAATGGAATTTTATCCGTACACGCACACAACAGCGTACACAAAATAACCACATATGAGGTTTCATGATGGAAGGTCAACAGCACGGTGAAACGCTGAAGCGCGGCCTTAAAAACCGCCACATTCAGCTGATTGCGCTGGGTGGTGCTATCGGGACTGGCCTGTTTCTGGGCAGCGCGTCAGTCATTCAGTCCGCAGGGCCGGGGATTATTCTCGGCTATGCCATTGCCGGTTTTATTGCGTTCTTAATTATGCGCCAGCTGGGCGAAATGGTGGTTGAGGAGCCGGTCGCCGGATCGTTTAGCCACTTCGCCTACAAATACTGGGGCGGGTTTGCCGGCTTCGCCTCCGGCTGGAACTACTGGGTGCTCTACGTGCTGGTCGCAATGGCTGAGCTGACCGCCGTCGGGAAATATATCCAGTTCTGGTGGCCGGAGATCCCTACCTGGGTATCAGCGGCGGCCTTCTTTGTGATCATCAATGCCATCAACCTCACCAACGTTAAAGTGTTTGGGGAGATGGAGTTCTGGTTCGCCATTATTAAAGTTATTGCCGTGGTTGCGATGATCCTCTTCGGCGGCTGGCTGCTGTTTAGCGATAGCGCAGGCCCACAGGCCACCGTGCGCAACCTCTGGGAACAGGGCGGCTTCCTGCCCCACGGCTTTACAGGCCTGGTGATGATGATGGCTATCATCATGTTCTCCTTCGGGGGGCTTGAACTGGTGGGGATCACCGCCGCCGAGGCGGATAACCCGGAAGTGAGCATTCCTAAAGCCACTAACCAGGTTATCTACCGAATCCTGATCTTCTACATCGGCTCACTGGCGGTGCTGCTCTCGCTGCTGCCGTGGACGCGCGTAACCGCCGACACCAGCCCGTTCGTGCTGATCTTCCACGAGCTGGGAGATACCTTTGTTGCTAACGCCCTTAACGTGGTGGTGCTGACTGCTGCGCTGTCGGTCTATAACAGCTGCGTCTACTGCAACAGTCGGATGCTGTTCGGCCTGGCGAAGCAGGGTAACGCCCCGAAAGCGCTGACCAAAGTCGATAAGCGCGGCGTCCCGGTGGCAACCATTCTTACCTCCGCTTTCTTCACCGCCCTGTGCGTGCTGATCAACTACCTGGCCCCGGGCGAAGCCTTTGGCCTGCTGATGGCACTGGTGGTCTCTGCGCTGGTGATCAACTGGGCGATGATCAGCCTGGCGCATATGAAGTTCCGCCGGGCGAAGGATAAGCAGGGCGTGAAAACGCGCTTCCCGGCCCTTTTCTACCCATTGGGGAACTGGATCTGCCTGCTGTTTATGGCAGCAGTACTGGTGATTATGGCGATTACCCCTGGCATGGCGATCTCCGTCTGGCTGATCCCGGTCTGGGTGGCGATCCTCGCTGTGGGTTACTTTATTAAGCAGCAAAAGGCAGGAAAGCCGATTAAGGCCCATTAACCTTGCGCTCTGCCCTGCCTCCTGGATCCAGGGAGGCAGGGCAGATATGAAATTGTAAGACGCTTCACAAATTCACTTTCGTAGCCGTTTTGTCCATCTCTGCGCCCCTATCCTGTAACGCAAAAACTCCGTAGCGAGCGAATAATCTCTTTCTATATCAACGGGAGATTTCGCGATGGACAATAATAAGCTGTCAGTGAAAGAGAAGATCGGCTACGGCATGGGCGACGCCGGATGCAATATCATCTTCGGCGCTATCATGCTGTTCGTTAACTACTTTTATACCGACATATTTGGTCTGGCACCGGCGCTGGTAGGGGTGCTTCTGCTCTCTATCCGCGTCATTGATGCGGTAACGGACCCGATTATGGGGGCGCTGGCCGACCGTACTAAAAGCAAATATGGCCGTTTTCGCCCCTGGCTGCTGTGGATCGCCCTGCCCTACGCCGTCTTCAGCGTGCTGATGTTTACCACGCCGGACTGGAGCTACCATAGCAAGGTTATCTATGCCTTCGTCACCTACTTCCTGCTGTCGATTACCTATACCGCGATTAACATCCCTTACTGCTCCCTGGGCAGCGTTATTACTAACGATCCTAAAGAGCGCGTCGCCTGCCAGTCCTACCGCTTTGTGATGGTAGGCATCGCTACGCTGCTGCTGTCGTTAACGCTGCTGCCGATGGCGGAGTGGTTTGGCGGCGAAGACAAGGCCAAAGGCTATCAGATGGCAATGATGGTGCTGGCCTTTATCGGCATGTGCATGTTCCTTTACTGTTTTGCTACCGTGCGCGAGCGCGTTCGTCCGGCGGTACAGACTAATGACGACCTGAAGAAAGACCTGCGGGACGTCTGGAAAAACGACCAGTGGGTACGGATTCTGCTGCTTACCCTCTGCAACGTCTGCCCTGGTTTTATCCGTATGGCTGCCACCATGTACTACGTCACCTGGGTCATGGGGCAGAGCACCCACTTTGCGACGCTGTTTATCAGCCTTGGCGTGGTCGGCATGATGATTGGCAGCATGCTTGCCAAAACGCTGACCGATCGCTGGTGCAAGCTGAAAGTCTTTTTCTGGACTAACATTGCGCTGGCGATCTTCTCCGTTGCGTTCTACTTCTTCGATCCTCACGCAACGGTGATGATAGTGGTGCTCTACTTCCTGCTCAACGTGCTGCACCAGATCCCCTCCCCGCTGCACTGGTCATTAATGGCGGACGTAGACGACTACGGCGAGTGGAAGACCGGCAAACGTATTACCGGGATCAGCTTCTCTGGTAACCTCTTCTTTTTGAAAGTCGGCCTGGCGGTAGCCGGGGCGATGGTGGGCTTTCTGCTCTCCTGGTACGGCTACGATGCAGGCGCGAAGCAACAGAGCGCCACGGCGATCAACGGCATCATGCTGCTGTTTACCGTTATTCCAGGCGTGGGCTATCTGATTACCGCTGGGGTCGTTCGTATGCTGAAAGTTGACCGCACGTTTATGCAGCAGATCCAGGCCGACCTGGAGAAACGCCGCATCAACTACCGCGAGCTGAGTGAAAGCAGCGAGCTTCCAACAGGCGACAACGTGAGGAAAGCATAATGCGCCAGTGGCCAAACCCCTTTATTGAACAACGCGCCGATCCCTTCATTCTACGTCACGGCGATGGGTACTACTTTATCGCCTCCGTGCCGGAGTACGATCGGCTGGAGATCCGCCGTGCCGCTACCCTTGATGAGCTACGCGATGCCGAGCCGGTAGTAGTGTGGCGCAAACCGCAAACCGGCCCGATGAGCCAGCTGATCTGGGCACCCGAGCTGCATCAGATTGACGGCAAGTGGTACATCTACTTTGCCGCGACCCATACGCACGATCTCGACGCGCTGAATATGTTCCAGCACCGCATGTTTGTGCTGGAGTGTGCCGATGCCGATCCCCTAACCGGGCGCTGGACGGAGAAGGGACAGGTGCAGACGCCGTTTGATACCTTTGCGCTGGATGCTACAACCTTCCGGCATCAGGGCAAGCAGTGGTATCTATGGGCGCAGAAAGCGCCCGATATTCCCGGCAACTCAAACATCTACCTGGCGGAGCTGGAGAACCCGTGGACGCTGAAAGGCGACCCGGTGATGCTCAGCAAGCCGGAGTTTGAGTGGGAGTGCCGGGGGTTTCTGGTCAACGAGGGGCCGGCAGTGATTACCCACGGTGACCGGCTGTTTATCACCTACTCCGCCAGCGCCACCGATGAGAACTACTGCCTGGGGCTGCTGTGGATTGATATACATGCCGATCCGCTCCAGCCGGAAAATTGGCATAAATCACCGCAGCCGGTGTTTACCACCAGCTATGACAACCGGCAGTTTGGTCCGGGTCACAACAGTTTTACTCGTACATCGGATGGTGAAGACGTGCTGGTTTACCATGCGCGTAACTACACCGAGATTGAGGGCGATCCGCTCTACGATCCGAATCGTCATACCCGTCTGAAGCTGATCAAGTGGGACAACGACGGCATGCCAGTTTTTGGCGTTCCGCCTGCGGATACGCTCTAGCTAACACTGCCGGGTGGCGCTGCGCTTACCCGGCCTACGATCCTGTAGGCCCGGCAAGCCTGCGCCGCCGGGCGTTAAAAGCTAGACCAACGTTCCGTAAATGGTCAGCAGCGCCACTACCACCACCACCGCGAAGGAGGTTTTCTTCGCCATCGACACGGCGGCTTTAGGCGTTTCAACCTTATCGAGATGTGGCTCTCGCGCCAGCGAGAACTGGGCCAGCCGGGTCAGGACCTGATACTGCGAGGTACGCCAGTCGGTAAGCGAGGCAAACCAGGCGGGCAGCGCCTTCTCACCGTGGCCGATGAGCGCGTAGACCACCCCCACCAGCCGCACCGGGATCCAGTCCAACAGGTGCAGAATCGCATCGATGCCGGACTGTAATCGCGCGTGCGGCGTCAGGTAGCGTGCCAGCCACGACTGCCAGGCGCGCAGGAAGGCGTAGCCCACCAGCAGCACCGGTCCCCATGCGCCGCCAACAACAAACCAGAACAGCGGGGCCAGATAGAAGCGGAAGTTAATCCACAGCAGGGCGTTTTGCAGCTCGCGCAGGTATTCACGCTCGTCACACTCGGGCGGCACGCCGTGGACCAGCGTCAGCTCGCTGGCCATGGTGTCCCGCGCGTGGCTGTCATTACGCGAGGCCGCCTTCAGATAGGCGTGGTAGTGCAGACGCACCTTGCCCGCGCCGATACAGAGCAGGCCGAGCATAATCCACACCACCAGCAGCGGCACGTTGAAAAAGAGTCCGTAGAGCGCGCGCAGCAGCAGAAAGGTCACCAGCATCGCCAGGGCGGTCATCAGCAGCGTGCGCAGCATCGAGAAGTGCTTAATGCGGCGGAAGAGTACCTCAAGGCGGTGATCCAGATGCCAGTGCTCACCCAGCTTAAATAGCCGTTCGGCGATCAGTACCAGCAGCATCGTGAATAGCGTCATGTCATCTCCTTATCTGACGAGAGGGCAACCAGAGCGCGAAATTTTTCCCAGTCAAAGGCCGGGCCAGGATCGGTTTTACGCTCGGGGGCAATGTTGCTGTGTCCGGTCATATTGTCAGCAATGGCGGGATAAAGCGCAACCAGCGCCTGGGTAATCGCCGCCAGCTGTTGATACTGCGTTTCGGTATAGGGTAGCGTATCCGTCCCCTCCAGCTCGATACCGATGGAGAAATCGTTGCAGCGCTCACGCCCGCAGTAGCTGGAGACGCCCGCGTGCCAGGCGCGCTTATCAAAAGGTACATACTGGACGATTTCGCCGTCGCGGCGGATCAGGCAGTGCGCAGAGACGCGCAGATGGGCAATCTCGGCAAAGAAAGGGTGCGCGTTAGCATCCAGCGTGCCCGTAAACAGGGCATCGATCCACGGCCCGCCAAACTCACCGGGGGGCAGGCTAATGTTATGTACCACCAGCAGAGAGGGGCACTCATCATCCGGGCGACAGTCATAGTGCGGGGAGCGGACCTGCCGCGCACCGGCCAGCCAGCCCTCGTTTAACTGCATACGGGATCTCCTCAAGTATGGCTCTAATACTCGCTTCAGAGTAGCATGTTTCAATCTTCTGATTCGTTACCCTTTTTGGAGTTTTATCATGCCGCCTCGCCGTTACAACCCCGATAGCCGTCGTGATGCGCTGCTGGAACGTATAAATCTGGATATCCCCGCCGCCGTGGCGCAGGCCCTGCGCGAAGACCTGGGCGGCGAGGTGGACGCGAACAACGATATTACCGCTCAGCTGCTGGCGGAGGATACGCGCTCTCATGCGGTGGTGATCACCCGTGAGGATGGCGTCTTCTGCGGCAAACGCTGGGTAGAAGAGGTCTTTATTCAGCTCGCAGGTGACGATGTGCAGATCCAGTGGCACGTTGCCGATGGGGAGAGCGTCACCGCCAATCAGCCGCTGTTTGAGCTGGACGGAGCCTCACGCGTACTGCTCACCGGTGAGCGCACGGCGCTGAACTTTGTGCAGACCCTCTCCGGCGTAGCGAGCGAAGTTCGCCGCTACGTGGATCTGCTCGCGGGCACCAAAACCCAGCTGCTGGACACGCGTAAAACCCTGCCCGGCCTGCGTACCGCCCTGAAGTATGCGGTGCTGTGCGGCGGCGGCGCGAACCATCGCCTCGGCCTCTCCGATGCGTTTCTGATCAAAGAGAACCACATTATCGCCTCCGGCTCGGTGCGCCAGGCGGTAGAGAAAGCCTTCTGGCTGCACCCTGACGTGCCGGTCGAGGTGGAAGTCGAGACGCTCACAGAGCTGGAAGAGGCGCTGAAGGCCGGAGCCGATATCATCATGCTGGATAACTTCACCACCGAGCAGATGCGCGAGGCGGTACGGATCACCAACGGTCAGGCGCGGCTGGAGGTCTCCGGCAACGTCACCTTTGAGACGATTCGCGAGTTTGCTGAAACCGGGGTGGACTATATCTCGGTGGGCGCGCTGACCAAGCACGTGCGCGCGCTCGATCTCTCGATGCGTTTTCGTTAGTCCCGGTGAGTCCCCGGTGGCGCTACGCTAACCGGGGCAACATGTTTCGCTCCTGCTCGCAAAATCTTTGCTCACCTCTGCAACGGCGTAAAAAAATCGGGAAGCGGCCTTCCCGAACGCCGTTTTGCTCTCTCGTCACGCGCTCCCTGGACTGACACACTCCCCGGCATTAACCAGGGAGGAAGTAATGAAACAGTCATTGGAAAAACAGCGGGGCTTTACCTTAATTGAGCTGATGGTGGTTATTGGCATTATTGCCATCCTCAGCGCCATCGGCATTCCCGCCTATCAGAACTACCTGCGCAAAGCAGCCCTCACCGATATGCTGCAAACCTTTATCCCCTACCGTACCGCCATTGAACTGTGCGCCCTCGATCGCGGTGGTACGGAGAGCTGCGACGGCGGTAGCAATGGTATCCCTTCCCCGACTAGCACGCGCTATGTCTCAGCGATGAGCGTGGAGAACGGCACGGTCACGCTAACCGGGCAGGAGAGCTTGAGCGGGCTGAGCGTGACGCTGGTGCCGCAGTGGGACAACAGCAGTGGGATGAGCGGCTGGCAGCGTACCTGCGACGTGCAAAACGACGCGGCATTCCAGCAGGCCTGCGAAGACGTTTTCCGCTTCGATTATCAATAAGGGGGGAATATGGACATACCCGCATCGTTCGCCGCGCAAAGCCATCTGCCTGCCATCAGCGAGGGGAGCTCCTCCGTGGTGGAGCTGCTTAACCAGACGCTCCAGCAGGCGCTGGCACAGCGGGCTTCCGACATCCACGTTGAGCCGGGGGAGAACCACTACCGCATCCGGCTGCGTATTGATGGCGTACTGCACGCCCTCCCCCCGCTAACCCGGGAGAGCGCAAAGACGCTGACGGCGCGGCTGAAGGTGCTGGGCAGCCTGGACATCGCCGAGCGGCGCTTGCCCCAGGACGGACAGTTCACGGTTACGCTCTCCGGCAGGGCAATCTCGTTTCGTATCGCCACGTTGCCCTGCCGCCATGGGGAGAAGATCGTCCTGCGCCTGCTGCACCAGGTGAACCAGCCGCTGGATCTCTGTGCGCTGGGCATGGGCGCGCGGCAGCTGGCCCAGTTTCAGGCGGCGCTCGCCAGGCCGCAGGGACTGCTGCTGGTTACCGGGCCAACGGGCAGCGGCAAGACCGTGACGCTCTACAGCGCGCTGGCGGCACGTAACCTTCCCGAAGTGAATATTTGTAGCGTGGAGGATCCTATTGAGATCCCGCTGGATGGGCTAAACCAGACACAGATAAATCCCCGGGCCGGCCTGGACTTTCACAGCGTGCTGCGGGCGCTGCTGCGCCAGGATCCGGACATCATTATGGTCGGCGAAATCCGCGATGGTGAAACGGCCGAGATTGCCATCAAGGCCTCCCAGACTGGGCACCTGGTACTCTCTACCCTGCACACTAACTCTACCAGCGAGGCGCTGGTCAGGATCGCGCAGATGGGCGTCGCACGCTGGATGATCGCCTCTGCCCTCTCGCTGGTCGTCGCGCAACGGCTGGTGCGTAAGCTCTGCCCGCACTGTCGCCGCCGACTGCCGGAGGATCTTGCCCTGCCGCAAGGGTTGTGGCCCCGCGCGCTGCCCCACTGGCAGGCAGGCGGCTGCGAAGCGTGCTATCACGGCTTCTGCGGCAGAGTCGCGCTCTTTGAGGTACTCAGCATCAACCCTGCCCTGCGTCAGGCCATCGCCAGCGGTGAGCCTGCGGAGAGCATTGAGCGGCAGGCTCGGCAGACGGGGATGACCACCCTGTTTGAACGCGGCTGTCTCGCCGTTGAGCGGGGGTTAACCACCCTGGAGGAGCTGCTGCGAGTGCTGGGAATGCCCAATGCAGGCTAAACGGCTCTGGCTCTGGCGCGGACTTGATGACGCAGGCCAGCGCTGCCATGGCGCACGCTGGGCTACTGACCGGCTGGCCGTCGCCGAAGCGCTGCAAACCGAGCAGATCTTTATCCTGACGCTCAGGCGCAGCGCGGTCCGAACGGCAGCCTGGCGCGGGACGCACCGCTGCGAGGTGGTGCGCCAGCTGGCGACGCTGCTCAAAGCGGGCCTGACCCTGCCAGATGCGCTGCTGATGCTCTCCCGTCAGCATCCGGTACGGCAGTGGCAGGCGCTGCTGCAAAGCCTGGCGGAAGATTTGGCTCAGGGCACCGCGCTCTCAGCGGCCATGCGCCGCTGGCCCGCAGTGTTCCCGCCGATCTATATCGCCATGATCCACACCGGGGAGCTGACCGGCGCATTAGATGAGTGCTGTTTCCAGCTTGCCGCCCAGCAAAAAGCTGAGCTGCAGCTGGCGGGTAAGGTAAAAAAGGCGCTGCGCTACCCGCTGATTGTTCTCACCCTGGCCGTGGCGGTCACGCTGGCGATGATCCTGCTGGTGCTACCCCAGTTCGCCGCCATCTACCAGACCTTTAACACGCCGCTACCCGCCCTCACGCGCGGGGTGATGGCCCTTGCGGGGATAGTGACTCACGTCGGTCCGTGGGCGCTTGCGGCCGCTCTCCTGCTTGCCGCAGGCGGATTCGCGCTGCGCAACTACCCGCCGTGGCTCCGCTACCGGCAGCGGCGGCTGCTAAGTATCCCGGTGGTCGGTGGGCTGGTGCGCGGGCAGAAGCTCAGCCAGATATTTACCGTGCTGGCCCTCACCCAGCGGGCAGGGATTGCTTTCTTACAGGGGCTGGAGAGCGTCGAGGCAACCTTAACCTGCCCGCACTGGCGCGAAGCGATCCATCATATACATCAGGAGATCGCCCAGGGAATGCCCGTCTGGGCGGCGCTGAAAAACAGCGGGCAGTTTAGCGCGCTGTGTATCCAGCTGGTGCAAACCGGCGAGGCCTCCGGAGCGCTCGATACCATGCTCGACAACCTTGCCCGCCACCATAGCGAACTGACGCAGCAGCAGGCGGATAGCCTGGCCACGCTGCTGGAGCCGCTGATGCTGGTGGTAACCGGGATAATTATCGGAACGCTGATCGTGGCGATGTATCTGCCGATTTTTCATCTGGGAGATGCAATGAGCGGAATGGGATAACAGCAGAAGAGAAGCTGGCGCAGCGAACCGCGCCAGCTGAGGCATCAGAGACTATTGAAAACGCGGTTTTCCTGCTCGGCGACGCGAATAAAGGTGGTGCGCTTGGTCAGCTCCTTCAGGCGGGACGCGCCCACATAAGTGCAGGCTGAACGCAGACCGCCAAGGATATCACGCGCGGTGTTCTCAACCGGGCCGCGCAGGGCCAGCTTAACGGTTTTACCTTCCGCAGCGCGGTAGCCCGCAACGCCGCCAACGTGACGGTTCATCGCTGACTCAGAACTCATGCCGTAGAAGAGCATGAATTTTTCACCGTTCTCATCGACTACGGTGCCGCCGCTCTCTTCATGACCGGCCAGCATACCGCCCAGCATCACGAAGTCTGCGCCACCGCCGAAGGCTTTTGCCACGTCGCCCGGTACGGTGCAGCCACCGTCGCTGACGATCTGGCCGCCGAGACCGTGGGCCGCATCGGCACACTCGATCACCGCAGAGAGCTGCGGATAGCCGACGCCAGTTTTAACGCGGGTGGTGCAGACGGAGCCCGGGCCGATGCCGACCTTAACGATATCCGCCCCAGCGAGGATCAGCTCTTCGCACATTTCGCCTGTCACTACGTTACCGGCGCAGATAGTTTTAGTCGGCCAGGCCGCGCGAGCTTTGGCCACGAACTGCACAAAGTGCTCGGAGTAACCATTAGCAACGTCAATACAGATAAAGCTCAGCGCCGGGCTGGCGTCGAGGATCTGTTTAGTCTTTTCAAAGTCGGCGTCGGAGGTCCCGGTTGAAACCATTACGTGTTTCAACACGTCTGCGGACTCTGCGGCAACAAAGGCTTTCCACTCTTCGACAGAGTAATGCTTGTGCACGGCGGTGAGGATGTCGAACGACGCCAGCGCTTTCGCCATGGCGAAGGTGCCTACGGTATCCATGTTCGCTGCGATAACAGGAACGCCAGACCAGGTCATGCCAGAGTGCTTAAAGGTATATTCGCGTTCCAGCTGGACATCAGAACGACTTTTGAGGGTAGAGCGCTTAGGGCGGATAAGAACGTCTTTAAAGCCTAATTTCAGATCTTCTTCAATACGCATGAACGGATTCCTGGGGTTAATGGCGACTAACGCATACGAGCTAACACACAACTCCAGTGACGCTATCATACGCACTAAATAGGAGTCCGCAAGACTGCGAAATTCTCTTTTTTTACGCTACAATCCTATAAATTTACCTGCCGAATGGGCGGGGTCCGGATTATTGAACATGTCGTTTTCCGTACAAATTATAACCTTTTGATTTACGAAACAAATAAATCAAAAGATCGTGAGCTGGCAGAGCAGTCTGGGATTTTGCGTTATGGGGTATACGGTCGCCTTAACCGGGGGAATCGGCAGCGGGAAGAGTACAGTTGCCAATGAATTCCTGAAAAATGGGGTTAGCGTCGTTGATGCTGATGTCATCGCCCGCCAGGTGGTTGAGCCTGGCGCTCCTGCCCTACGCGCCATTGCGGCCCATTTTGGGCCAGAGACTATCCAGCCGGACGGCACGCTTAACCGCCGCCTGCTGCGTGAACGCATTTTCGCCTCACCAGACGATAAGCGCTGGCTTAACGCACTACTCCACCCCCTGATCCACGAAGAGACCCAGCGGCAGATTGCCGGGGCGACATCGCCCTACGTGCTGTGGGTAGTGCCGCTACTGGTAGAGAACCAGCTGCATACCAAAGCCGATCGGGTACTGGTGGTTGACGTCTCTCCGGAGACACAAATTTCCCGCACGATAGAGCGCGATGGCGTCACGCGTGAGCACGCCGAGCATATTCTTGCCGCGCAGGCCACGCGAGAAGCCCGCCTTGCCGTCGCGGATGACGTTATTGACAATAATGGCGCACCAGATGCCGTTGCATCGGATGTTGCCCGCCTGCATGAGGCGTACCTACGCTACGCTTCCCAGGTCGTATCACAGGAAAAACCGTAATGCAGACCCACGTCCTTTTTGAACACCCGCTCAATGAAAAGATGCGCACCTGGCTGCGCATTGAATTTCTGCTCCAGCAGCTCTCGGCCCGTCTCCCTATCAGCGATCACGCTGACGCCTTACACTTTTTTCGTAACGCCGGAGACCTGCTTGACGTGTTCGAACGCGGCGATATCCGCACCGAGCTGCTGAAAGAGCTGGAGCGCCAGCAGCGTAAGCTGAAAGCGTGGGTAGAAGTGCCTGGGGTCGATCAGAGCCGCATTGATGCAGTGCGCGATCAGCTTAAGCAGAGCAGCAGCACCCTGATGGCCGCCCCGCGCGTTGGGCAGCTGCTGCGTGAAGAGCGGCTGATTGGCCTGGTACGTCAGCGTCTCTCCATCCCCGGCGGCTGCTGCAGCTTCGATCTGCCGACGCTGCACCTGTGGCTCTATGCCCCACAGGCCCAGCGGGATGAGCAGGTCGCCGTCTGGCTGGAGAGCCTTCAGCCGCTGACCCAGACGCTGACGCTGATCCTTGACCTGATCCGCAACTCTGCCCCCTTTCGCAAGCAGACCAGCCTGAACGGCTTCTACCAGGACAACGGTGACGATGCCGATCTGCTGCGTCTGGAGCTGACCCTCGCCGACCAGCTCTATCCGCAAATTTCCGGGCATAAGAGCCGCTTTGCCATCCGCTTTATGCCGCTGGACAGCGAAAATGGCCACGTGCCGGAGCGTCTCGATTTTAGCCTGGCCTGCTGTTAAGGAGGAGTGATGTCTGAAGAAACCGTTGTAAACTGCCCAACCTGCGGCCGGAAAGTGATCTGGAACGAGACCAGCCCGTTTCGCCCGTTCTGCTCTAAGCGCTGCCAGCTTATCGATTTAGGCGAGTGGGCCGCCGAAGAGAAGCGTATCCCCAGCGAGGGCGATCTCTCCGACAGCGATGGCTGGAGCGAAGAGAAACAACCTTAAGTTAATTGCCCGGTGGCGCTACGCTTACCGGGCCTACAAAACCATCAAATCACTCGCCGCGTAGCCGGGCGACAATCGGCTGGTTGGCGGGTGGGAAATCGTCCGCGTTCAGCGCTTGCGGCGTTAGCCACTCCCCCGGCTGGCCCTCTTTGCCCCACGGCTCCCCTTCCCAGTTTTCGACCAGGTAGAACCACAGGGTAATGTGCAGCTCCGGATACTGGTAATCCAGCTTCTCAAACAGCTGCGCTGAGGTAACGGTGATGCCCACCTCTTCGTCCAGTTCGCGCGCCAGCGCCTGCTCCGGCGTTTCGCCAGCCTCAATCTTGCCGCCGGGAAACTCTTTTTTATTGGCCATGTGCGCATCGGCGGCGCGCTGGGTAATAAAAATTTCGCCCTGCGGATTGCGAATGATCCCGGCGGCGATGTTCAATACTTTCATCAGGTTGACTCCATAAAAAAGGCGCAGAATCTGCGCCTTAGTTTTTAGTGTGTCACGCTTAGCTCAGACGGCCGTGGCACTGTTTGTACTTTTTGCCAGAGCCGCACGGGCATGGGTCGTTACGGCCCACTTTACGCTCGCCGGTCTGATCCGCCAGATCGGCCGCGGCCTGCGCGTCGTCGGACTGGTGGCTAAGCTGCTGCATCTGGGCCAGGCGCTCTGACTCCTCACGACGCTGCTGCTCCATCTCTTCCACCTCTTCCGGCATCCGCACCTGCACTTTCGACAGGGTGCTGATCACTTCATACTTAAGCGACTCAAGCATCGCGGCGAACATAGCGAAGGATTCGCGCTTGTACTCCTGCTTCGGATCCTTCTGCGCGTAGCCACGCAAGTGGATGCCCTGACGCAGGTAGTCCATCGCCGCCAGATGCTCTTTCCACAGGGAGTCGAGGGTTTGCAGCATGACGCCTTTTTCGAAGTGGCGCATCATCTCGGCACCCACAACTTCTTCTTTACGCTGATACACTTCTACCGCGCTCTGCATAATCCGCTCACGCAGCGTCTCTTCATGCAGATCCGGCTCTTTGTCCAGCCACTCGGCAATCGGCAGGTCGAGATCGAAATCGTTCTTCAGGCGCTCTTGCAGGCCTGGAATATCCCACATCTCTTCCAGCGACTGCGGCGGAATATGCCCGTCGATAGTCGCCTTGAAGACATCTTCGCGGATGCTGGTGATGGTTTCGCTGACGTCGCTTACGTCCAGCAGCTCGTTACGCTGGGTGTAGATCGCGCGGCGCTGATCGTTGGCCACGTCGTCATACTCCAGCAGCTGCTTACGAATATCGAAGTTGCGGCTCTCTACCTTACGCTGGGCGTTGGCGATAGCCTTGGTCACCCACGGGTGCTCGATCGCTTCGCCCGGCTTCATCCCCAGCTTACGCATCATATTGGAGACGCGGTCAGAGGCGAAGATACGCATCAGGGCATCTTCCATCGACAGGTAGAAGCGGGAGGAGCCTGCGTCACCCTGACGACCAGAACGGCCGCGCAGCTGGTTGTCGATACGGCGGGATTCATGGCGCTCGGTACCAATGATGTGCAGACCGCCGGAGGCCAGGACCGCATCATGACGCACCTGCCAGTCCGCTTTGATCTTCGCAATCTGCTCTTCGGTCGGCTCCGGCAGCGCGGCAACCTCTGCCTGCCAGCTACCACCGAGCATAATATCAGTACCACGACCCGCCATGTTGGTGGCGATGGTCACCGCCGCCGGGTAGCCCGCCTGGGCAACAATTGCCGCTTCGTTGGCGTGGAACTTGGCGTTCAGAACGTTGTGCTTGATACCCGCTTTGGTCAGTTCGTTAGACACCACCTCGGATTTTTCAATGGAGATCGTACCTACCAGCACCGGCTGGCCGTTAGCAGTACGCTCTTTGATATCTTCGATGATGGCCTGGATTTTTTCCGCTTCGGTCATGTAGACCAGGTCCGGCAGATCCTTACGGATCATTGGACGGTTGGTTGGCACCACCACGGTGTCCAGCTTGTAGATGGAGCTGAACTCAAACGCTTCGGTATCGGCGGTACCGGTCATCCCCGCCAGCTTCTCATACAGGCGGAAGTAGTTCTGGAAGGTGATAGAGGCCAGGGTCTGGTTCTCGTTCTGGATCTCCACGGCCTCTTTGGCTTCAACGGCCTGGTGCAGGCCATCGGACCAACGGCGGCCCTGCATGGTACGCCCGGTGTGTTCATCAACGATGATGACTTCGCCGTCTTTCACGATGTAGTCCACGTCACGGGTGAAGAGCACGTGGGCACGCAGCGCAGCGGTAACGTGGTGCATCAGCATAATATTGCCTGGGGAGTAGAGCGACTCGCCCTCGTCCATGATGCCCTCTTTCACCAGCAGCTCTTCAATCAGTACCAGTCCGCGCTCGGTCAGGTTTACCTGACGCGCTTTCTCATCCACGGAGAAGTGGCCTTCGCCCTGGAAGGTATCGGAGTCCTCTTTCTCCTGACGGATCAGGTTAGGGATGATTTTGTTGACGCGCTTGTACATGTCGGAGCTGTCTTCCGCCGGACCGGAGATGATCAGCGGCGTACGGGCTTCGTCGATGAGGATGGAGTCCACCTCATCTACCAGGGCATAGTGCAGCTTACGCTGAACGCGCTCTTCCGGGCTGAACGCCATGTTGTCACGCAGGTAGTCAAAGCCGTATTCGTTGTTGGTGCCGTAGGTGATGTCTGCGGCATAGGCTTCACGCTTGGCCGGCGCAGGCAGGCCGGACATGTTGATACCCACGCTCATGCCAAGGAACTCAAACAGCGGACGGTTGTTTTCGGCGTCACGCTGAGCGAGGTAGTCGTTGACGGTAACCACGTGCACGCCTTTGCCGCTCAGGGCGTTCAGGTAGGCAGGCAGGGTTGCGGTCAGGGTTTTACCTTCACCGGTACGCATCTCGGCGATGCAGCGATCGTTAAGCACCATCCCGCCCAGCAGCTGGACGTCAAAGTGGCGCATGCCGAACACGCGCTTGCTCGCTTCGCGAACCACAGCGAACGCCTCCGGGATCAGGCTCTCTACGGTCTCGCCTTTTTCCAGACGGGCGCGAAACTCGGCGGTTTTGGCTTTCAGCTCATCATCGCTGAGCTTCTCCATGGCCGGTTCCATACCGTTGATGACGGTGACAGCTTTGCGCATCCGGCGCAGGGTACGATCGTTACGGCTACCAAATACTTTTGTTAACAGTTTAATAAGCATAATAAATTCTCAAACGCCCCAAAATGGGCAGATAAATTAAAGTGTTGAAACGGTTAATTTAGCTGAGGCGTTGAGGTCCAGCGCGGATCCCCTGCACCTGCGCGAGCCAGTCGGCGACGGTAAACGCAGCGTGCGGTTCTGGAGTGACAAGGATGCTATGGCGAACAATAACCGGCGGCTTGCCCTCCTGGGTCAGCAGGGCATTAAGCGTATCCAGCAGCGCCAGATGGTGCGCCTGGACGGGCAGCGGCTCTTCGGCAACCGACAGCGCTTGCGGTGCCATCGCAAAGGATAGGTGGCGAATAACGGTGCGGATAGCATGCTGGTGCCAGTAGTCGACGGTAAAGGTCGGACGGCGGCTGGCTTCGAGCAGCGCGAGGCTGGTGAAGTTAACCGGGCTGGTGCGGTTATGGTTGCTGGCGGTCGCCTTTTCAGGCTGGGCGGAGTGGTTCTGCGTACCAGGCGCGGGCAAGCCAAGACTCGCCGCGACCATCCCTAAAAAGAGATGCGGCCAGAAGTAGCGTCTGCCAAATTGTCGCCAGCGCGTCAGTAATCCGCTCACTTGCTCCACCATTAATGGGTTAAACCTACCCGATTCACATCAACATCCGTTATTTTGCGACCAAATATTACCATTAAAGGCGCTACACGGCAGTAACAATGAGGGGCATAGCAGGGTGAAAATGCTTAAGAAAACAGCGAACGCACCGCTTTGGGCAGTAAATTATCTCTGGATTTGTGCATCAGGGGCGAGAAGAGAACCGGTAAAACCTGGAAACAAAAACGACTGGCGCCCCTGACCGGAGAGAGTGCCAGGTTAACCAGTCGAATTTTTACTAAACGGTCTGGAGGATTATGCCAGTACCGTTGACGGTGCTTTGAATGCCAGAGGCAGCTCAGCGTCGTCCTGGAACGTCACGTATTCCCAGGCTTCCTGTTTAGCCAGGACCGCCTGCAGAAGTTTATTATTCAGTGCATGACCGGATTTATAAGCGGTAAATGCCCCGATAATATTGTGACCGCACATGAACAGGTCACCGATCGCATCCAGCATTTTGTGACGCACAAACTCGTCTTCAAAACGCAGGCCATCTTCGTTCAGTACGCGATAGTCATCAACCACGATGGCACAATCGAAGCTGCCGCCCAGGCACAGACCACGAGACTGCAGGTACTCGATATCACGCATAAAGCCGAAGGTACGCGCGCGGCTAATCTGGCGCATAAATGCGTCGGCAGAGAAGTTCATCGCGTAGCGCTGGCTACTGGCATCGATCGCCGGATGGTTAAAGTCGATGGTGAAATCGAGCGTAAAACCATTGTACGGCTTGAATTCAGCCCATTTGTCGCCGTCTTCAACGCGAACGGTCTCTTTAATGCGAAGGAATTTCTTCGCACAGTTCAGCTCTTCGATACCGGCATCAAGCAGCAGGTACACGAACGGAGCTGCACTACCGTCCATAATTGGGATCTCAGGGGCGTCAACTTCAATCATGATGTTGTCGATACCCAGACCCGCCAGCGCGGCGTTGAGGTGCTCTACGGTAGAGATCCGCACGTCATGCTCGTTCACCAGGCAGGTGCAGAGCATGGTATCACGCACGGATTTGGCATCGGCCGGAAAATCTACCGGTGGATTCAAGTCAGTGCGACGATAGATGACCCCGGTGTTGGCCGACGCAGGTCGCAACGTCAGGGTGACTTTCTTGCCGGTATGCAAACCGACGCCAGTCGCCTGAACGATACGTTTAAGTGTCCTTTGTTTGATCATCGTATAATCTCGCCTAGTTACTAATCCAACCGAATTGTACTATACAACCGGCGGGCCAGTTTAGCACAAAGAGCGACAATGCCCAACTTCCAGCTAATTCTTAATCAGCCTGCTTACGTAAAAATGCCGGAATATCGAGATAATCTGGCTCTTTTGCGGTCTGCGGCGTCGGGTCATTGACCACTTTCGCGGCCGGTTTCTGCTCCTGGCTCAGCGGTGCCATACCGTGCTGCTGGTAGCGATCCATTACCGGCTGCTGCTGCTGTTTGTTGGTTACCAGGGTAATTTCAGGACGTTTGTCCATGCCAATACCGGTGGCTACCACGGTTACGCGCAGCTCGTCGTTCATCTCTGGATCCAGAGAGGTACCGATAACCACGGTCGCGTTATCCGACGCAAAGGCACGGATGGTGTTACCCACGGTTTCAAACTCGTCCAGACGCAGGTCGAAGCCCGCCGTAATGTTGACAAGAACGCCGCGCGCGCCAGAGAGGTCGATATCTTCCAGCAGCGGGCTGGAGATAGCCATCTCGGCAGCTTCTTCCGCACGATCTTCCCCTTTCGCTACGCCGGAGCCCATCATCGCGTAGCCCATTTCGGACATCACGGTGCGCACGTCGGCGAAGTCGACGTTCATCAGGCCCGGACGGGTGATCAGCTCGGCGATGCCCTGGACCGCGCCTTTCAGCACGTCGTTGGCCGCGCCAAAGGCGTCAAGCAGAGAGATGCCACGACCCAGCACCTTCAGCAGCTTGTCGTTCGGGATGGTGATCAGGGAGTCAACGTGCTTAGACAGCTCGGTGATCCCCTGCTCCGCAAAGGCCATACGCTTCTTGCCTTCGAAGTTGAAAGGCTTGGTCACGACGGCAACGGTCAGAATACCTAAATCTTTGGCCACTTCGGCAACCACCGGCGCAGCACCTGTACCTGTGCCACCGCCCATACCGGCGGCGATGAACACCATGTCTGCGCCGTCGAGCGCAGCGCGCAGCGCCTCACGGTCCTCTTCGGCTGCATTGCGGCCGACTTCTGGGTTAGCACCCGCTCCCAGACCTTTGGTGATGCCGCCGCCGATCTGGATGGTCTGTCCCACCGCGGTCTTACGCAACGCCTGGGCGTCGGTATTCACTGCAAAGAATTCAACGCCTTCGATGCGCTCGCGCACCATGTGCTCAACGGCGTTACCGCCGCCGCCACCGACGCCGATGACTTTAATCACCGCGTCGTTGGTCAGTTCCATAGGTTCAAACATAATTTTCTCTCCGATTTTACACATCATCCTTCAAACTGCGTTAAGGCTGCAAGAGGGATTCAATGTAAGTACCTGTCGCCTGAGACCGCTAATTTTGTGCGGTCTCTGAAAATATTAAAACTCTTTTCGCAGCCAGCTGTTCAGACGTTTGATCCACGAGCCGACTGACGCACGTTTTTCCACCTCTGCTTCACCACTTAAATGGGACTCCTTCCCGTAGTGCAGCAGACCTACCGCCGTTGAATAGTACGGCTCCTGGGCATAGTCCGTCAGGCCCGTGATATTCAGCGGCGCACCTATGCGCACCTGTGTATGAAACACGCGTTGCGCACAGGCTGCAAGCCCTTCGATTTGCGCTGCGCCGCCGGTTAATACAATCCCAGCTGCAAGATGGTGCTTAACTCCTTGTTGTCGGAGCTGTTCCTGCAGCTGTAAAATTTCTTCGTTCACCAGATTGAGCAGTTCCGTGTAGCGCGGCTCAATCACCTCCGCCAGCGTCTGACGCTGCAGGCTGCGCGGTGGACGTCCGCCCACGCTCGGCACCTCTACGCTTTCGTCTTTACCGACAATTGCGCCCAGGGCACAGCCGTGACGAACCTTAATAGCTTCGGCATCGCTTGGCGGCGTACCGAAGGCATAGGCGATATCGCTGGTTACCACGTTCCCCGCGTAGGGGATCACCTTGGTATGGCGCAGCGCACCGCCGGTATACACGGCGATGTCCATTGTACCACCACCGATATCCACTACGCAGACACCCAGCTCACGTTCGTCTTCCGTCAACACGGAATAGCTGGACGCCAGTCCGGCAAAAATTAGTTGGTCAACTTTCAGACCACATCGTTCAACCGCTTTGACAATGTTTTTTGCCATATCGTTGTGACATGTGATCAGGTGCACTTTTGCCTGCATCCGCACACCGGATAAACCTACCGGGTTTTTGATCCCTTCCTGGTAGTCAATGGCGTACTCCTGCGGAATAACATGCAGGACCCGGTGCTCGTCGCGCACACGCACCGACTTGGCGGTATGCACCACGTTTTCAACGTCTTCCTGGCTCACTTCCTCTTCGGAAATGGGCACCATACCGATCTCATTCTGACAGCTAATATGCTTGCCGGAGAGCGCCAGGTAAACCGACGAAATCTGGCAGTCCGCCATTAGCTCGGCCTGATCGATGGCGCGCTGCACACACTTCACCACCGACTCTAAATCGTTGACCCCGCCTTTATCCATACCCCGCGACGGGCAACTGCCCACGCCAATGATATTGATCATACCGTCGGGCAGAACTTCCCCTACCAAAGCGGCGACCTTCGCGGTGCCAATCTCCAGTCCTACTACCAGTTTTCTGTCCGTCGCCTTGATCATTATTGCTCTGCCTGTGCCTGATTCTGTTGCTGATTAGGATCCACAATGGGTGCCGGTTTCCAACCGACCGCCGCGCCCGAGTCATAGCGCAGATCGACATAACTGATCTCTTTGCCGTCGGTTTGCGCCTGCTGCTGCAGAACAGGATAGAGTTCTACAAAGCGTGACAGACGTTTCATCGTATCCCCCCGGCCCAGGTTGAGCTTGATTCCATTATTAAGCGTCAACTGCCAGGAGCGACGGGCGGTCATCGCCGCCTCTTTCAACGTAAATTTATCCTTTGCCAACACCTGCCCCATGTCGCGATAGCCCTGCAATACTTCGCTTTCGCTTCCCTCCGGGCCAAACAGCAGCGGAAGATTCTGTTCTTTGGCTCGATCGGTGGGCACGCTGAACGAATTTCCATCAACGTCCATCATGTGCTGATCATTCCACCGCGCAATCGGGACATATTCAACCAGATGAATCTTCAATTCGTCCGGCCATTGCTTTCTTACGCTGGCCTGCTTGATCCACGGCAGACGTTCAATCTGGCTCTGAATGATATTCACATCCTGGGTCATAAAGGTTCCAGGGGCACCCAGCGCCAGAATCGACTGGCGAATATCATCGTTGCGCGTGTAGTGGCGCTCACCGGTGACCACAAGCTTCGACAGCGGCAGGCGCTGCGCATCGTCCATCCAGCCCAGAATCATCCAGCCGCTCACCAACACGGTGCACAGCACCGCCAGCAGAAACACAATTCCTGCAAGACGCGTTCCATTATTCCGCCGGGAGGCAACAACCTCCTCCTCTTCGCGGTTTCGCGTGTTTAGCGCAGCCTGCGACATATCAGTCCGCCAACTCCAGAATTCGTACAACCAATTGCGAGAAACTTAATCCAGCCTGGCGAGCCGCCATCGGGACCAGACTGTGGCTGGTCATTCCCGGCGAGGTGTTCGCTTCCAGCAGATAGAAGTGACCATCGCTATCCTGCATGGCATCGATTCGACCCCATCCACGGCAGCCTAATACGTTCCAGGCCTTTAGTACCAGATCGCGTAACAGCGCCTCGCGCTCCGCTTCTAATCCGCTGGGGCAGAAATACTGAGTCTCATCAGAGAGATACTTTGCCTCATAATCATAGAAGGTTCCTGCGGGTTGGATGCGAATTGAGGGTAAAATTTCTTCCCCTAATACTGCAACGGTAAATTCTGGCCCGCTCAGCCACTTCTCAACTAAGACTTCTTCATCATGCTGAAACGCTAAAGCTAACGCCGCATGCAGCGCGTCAGCTTCGTCAACTTTTGACATGCCGACGCTGGAGCCTTCCCGGCTGGGCTTAACGATCAGCGGCAGACCCAGGCTGGCGATGTGCTGAAGCACGCTCTCGTCCAGGCCCTGCTCAAATGCTTTACGCGTGACTGCCGCCCACGGCGCGACAGGCAAGCCCGCGCCCTGCCACAGCAGCTTGCTGCGCAGCTTATCCATAGAGATGGCGGACGCCATCACGCCGCTGCCGGTATAGGGCAGACCGGTCAGCTCAAGCAGACCCTGTAGCGTACCGTCTTCACCGCCGCGACCGTGCAGGGCAATAAAGACCTTGTCAAAGCCCATGCTCTTAAGCTGGGTGACGTCGGTGTCACGCGGATCGACCGGATGGGCATCTACCCCACCCTCACGCAGGCCAGCCAGCACCGCTGCGCCGGAGTTCAGTGACACCTCACGCTCTGCGGAGGTACCGCCCAGCAGGACTGCAACTTTATTAGCCATGACGCTCTTCCTCCTGCGGCTGCTGCGGCTTCAGTTTGTTCTCGGCCAGGCTGCGGGCGATTTTACCGATGTTACCTGCACCCTGAACCAGAATGAGATCGTTACCGGTTAATACCGGGGCCAGCATCGCTGCGATCTGGGCCGGATCCGGAACCAGAATCGGGTCGATTTTTCCCCGGCCACGGATGGTGCGGCACAGGGAGCGGCTGTCCGCGCCTGGGATCGGCGTCTCGCCTGCGGCGTAAACGTCCAGCATTAGCAGGGCATCCACCTGGGTCAGCACGTTGGCAAAATCATCGTACAGGTCACGGGTACGGGTGAAACGGTGCGGCTGGAAAATCATCACCAGATTTTTATCCGGCCAGCCCGCACGCGCGGCCTTGATGGTGGCATCTACCTCGGTCGGGTGATGACCGTAGTCGTCAACCAGCATGGCGCTGCCCGCTTTGCCGTTTACCTGCTCCAGCGGGAACGCGCCGAGGAAGTCGAAGCGGCGTCCGGTACCCTGGAAGCTCTCCAGCGCGCGCAGAATTGCTTCGTCGTCAATCCCCTCTTCCGTAGCCACTGCAACCGCCGCCGCCGCGTTCAGAGCGTTATGACGGCCCGGCGCGTTCAGCGTCACCTGTAAATTAGGTTTGTCCTGGCGCACCAGCACAAAGTGTCCCTGCGGCCCGGTCTGCTGGTAGCTCTCTACCCGCACGTCCGCGTCGTCGCTAAAGCCGTAGGTGGTGATCTGGCGGCCCACACGCGGCAGCAGCTCGCGGCATACCGGGTCGTCCACACACATGACCGCCCGGCCATAGAACGGCAGGTTGTGCAGGAAGTTAATAAAGGTCTGCTTCAGGTTCTCAAAGTCGCCCTGGTAGGTATCCATATGGTCGGCTTCGATATTGGTGACGATCGCCACCATCGGCTGCAGATGCAGGAACGAGGCGTCGCTCTCATCCGCTTCGGCAATCAGGTAGCGGCTGTGGCCCAGACGTGCGTGCACACCTGCGGCTTTCACCAGCCCGCCGTTAACAAAGGTCGGATCCAGTCCGGCCTCGGCATAGATACTGGAGACCATCGCGGTGGTCGTGGTTTTGCCATGCGTCCCGGCAATGGCGATGCCGTGGCGAAAACGCATCAGCTCCGCCAGCATCTCTGCGCGGCGGATCACCGGAATACGCGCCTCGTGTGCGGCAACGATCTCCGGGTTATCGGCAGAGATGGCGCTGGAGACCACTACGACGCTGGCGTCACGCACGTTCTCCGGGCGATGGTTGAAGTAGATGGTCGCGCCAAGGGCGGCCAGCTGCTGCGTAACCGGGTTTGGCGCAAGGTCGGAACCGCTGATCTGATAGCCTTCGTTCGCCAGCACCTCTGCGATGCCGCCCATGCCAGCCCCGCCAATGCCAACGAAGTGAATGTGCCGGACGCGACGCATCTCGGGCACGATAGAACGCAGTTTCGCCAGTTGTTGTGTATTCATTCTCTAAACGCCATAAACTTCTAAAATTCGTGCGACGCAAAAGGCGTCGCGATGGTTAAGCCTGTGCAGCAAGGCTTACGGCTTTTGCTACCCGGTCGGTAGCATCAGGAATGGCTGCGGCGCGCGCGCGCTCGGCCATCCCCAGTAACGTAACGCGATCCCAGCTCGCCAGCGTCTCGACGACGGAATCAACGGTAAACTGCGGCTGCTCAAGGATCTTCGCCGCGTGCACCTGCTCAAGCGGCAGCGCATTCCAGTACTGCTGCCGATCCTTATGTTGGAACGGCACAAACAGCGCGGGCAGCCCAGCGGCAGCAATCTCGCTTACCGTCAGCGCCCCGGAGCGACAAACCACCACGTCGGCCCAGGCGTAGGCCGCAGCCATATCATCAATAAACTCGGTCACGCGGTGCTGCGGCTGACCGGCGTCGGCATAAGCCTGCTCAACCGTCTGCTGCGCCCCTTTCCCGCTCTGGTGCCAGATGGTCACCGCATCGCCAAGCTTTGCGGCTACCTGCGGCAGCGTCTGGTTCAGCACCCGTGCGCCCTGCGAGCCGCCCACGACCAGTACGCGTACCGGTCCTTCACGGCCAGAGAGGCGATCCGCCGGTAGCGGTAGCGCCAGCACGTCGGTACGTACCGGGTTACCCACCACGTCAGCCTGCGGAAACGCGCCGGGGAAGGCCTGCATCACCTTGGTGGCGATCTTCGCCAGCCATTTATTGGTCAGCCCGGCAATGCCGTTCTGCTCGTGCAGCACGACTGGAATGCCCAGCGACCAGGCGGCGAGGCCGCCCGGCCCGGAGACATAGCCGCCCATCCCCAGCACCACATCCGGTTTGAAGCGCTGCATGATCGTCCGCGCCTGACGCCAGGCGTTAAAGATACGCAGCGGCGCAAGCAGCATGGCCTTCAGCCCCTTCCCGCGCAGGCCGGAGATGCGAATAAAGTCGATCTCGATACCGTGTTTTGGCACCAAATCCGCTTCCATACGATCGGCGGTACCCAGCCAGCGAACCTGCCAGCCCTGGGCCATTAAATGGTGCGCAACCGCCAGGCCGGGGAAAACGTGCCCACCCGTGCCGCCTGCCATCACCATTAACCGCTTCGGTTGCCCACTCATCGAACACCTCGTGTAAACGCCTGGGCTTTTTCCAGACGCGTTTCATAATCTATACGCAACAGCATCATGATCGCCGTCGACATAATTAACAGGCTGGAGCCACCGTAGCTGATCAGCGGCAGCGTCAGACCCTTGGTTGGCAGCATCCCGGCGGCCGCGCCAACGTTGACGAGTGCCTGAAAACTAAACCAAATACCGATCGAACAGGCCAGGAAACCCGAGAAGCGATGGTCAATATCCAGCGCTTTCCGTCCAATAGACATCGCACGGAAAGCGACGAAGAATACCATCAAAAGCGCCAGTACCACACCGATATAACCCAGTTCTTCGCCGATAATGGAGAAAATGAAGTCGGTATGTGCCTCCGGCAGGTACTCCAGTTTTTGTACCGAATTGCCCAGGCCCTGTCCCCAGAACTCGCCCCGGCCAAAGGCCATCAGCGACTGGGTCAGCTGGTAGCCGCTGCCAAAGGGATCTTCCCATGGGTTCCAGAACGAGGTGACGCGGCGGATACGGTAGGGTTCGGCGAGGATCAGCAGCACTACGGCAGAGATGCCCATCCCGATAATGGCAATAAACTGCCATAGCTTGGCCCCGGCGAGGAACAGCATGGCGAGGGTAGTGACAAACAGCACCACCACGGTTCCGAGGTCAGGCTGCGCCAGCAGCAGCACCGCCAGCACCAGAATCACGCCCATCGGCTTTAAGAAGCCGCGCAGGTTATTACGCACCTCATCCACCTTACGCACCAGGTAGTTGGCGAGGTAGCAGAAGAGCGACAGCTTGGTGAACTCGGCAGGCTGGAAGCGCATTACGCCAAGGTCGATCCAGCGCGACGCCCCGTTAATCGAGCTGCCTACCAGCAGTACCAGCAGCAGCATGACAATAGAGGCGATCAGCATCGCCGAGCTCCAGCGCTGCCAGAACTCCATCGGCAGGCGCAGGGTGATCATCGCCATACAAAACGCGAGGAAGATGTAGAGCGCATCGCGTTTGGCAAAGAAGAAGGGATCGTTGGTCAGGCGCTGCCCTACCGGCATCGAGGCGGAGGTCACCATAATAAAGCCTACCGCCGCGAGGCCAAAGGTCAGCCACAGCAGCATCCGGTCGTACATGACCAGGCTATCGGTATCTTTCTCACGCGAGCCCATGACCCAGCCCTTGAGCGCCGCAAACAGCCACTCCAGGATACCGAATCCCGGTAGACGCGGCATGCGTGGCAGCCTCAGACGAGGGAGTGATAAGCGCATTAGCCTAACTCCTTCGCCAGACGGGTGAACTCATCGCCCCGTTGTTCAAAGTTCTTAAACTGATCGAGGCTGGCACAGGCGGGTGACAGCAGCACCATATCGCCAGGCGTGAGCTGCGGCGCGATAAGACGCATCGCCTGCTCCATTGTCTCGGTCTGTTCGGCAATCTCAGGGCGCAACGCCGCCAGCTCTGCGCCGTCACGGCCAAAGCAGTAGAGACGCACATTATTACCGTTCAGGTAGCGGCTCAGCGGTGAGAAGTCTGCCGACTTGCCGTCGCCGCCCAGCAGCAGGTGCAGGGTACCGTCTACGTGCAGGCCGTTAAGCGCCGCTTCGGTGCTGCCGACGTTGGTGGCCTTGGAGTCGTTGATCCAGCGCACGCCGTTGTGCTCCAGCGCCAGCTGGAAACGGTGCGCGAGACCGGTAAAGGTGGTTAATGCCTTCAGGCTGGTGGCGCGCGGCAGGCCTGCGGCATCCGCCAGCGCCAGCGCCGCCAGGGCGTTGGTGTAGTTGTGCTGGCCGCTGAGCTTCATCTCTTTAACGTTTAGCACTTTCTCACCCTTCACCCGCAGCCAGGTTTCGCCCTGCTGGCGGTTGAGGTGATAGTCGCCCACGTCAACGCCAAAGCTGATGCAGCGCTCGTCCGCGCCGCGTACCGGCATGGTCAGGGCATCGTCGGCGTTGACCACGCAGACTTTGGCATTCTCAAAAATGCGTAGCTTGGCGGCACGGTACTGCTGTAGGCCAAACGGATAGCGATCCATATGGTCTTCAGTGACGTTGAGGATTGTCGCCGCCACGGCGCGCAGGCTGGAGGTCGTCTCTAACTGGAAGCTGGAGAGCTCCAGCACGTACAGCTCGCGGTTGCTGTCGAGCAACATCAGCGCCGGCAGACCGATATTGCCGCCAACGCCGACGTCAACGCCCGCCGCTTCCGCCATCTCGCCCACCAGCTTAGTCACGGTGCTTTTGCCGTTAGAGCCGGTGATCGCAATCACCGGTGCCTGAGCTTCACGCACAAACAGCTCGATATCGCCGACGATCTCTACGCCAGCCTCGGCGGCCGCGCTCAGCGAAGGGTGCGCCAGGGCGAGACCGGGGCTGGCAACGATCAGATCCGCCGCCAGCAGCCAGTCGTCATTCAGACTACCAAGGTGGCGCTCCACCGACTCCGGCAGCTTCTCCAGCCCCGGTGGCGCGGTGCGCGTATCCATCACCCGCGGCGTTACGCCACGCGCGAGGAAAAAGTCCACGCAGGATAGCCCGGTTAACCCTAACCCAATGATGACGACCTGTTTACCCTGGTAATCTGCCATGATTAACGCACCTTCAGCGTAGCCAGGCCAATCAGCACCAGCATCAGCGAAATAACCCAGAAGCGCACGATGACGCGTGGCTCCGGCCAGCCTTTCAGTTCATAGTGGTGATGGATCGGGGCCATACGGAAGATACGCTGTCCACGCAGCTTGAAGGAGCCCACCTGCAGGATCACCGACAGGGTCTCCACCACGAATACGCCACCCATGATCACCAGCAGGAACTCCTGACGCAGCAGCACGGCGATAATGCCCAGCGCGCCGCCCAGCGCCAGCGAACCGACATCGCCCATGAAGACCTGCGCCGGATAGGTGTTAAACCACAGAAAGCCCAGCCCTGCCCCGACGATAGCCGTACAGACGATCACCAGCTCACCGGCGTGACGCAGGTAGGGAATGTGCAGATAGCTGGCAAAGTTCATGTTGCCGGTTGCCCAGGCGACCAGCGCAAAGCCTGACGCCACCAGCACGGTAGGCATAATCGCTAAGCCGTCGAGGCCGTCGGTAAGGTTCACGGCGTTGCCGGTACCGACGATGACGAAGTAGGCCAGCAGAATATAGAGGATGCCCAGCTGCGGCATAACGTCTTTAAAGAACGGCACGACCAGCTGCGTAGCCGGGGTATCGTTGCCCACCAGATAGAGCGCAAAGGAGACGCCCAGGGCGATGACCGACATCCAGAAATATTTCCAGCGGGCGATAAGGCCCTTGGTATCTTTGCGCACCACCTTACGGTAGTCGTCGACAAAGCCGATGATGCCGTAGCCCACCAGCACCACCAGCACGCACCAGACGTAGGGGTTAGAGGGGTAAGCCCACAGGAGTACCGACACCACAATCGCGGTAAGGATCATGATCCCGCCCATCGTCGGCGTGCCGCGCTTGCTGAAGTGTGATTCCGGACCGTCGTTACGAACAACCTGGCCAAACGAGAGCTTTTGCAGGCGGGCGATCATGCGCGGCCCCATCCATAAGGAGATGAAGAGCGCGGTCAGCAGGCTGACAATGGCGCGAAACGTCAGATAGGAAAAGACGTTAAAGCCCGAATAATATTTGACCAAATGCTCGGCCAGCCAAACTAACATGTCCCATTCTCCTGTAATGCGCGTACTACCTCTTCCATGGCAGCACTACGTGAACCTTTCACCAAAATGGTAATAATCTGCTGCTCTGCAATCAGCGTCTTGAGACGCGCGATCAGCGCAGCTTTATCGTTAAAATGTTCGCCAACGCCGCTGGCGTCGGAGATACCTTTGCTCTGAACGCCCACGCTCAGCACGCGATCGAGGCCGGAGGCTTTCGCCGCCTCACCCACCTGCTGATGGCACGCTTCGCTCTCATCGCCCAGCTCGGCCATATCGCCCACCACCATCACCCGGTAGCCCGGCATCTCGGAGAGCACCTGCGCCGCCGCGGTCATCGAGCCGACGTTAGCGTTGTAGGAGTCGTCGAGCAGAAGCTGGTTTTCCGCAAGCTGAATGGGAAACAGACGTCCCGGCACGGCCTTCAGCTTCGCCAGCCCGGCTTTCACCGCGTCCAGCGGTGCGCCCACCGCCATCGCCAGCGCCGTTGCGGCCAGCGCGTTAGCAATGTTGTGACGACCCGGCAGCGGCAGCAGCACCTCAACGTTGCCGGTTGGGGTTTGCAGCGTGAAGGTGGTCCCGTGCGAGGTCACATGCACGTTATTGGCAGTGAAGTCGCTGTTAGCTGCGTTCGGTGAGAAGCGCCAGATTTTGCGCTCGCCGATAACGCTCTGCCAGTTCAGCCAGTCGTTGTTGTCCGCGTTCATGATCGCCACGCCGTCGAGCGGCAGGCCGGTAAAGATCTCACCCTTCGCCTTCGCCACGCCCGCCAGCGAGCCGAAGCCCTCCAGGTGTGCGGCTGCCAGGTTGTTGACCAGCGCCGCTTCCGGACGGGTCAGGCTAACGGTCCAGGCGATTTCGCCCTGGTGGTTAGCCCCCAGCTCGATCACCGCATACTGGTGCTCTTTCGTCAGGCGTAGCAGTGTCATCGGCACGCCGATGTCATTATTTAGGTTGCCTGCGGTATAAAGCGTATTGCCGCACTCGCTGAGGATGGCGGCGGCCATCTCTTTCACCGAGGTTTTACCGGAGGAGCCAGTGAGCGCGACCACGCGGGTTGGCACCTGCTGGCGCACCCAGGCCGCGATTTCGCCAAAGGCGAGACGGGTATCCTTCACCACCAGCTGGGGCAGATCGCAATCGAGCTTGCGGCTGACCAGCAGCGCGCCCGCGCCGCCTGCCTTCGCCTTATCGGCAAAGTCATGGGCGTCGAAGCGTTCACCTTTCAGAGCCACGAACAAACAGCCCGGCGTTAGCTGGCGGGTATCGGTGGTGACGGCATCAATAGTCAGACTCTGGCCGTGCAGCTCGCCGTTAAGGATCTGGGCCAGCTCGCTAAGTGTTACGCTAATCATGCCACCACTCCCAGCAGACGCGCGGCGGTGACGCGGTCGGAATAGTCGAGACGGCGGGTGCCGACAATCTGATAATCTTCATGGCCCTTACCGGCCAGCAGCACGACGTCGTTCTCTTTCGCCTGCATAATGGCGCTGGTTACCGCTTCGGCGCGGCCTTCCACCACCCGGGCGCGACCTGCATCGAGCATGCCAGCGAGAATATCGTTAATGATGGCGCGTGGCTCTTCGGTACGCGGATTGTCATCGGTGACAACCGGAACGTCGGCAAACTCTTCGGCAATGGCACCCATCAGCGGACGCTTGCCCTTGTCACGATCGCCGCCGCAGCCAAAGACGCACCACAGCTTACCGGTGCAGTGCAGGCGCGCAGCCTGCAGCGCTTTCTCCAGCGCGTCCGGAGTGTGGGCGTAATCCACCACTACCGTCGGTTTACCTGGCGCGGTGAAGACCTCCATGCGGCCACATACCGGCTGCAGGCGCGAGGCCGTCTTCAGCAGATCGCTCAGCGGGAAGTCAAGCGCCAGCAGGGTTGCCAGCGCCAGCAGCAGGTTGCTGACGTTAAACGCCCCCATCAGGCGACTTTCGATCTCGCCCTCGCCCCAGGAGGAGGTGAAGCGCACCGTGGCACCGCTGTCGTGATAGCTTACCGCCTCGGCTTTCAGCCAGCGGCCATGACAGTCGGGATTGATGTGCCCTTCCATAGAGACCGCAACGGCGTCCGGCAGGTTAGCCAGCCAGCGGCGGCCTACTTCGTCATCGGCGTTAACGATCGCCTGTCCGTAGTGGTGCGCGGAGAAGAGCTGCCATTTTGCTGATTCGTAGCCCGCCATATCCCCGTGATAATCGAGGTGATCGCGGCTCAGGTTAGTGAATACTGAGGCACGGAACTTGAGGGCGGCGACGCGGTGCTGTACCAGGCCGTGGGAGGAGACCTCCATCGCGGCAAAGGTTGCCCCCTGCCCTGCCAGATCGGCAATCACATGCTGAACGTCAATGGCGGAGCCGGTGGTGTTTTCGGTTGGGATCACCTTGCCCAGCAGGCCGTTGCCTACCGTACCCATGACCGCGCTGGTTTCACCCAGCAGCTGTGCCCACTGCGCCAGCAGCTGGGTAGTCGTGGTTTTGCCGTTGGTACCGGTGACGCCCACCAGGCTTAAACGCTCGGCAGGCTCATTATAAAATCGTCCGGCCAGCGCGGAGAGGCGCTCGTTGAGCTGGCTAAGGTAGATAACCGGCACGCCGTGAACTTCACGGATCTCACCGTCGGCGGCCTCGCCTTTTGCTTCCGCAATGATGGCCGCCACGCCCTGTGCTATCGCCTGCGGGATATACCGACGCCCGTCCGCCTGGTGGCCCACTACCGCCACAAAGAGATCGCCCGCTGCCGCCACGCGACTATCGAGTGTCATTTCCCGCAAAGCTCGCGCAGGCAAATTCGATACCCACGGAGCGAGAAGGTCGCGCAAATTACGATCTGCCACCTGTTCCCTCGCCTTCATTAATCACAAATTCACTTTTTTCGCCCGTTGCTAACGCGTCCGGCTCGATGTTCATGGTGCGCAGTACGCCGCCCATAATGGCTCCGAAGACCGGTGCGGAAACGGCACCACCGTAGTATTTACCCGCCTGCGGATCGTTAATGACCACCACCAGCGCAAAACGCGGCTGGCTGGCGGGCGCGACGCCCGCGGTGTAGGCAATGTATTTATTGATATAGCGTCCGTCCGGCCCGACCTTTTTCGCGGTACCGGTTTTAATGGCGATGCGATAGCCTTTGATGGCGGCCTTCACGCCGCCGCCGCCGGGCAGCGCCACGCTCTCCATCATGTGCACCACGGTACGAACGATGGATTCCGGGAAGATACGCTCGCCCGGAACGGGCGGATCAACTTTGGTGATCGACAGCGGACGGTAGATGCCGTAGCTGCCGATTGTTGCGTAGACTCGCGCTAACTGTAACGGGGTTACCATTAGCCCGTAGCCGAAAGAGAAGGTGGCCCTCTCTATGTCAGACCACCGTTGTTTTTGAGGATATAAGCCACTGCGTTCTCCGACCAACCCCAAATTGGTCGCTTTTCCCAGGCCAAAACGCGAGTAAGTTTCTACCAGCGCTGAGGAGGGCATCGCTAACGCCAGCTTTGATACACCGACGTTACTCGACTTCTGTAGTACCCCGGTCAGGGTCAATTCGCTGTAGCGCGCCACGTCTTTGATCTCGTGGCCGTTAATACGGTAAGGGACAGTATTCAGAACGGTGTTCTCTCTGACCACGCCGCGCTGCAGAGCGGTCATCACCACCATTGGCTTCACGGTAGAGCCAGGTTCGAATACGTCGGTAATGGTACGGTTACGCATCACGTCTTTCTGCGTACCGCTGAGGTTGTTCGGGTTGTATGAGGGGCTGTTCGCCATTGCCAGCACTTCGCCGGTGTTAACGTCTACCAGCACGGCACTGCCGGATTCGGCCTTGTTAAAGGCCACGGCGTTGTTCAGCTCGCGGTAGACCAGCGCCTGAAGCCGCTCGTCGATGCTCAGGGCAAGGTTGTGCGCCGCCTGGCTGTCAGTGGAGGAGATATCTTCAATCACCCGGCCATAGCGGTCTTTACGTACGATGCGCTCGCCGGGCTGACCGGTAAGCCACTTATCAAAGCTCTTCTCGACCCCTTCAATGCCCTGGCTGTCGACGTTGGTAAAACCTATGAGGTGAGCGGTTACTTCGCCGGAGGGATAGTAACGACGCGACTCTTCCCGCAGATGAATACCGGGCAGCTTCAGTTTTTTAATGTAATCGCCGATATCCGGGTTTACCTGGCGAGCAAGGTAGATAAAGCGGCCTTTCGGGTTGGCGTTCACGCGGGCAGCCAGCTGATCGAGCGGAAGGTGCAGCGCATCCGCCAGCGCTTTCCAGCGGTTGTCGAGCGTAATGCCGCCGGCGTCATGCAGCTCTTTCGGATCGGCCCAGATCGCCTTCACCGGCACGCTCACCGCCAGCGGGCGGCCGGAGCGGTCGGTGATCAGGCCACGAGAGGTAGAGACCTCCTGCACGCGCAGCGAGCGCAGATCGCCCTGGCGCACCAGCATATCCGGGTTGATAACCTGTAACCATGCGACGCGTCCCAGCAGAAACGCCAGCGCCAGTAAAATACATCCGCAAAGCAACGCAAAACGCCAACTCACAAAGTTGGCCTGCTCTTCCTGACGTTTTGGTTTAAGCGTCTTCACCGCTGCTTTCATGCGTCGCGTAAGTCCTTATTTCTGTACTACAATGTTTTCTTGTGAAGGATCAACATGCTGCAGCTGCAGCTTATCGGTTGCGATCCGTTCAACGCGGCTGTGATCGCCGAGGGCGTTCTCTTCAAGGATCAGGTTGCGCCACTCGATATCCAGCGCGTCGCGCTCGAGCACCAGCTGTTCACGCTGCGCCGTCAGCAGACGGGTATGGTGCGCAGTCGTCACGACCGTCACCGCCGTCACAATGATGCAGATGAACAGACAGAGCGGCAGTTTCCCAAAGCGCAAGAGATCGTCCGCGATCACGCCAGGCAAAGCATGGCGCTCGGTGTTTCCTAACGACCCTTTTACTTTGCTAAAGGTCTCTGCCACCCTGCCGATCATGCGTTCGTCCTCTCTGCGATACGCAGCACTGAACTACGGGCGCGTGGATTCTCTGCCACCTCTTCTTCGCCCGGCATCAACTTGCCTAACGCTCGCAGATAACGGCCGCCCAGTTTACTGAGCTGAGCTTCGGTCATCGGTAACCCGGCTGGAACCTGTGGACCCCGGCTCTGCTCACGCATAAAGCGTTTTACAATGCGGTCCTCCAGCGAGTGGAAGCTGATGATCGACAGCCTGCCCCCTGGGGCCAGCACGTCGAGCGAGTTTTTTAGCGCCTGCTCTATCTCCTCCAGTTCACTGTTTACCCAGATGCGCACCGCCTGGAAGGTACGGGTCGCGGGATGTTTATGCTTATCCTTCACCGGAGTGGCGGCGGCAATCACCTCTGCCAGCTCTTTGGTTCGGGTCATCGGCTCAATGCGGTTACGCTCCACGATGGCGCGGGCGATACGTTTGCCGAAGCGCTCTTCGCCAAAGGTTTTGATCACCCAGGCGATATCGGCTTCGTCAGCGGTTTGTAACCATTCGGCGGCGGACTGGCCGCGAGTAGGATCCATACGCATGTCCAGCGGACCGTCGCGCATAAAGGAGAAGCCACGTTCAGGATCGTCAAGCTGCGGTGAGGAGACACCAAGATCGAGAAGAATGCCGTCGATCTTGCCAGCAAGATCGCGCTCGCGAACGTAGTCCGCCAGCGCGGAAAAAGGTCCGTGCACAATTGAGAAGCGTGGGTCGTCAATGGTTTTAGCGATAGCAATCGCCTCCGGATCGCGATCGATTGCCAGCAGCCGTCCTTCCGCTCCCAGCTGGGAGAGGATCAGGCGCGAGTGGCCACCGCGACCAAAAGTTCCATCTATGTAGATGCCGTCAGGACGAATGTTCAGGCCGTTTACGGCCTCGTCGAGCAGTACCGTTGTGTGTTTAAAATTTTCCATCATCGTTATAGAGACAAATCCTGCAATCGCTCTGAAAGTGGTTCAGAGCCTGACTGCTCAGCGTCGATATCTTCCTTGACCCGTTGATACCAGGTCGTTTCATCCCACAGCTCAAACTTGTTAAACTGCCCGACCAGCATCACTTCTTTGTTCAGTCCGGCATGGTGCCGTAAAACGGGAGCAATCAATAAGCGCCCCGCGCTATCCATCTGACATTCACTGGCATGTCCCAGCAGTAAACGCTGCACGCGCCGCTCTGCGGGATTCATGCTCGACAGACGCGATAATTTTTGCTCAATAATTTCCCATTCCGGGAGGGGGTAAAGCAGCAGGCAGGCGTGGTGGATGTCAATGGTACAGACCATCTGACCGGCAGCATGCTCGACAAGTTGTTCCCGGTAGCGAACAGGTACGGACAACCGACCTTTACTGTCGAGATTAACTAACGTTGCCCCACGGAACATGCCAGTTTCACCTCAAAATCAACCTTTCACCACTTTATCCCACAAATCCCCACCGAGGGAGTTTACGGAGCGGAGGAAAAGCTTGTCAAGCCAGCACTGAGGCTAACGAGTCTGAAACAACCACGATTAATAGTGGATAACAGCTCCGTACAAAATGTGCTCAACGCGCGCTGCAAATTAACGTCATGAATATTTGCAAAAAAAATAATGACTCCGCATGAGAGAGAAAAAAGCCTGAGTCCCGATGCGGATTAAATATAAAGTGTCAGTTTGCGACGCGGGCAGCATTTTAAGCCATATTGTCAATGGTTAACAGCGCCAGTTGCAGGCGGAGCAGCGTCAGGTCAGTTGTTGAGAGCAGAAGTGAATTGTCACAGCAAAAAAAAGGTCATTAATTCAGCGGCCCTACCGTAGATGTAACAAAACAATACAAAATTAACGCGCCGTTACCTCCTTTTCCCCAAAAAAAATGCGTTTTAAGAATAAAGGGAAATTTTAAAAATAGCGGCCTATGGATTTTAAGGATTAATCCGAGCCTTAATTTACGTTAATACGTGAATGGCTTTCATATAGAAGGAAGCGCTAAAATCAAAAGGCAGCTCTCGCTGCCTTTAAAAAAATTCAAACCCGATTCAGCACGCCGCGGCGGTAGAGATTGCGCCGGATGCGGCTCAGGCCAGGCTTCGGCTTACGCGGTTCGTCGAGGCTGGCCAGCACGATCTCCAATACCCGCTCCGCCACATCGCGATGGCGCTGAGCCACGGCCAGTACCGGACACTGCAGGAAGTCCAGCAGCTCATGATCGCCAAAGGTGGCAATCGCTAAGTTAGCTGGCAGATGGCCGTCGCGGCGCAGGGTCACATCCATTACCCCCTGCAGCAGGGCAAACGAGGTGGTAAACAGCGCCTGCGGCATCGGGTTGCTCTCCAGCCACTTATCAAAAAGTTGTGCGGCAGCTTCGCGCTCGTAGCTGTTGGCGTAAAGGAAGCTCACCTCGCGCGGATCGTCTTTCCAGGCGGTGCGGAAACCCTGCTCGCGCAAAAAGCTGACCGAAAGCTCCGGGAGCGCCCCCAGATAGAGGACGTTCTCGGCCGGGAAGGTGCGCAGCTCCGCCGCCAGCATCTCGGCATCGTCCTGATCCGCACCGACCACGCTGGTGAAGTGCTCCCGGTCTAACGCGCGGTCCAGGGCAACGATAGGAAAAGCGTCGTTGGCCCAGCGCTGGTAGAACGGATGCTCCGGCGGAAGCGACGTCGATACGATGATAGCATCGACCTGGCGCTGTAGAAGATGCTCAATGCAGCGCATCTCGTTATCCGGCTGGTCTTCGGAACAGGCAATGAGGAGTTGATAGCCGCGCTGGCGCGCCTGCCGCTCAAGGTAGTTAGCAATGCGGGTATAGCTGGTGTTTTCCAGATCGGGGATCACCAGGCCAATCGATCGCGTGCGTCCTGCCCGCAGCCCGGCGGCTACCGCATTCGGATGGTAGTTATGCTCGCGCACGACGGCCATGACTTTTTCAACGGTTTTATCGCTGACGCGGTACTGCTTCGCTTTGCCGTTGATCACATAGCTTGCTGTGGTACGTGAGACGCCGGCAAGCCGGGCGATTTCATCCAGTTTCACAATTGCCTCTCAAAGAAAAAAGGATACTCCATAACCTTTTTTGGAATATAGGTTTAATTCCATAACATCTAAACGCAGAATAGTCACTGCGGCAACCGCTTTCGCTCAGCCTTCCGTCTGTTTTCGCAAAAAAAAGCCCGACGCGATCCGCCGGGCTGCTCATTTTGCCGTTGCCTTCAACCTAACGCATGATTTTATCACCGCGCGACAGGCCAACTACCCCGGAGCGGGCAACCTCGACGATTTTCGCCACGTCGCGGATAGAGGCCAGAAACGCATCCAGCTTATCGCTGGTGCCGGCAAGCTGCACCGTATAGATCGAGGGAGTCACGTCAATGATCTGACCACGGAAGATCTCCGCGTTACGCTTCACCTCCTCCCGGCCATAGCCGCTGGCCTGGATCTTCACCAGCATGATCTCGCGCTCGACGTGCGCCCCCTGCCCCAGCTCGCTGACGCGCAGTACGTCCACTAGCTTATGTAGCTGCTTCTCGATCTGCTCCAGCACTTTGGCATCGCCTACCGTCTGGATAGTCATGCGCGAGAGAGTGGGATCGTCAGTCGGGGCCACGGTCAGGCTCTCAATGTTGTAGCCACGCTGGGAGAAGAGACCAATCACGCGTGACAGCGCACCCGATTCGTTCTCCAGTAACACAGATAATATCCGGCGCATAATCAGGTTCTCTCCGTTTTGCTTAACCACATCTCATCCATGCCGCCTCCACGGATCTGCATGGGATACACGTGTTCACTGCCATCAACGGTCACGTCGACAAACACCAGACGGCCATTTTTCACCTGCGTCAGGGCCTCGCTCAGCTTCGCTTCCAGCTCATCGGGGCGGGTAATTTGGATACCCACGTGGCCGTAGGCTTCGGCCAGGCGGGCAAAGTCCGGGAGGGATTGCATATAGGACTGCGAGTGGCGGCCGGAATAGATCATATCCTGCCACTGCTTCACCATCCCGAGATAGCGGTTATTAAGATTCAGCACCAGCACCGGCAGCTCATACTGCAGCGCCGTCGACAGCTCCTGAATGTTCATCTGGATACTGCCGTCGCCGGTCACGCAGACCACCGTCTCTTCCGGCAGAGCCATCTTTACCCCCAGCGCGGCAGGCAGGCCAAAGCCCATCGTGCCGAGGCCGCCGGAGTTGATCCAGCGTCGCGGCTTATCGAAAGGATAATAGAGGGCAGCAAACATCTGGTGCTGGCCTACGTCAGAGGTGACGTAGGCATCGCCATCGGTCAGACGCCAGATAGCTTCAATCACCGCCTGCGGCTTGATGCTCTCGCTCTGGGTGTCGTACTTCAGACACTGACGGGCGCGCCAGGTATCGATTGTTAGCCACCAGTCGCGAATGTCGTCGAGGGGCTGAACGCTCTCCTCCTGGGCCAGCAGCTCCAGCATCTGCTCCAGCACCAGCCGGGCGTCGCCTACGATAGGAACGTCCGCCGCCACCGTTTTCGAGATCGAGGTTGGGTCGATATCGATATGCAGCACCGTGGCGTTCGGGCAGTATTTCATCAAATTGTTGGTGGTGCGATCGTCGAAGCGCACACCAACGGCAAAGATCACGTCGGAGTGGTGCATCGTCATGTTGGCTTCGTAGGTGCCATGCATCCCCAGCATCCCCAGCGCCTGGCGGTGGGTAGCCGGAAACGCGCCTAACCCCATTAATGACGAGACGACCGGCAGGTTCAGCTTCTCGGCCAGCTCGCGCAGCTGTTTATCGCAGGCGGCGTTGATCGCCCCGCCCCCAACGTAGACCACCGGCTTTTTGGCGGCGATCAGCGTCTGTAAGGCGCGCTTGATCTGTCCCTTATGTCCCTGAGTAGTGGGGTTATAGGAGCGCATGCTCACCGACTCCGGCCAGACGTAGGGCAGCTTATTGGCGGGGCTCATGATGTCTTTCGGCAGATCGACCACTACCGGACCAGGACGGCCGGTGGAGGCCAGCCAGAAGGCTTTTTTCAGGATGCCGGGAATATCTTCCGCCTGCTTGACCAGGAAGCTGTGTTTCACCACCGGGCGGGAGATCCCCACCATATCGCACTCCTGAAAAGCATCGTAGCCTATCAGCGAGGTGGCAACCTGTCCGGAGAGCACCACCAGCGGAATAGAGTCCATATAGGCGGTGGCAATACCGGTAATCGCGTTGGTTGCGCCAGGCCCGGAGGTGACCAGCACCACGCCCACTTCGCCAGTGGCGCGCGCCAGCCCGTCCGCCATATGGACCGCCGCCTGCTCGTGCCGCACCAGCACATGCTCAATGCCGCCGACCGTGTGCAATGCGTCGTAGATATCAAGGACGGCCCCTCCAGGGTAACCAAAGACCTGCTTTACCCCCTGATCGATGAGCGATCGGACGACCATCTCGGCTCCAGACAACATCTCCATGACTTGCCTCCAGGCATATATATAGTGTCAGTTACCTTAACTGCTGATTACGGGGCAGGCAATTAGCAAACGATTAGCGTTGCAGCAGGTTAAAAGAGGAAGCTGGAGGTGAATAAAAAGTTATTAGTGGATTTAACTGCAATAAGGAAAGCGAATGATGCTTCATCATTTGAAACGGGCCATGTACAGCAATTCATCCATTTTTCACCCGCCGACAAAGCATAGATAAAAATCACATTAGTCAAAAATAGCGTAGACGAGCCTGTTTGCAGCATAAACCGGATAGCAGCTACCCGGTTTCGATCGCTGGCTTATACGCGACGGCAGACGTCAATTAATAGCTCTTCCATCCACTGATGGCCTTTATCACGCCCGGCTGCCTCGTGCCATGACAGGAAACAGGTACGGCTATTACGCTTTAACGGCAGCGGCATAATTTGTAGCTCCAGACTGTCGGCAAATTTTTCGCTTAACCAGCGTGGTGCAATGCAGACCAGCTGAGTTTGCGAGACGACGTTAAGCACGCTAACCAGCGCCATTCCCTGGTAGGCGATACAGCTCTGTTTATCCGGCGTGTCATACCATGGCTGGCTAAAAGAGGCATAACGTTCGAGAGAAACTACCGCATGCTCCTGTTTATATATATCGGCCTCGGTTAAGGGGTGATATATATGTGGATGTTTTTTACTGGCGACCAGTACCATTTCATCATTAAAAAGCGGCAGGCAGGAGAACTCTGGACGCTTAAACTCTTCATAGCCAATAACAAACCCAGTTTCCTGATAGCGCAGCTGATGCTCAATATTTTTATCCAACGCTGAGCTAAAGACCAAATGAATGTTAGGTGCTTCTTTTTCAACACGATTATAGATAATTGACGTCAGCCAGGTATCCAATGGGCTACAGATACAGATATGGAAAATACGCTCGCTTTTAAGCGGATCAAAGCCAGAGCCGGGAAGTTCATTTTGAATAAGCTGTAATGCCTGGTGAACCGAGCCAAAAAGCTGATAGGCTCGTGCCGTAGGCTTGATCCCACGGCCATAGCGGGAGAAGAGATCGTCGTTAAACAGCACCTTCAACCGGGCTACCGCGTTGCTGACCGCCGGCTGCGACATGCCGAGATTGCGCGCGGCTCGGGTGATGTTTTGCTCCTGCATAACCGCATCGAAAACGGTTAATAAATTAAGATCGACCTGACGGAGCTTTGTTTTCATATCATAGGGTATCGAGAGGTATTCATCTTTGGCTTCTGACATTTGTGACTCCACTGTCATGCTAAACTCCTTTTGCTGGCAAGCGAATAGCCTGGCTATAAATATGGCATACAGGACATATAAATAGGCAAAAGCAGTATGTTACAAATTTATAAAAAATACAGTGTAATTTTGGATAACCTGACGAGAGTCACACGCTCGACGCTACGTTCTTTTATTATCCAACGCATAACCTGAACAGTATGCGCGCAATAAAAACATAATCATCATGAATAATCAAAGCGATATATACTTAAAATAAAATTCAGATTTTCTAAAATCAACTAATTAAATATTGGTAAAATGAATATTGATTGTATCACTTTTGTGATCAAACATATAAAAAACACATTATAAAAATATTAAACCTTGCTAAATCAAGCGAGTAAGCCGCGTTTTTTATCTATGACAATGTATATGTATTTGTAAGTAAAATATATTCAGATACAGCCCTACGCAAAAACGCAGCGCGCATAATGAAAATGTTTTGCCTGAAGTGTCCTAAATAGCACAATAAACTAACCAGCCCGATCCCACCTGCACCCTTTTTTCCACCTCTGCTGTTGACATCACTTAGCATATCCAGTACCACTAAAAGCATATCGATTTCATCTGGAGCCTGACGCATGATTCGCAACGTTCGTATCGCCGGTCTACTACTACTAAACGCATCCTCATTGCGCGGTGGACTGGTGGGCGACAAACAGAGTTAAGTCAGCTTCCGGTTAAAACAGAGAACCCGCGCCAATGCGCGGGTTTTTTTATGCTCGTAGCACAAGGCGACTTCCGACAGACAAGGACCTAAACCATGAGCCAGCAGCACGTTACCATTTTCGATACCACCTTACGCGACGGTGAACAGGCGTTACAGGCAAGCCTGAGTGTAAAAGAGAAACTGCAGATTGCACTGGCGCTTGAGCGTATGGGCGTAGACGTGATGGAGGTAGGCTTTCCGGTCTCTTCTCCGGGCGACTTTGAGTCCGTACAGACCATCGCTCGTCAGGTGAAAAATAGCCGCGTCTGTGCCCTGGCGCGCTGCGTGGAGAAAGATATCGACGTGGCGGCAGAGTCGCTGAAGGTCGCTGAGGCTTTCCGTATCCATACCTTTATTGCTACCTCCCCGATGCACATCGCCACTAAGCTGCGCAGCACCCTGGACGAGGTGATCGAACGCGCGGTCTATATGGTCAAGCGCGCACGTAACTATACCGACGACGTCGAGTTCTCCTGTGAGGATGCGGGCCGTACCCCGATTGCCGATCTGGCGCGGGTGGTTGAGGCGGCGATTAACGCCGGGGCGAAGACCATCAATATTCCGGACACCGTCGGCTACACCATGCCCTTCGAGTTCGCCAATATCATTACTGGCCTGTATGAGCGCGTGCCTAACATCGATCAAGCCATCATCTCTGTTCATACCCACGACGATTTAGGCCTCGCCGTTGGCAACGCCATCGCGGCGGTCCATGCCGGGGCACGCCAGGTTGAAGGTGCGATGAACGGTATCGGCGAGCGCGCCGGTAACTGCTCGCTGGAAGAGGTGATCATGGCGATTAAGGTGCGTAAGGACATCATGAACCTGCAAACCCGCATCAATCACCAGGAGATCTGGCGCACCAGCCAGATGGTCAGCCAGATCTGTAATATGCCTGTACCGGCGAACAAGGCGATTGTTGGCACCGGCGCGTTTGCCCACTCCTCCGGTATTCATCAGGATGGCGTGCTGAAGAACCGTGAAAACTACGAAATCATGACCCCGGAGTCTATCGGCCTGAACCAGGTGCAGCTGAACCTGACCTCCCGCTCTGGCCGTGCGGCGGTGAAGCATCGCATGGATGAGATGGGCTATAAAGAGAGCGACTACAGCCTGGATAACCTGTATGACGCTTTCCTGAAGCTGGCGGATAAGAAGGGTCAGGTGTTTGATTACGATCTGGAAGCGCTGGCCTTCATCAACAAGCAGCAGGAGGAGCCAGAGCACTTCCGCCTGGACTACTTCAGCGTGCAGTCCGGCTCCAACGCGATGGCCACCGCCTCCGTGAAGCTGGTCTGCGGTGAGGAGGTGAAAGCCGAAGCTGCCAACGGCAACGGTCCGGTGGATGCTGTCTACCAGGCGATTAACCGCATCACCGACTACGATATCGAGCTGGTGAAGTACCAGCTGAGCGCCAAAGGCCATGGTAAAGATGCCCTCGGCCAGGTGGATATCGTGGCGAACTATAACGGCCGTCGTTTCCACGGCGTGGGCCTGGCGACCGACATCGTTGAGTCCTCTGCAAAAGCGATGGTACACGTGCTGAATAACATCTGGCGCGCCAACGAAGTTGAAAAAGAGCTGCAGCGTAAAGCAATAAAAGAAAACAACCAGGAAACCGTGTGATGTCTAAAAATTATCATATTGCAGTTTTGCCGGGCGACGGTATTGGCCCGGAAGTGATGGCGCAAGCCCTGAAAGTACTGGAAGCAATTCGTCAGCGTTTCTCCCTGCACATCTCCACCAGCCACTACGACGTGGGCGGGATTGCCATTGACCGCCACGGTAACCCGCTGCCGCAGGCCACCGTTGTTGGCTGCGAGCAGGCCGACGCCATTCTGTTCGGCTCGGTCGGTGGCCCGAAGTGGGAACACCTGCCCCCGGCCCAGCAGCCAGAGCGCGGCGCGCTGCTGCCGCTGCGTAAGCACTTTAAGCTGTTCAGCAATCTGCGTCCGGCGAAGCTGTATCAGGGGCTGGAAGCCTTCTGCCCGCTGCGGGCGGACATCGCCGCTAACGGCTTTGATATTCTCTGCGTACGCGAGCTGACCGGTGGGATCTACTTCGGCCAGCCAAAGGGCCGCGAAGGCAGCGGCCCGCATGAAAAAGCGTTTGATACCGAGGTCTATCACCGTTTCGAGATCGAGCGCATCGCCCGCATCGCCTTTGAGTCCGCGCGCAAACGCCGGAATAAAGTGACCTCTATCGATAAGGCTAACGTGCTGCAAACTTCCCTGCTGTGGCGCGAGATCGTTAACGAGATCGCCAAAGAGTATCCGGACGTTGAGCTGGCGCATATGTACATCGACAACGCCACCATGCAGCTGATTAAGGATCCGTCCCAGTTTGACGTTCTGCTCTGCTCCAACCTGTTTGGCGACATCCTCTCCGACGAGTGCGCGATGATCACCGGCTCGATGGGGATGCTGCCCTCGGCCAGCCTCAACGAGCAGGGCTTTGGCCTGTATGAGCCGGCAGGCGGCTCCGCTCCGGACATCGCCGGGAAAAATATTGCTAACCCGATTGCTCAGATCCTCTCCCTGGCCCTGCTGCTGCGCTATAGCCTGAACGCCAACGATGCGGCGGACGCGATTGAAGCCGCCATTAACCGCGCGCTGGAAGAGGGTGTGCGCACCGGTGACCTGGCCCGCGGCGGCGCGGCGGTCAGTACTGATGAGATGGGCGACATTATTGCCCGCTACGTAGCGGAAGGGGTGTAATCATGGCCAAGAGTTTGTATGAGAAGTTGTTTGACGCCCACGTGGTCTATGAAGCGCCGAACGAGACCCCACTGCTCTATATCGATCGTCACCTGGTGCATGAGGTAACCTCTCCGCAGGCGTTTGATGGCCTGCGCGCGCACCATCGTCCGGTGCGTCAGCCGGGTAAAACCTTCGCCACCATGGATCACAACGTCTCGACCCAGACGAAAGATATCAACGCCTCGGGCGAGATGGCGCGCATTCAGATGCAGGAGCTGATTAAGAACTGCAACGAGTTTGGCGTAGAGCTGTACGATCTGAACCACCCCTACCAGGGCATCGTCCACGTGATGGGGCCGGAGCAGGGCATCACCCTGCCGGGGATGACCATCGTCTGTGGCGACTCCCACACCGCCACTCACGGCGCATTTGGTGCGCTGGCATTCGGGATCGGCACCTCGGAAGTAGAGCACGTGCTGGCAACCCAGACCCTGAAGCAGGGCCGTGCCAAAACCATGAAGATTGAGGTGCAGGGCCACGCCGCAGCGGGTATTACCGCAAAAGATATCGTACTGGCGATCATCGGCAAGACCGGCAGCGCGGGCGGTACCGGCCACGTCGTCGAGTTCTGCGGTGAAGCCATTCAGGCGTTGAGCATGGAGGGTCGGATGACCCTGTGCAACATGGCCATCGAGATGGGCGCTAAAGCCGGTATCGTCGCCCCTGACGAAACCACCTTTAACTACGTCAAAGGCCGTCTGCACGCGCCGAAAGGCAAAGATTTCGATGACGCAGTGGCCTACTGGAAGACGCTGAAGTCTGACGAGGGCGCGACCTTTGATACCGTCGTCACATTGCAGGCGGCAGAGATTGCCCCGCAGATCACCTGGGGAACTAACCCAGGCCAGGTCATCGCCGTGGGTGAAAACATTCCCGATCCAGCTTCGTTTGCCGATCCGGTTGAGCGTGCCAGCGCAGAGAAGGCGCTGGCCTATATGGGCCTGAAGCCGGGCATCCCGCTGACAGAAGTGAGCATCGACAAGGTATTTATCGGCTCCTGCACCAACTCGCGCATTGAAGACCTGCGCGCGGCGGCAGAGATTGCCAAAGGGCGTAAGGTTGCACCGGGCGTTCAGGCGCTGGTGGTACCTGGCTCTGGCCCGGTGAAGGCCCAGGCAGAAGCGGAAGGCCTGGATAAGATCTTTATTGAGGCGGGCTTTGAGTGGCGTCTGCCGGGCTGCTCCATGTGCCTGGCAATGAACAACGATCGCCTGAATCCAGGCGAGCGCTGCGCCTCTACCAGCAACCGCAACTTTGAAGGCCGCCAGGGGCGCGGGGGACGTACCCATCTGGTCAGCCCGGCCATGGCCGCCGCCGCCGCCGTCACCGGCCACTTCGCCGATATTCGCAGCATCAAATAAGGAGACCATCATGGCAGAGAAATTTACCCAGCATACCGGCCTGGTGGTCCCTTTGGATGCCGCTAACGTCGATACCGATGCGATCATTCCGAAGCAGTTCTTACAGAAGGTCACACGTACCGGCTTCGGCGCGCATCTGTTTAACGACTGGCGCTTCCTCGACGACCAAGGCGAGCAGCCAAATCCAGAGTTCGTGCTGAACTTTCCGCAGTATAAAGGCGCCTCTATCCTGCTGGCGCGGGAGAACTTTGGCTGCGGCTCCTCGCGTGAGCATGCGCCGTGGGCGCTGACCGACTATGGCTTTAAGGTAGTGATTGCCCCGAGCTTTGCCGATATCTTCTACGGTAACAGCTTTAACAACCAGCTGCTGCCGGTCACGCTGAGCGATAGCGAGGTGGATGAGCTGTTTAGCCTGGTGCAGAGCAATCCCGGCATCACTTTTGTAGTGGACCTGGAGGCGCAGAAGGTCATCGCCGGGGAGAAATCCTACAGCTTCAATATCGACGCGTTCCGTCGCCACTGCATGTTAAACGGTCTGGACAGCATTGGCCTGACGCTGCAACACGAAGAGGCGATCTCCGCCTACGAACAGCGGCAGCCTGCCTTTATGAGCTAAACAATATCGGTTTTAAACACGATTAACGGCGAGGAGCGATCCTCGCCGTTTTTTTATATGTTGAATTCCTTAGCTTTCTTAAATTAGTTAATGGTCATTATAAAATAGTGTTGACGTGCATAGCCGATCGCGCCTATCATTTATCTATCGATCGTTAACTAATTAACGACCCCAGACAAAATCAAGCTTAAGGATTACCATCATGAAATCGATTAAAACTCTCGTTGCTGCCGTTGCTCTCTCCACCCTCTCATTTGGTGCGTTTGCCCAGAGCGTCACTGCCAGCGGTACCACCATTGATGATGCCGAGGCGAAAATTGCCGCTCAGGCCCAGCAGGCCGGTGCCTCTTCCTATAAAATCACCGAAGCTAACGTCAACAACAACGTGCATATGACGGCTGAACTGTATAAATAAGTGCTGTATTGCCCGGCGGCGCAGGCTTGCCGGGCCTACAGGTTCAACGCCGTTTGTAGTCCCGGTAAGCGTAGCGCCACCGGGCGTGTTATTGTTAATTACACATCTCTCACCCGCACTGTCAGCCCCAGCGTCAGCAGTGAAATCCCCGCGATAACCCAGTAGACCGCCCCATGGCCATAGCTTTGCGCCAGCGCCCCCTGAATCACCCCCGCCAGAATCACCCCGGTAGAGATACTGTTGGTAAACAGCGTGGTGGCCGAACCCGCCCGCCCAGGCATCAGATCCTGAAACCAGAGCATGCCGATCCCGGCAACTATCCCGATAAACACCGCGTTGAAGAGCTGTAGAAGCAGCAGCGCCTGTTCGCTATGGAAGAAGAGCAGGCCAATATAGAACAGCACCCCCGCCGCTACCGCCAGAGTCATCATCCGCCGCTTGCCGATGCGTTTGACGTAGTAGCCAGCAAGGATCATCGCCGGGATCTCCAGCCCGGCGGCAGTGCCCATCAGGATCCCCGCCAGCCGATCGGGCAGGCCGAGATCTCCGCTGATCCACAGCGGCATATCGATGATGTACATGGTATTGCAGGTCCACATCAGCGTGGAGGCGATAAACAGCTTGCGCACGTTGCCATCGCGCCAGCCGCTAATCTGCGTCACCGCCACGTCCGCAGGCTGCTCTACCCGCGCCACCGACGGTAGGATCAGCGCAATCAGCGCGAAGCTGATGATAAAGATCCCGGCAGCAATAGAGAACATGGCGGTAAAGCCGTAGTTTAGCGCCAGCATAAAGGCCAGCGGCGGGCCAATCACCCACGCCAGCGAGAGCTGGGCGCGCATCACCGAGCTGAACATCACCACCTCCCGGGCCGAGCTGTCGGCATACTCCCGGGCAAGGGCAAAGAGCTGCGGCATGGCGGTGTTGGCCAGCGAAGCCAGCAGCACGCCGCAGGTGATCAGCGTCAGGTAGTGACGGTTAAAGGCGAACAGCAGCGCATTGCCCACCGCCATCAAACAGCAGAACATGATCAGCCTGCGGCGATCGCCCTGGCTGTCGGATCGTTTCGCCAGCCACAGACTGACAAGGATCCCGGCGATGGCGTTGACGGTGTAGAATAATCCCACCCAGAACGGCTCGGCACCTACCTCGCGGCTAAGAAAGAGGCTAAGCGTGGGTGCCTGTAGCGCCCCGGCAATGCCCATCATAAATGCAACGATCATAAACGCGGCATAGACCCCGTTTAGCCGCCTTCCCATTGTCATCAGCCAGAGCATAAGCATCCTTTTAGGGTGTGAGAAAATAAAAAAGCCAGCAGAATCATAGCTGCTGGCGTGGCGATAAGCACCAATACTCAGTCACACAGATGAAAGCAGTTGGGCACCGCTTTCATCTGCAAGGATTATTGGCTTAATATAGGGAAAAATAAATTGCTGAGTTTTCGCCGGGAGTTCCCCTTTTATGTCCTCTGGTCGTCTGCAACAACAGTTTATCCGCCTGTGGCAGTGCTGTAGCGGCGCATCCCAGGAGACAACGCTTAGCGAGCTGGCGGAGCAGCTAAGCTGTTCCCGCCGCCATATGCGGACCCTGCTCAACGCCATGCAGCAGCGTGGCTGGCTGACGTGGGAGGCGGAGGCCGGTCGCGGCAAACGCTCGCGGCTCACCTTTCTCTATACCGGCCTCGCACTCCAGCAGCAGCGGGCGGAGGATCTGCTGGATCAGGATCGCATCGATCAGCTGGTGCAGCTGGTAGGCGATAAAAGCGCTGTCCGGCAGATGCTGGTTTCACACCTTGGCAGAAGCTTTCGTCAGGGTCGGCATATTCTGCGCGTGCTCTACTATCGGCCGCTGCGTAACCTGCTGCCCGGCACGGCGCTGCGCCGCTCGGAAACCCACATTGCCCGCCAGATTTTCAGCGCGCTGACGCGGATAAATGAGGAAAATGGGGAACTGGAGCCGGATATCGCTCACCACTGGAAGTGCCTCTCTCCCCTGCACTGGCGCTTTTATCTGCGCCCCGGCATTCATTTTCATCACGGCCGCGAGTTGGAGATGAGCGACGTCATCACCTCCCTGCAGCGGGTTAACGCCCTGCCGCTCTACTCACATATCACAGAGATCGCCTCCCCCACGCCCTGGACACTGGATATTCACCTCTCTCAGCCCGACAGTTGGCTGCCCTGGCTGCTGGGCCACGTGCAGTCGATGATCCTGCCCCAGGAGTGGCCGACGATGGAGAACTTTGCCAGCCTGCCGGTAGGCACCGGGCCGTACGCGGTCACACTTAACAACAGCAACCAGCTGAAGATCCACGCCTTTGATGATTACTTTGGCTTTCGGGCGCTGATCGACGAGGTAAACGTCTGGATGCTGCCCGACGTCAATGACGACCTCAGCGCGGGCCTGACGCTGGAAGGGCCCGGCGGGGAAGAGAAAGCGGTTGAGAGCCGCCTTGAAGAGGGGTGCTACTACCTGCTATTTGATGCCCGCACCCATCGCGGCACCAGCCAGCAGGTACGGGAGTGGGTGAGCCAGATCCTCTCCCCGGCGAGCCTGCTGTATCACGCCGAGGAGCATCATCAGCGCTACTGGTTCCCGGCCTACGGCCTGCTACCACGCTGGCACCATACCCGTCCGGGCGGCAGTGAGAAACCTGCCGGGCTGGAGTCGCTGACCTTGACCTACTACCGGGAACATATTGAGCACCGCGTGCTGGCTCAGACCATGAGCGCCCTGCTGGCGGCGCATCAGGTGACGCTGCATATTCAGGAGGTGGATTACGAGGAGTGGCACAGCGGCGACGCGGTGAGCGATATCTGGCTCAACAGCGCTAACTTTACCCTGCCGCTGGATTTCTCTCTCTTTACCCACCTCTATGAGGTGCCGCTGTTGCAGAAGTGTATTGCCCGTGACTGGCAGGCAGATGCCACCCAATGGCGGGCGGGTGAGATGAACCTGGCCGCCTGGTGTCAGCAGCTGCTGGCGGGCAAAGCGATCGTGCCGCTGATCCACCACTGGCTGATGATCCAGGGGCAGCGTAGCATGCGCGGCCTGCGGATGAATACCCTGGGCTGGTTTGATTTTAAATCGGCCTGGTTTGCCCCCCCGGACCCATAAGGCTTTCGGATTTCTTACATAATCATTACAATAAGGCCGTGCTCAACGGGGTGCTGCGCGATGCGTGTGCTGAGAAAATACCCGTCGAACCTGATCCGGATAACGCCGGCGAAGGGATTTGAGGCTACCGCTCAAAATCCTTTGCCACTCTCTTTCTATTGAGGTGCAAAGTGTTAAAAAAATGTCTGCCGCTGCTACTGCTTGTGGCCGCCCCTGTTTTTGCCGCCCCGGCTGCTGATAAACCCATTCTCACCGTCTACACCTACGACTCTTTCGCCGCCGACTGGGGGCCAGGACCTGCGGTGAAAAAAGCCTTTGAGGCCGACTGCAACTGCGAGCTGAAGATGGTGGCGCTGGAGGATGGCGTCTCGCTGCTTAACCGTCTGCGCATGGAGGGCAAAAACAGCAAGGCCGACGTGGTGCTGGGCCTCGACAATAACCTGCTGGACGCGGCCAGCCAGACCAAACTGTTTGCGAAAAGCGGCGTGGCAGCCGATGCCGTTAACGTCCCCGGCGGCTGGAAAAACGACAACTTTGTGCCTTTTGACTACGGCTACTTTGCCTTTGTCTATGACAAAAACAAGCTGAAAAATCCGCCGAAGAGTCTGAAAGAGCTGGTGGAGAGCGACCAGAAGTGGCGGGTGATCTATCAGGATCCGCGCACCAGCACCCCAGGGCTGGGCCTGCTGCTGTGGATGCAAAAAGTCTACGGGGATAAAACGCCTGAGGCGTGGCAGAAGCTGGCGGCGAAAACCGTCACCGTCACCAAAGGCTGGAGCGAAGCCTACGGCCTGTTCCTGAAGGGCGAGAGCGATCTGGTCCTGAGCTACACCACCTCTCCGGCCTATCACCTGATCGAAGAGAAAAAAGATAACTACGCGGCGGCGGACTTCAGCGAAGGCCACTATCTACAGGTCGAGGTGGCTGCCCGCACCGCAGCCAGCAAGCAGCCTGAGCTGGCGGAGAAGTTCCTCAAGTTTATGGTCAGCCCGGCGTTCCAGAACGCCATCCCGACCGGCAACTGGATGTACCCGGTGAGCAACGTGACGCTGCCCGCTGGCTTTGACCAGCTGACGAAGCCGAAAACCACCCTGGAGTTTACCCCGCAACAGGTCTTCTCCCAACGCGCTGAGTGGATTAATACGTGGCTTCGCGCGACCAGCCGCTAATTCCCGGCTGGCTGCTGCCCGGCGCTGCCGCTGCCACCCTGCTGGTGGCGGTGGCGCTGGCGGCGTTTGTTGCCCTCTGGCTCAACGCGCCGACCACCGACGTCTCGGCGCTGTGGCACGATAGCTACCTTCGTCACGTCATTGCTTTCTCTTTTATGCAGGCGTTTCTCTCTGCCCTGCTCTCGGTGGTGCCTGCTATCTTCCTGGCCCGCGCCCTCTATCGCCGTCGCTTTCCCGGACGGCTGATGCTGCTCCGCCTCTGCGCCATGACGCTGATCCTGCCGGTGCTGGTGGCGGTCTTCGGTATCCTTACCGTCTACGGGCGTCAGGGCTGGCTGGCGTCGCTGTGTGACGCCCTTGGCCTGCCGTGGCTCTTCTCACCCTACGGGCTGAGCGGCATCCTGCTGGCGCACATCTTTTTTAACCTGCCGATGGCGACCCGCCTGCTGCTCCAGGCTCTGGAGCAGATCCCCGGTGAGCAGCGCCAGCTCGCCGCCCAGCTGGGAATGCGCGGTTTTGCCTTCTTCCGCTTCGTCGAGTGGCCGTGGCTGCGGCGACAGATCCCACCGGTGGCAGCGCTGATCTTTATGCTCTGCTTCGCCAGCTTCGCTACCGTTCTGTCGCTGGGCGGCGGCCCCAAAGCCACCACCATTGAGCTGGCGATCTATCAGGCTCTGAGCTTCGACTACGATCCCGGCCGCGCCGCGTTGCTGGGGCTATTACAGATGATCTGCTGCCTGGGGCTGGTGCTGCTTAGCCAGCGCCTGAGCAAGGCTATTCCGGTAGGCAGCAGCCAAATCCAGGGCTGGCGCGATCCCGAAGACAGCTGGCGCGCCCGGCTAAGCGACGGCCTGCTGATCGGCCTGGCGCTGCTGCTCCTGCTGCCGCCTCTGCTGGCAGTGATCGTCGAGGGCGTTAACCGTAACCTGCCTGCGGTGCTGGCCCAGCCGGTGCTGTGGCAGGCGGTGTGGACCTCCCTGCGCATTGCCGTGCTGGCGGGGCTGCTCTGCGTGATCCTCACCATGATGCTGCTCTGGAGCAGCCGCGAGCTGCGGGCGCGCGGACAGCTGCGCCGGGGCCAGGCGCTGGAACTCAGTGGGATGTTGATCCTCGCCATGCCCGGCATCGTGCTGGCAACCGGCTTCTTTCTGCTGCTCAACAACTCTGTCGGCCTGCCCACCTCGGCGGACGGGATAGTGATCTTTACCAATGCCCTGATGGCCATTCCCTATGCCCAGAAGGTGCTCGATAACCCGATGCGGGACATCACCGCCCGCTACGGCCTCCTGTGCGAGTCGTTGGGCATGCGCGGCTTTTCACGTCTGCGGGTAGTGGAGCTGCGTGCGCTGCGGCGGCCACTGGCCCAGGCGCTGGCCTTCGCCTGCGTGCTCTCAATCGGCGACTTCGGGGTAGTGGCGCTGTTTGGTAACGAGGAGTTCCGCACGCTACCCTTCTATCTCTATCAGCAGATTGGCTCCTACCGCAGCCAGGACGGCGCGGTGACGGCGCTGATCCTGCTGGCGCTCTGCTTTGCCCTCTTTACCGTTATTGAAAAACTTCCGGGCCGCCATGCTAAAACTGATTGATGTTACCTGGCTCTACCAGCATCTGCCGATGCGCTTTACTCTCGCCGTCGAGGCGGGCGAGCAGATTGCCGTGTTGGGACCCAGCGGCGCGGGGAAGAGCACCCTGCTCAACCTAATCGCCGGTTTTATCCAGCCGGTGAGTGGCACAATCGTGATTGGCGAGCGGGAGCATACCGCTACGCCGCCGTCGCGCCGTCCGGTATCGATGCTGTTTCAGGAGAATAACCTCTTTACCCACCTGACGGTGCGGCAGAACATCGGCCTCGGCCTGCATCCCGGCCTGAAGCTTAATGCCGGGCAGCAGCAGAAGCTGGCGGAGATTGCTGCCCAGATGGGGCTGGAGACGCTGCTCGACCGGCTGCCGGACCAGCTCTCCGGTGGGCAGCGGCAGCGGGTGGCGCTGGCGCGCTGTCTGGTACGGGAGCAGCCCATCCTGCTGCTGGACGAGCCGTTTTCGGCGCTCGATCCGGCCCTGCGTCAGGAGATGCTGGCCCTGGTGCAGCGCGTTTGCCAGCGGCAAAACATCACTCTGCTGATGGTCTCCCACAGCATTGAGGATGCCGCGCGCATCGCCAGCCGGGCGCTGGTGGTGGCCGAGGGGCGCATCGCGTGGGACGGCGCAACCGCCGATCTGGTCAGCGGTCGCGCCCCGGTTTCTACACTGCTGGGAATTGAACCTCAGTGACCGCTGACAACCTTACCCAGGATCGTTAAATAGGTAGGCATCAGCGGATGACGGGCCACCGCCACGCAGGCGATCGCCGCCACGCCGAGCAGCAGCGGAGCCACCCACAGCAGCCGTCCGCGCGGCAGGTATTTTGTCAGCCGATCGCTGCCGGACTTGCCGCTGCGCCACAGTCGCCAGCAGAGCCAAACCGCTATCCAGAGCAGCAGCGCTGCACCCAGCAGAAGCCACTTAAACGCCCCGCTCTGCTCATCGGCAGGAATGTCAATCGCCGCCCCGGCGAGAATGCCCGGTAGAAAGTAGAACGGCGGCCAGAGCAGGCAGCCAATAATGTTGGGCAGGATAAATTTGCTGACGGGAAGATCGAGCATTCCGGCAACCATTGGCACCAGCGGGCGGGTTGGCCCAACAAAGCGGCCGACCAGGATAGTAAACATGCTGTGCTGGTGCAGCGCATGCTCGGTTTTATCCAGCAGCGCCTTGTTCTTTTTCATAAACGACCAGCGGTGCAGCGGCTTTTTAAAGCGCCAGCCGAGCCAGAAGGAGATCCAGTCCCCCAGCAGGCAGCCGACAATCCCCGCCAGCCAGGCATACCAGAAGTTCACCTCGCCGCTGCCGATCAGCGCGCCCAGTCCGGCCATCATCACCGTACCCGGCAGGATCAGGCCCACCAGCGCTAGCGACTCCAGAAAAGCAACCAGCGCAATAGCGATAAGCGTGTAGGTAGCTGATTGGGTAATAAAATGTTCCAGAAATGCCTGCATACGCTGTCCGTTTTAGTGACGAAGCAGGGATTCTCCTGAGCCGGTAGCGCCTCGTCAAGCCTGCAATTGTCCGATTAGTTTACTGTCTGTATCAGACCTCGGCGGCGGCATTTCGTTTCTTTACGTTATTCACACCCGGCGCGGAACTCGCTCGGGCTGGCTCCGGTACATTTTTTGAACACGCGGGAGAAGTAGAGCTGATCCTCAAAGCCGACGTTGCGCCCGACGCTGGCGATAGGCATTCGCGTGGTGCTGAGCAGCAGCTTGGCCTGGCTGATGCGCTGATCCTCCCGCCAGCTGAGTACGCTGACCCCCAGCTGCTGGCGGAAGAGGTGCGACAGCCGCGACGGCGACAGGCAGACGTGCTGCGCCACACCGGCAATATCGAAGTGGTTATCCGCCAGGTGATCGCTGATGTACTGGCAGGCGTCGCGCACCCGGTTATCCAGCGGCGGATGCAGCGATTCGTTGATAGCATCCATCCGCCGGAGCAGCACCTGCTCCAGCAGGTTGATCGCCAGCAGCTCGCTGTAGCGACCGCCGCGCTGTCCTGCGCTAATGATCTGGGCAAACAGCTCGCTAAAGCTGGACTGATGGACATCGTCAGGCCGAAAATAGCCGGTCTGACCAAAAAGGGTCGGCCAGGTTAGCCACTCATGCCAGTAGGCACGCGGGCGGAAGTAGACCCACTGGTGATACCACTCCCGCGCCTCCGGGTGGCGGCCATAGTGGTGAACCTCACCAGGCGGGAAAAGCAGGATATCGCCGGGGCGGCAGACAAACTGTCGGCCATTATTGTTGACGATCCCCTCCCCCCGCACCGTCAGGTTAAGAATGTAGCCCTTCATTCCCAGCGGGCGATCGATAAAAAAGTCGAGGTAGCCGTCTGCCTCAATGGGCGTCAGTCCGGCGACCAGGTGGGCATTAAACGAGTAGCCCGGCAGCAGAGGATCGTTTTGCAATTCAGCCATAAACAGCGCGCTCCAGGTGGTGGTCAAGGAAACCATTTGTCCATATTGGGTTTTATTTCATCACTCTGCTGCTCTACTCAATCCGCGATAAAAACCTCAGCGTGACAACCCCGCCAGATAAAAGCACTTTCCCCGTTTTGTCTAATCTACACCGATAAAAAGGGGTAACAAAAGTGTCTATAAACCCGGCAGAAATGTCCACATTGAATATTTGCAGTGAGTCACACTTTCCGCTGGAACAGCATTTTTATCCATAAGATTAGCGGATCCTGCCTGACGCTTTTTAGCCCCTGTCTCTAATGTTTCTCCATACGGTTATTTTGGATGGAGTAAGACGATGGCAATTGCAATTGGCCTCGATTTTGGCAGCGATTCGGTACGCGCGCTGGCAGTAGACTGCGAGCACGGCACAGAGATCGCCGCCAGCGTAGAGTGGTATCCGCGCTGGCAGGAGGGGCGTTATTGCGACGCTCCGCGCAACCAGTTTCGCCATCACCCCCGCGACTATATCGAGTCGATGGAGACGGCAATCAAAAGCGTGCTGGCCCAGCTAAGCCCTGACCAGCGCGAGCAGGTAAGCGGCATCGGCGTGGACAGCACCGGCTCGACGCCAGCTCCCATTGACGCCGAGGGGCGAGTGCTGGCGCTGCGCCCGGAGTTTGCCGACAACCCCAACGCCATGTTCGTGCTCTGGAAAGATCACACGGCGGTAGAGGAAGCCGAGGCCATCACCCGCCTCTGCCACCAGCCGGGCAAAACCGACTACTCACGCTATATCGGCGGGATCTACTCCAGCGAGTGGTTCTGGGCCAAGATCCTGCACGTTACCCGCCAGGATGCCGCTGTCGCTCAGGCTGCCACCTCGTGGATTGAGCTGTGCGACTGGGTGCCTGCCCTGCTCTCCAACACCGTCCGCCCACAGGATATTCGCCGTGGGCGTTGCAGTGCCGGACACAAATCCCTCTGGCACGAAAGCTGGGGCGGCCTGCCACCAGCCAGCTTCTTTGACGAGCTGGATCCCATCATCAATAAGCATCTGGCCTGGCCGATGTTTACCGAGACGTATACCGCCGATCTGCCGGTGGGCAACCTGAGCCCGGAGTGGGCGCAGCGTCTGGGCCTGTCGGAAAAAGTGGTGATTGCCGGCGGCGCATTCGACTGTCATATGGGCGCAGTGGGCGCAGGGGCGCAGCCGAACACGCTGGTGAAGGTGATCGGCACCTCAACCTGCGACATTCTGATTGCCGATAAGCCCAGCGTCGGCGAGCGTGCGGTGAAAGGCATCTGCGGCCAGGTTGACGGCAGCGTGGTTCCGGACTTTATCGGCCTTGAGGCCGGGCAGTCGGCCTTCGGCGATATCTACGCCTGGTTTGGCCGCATCCTCGGCTGGCCGCTTGAGCAGCTTGTCCTCCAGCATCCAGAGCTGAAAACCCAGATCCAGGCGAGCCAGAAGCAGCTGCTGCCCGCCCTGACCCAGGCCTGGGCGGATAATCCTTCTCTTGATCACCTCCCGGTGATCCTTGACTGGTTCAACGGTCGCCGCACCCCCAACGCTAACCAGCGTCTGAAGGGGGTGATTACCGACCTCAACCTTGCTACCGACGCGCCGCTGCTGTTTGGCGGGCTAATTGCCGCCACCGCCTTCGGCGCACGCGCCATCATGGAGTGCTTTACCGAACAGGGGATCGCGGTCAACAACGTGATGGCCCTCGGCGGTATCGCCCGTAAAAATCGGGTGATCATGCAGGCCTGCTGCGATGTGCTCAACCGTCCGCTACAGATTGTTGCCTCCGATCAGTGCTGCGCCCTGGGTGCGGCGATCTTCGCCGCCGTCGCCGCAGGGGATCATCCGGATATCCCGACCGCGCAGCGCCACATGGCCAGCGCCGTCGAAAACACGCTCCAGCCTGCTCCGGCTCAGGCGCAACGCTTTGAACAGCTCTATCGCCGCTACCAGCACTGGGCGGCCAGCGCCGAACAACACTATCTCCCTTCAGCCGCGCCAGCATCGCAGGCCGCTCTGACCCATTAAGGACACGATAATGACTATTTTTGATAACTACGAAGTCTGGTTTGTGATTGGCAGCCAGCATCTCTATGGCCCGGAAACCCTGCGCCAGGTCACGCAGCACGCTGAGCAGGTGGTGAACGCTCTGAACGGCGAAGCCAAACTGCCCTGCAAGCTGGTACTGAAACCGCTCGGCACCTCGCCGGATGAGATTACCGCTATCTGCCGCGACGCCAACTACGACGACAGGTGTGCGGGCCTGGTGGTATGGCTGCACACCTTCTCCCCGGCCAAAATGTGGATCAACGGCCTGACTATCCTGAACAAACCGCTGTTGCAGTTCCATACCCAGTTCAACGCTTCCCTGCCGTGGGACAGCATCGACATGGACTTTATGAACCTGAACCAGACCGCGCACGGCGGCCGCGAGTTCGGCTTTATCGGCGCGCGGATGCGCCAGCAGCACAGCGTGGTGACCGGCCACTGGCAGGATCGCAAAGCTCAGCAGCGCATCGGGGCATGGATGCGTCACGCGGTCTCGAAACAGGATACCCGCCATCTGAAAGTTTGCCGCTTCGGCGACAACATGCGTGAAGTCGCGGTAACCGACGGCGATAAAGTGGCGGCGCAGATCAAGTTCGGCTTCTCGGTGAATACCTGGGCGGTGGGCGATCTGGTGCAGGTGGTTAACGACATCAGCGAAGGCGATATCAGCGCGCTGGTGGACGAGTATGAGAGCAGCTACCGCCTGACCGCTGCCGCGCAGGTTAACGGTGACAAACGCCAGAACGTGATTGACGCGGCGCGCATTGAGCTGGGGATGAAACGCTTCCTCGAGCAGGGCGGATTCCACGCCTTCACCACCACCTTTGAAGATCTGCACGGCCTGAAACAGCTCCCGGGCCTCGCCGTGCAGCGCCTGATGCAGCAGGGCTACGGCTTTGCGGGTGAAGGCGACTGGAAAACCGCCGCCCTGCTTCGCATCATGAAGGTGATGGCAACCGGTCTGCAGGGCGGCACCTCCTTTATGGAGGACTACACCTACCACTTTGAGGACGGCAACGATCTGGTGCTCGGCTCCCATATGCTGGAAGTGTGCCCGACCATCGCCCTGGATGAGAAACCGATCCTCGACGTGCAGTATCTCGGCATCGGCGGCAAAGCCGATCCGGCCCGCCTGATCTTCTCTACCAAAACCGGCCCGGCGATCAACGCCAGCCTGATCGATCTCGGGGATCGTTTCCGCCTGCTGGTGAACTGCGTTGATTCCGTCGAGACTCCGCACCAGCTGCCGAAGCTGCCGGTGGCTAACGCGCTGTGGAAAGCCCAGCCGGATCTGGCCACCGCCTCCGAGGCGTGGATCGTTGCGGGGGGCGCGCACCACACCGTCTTCAGCCACGCGCTGGATCTCAGCGATATGCGCCAGTTCGCCGAGCTGCACGACATCGAGCTGGCGGTGATTGATAACGACACCCGTCTGCCGGCATTCAAAGATGCGCTGCGCTGGAACGAAGTCTATTACGGCTCTAAACGCTGAGCCATTAAATGCCCGGTGGCACTGCGTTTACCGGGCCTACGGTTTTGTAGGCCGGATAAGCGTAGCGCCATCCGGCGTGGAGAGATGAATGCTAGAGGATCTCAAACGCCAGGTGCTGGAAGCCAACCTGGCCCTGCCGAAACATAATCTTGTCACCCTCACCTGGGGCAACGTCAGCGCCGTCGATCGCGAGCGCGGCGTGTTTGTCATTAAGCCTTCTGGCGTCGACTACGGCGTAATGACGGCAGAGGATATGGTGGTGGTGAGCATTGAAACCGGTGAGGTGGTCGAGGGGACGAAAAAACCCTCTTCCGACACCCCGACCCATCGCCTGCTCTACCAGGCTTTCCCCACCATCGGCGGCATTGTGCATACCCACTCGCGCCACGCTACCATCTGGGCGCAGGCGGGACAGTCTATTCCGGCTACCGGCACTACCCACGCCGACTACTTCTACGGCCCTATCCCCTGCACCCGCAAGATGACCGATGCCGAAATTAACGGCGAGTATGAGTGGGAGACCGGTGAGGTGATCGTCGAGACCTTTAAAAATCAAGGTATCGACGCTGCTCAGATGCCCGGCGTGCTGGTGCACTCCCACGGCCCCTTCGCCTGGGGTAAAAATGCTGAAGACGCGGTGCATAACGCCATTGTGCTGGAGGAGGTCGCCTATATGGGGATCTTCTGCCGCCAGCTCACGCCGGATCTGCCCGCGATGCAGCAGACGCTGCTGGATAAACATTACCTGCGCAAGCACGGGGCGAAGGCCTATTACGGCCAGTAAGACTGTATAAAAACCCAGCTAAAACAGTGAAACCAGGCTATAATAACGCCTGGTTTTATTTTATGAGAAGACGGCGTGGCGCAGGCGCAAGAAGGCTTTTTACTGACCCGGCACTGGCGGGATACCCCTCAGGGCACCGAGATCGAATTCTGGCTGGCAACCGACAGCGGCCCGCTGCGCGTGGTGCTACCCGTGCAGGAGTCGGTAGCGTTTATCCCCTCAGCGCAGGTGCCCCTGGCGCAGCGCATCCTGACGGGTGAAGGCCACTACCGCCTGACGCCGCTGGAGCTAAAAGATTTCAGCCGCCAGCCGGTGCACGGCCTCTACTGCCGTGCCTATCGTCAGCTGATGCGCTATGAGAAGCTGCTCCGCGAGGGTGGCGTAACCCTTTACGAAGCCGACGTCCGCCCGCCGGAGCGTTTTCTGATGGAGCGCTTCATCACCGCCCCGGTGTGGGTTAGCGGTGAATCACGCGACGCCGCGCTGGTTAATGCCCGCCTGAAGCCCAGCCCGCACTACCGCCCGCCGCTAAAGTGGGTGTCGCTGGATATCGAAACCACCCGCCACGGCGAGCTGTACTGCATCGGCCTCGAGGGGTGCGGCCAACGCACGGTCTATATGCTCGGTCCGGAAAACGGCGACGCCTCGGGTCTCGATTTTCATCTGGAGTACGTTGCCAGCCGTCGACAGCTGCTGGAGAAGCTCAACGCCTGGTTTGCCGCCCACGATCCGGATGTGCTGATCGGCTGGAACGTGGTGCAGTTCGATCTCCGCATGTTACAGAAGCATGCCGAGCGCTACGGTGTCCCGCTGCGGCTGGGGCGTGGCAACAGCGAGCTGGAGTGGCGCGAGCACGGCTTTAAAAACGGCGTCTTCTTTGCCCAGATGGCGGGCCGGCTGATTATCGACGGCATCGATGCCCTGAAGTCCGCCTTCTGGAACTTCCAGTCATTCTCTCTTGAGTCGGTAGCCCGGGAGCTGCTCGGGGAAGGCAAGTCGATCGATAACCCGTGGGACCGAATGGACGAGATCGAGCGACGCTTTAATGAAGATAAGCCTGCCCTCGCCACCTACAATCTGAAAGACTGCGAGCTGGTGACGCGCATCTTCCATAAGACCGCGATTATGCCTTTCCTGCTGGAGCGCGCCTCGGTCAACGGCCTGCCTGCCGATCGCCACGGCGGGTCGGTGGCCGCCTTCAGCCATCTCTATTTCCCGCGCATGCATCGGGCGGGCTACGTCGCGCCAAATCTTGGCGACGTACCGCCGCAGGCCAGCCCCGGCGGCTATGTGATGGACTCAACCCCCGGCCTGTATGACTCGGTGCTGGTGCTGGACTATAAGAGCCTCTACCCGTCGATCATCCGTACCTTTCTCATCGATCCGGTGGGGCTGATAGAGGGTATGGCGCAGCCGGATGAAGCCCACAGTATTGAAGGCTTTCTCGGGGCGTGGTTCTCCCGCGAGAAGCACTGCCTGCCGGAGATCGTCGGCCAGATCTGGCACGGCCGCGACGAGGCCAAACTCCAGGGCAACAAGCCGCTCTCTCAGGCGCTGAAGATTATCATGAACGCCTTTTACGGCGTGCTGGGCACCAGCGCCTGCCGCTTCTTCGATCCCCGGCTGGCGTCATCGATCACCATGCGCGGGCATGAGATCATGCGTCAGACCAAAACCCTGATCGAGTCCCAGGGGTACGAGGTGATCTACGGCGACACGGACTCTACCTTCGTCTGGCTGAAGCACGCCCATAGCGAAGAGGAGGCCGCCCGCATCGGCCAGGCGCTGGTGGAGCTGGTCAACGACTGGTGGCGGGAGCATCTCGCCAGCAAAGGGTTAACCAGCGCGCTGGAGCTGGAGTTCGAAACTCACTTCTGCCGCTTTCTGATGCCGACCATTCGCGGAGCGGATACCGGCAGCAAGAAGCGCTACGCCGGACTGATTCAGGAGGGTGACAGCCAGCGTATGGTCTTCAAAGGGCTGGAGACAGTGCGCACCGACTGGACGCCGCTGGCGCAGACGTTCCAGCAGGCGCTCTACCTGCGCATTTTCCGCCGCGAGCCGTATCAGGACTACATCCGCGAAACCATTGCCCAACTGATGGCGGGCGAGCTGGATAGCCAGCTGGTCTATCGCAAGCGCCTGCGCCGTCCGCTGGCGGAGTACCAGCGCAACGTCCCGCCCCACGTGCGGGCGGCGAGGCTGGCGGATGAGCAGAACCAGAAGCGCGGCCGGGCGTTGCAGTACCAGAAGCGCGGCACCATCAAGTACGTCTGGACCACCCACGGCCCCGAGCCGGTGGACTACCAGCAGTCGCCGCTGGATTACGATCACTACCTGACTCGCCAGCTCCAGCCGGTGGCGGAGGGCATCCTGCCGTTTATGGGCGATGACTTTGCTACACTGGTGACGGGGCAGATGGGACTCTTTTAGTGCGGTTTGAATGATGACGAACGGGTGACTATCCTCTCAGCATCCAGTACCATAGCGCCCTTTCCAATCCTGGCCCCAATTTTTGACGCGCTGTCGCTCTCTGACGGTGGTCTAACTATTGCCTGCAATTTGAGATATAGAGCCGAATAACTATGCCTTTTACACTTGGTCAACGCTGGATCAGCGATACAGAAAGCGAACTCGGACTGGGAACCGTTGTGGCGATGGATGCGCGTACCGTTACGCTGCTCTTCTCCTCAACCGGAGAGAACCGTCTCTACTCCCGCAGTGACTCCCCGGTTACTCGCGTAATGTTCAATCCAGGCGATACGGTGACCAGCCACGAAGGCTGGCAGCTCACCATTGATGACGTAAAAGAGCAAAACGGTCTGCTGACCTACACCGGCACGCGTCTGGATACCGGCGAAACCGACGTGGCGCTGCGTGAAGTGCTGCTCGACAGCAAGCTGGTGTTCAGCAAGCCGCAGGACCGCCTGTTCGCCGGGCAGATCGACCGTATGGATCGCTTCTCCCTGCGCTACCGTGCACGTAAATACCAGAGCGAGCAGTACCGGATGCCGTGGAGCGGCCTGCGCGGCCAGCGCACCAGCCTGATCCCGCACCAGCTGCACATTGCCCACGACGTGGGCCGTCGCCATGCGCCACGCGTGCTGCTGGCAGATGAGGTTGGCTTGGGTAAAACCATCGAAGCGGGGATGATCCTGCACCAGCAGCTGCTGGCCGGCGCGGCAGAGCGCGTGCTGGTGGTGGTGCCGGAGACCCTGCAACACCAGTGGCTGGTGGAGATGCTACGCCGCTTCAACCTGCGCTTCGCGCTGTTTGATGACGAGCGCTACGCGGAAGCCCAGCACGAGGCTGATAACCCGTTTGAGACCGAACAACTGGTGATCTGCTCTCTGGACTTCGTGCGCCGCAGCAAGCAGCGCCTGGAGCACCTGTGCGACGCCGAGTGGGACATGCTGGTGGTCGATGAAGCGCACCACCTGGTGTGGAGTGAAGAGGCCCCGAGCCGCGAATATTTGGCGATTGAACAGCTGGCCGAACGCGTGCCGGGCGTCCTGCTGCTGACCGCTACGCCGGAGCAGCTGGGTCTGGAGAGCCACTTCGCCCGTCTGCGCCTGCTGGATCCGAACCGTTTCCATGATTTCGAGCAGTTTGTTGAAGAGCAGCAGAACTACCGTCCGGTGGCCGATGCCGTGGCCCTGCTGCTGGCGGGCAAGCATCTGAGCGACAGCGAGCTGAACACTCTGAGCGATCTGATTGGTGAGCAGGATATTGAACCGCTGCTGCAAACCGCTAACAGCGATCGCGACGGCGCAGAGGCGGCGCGTCAGGAGCTGGTCTCCATGCTGATGGATCGCCACGGCACCAGCCGCGTGCTGTTCCGTAACACCCGTAACGGCGTGAAGGGCTTCCCGAAACGCGAGCTGCACACCATTAAGCTGCCGCTGCCAACCCAGTACCAGACCGCTATCAAGGTCTCCGGCATCATGGGCGCACGCAAAAGCGCCGAAGAGCGCGCCCGCGACATGCTCTACCCGGAGCAGATCTATCAGGAGTTCGAAGGCGATACCGGCACCTGGTGGAACTTTGATCCGCGCGTAGAGTGGCTGATGGGCTACCTGACTAGCCACCGTTCGCAGAAGGTGCTGGTGATCTGCGCCAAGGCCACCACCGCCCTCCAGCTGGAGCAGGTGCTGCGCGAGCGCGAAGGCATCCGTGCCGCCGTGTTCCACGAAGGCATGTCCATCGTTGAGCGCGACCGTGCCGCCGCCTGGTTTGGCGAAGAGGACAGCGGTGCACAGGTGCTGCTCTGCTCCGAAATCGGCTCCGAAGGGCGTAACTTCCAGTTCGCCAGTCATCTGGTGATGTTCGACCTGCCGTTTAACCCGGATCTGCTGGAGCAGCGTATCGGTCGTCTGGACCGTATCGGCCAGGCGCACGACATTCAGATCCACGTTCCCTATCTGGAAAAAACCGCCCAGTCGGTGCTGGTGCGCTGGTTCCATGAAGGCCTCGACGCCTTTGAGCACACCTGCCCTACCGGCCGCACCATCTACGACCAGGTGCACGGCGACCTGATTGGCTACCTCGCCGCGCCGGAAGAGACCGAAGGCTTTGACGAGCTGATCAAAACCTGCCGCGAGCAGCACGAGGCATTGAAGGCCCAGCTCGAGCAGGGCCGCGATCGCCTGCTGGAGATCCACTCCAACGGCGGTGAAAAAGCCCAGGCGCTGGCAGAGAGCATCGAAGAGCAGGATGACGATACCGGACTGATCGCCTTTGCCATGAACCTGTTTGATATCGTGGGCGTTAACCAGGACGATCGCGGTGAGAACATGATTGTGCTGACCCCATCCGATCATATGCTGGTCCCCGACTTCCCAGGCCTGCCGGAAGATGGTTGCACCATCACCTTTGAGCGCGATCTGGCCCTGTCGCGGGAAGATGCCCAGTTCGTCACCTGGGAGCACCCGCTGATCCGCAACGGTCTGGATCTGATCCTCTCCGGCGACACCGGCAGCAGCACCATCTCCCTGCTGAAAAACAAGGCGCTGCCGGTGGGCACCCTGCTGCTTGAGCTGATCTACGTCGTCGAGGCGCAGGCACCGAAGCAGCTTCAGCTTAACCGCTTCCTGCCTGCCACGCCGGTGCGTATGCTGCTGGATAAAAACGGCAACAACCTTGCCGCCCAGGTGGAGTTTGAGAACTTCAACCGCCAGCTGAGCGCGGTCAACCGCCACACCGGCAGCAAGCTGGTGAACGCGGTGCAGCAGGACGTGCATGCGATCCTGCAGCTGGGTGAAGGGCAGATCGAGAGCGCGGCGAAGGCGCTGATCGCCGCGGCGCGTCAGGAGGCGGATGAACGCCTCTCTGCGGAGCTGTCGCGTCTGGAAGCGCTGAAGGCGGTGAACCCGAACATCCGTGATGATGAGCTGGCCGCCATCGAGAGCAACCGTCAGCAGGTGCTCGATAGCCTTGCCCAGGCGGGCTGGCGTCTCGATGCCCTGCGTCTTATTGTGGTCACGCACCAGTAACAGGAACCCGTTATGTTGATGGAGCCCTACAACCCACCGCTGTCGCCCTGGCTGGTCGTGTTATACCAGGACGAGCACATTATGGTGGTTAACAAGCCGAGCGGCCTGCTCTCCGTGCCGGGACGGCTGGACGAGCATAAAGACAGCGTGATGACGCGCATTCAGCGCGACTATCCGCTGGCGGAGTCGGTGCATCGTCTGGATATGGCCACCAGCGGCGTGATTGTAGTGGCCCTGACCAAAGCTGCGGAGCGGGAGCTAAAGCGCCAGTTCCGCGAGCGCGAGCCGAAGAAGCAGTACGTGGCCCGCGTGTGGGGACATCCTGAGAAGGCGGAGGGTCTGATCGATCTGCCGCTGATCTGCGACTGGCCTAACCGCCCGAAGCAGATGGTATGCCATGAGACCGGTAAGTCGGCGCAAACCGAGTATACGGTACTGGAGTACGCGGCGGATAACACCGCCCGCGTGCAGCTAAAGCCGATTACCGGGCGCTCGCACCAGCTACGGGTGCATATGCTGGCGTTAGGCCACCCGATCCTCGGTGACCGCTTCTATGCCACGCCCGAGGCGCTGGCGATGGCGTCACGGCTGCAACTGCATGCCGAGACGTTGACCATTACCCATCCAGAGTACGGCACCAGCATGACCTTTAAAGCGCCCGCTGATTTCTAGCAGGCGCGAGTCGGAGAACGGGCGTTACTTCAGCCCGCTCACCAGTGTCTTGCGGCTCTCTTCGAGGGAGATAACGCGACTGCACACTGCCTTGCCAAACTGCTCGAAGTCCGCTTCCTGATTTTTCCACTCGCTCTGAATCGCGGTTTGCAGGCCACCGAGGCTGCCCATCACGCTTTGCAGCGGGTTGCCGCCGCCTTTAAGCACCGCCTGAGCACCCATCTCGTTGATGCTGTCCTGCAGGATGCCGCCCATCGCCTGGTTCACTAGCTGCTGACCGTTGGCGCGGACCTCATCAATCGCCTTATAGTGAAAAGCGAGGCCGTCGCTGCGATGCTCCAGAATGCGGTTCATCTGCTCTTTCAGCTGTGCGTCAAGTTTGGTTAAGCGTCCGCGCATGTTGCTGCTCTGGCCCACTTCCTGAGCGATGATCTTATCCAGCGCCACGCGGCCTTTCTCGACGCGGCTTCGCGCGCCCTCGTCGATCCACGGCAGCGCGCTGCGCAGATCGGCCTGATAATCTTTTGCCTGCTCGCGCTGGGCCGCGCTGAGGCTGTACTGCTTGCCGTTAAACATGACGTTGCCGTCTAGCGTCATCACCAGATTGCCGTTCTCGCCCACCACCTGTACGGTCTGCGGGGTTAAGATCACGTCGTCACGCGGGTTCACGCTACATTTGTACTCCGCCTGAGCGGTAAAGGCGGTCACCGTCAGTGCCGCTGCCAGCAGCGCTTTGCGCATCATAAAAGCTCCTGTCCTGTAGAGACAAAACGGGCCGGCAATCGCCAGCCCCGATAGTGACTTAGTCCCACCAGACGTCAAAAAGTTCGCTGATGCGCACATCTTCAAAGTTGCGGCCTTCCAGCCACTTACGCACGGTAGCCTGATGCTCCTCGGTGCACTTGCCGATCTCCTGCTTGCAGATCAGCCCTTCCCAGACCAGGTAGCCGCTGCCGTCAAACGCCAGCTTGTTTGGCTCAATCACCTCGTTGATGAAGGCATCAACCGTCTGGTCGATCTGCTCCTCAGAGGTGCCCTCCGGGAAGCGCCAGGCAACGGAAAAGCCCAGCTCCTGAAACTCATCGATATGTAACTTCTTACGCAGACGACGGCTACGGTTTGTTGCCATTATTTTACCCTCTCGAACATTAAGTCCCATACGCCGTGGCCAAGACGATGACCACGCTGTTCAAATTTGGTTACCGGGCGCGTCTCCGGGCGCGGTACATAGTCGCCGCTCTCAGAGCGGTTTTGATACCCGTCGATAGCGGACATCACTTCCAGCATATGCTCAGCATAGGCTTCCCAGTCGGTCGCCATGTGGAATACGCCGCCCAGCTTCAGCTTGCCTTTTACCAGTTCGGCAAACGTTGTCTGCACGATACGGCGTTTATTATGGCGCGCTTTATGCCACGGGTCGGGAAAGAAGAGCTGCACCATGTTCAGCGAGTTGTCGGGGATCATCTTGTGCAGCACTTCCACCGCGTCGTGACACATCACGCGCAGATTCTCCACGCCCTCTTCGTGGGCCGTGGCGAGGCATGCCCCCACGCCTGGCGAGTGAACCTCAATACCAAGGAAGTTCTGCTCCGGCCTGGCTTTCGCCATCGCCACCAGCGAGGCACCCATACCAAAGCCAATCTCCAGGGTCACCGGCGCATCGCGGCCAAACAGCGCGGTGAAATCCAGCGGCTGCTCGCTAAACTCAACGCCCATCACCGGCCAAAAGTTATCCAGCGCGTGCTGCTGCCCCTTGGTCAGACGGCCCTGGCGGCGGACGAAGCTGCGAATACGGCGCAGCGGGCGACCGTTTTCATCAAATTCGGGTGAAATGACGTCGTTGTTCATAGGTGTTTAGTCTGCTTGTGAGAGTGTTCGGGAAACGGGCATTATCCAAAGTTAATAGCCGGATGCAAGCACCGGAAAGTTCCGGTTTACAGCCCGATGCCGCTGTGCTGCAATCTGGCCCCTTAATCATGCAATTCGGAACTCCTGCTTTGACCATGCACGCGTCTCAGTTTTCAGCCCAGGTGCTGGAGTGGTACGACAAATTCGGGCGCAAAACCCTGCCCTGGCAAATCGAAAAAACGCCCTACAAAGTATGGCTCTCTGAGGTGATGTTGCAACAAACGCAGGTGGCGACGGTTATCCCCTACTTTGAGCGCTTTATGGCGCGCTTCCCCACCGTCACCGATCTGGCCCATGCGCCCATCGACGAGGTGCTGCATCTGTGGACCGGACTGGGCTACTACGCCCGGGCGCGCAACCTGCACAAGGCCGCGCAGCAGGTCGCTGAGCAGCACGGCGGCGTGTTCCCCGATACCTTTGATAAGGTTGCTGCCCTGCCGGGCGTCGGACGCTCCACGGCGGGGGCGGTGCTCTCCCTTGCGCTCGGCAAACACTTTCCTATTCTTGATGGTAACGTGAAGCGCGTGCTGGCCCGCTGCTACGCCGTTGACGGCTGGCCGGGCCGCAAAGAGGTGGAGAAGCGCCTGTGGGAGATCAGCGAGAACGTGACGCCTGCCAAAGGCGTGGCGCAGTTCAACCAGGCGATGATGGATCTGGGCGCAACGGTCTGCACCCGCTCGAAGCCGAAGTGTACGCTCTGCCCGCTGAACAGTGGCTGTATCGCTTATGCCAACGAAAGCTGGGCGCAGTACCCGGGCAAAAAGCCGAAGCAGACGCTGCCGGAGCGCACCGGTTTTCTACTGCTGATGCAGCACGGCGAGACGGTGTATCTTGCACGCCGTCCGCCAAGCGGCCTGTGGGGCGGCCTCTACTGCTTCCCGCAGTTTAGCGATGAAGCGGCCCTGCGTGACTGGCTGGCGCAACGGCAGATTCAGGCCGATACTCTTACCGAGCTGAACGGATTTCGCCATACATTCAGCCATTTCCATCTGGATATTGTGCCGATGTGGCTTCCCGTGTCCTCCTTCACGTCATGCATGGATGAGGGAACAGGTCTCTGGTATAACTTAGCCCAGCCGCCGTCGGTGGGCCTGGCCGCGCCGGTAGAGCGCCTGTTACAACAATTACGCGCGGGCGCACCCGTTTAGCGCCGCGACATCACGAGGAGTGACCATGAGCAGAACTATTTTTTGTACCTTCCTGGGCCGCGAAGCGGAAGGCCAGGATTTCCAGCTCTATCCGGGCGATCTGGGCAAGCGGATCTACAACGAGATCTCCAAAGAAGCCTGGTCCCAATGGCAGCAGAAGCAGACCATGCTCATCAATGAGAAGAAGCTCAACATGATGAACGTGGAACACCGCAAGCTGCTGGAAGAGGAGATGGTGAACTTCCTGTTCGAAGGGAAAGACGTGCACATCGAAGGCTATAAGCCACAAGATTAAGGGCCTCGGCCCTTTTTTTGGAAAGAATAACGACCTAACACAACATACATCCAGGAATGATGAAAAAATATTTAGCGCTAGCCCTTATTGCGCCGTTGCTCATCTCGTGTTCCAGTTCCAATAAAAAGGGCGATAGCTATAACGAAGCCTGGGTAAAGGACACCAACGGTTTTGATATCCTGATGGGTCAGTTTGCCCATAACATCGAAAACATCTGGGGATTTAACGAAGTCCTGATTGCCGGGCCGAAGGATTACGTTAAGTATACCGACCAGTACCAGACCCGTAGCCACATCAACTTTGATGCCGGTACGATCACCATCGAGACCATTGCAGGTACCGAGCCGGCGGCGCACCTGCGCCAGGCGATTATCAAAACCCTGCTGATGGGCGACGATCCCGGATCTATCGATCTCTACTCCGACGTTGACGATATCCAGATTTCTAAGCAACCATTCCTCTATGGTCAGGTGGTGGATAACAACGGCGAGGCGATCCGCTGGCAGTGGCGCGCCGAGAAATATGCCGACTACCTGCTGCAAAACCAGATGAAGAGCCGCACCAACGGCCTGAAGATCATCTACAGCGTGACCATCAATCTGGTGGCGAACCACCTTGATAAGCGTGCGCATAAGTACGTGGGCATGGTGCGCCAGTCGGCACGTAAGTATGGCGTGGACGAGTCGCTGATCCTGGCGATTATGCAGACCGAATCCTCGTTTAACCCCTACGCGGTCAGCCGTTCTGACGCGCTAGGCCTGATGCAGGTGGTGCAGCACAGTGCCGGTAAGGATGTATTCCGGGCGCAGGGGCGTTCCGGGATGCCGGATCGCGGCTTCCTGTTCGATCCCGCCAGCAATATCGATACTGGCACCGCCTATCTGGCGATGCTAAACAATATCTACCTCTCAGGCATCAGCAACCCGACCTCACGCCGCTATGCGGTGATCACCGCCTATAACGGCGGCGCAGGCAGCGTGCTGCGGGTCTTTTCTAATGACAAGGTGCAGGCGGCGAACATCATTAACAACATGTCGCCGGGCGATGTGTATGAGACGCTCACCACCCGCCACCCGTCGGCAGAGTCGCGCCGCTACCTTTACAAGGTGAATACGGCGCAGAAGGGGTATCGCGGGGGCAGGATTTAAGCCGTAATAAAAACGCCGGGTGGCGCTGCGCTTACCCGGCCAACGCCTACTGTATGACGTATCCGTATAAACGTTTGATCCCGTCGGGGTCGGTTTCGCTATAGACCCCTTGCAGCTCCGGAGAGAAGCCCGGCAACAGGTTGACCCCCTCCTCTAGCGCCAGGAAATAGCGCTGTACTGCCCCACCCCAGATCTCACCCGGCACCACGCAGAGCACGCCCGGCGGATACGGCAGCGCTCCTTCGGCGGCAATACGTCCCTCCGCCTCGCTGATGCGCACCAGCTCCACGTTGCCGCGAATAAATTCGCTGTTGGCATCCTGCGGATTCATCGCCACCGGCGGCAGACTCTGCTGGCGGAACATCGCCTTCTGCAGATCCTTCACGCCAAAGCTAACATAGAGATCGTGCATCTCCTGGCACAGCTCGCGCAGGGTGTAGTCGCGGTAGCGCACCGGATACTTATTGAAGATGGTCGGCAGCACGTCGGCCAGCGGCGTATCATCCTCAATATGCTGCTCAAACTGCGCCAGCATCGCTACCAGCTGTTTGAGCTTCTCTTCGCTTTCGGCGGGCGTCAGCAGGAAGAGGATCGAGTTGAGATCGCACTTCTCCGGCACGATGCCGTTCTCACGCAGGTAGTGGGCCAGAATCGTAGCCGGAATACCAAACTCGCTGTACTCGCCGGTTTGTGCATCAATGCCCGGCGTGGTCAGCAGCAGCTTGCAGGGATCGACAAAGTACTGATCGCGGGCGTAACCCTCAAAGCCGTGCCACGCCGCGCCCGGCTCAAAGCTGAAGAAGCGGCGCTCGCTGGCGATGGCATGGGTGGGATGATCCTGCCACGGACGCCCCGCCACCTCCGGCGGCACAAAGGGTTTGATCATCTTGCAGTTGGCAATGATCGCCTTGCGCGCCTCAATGCCTACCGCCACGCACTCGGCCCACAGACGACGACCGCTCTCCCCTTCATGAATTTTGGCGTTCACATCCAGGGCGGCGAACAGCGGATAAAACGGGCTGGTGGAAGCGTGGAGCATAAAAGCGTTGTTCAGCCGCTTGTGCGGGCAGAAGCGCGCCTGGCCGCGCAGGTGGTTATCTTTTTTGTGGATCTGCGAGGTCTGGGAGAAACCTGCCTGCTGCTTATGCACCGACTGGGTCACAAAAATCCCCGGATCGTTCTCGTTAAGATCGAGCAGCAGCGGCGAGCAGTCCGCCATCATCGGGATAAATTGCTCGTAGCCTACCCACGCAGAGTCGAACAGCACGTAGTCGCACAGCGCGCCGATCTTATCGATCACCTGGCGAGCGTTATAGATCGTGCCGTCGTAGGTGCCGAGCTGGATCACCGCCAGGCGGAACGGACGCGGGGCGTCGGCTTTTTCCGCAGCCACGGCGCGGATCTGCTCGCGCAGATACTTTTCATCGAAACAGTGAGCGTCAATCCCGCCAATAAAGCCAAATGGGTTGCGGGCCGCCTCCAGGTAGACCGGCGTGGCTCCCGCCTGAATAAGCGCACCGTGGTGGTTCGACTTATGGTTGTTGCGATCGAACAGCACCAGGTCGCCGCGCGTCAGCAGGGCGTTAGTCACCACCTTGTTGGCCGCCGAGGTGCCGTTGAGCACGAAGTAGGTTTTGTCGGCGTTAAACACTTTGGCGGCAAATTTTTGCGCATGCTTGGCGGAGCCTTCGTGGATCAGCAGATCTCCCAGCTTAACGTCAGCGTTGCACATATCGGCACGAAAGACGTTTTCGCCAAAGAAGTCGAAGAACTGACGGCCCGCCGGATGCTTTTTGAAGAACGCGCCATGCTGATGGCCCGGGCAGGCGAAGGTGCTGTTATCCATCGCCACATACTGGCTCAGGGTGTCGAAAAACGGCGGCAGCAAATTCTCTTCATAGCGGCAGGCGGCGGCTTCCAGCTCCAGCATCGCCTGCTCTTTGCCGTTAATTACCGCGTCGACGCCTGAGGGCGTATCTGCCCCTTCATCGGCAAACATAAATACCGGCAGGTTAAAGCCCGTGCGCTTGAGCAGCGTAAGGATGCCGCTCTGGCTCTCCGCCCGCGTAATGACGACTGCCGCCACATCGGTAAAGTCCGTGTTGTCCAGCGTCACTATTTCACGGTGCGTGGAGAGCGCAGAGACCAGCTCGCGGCCGGCGGCAATTTTCATCGTTTTCATAAGCTAAAGTACCCGTTTCAGGGGAGTAAATGCCCCGGGCGAGGCCTCTGCCCCACCCTGTGAACGTGTCTGACTGGAGCCAGCTCCGACCGCCAGACATCAGTAAAAGCAGATCGTATCTGTTCTTACTGATATCTACAGTGAGCCTGCGTTAGCCTCACCGCATGGTGAGAAGCGTCGGGATCGGTAACACACGGGCGGAGGATCGCATAACTATGCGACGCATCTGGCGAGCAAATCGATCTGTCATCCAGTAGCCCCTGTAGTTTAATGAGAAGTGGAAAGGAGAAATTTCGCGCAATCATGTCACTTTTAATCTGCCCATGCAACCTACAATCGGTGCTTAAAATCTGCCGTTTTTCGGCATACTATGCGGCTATATAAATTGAAATTGCAGGAGAAATAGCGTGCTGACCGGACCCTTTATAAATGCCGCCGCCGTGCTGATTGGCGGGACGATTGGCGCAGTGCTAAGCCAGCGGCTGCCGGAGCGTGTGCGCACCTCTATGCCCGCTATCTTTGGCCTCTGCTCGCTCGGCATTGGTATTCTGCTGGTGGTGAAGTGCGTTAACCTGCCGGTGATGGTTTTAGCCACGCTGCTCGGCACGCTGATTGGCGAGCTATGCTACGTCGAGCGCGGGATTGGCGGCGCAGTTAATGGCCTGCGTCGGCTGGTGCAGCGCGGCGGCAAACACGATGCTGTTGCTGCTCATGAGACCTTTATCCAGAGCCTGGTCGCGATCATCATCCTGTTCTGTGCCAGCGGCACGGGGATTTTCGGCGCGATGCGCGAAGGCATGACCGGCGACGCCAGCATTCTGATCGCCAAAGCCTTTCTCGATTTCTTTACCGCCGTAATTTTTGCCACCTCGCTGGGCATTGCGGTCGCGGCGATCTCTGTGCCGATGCTGCTTATTCAACTCAGCCTTGGAGCCTGCGCCACGCTGGTGATGCCGCTGACGACGCCCGCGATGATGGATGACTTCACCGCTGTCGGCGGGATCCTGCTGCTGGCTACCGGGCTGCGGATTTGCGGCATCAAGATGTTTGCTGTCGCCAATATGCTGCCCGCGCTGGTTATCGCCATGCCGCTCTCCGCCGCCTGGACCGCTTTTTTTGCCTGAAAACGAGTGTAGAAACGGCAAATTGGTGATAGATTGTGCAGTCTGCAACGATTTAGATAAATTTCGTTGACGACACGAGGCGAATCGGTTTTAATGCGCCCCGTTGCCCGGATAGCTCAGTCGGTAGAGCAGGGGATTGAAAATCCCCGTGTCCTTGGTTCGATTCCGAGTCCGGGCACCACTATTTAAAGAAACCAGCCTACGGGCTGGTTTTTTGCTTTCTGGGGTTCCGGTAGATTTCTGGTAATTCTGATCACAGATTTCGCTGCTTTACCTCTTGAGTCCGACCTGAGCATCTCCCTTTAGCGAATCCCTACCCTTCCGGTCACTGTACCAACCTCTGCTGGTCTTCACGCTGCCAATAAACATTATTTCCAGCCGGTATACCTGCTGGTGAATTGATCACAGCAAGGCAGCATCCGGTCTTTGTCCGGTCAGGGAGAGTGAAGCATCATTACTTTCTTTTGTGTGGCCCTATAATGCTTGAGATTTCACATGCTTAGTATCATGATACCAACAAATATGAATTAAAAAATCGAATCTGCCCATGGCAGATAGAGAACTTGTGGACTATCTCTGGCGCTTTACCTGCATAAAGCTTCAGCTAAGACATCGGGGCGATGTCTTAGATCTACATTCAGAAGGAATTTATGTGACTGTTAGTGTAGCAATATGCTCTGTAACTGACCTGCTTACAGGTAAACAGATTAAAACCGGTACATGTGACACAATCAGCAGCAATTTTTCAATACCAGAGTATCAACGCCCTTATATATGGCAAGATAGGCAAATCGCGAGATTGTTAAAGGATATAGCGGAACACCAAGCCCATTCAAGCACTATGCCCTATTATCTAGGTAGTGTCATTTTGCATGCTGATGGTGAGAGTCTTAATATCATCGACGGTCAGCAACGCTTGACCACTTTAGCATTAATGGCTCATCTTAATGGGCAATTTACTGATTTTTCTCTGCATTATAGCTCACCAATTAGTCAACGGCAGATAGTGCATAATCTTGCCTGGCTAAAACAACATTCTGGCGAGTGGCTAGAATTGATTGATTTTAATCTATTGCAGTTCTCACTAGTCATCACTCGTTCTGAAGATCAAGCCTACCAATTTTTTGAAACTCAAAATACTGGAGGTGTACGTCTTAATGGCGATCAAATCATCAAAGCACACCATCTGCGAGCAATTGGCGAAAAAGATAAACTATCCGTTGATCACTTTGCCAGGTGTTGGGAAGCACTCGGTGATTTGTCTAACATTGTTGATTTACTGCTTAGAGGGCGCTACTGGCAGTATTTGCATTTTAGAGAATATCCGCAGCATAACCAGAAGGCGCTAATTAGAAACTGCATTGTCAATGAGTTGGCAGAAAACACTGGTAAGGGAGAAGATACTGCCTTTGGTCGCATCACTCGTACTTATTCTGCTAGCGGCACAGAAAATTTATCTCAAGCACAAGTGGGATATGATTTAAGGCAACCACTCAATAGTGGTGTAAATACTATTCACTACCTCCAGTATTTTGAAAAACTTCGTCAAATTTATCTACTGCACAGTGAAAAGAGCTCAACACTAAAAGGGTTCAGTGATTTTTATAATCATTTCATTTGCAAACTAGAAGGCTGTAGTTATCTCAAGCAGCTACTGGATACTGCGCTATTGCTTTATATAAGTCAGTTTGGTCAAATGAATTTAGAAGTGGCTGCAAAAAAACTATTTAGGGTTATTTATTCTCGTCGTATTGAGAACCAAACCGCCGTGAAAGAAAGGTCAATACCTGCTTTTATACAAGAAACACCAGTACTTGACTGGATTGCAACAAGTTTTACGGTCGAACAACTTTTTTTAAAGCTGGATGGCTTTGACTTAAAGGTGAATAGCAATGGACTCGGCGAGGATGACAATACTGTCAAAAAACGCTTTGTTATACGCGTGGTAGAACATTTTGACCTATCAATCAGCCAAATTAATTTTAAAACACAATTCGGCCCTAATTTTGATAAATATATAAAAAACCTGGAGGTCAGAAATGGATAAGGAACAAGGTGTTAAAACGGAGATTCTAACACTAGAAACTGTGCTTAATAAAGGCTATCAGTTTTCAATCCCAAGCTATCAACGCCCTTATGTTTGGAGTGATGATGACGTATTACTGCTCTTTAATGATATTAAAGATGCTTGCTTTGCTGGCGACCAAATTTACTTCATTGGCACTGTTCTTTCATCCTTGCTGGAGCAAAATACTCATAAAATATATGAACTGATTGATGGTCAGCAACGCACAACAACTTTGATGCTAATTGCTATTGCTTTTAAGACTGCTGGTAGCAAGACACTTTTGGTTGATGTGATTGTATATGAGAATAAACCCAGGTTGCAGTTTGCAATTCGAGAGCAAGTCCAGAATTTATTGGGAAGTCTTGCTGGACTAAAATCCTTTGAAAAACCGTCTGATGAATCGATTGCACAAAACGACTATCTTAAGCAACTAGATATAGCACTAACTGTTTTAACCAAAGAAATCGCTAAGCTTAAACAGCAATCAGCGCAAAAATTTGAGTTGTTGGGAAACTATATTTTTAGCCAAGTACAATGGGTAAATAATGTTGTTCCCGTCCAAATGGATTTAAATCGCTTGTTTGCCACGATGAATACAACCGGCATTCAGTTAGAACAAACAGACATTTTAAAGGCAAAATTACTAAAGCGAATTAAAACACATAAATCGCAATATGAAGCAATTTGGGTTTCCTGTGAACATATGGAAAACTACTTTGAAAGGAATGTTAGAAAAACATTTAAAAAAGCTGACTGGAACAATATTCAACCGCAAGAGCTCTCTACATTTAGTTTAAATAAACTCACTATTACTGAAGAACCAACGAAAAAAAATGACTCAGGATTATCTATTGCTCAACTTGCTGAACAGATTGAGAGTCAATTTACTCCAGAGGACACAGTGATAGAACAATTCGAAACAGATGAGTTGGATATCGAGACAGTATATTGTCGTTCAATCATTGGTTTTCCTTTGTTACTTATTCATGCTTACCGTGTATTTCTTGCATTGAATGAAAAAGAAGATATCATTCCAAGACTGCATAGTGATAGGTTACTTGAAATCTTTGAGCCACTTATTAATTCCGATGAATGCACAATAAAAGATTTCATAGAAATGCTTTGGCAAGTACGCTACCAGTTTGATACATGGGTTGTTAAATGGGTCGAAAAGGATGATAACCTAGATTCGCATCTTGCATTAGCTAATGTTTCTCGTAGCATCTCCAAAGGGAAATACTACTTAAACCGGTCTCCTAAGCCATTAAGTGACTTGGTAATGTTGCAAAGTGTTCGTAATTTTACTGGTGAACGCAGTGCGCAATATTGGTTAACACCATTTATTGCATCACTGATTCGCAGAGAAGTTGGCGGCACAGAAGATAAACGCGCATGTCGGATACTTGAACGCATTGATAATCGAATGTCTCTTGCATTAGACAGCCAAAAAGAGGCAAGTTTTAAACAGGCTAAATGGTTAAAACCTAAGACCAACCCTTGGGATGAGCTGGTAACATATTTTAACGAATCGCATGGTATCGGATTTGAACACTATTGGTTCCAAAAACTAGAATATATACTATGGAAATCATTAAATAATTCCAGTCTGCCAGAAAAAGATCTAATAAAATTTGAACAATATCGTATTACTTCTAAAAACTCCATAGAACATGTTCATCCACAGCAAGAAGAGTATGGTAATAGACTCACTGAAACGCCTTTAAATTCTTTTGGTAATTTAGTGCTATTAAGCCCTGGAGATAATTCATCTTATAGCAATCAATCAGTCGCAAAGAAAAAAGCAGACTTTGAAGCCAAACCTCGATTTGACTCTTTGAAATTGAGAGCTATATTCCGCTCCAAGACTAACTTTGATGAGGGTTGGACTGAAAAAAATATTAAAACTCATAAAAATGCGATGATTAAGTTGCTAACAGAGCATTACCGAAAAAATTCTGAATAGCATGCCTAAATACAGGTCAGGAACATTTACCTGAACGGGGCTGTTCATCAGATTAAAATCTGGTAACAGCTCGACCTGATTGCATGCTTGATTCATGGCTTGCTATCCTCTTGGCAAACATTAGTTTTCAGGAGGTTAGATTCCATTACGAAAGCCCTAATCAGTTATACGCAAGAGCACATGGTTAAAAATTGACCTATTTTTAGAATTTTGCAACCTTTTATATGAGATTCGTGAGCCTGACTACATTAAAAGGAATTGCCAAATGAAATCTATTGTTTAAAAAAGTAGCTTAACGGAACAAGATAGGGTATTGAAATTCTTTAAGAACACTCCCTATCAAATGCCCAATCAATAATATAATACGGCTCTATAAATTTTATTACACGTAATGACTTAGTAATAAATACCGGCACTCCGATCATAGAGCAATAGCAGCTAAAAAATCATCACTAGTTGCATTTATAAAGAAGACTTGGGGTTCATCTTTCTTAGAGAAGTATTGCAAAAAGAAAAACGGCCTCTCCTTTTAAATAATTAAAATTCGAGAATTTTTTTCCGTCTCGTTTCACTGATTAGTGCAACCCCACAAAACATCTGAATAATTATTTAGGCGAAATATAAAAGGAACATAAATTTTTTATGATGGCTTATAAAAATCATGTTATGTATATAATAAACGCAACTAACATCAGTAGAAATCATTTAATTATAAACCTGCCAATCAAGTCCTTTTGCAAAACAAGGCTTTAATTACTTTTCATTATTGCAGGCCTGACATTACAGCTTCGAAATTGATAATCGCCATATTCTTCACGCAGTTCAGCGTCGACTTCGGCAAAGATTCGGTCATATAGGTGCTCAATCTGCTCATCATCTAGTGCTTTTACAAAATGTATACCTTGCCCGCAAGGAACCTCTGCTGTAGAAAAGCGAAAATTTAACTGCCAGACGGCTACTAGGTTTGGATCCAAATGATGTTTCATATTCCCTCCTCAGCATATTACAACGGTCAGGATAGGCGTTCAAATCGGCAGAAAGATATGATGGTGATAACACTTTTGGGATTATGATATCAATATCCATTTACCAGATAGCAGTCAGCCATTTCCTCTTTCCGCCAAGCCATTATCATATATTTAATTTTTTACACATAAACAAAGAAAAATGCATAGCACAATACCTCTATGAAAGTTTGAGTTATGGGTAAGTCATTAAGCACCTCCATTATTATGCAGCTTTTTGAAGTAAGCAAAGCAGAACATGCGCAGGGGTTAAAATGGGAAAGGAGCATTAGCGTTAACTTCATATTTTCCTCACTGACGTCGGGGCCATACATCATAAAATTGTAGCGATAATCTTTGCGCATTACGCTTGTTAAATAAGTGCATTTTTTGGCTAACCCCATCTCAAAAAAAGTGGGGTAGACTGCCATTCGACATCGATAAAAAAGGAAAAGAGATGAACCAGCAAACAACGTTACAACCGCAGCCACTGGAGTGGGGATACGGTCCACGCACCTTCGAGGTTTTTCTGGAACCCACCTGTCCCTACTCGGTAAAAGCCTTTAACAAACTCCCTGCCCTGCTCAAGCATGTCGGGGAGGACAAGGTCACGGTAAAAATTCGCCTACAGTCGCAGCCGTGGCATATGTACTCCGGGTTGATTGTCCGCTATATCCTTGCCGCCTCAACGCTACCAAACGGCAGAGAAGCCGCACATAAAGTTATGCAGGCTGTGGCAGATCGTCGAGAGGAGTTTGAATTTACCGATCACTACGGAGGCCCAAACCTGGATGCCACGCCGCGGCAGATAATGGTACGCCTTAATGAATATAGTGGTGTCGACGTTAGCGAGCCGTTTGCCCGCGCCGATCTGCAAAACGTCATTAAGTGGCACTGCAAATATGCCCGTCAGAACGGTATTCACGTCTCGCCAACCTTTATGGTCAACGGACTGGTACAGGCCGATCTGGGCAGCGGCGACGACATTAGCTTTTGGGCAAAGCGAATTCTTGCCTGAAGCACGATGAATATCACGCTCCTGCTACACTGCTTATCAGATAAATGAAAGGGGAATCGCTATGTCAGACAACAGCTATCAACTACCTAAAGTGTGGACGTGGGATCAATCCGGCGGCGGCGCGTTTGCCAATATCAACCGTCCGGTCTCCGGCGCGACGCATGAAAAAACGCTGCCGGTGGGCAAACACCCTCTGCAACTTTACTCCCTCGGCACGCCGAACGGCCAGAAGGTTACCATTCTGCTGGAAGAGCTACTGGAGAGAGGCGTCAGCGAGGCGGAGTATGATGCCTGGCTGATTCGCATCGGTGAGGGCGACCAGTTCTCCAGCGGCTTCGTTGAGGTGAACCCGAACTCAAAAATTCCGGCCCTGCGCGATCACAGCACTACGCCGCCGACCCGCGTCTTTGAGTCCGGTTCAATTCTGCTCTACCTGGCAGAAAAATTCGGTCACTTCCTGCCAAAAGATCCGGCTGGCCGCACCGAAACCCTGAACTGGCTCTTCTGGCTGCAAGGCTCTGCGCCCTTCCTCGGCGGCGGTTTCGGCCACTTCTATAGCTATGCGCCGGTAAAAATTGAATACGCCATCAACCGCTTCACTATGGAAGCCAAACGCCAGCTTGACGTGCTCGATAAGCAGCTTGCCCAGCATAAGTTTATTGCAGGCGACGAGTATACCATTGCCGATATGGCCATCTGGCCGTGGTACGGCAACGTCGTGCTCGGCAACGTTTATGACGCGGCAGAGTTCCTCGACGCTAACAGCTATAAGAACGTGCTGCGCTGGGCGAAAGAGATTGCTGAACGCCCCGGAGTGCAGCGCGGCCGCATCGTTAACCGCGCCAACGGACCGCTTAACGAGCAGCTGCACGAGCGCCATGATGCCAGCGACTTCGCCAATAATACGGAAGATAAACGCCAGAGCTAACGCTTATCGACCGGGCCTCTCCCGCCCGGTCACTTTTTAAAATCGATTACGCCTCCTCTTTTTCTCCTGTTGTATTTACAACCAAAAAATAACTAGTAAGAATGCTTTTTATTTATACCTAATCGGTCGGTATGTCTGAACTCGCGCTTAAGCAGCAGATCCAGAATCTGAAGAAGCACAATGCCCGTCTGGTGCGGCTGGCGCGTGACGCCCGCAGCAAGCTCAGTGCAGCGCTGGACGGCACCGGCCTCTGTCTGTGGCAGCTGGACGTGCCCAGCGGCAAGCTGATCATCTACAACCGCCGCTGGGGCTCGATGTTGGGCTACCAGCCAAAAGAGCTCAGCGCGCGCTTTGAGGTCTGGAAAGAGCATCTTCACCCCGATGATAAAGAGCGGGTGCTGGATGCCTTCTATGGCCATCTGCACGGCAAAACACCCTTCTATGAAGCGCTACACCGGATGCAGCATAAAAATGGCACCGTAACCTGGGTGTTGGATCGGGGACGCGTCAGCGAGTGGGACGACAGTGGCCAGCCGCTGAAGGTTACCGGCACGCATATCGATATGACCAAAGAGAAGCAGTATGAGGAGCAGCTTGCCCTGCTGGCGAACCACGATCCTCTCACCGGCCTTGCCAACCGTCATGCTCTGATCCAGCATTTCGAGGCGTTAAAAATGGTGGGGGCGCTCTGCGTGGCGTTTATCGATCTCGATGATTTTAAAAACGTGAATGATACCTTCGGCCACCGTAGCGGGGATGAGCTGCTGATGCAGCTTAGCCAGCGTCTGCGTGAGACCTGTCCACCGGGAACGATTGTCGGCCGGCTCGGCGGGGATGAGTTTGTGCTGCTGTTGCCCTTTACGCTGAGTGACATGCAGGTGAGCAACGCCGCACGCGACTGTTTACAGGCTGCACTGACGCCGTTTGAACTGGATAACGGCACGGCAAGCGTCGGTGCCTCCATCGGCATTGAGCAGGCATTACCGCAGGATGATTTTGTTAGCGCGCTGGTTCGCGCTGACCAGGCGATGTATCAAATTAAGCATGCCGGTAAAAACGGTGCGGCACTGGGTGCCACACCGCTAGCGGGATCTATCAAAAGCGTTTAGAACGCGACCCACTCATCATCAGCCGGGGCTGCCACTGCTGCACGGCGTGCTACAGGCGTGCTAACCGGTGCTGCCTCCATTTTTCGATCGTTAGCAGAGAGGCGGAACCGCTGCACTGAACGCTGTAGCTCCTCGGTCTGACGCTCAAGGGCCGCCGCCGCTGCGGAAACTTCCTCAACCAGCGAGGCATTTTGCTGCGTCACGCTATCCATCTGGGTAATGGCGACACCCACCTGGGAGATACCTTTACTCTGCTCGGCAGACGCGCCGGCAATCTGCTTCATAATGGTGGTCACTTCCGTTACCGCCTGCAGAATGCCCTCCATGGTGGTGCCAGCGTCGTTCACCAGCTGCGCCCCTTTATCGACCCGGCTGACGGAGTCGGTTATCAGCGACTCAATCTGCTTCGCGGCATCGGCGCTACGGCTGGCAAGGTTACGCACTTCGCCCGCTACAACCGCAAACCCACGCCCCTGCTCGCCCGCTCGTGCCGCCTCTACCGCCGCGTTGAGCGCCAGAATATTGGTCTGGAAAGCGATACTGTTAATGACCGTAGTGATCTCAGCGATCTTTTTCGAACTGTCAGAGATACCGTTCATGGTGCCGATCACCGCCTCGACCAGCTCGCCGCCTTTGCTCGCTCGCGTCGAGGCTACGTCCGCCAGCTCGCTGGCCTGATGCGCGTGGTCCGCATTCAGCTTAACCGTCGCGGTAAGCTGCTCCATGCTGGCTGCCGTCTCCTCCAGGGCCGCCGCCTGCTCTTCCGTACGGGAAGAGAGATCGTTATTGCCGCTGGAAATCTCAGTAGCACCACGCCAGATATTGTCGCTGCCCTGGCGAATAGAGCTGACAGCCTCACGCAGACTATCCTGCATCGCGCGCAACAGTGGTACCAGCTGACCCACACAGTTGCGGCCCAGATCCTGTACCGGCTGGCTGAGATCGCCCTGGGCAATAGTGCGGAAGTGCTCACGGATGGTTGCCAGCGGTTTCACCAGCATGGCGACCAGATAGCGATCGGTGAAGAGCAGGATCAGCAGGCCGAGGATCACCGCTGCCAGAATCAGGGTGCGGGTCACGTTAGTCTGCCCATCCACCATGACGCGGGTGTCATCCAGTCTTGCGCTGGCGGCAGCGTTAAAGGCTTCTGCCGCCGCACCAAACGCGCGACTTAGCGCTGGCGTCACGTTACTCGACTGCTGGCGATACGCCTCCAGCGCCCCCTGCTGTGCCAGCTGCACCTGCGGCGTCACGCCCTGATCCAGCAGCGTCTGCCAGCTGGCAATCGCCTGGGCAGAAGCCTTCGGATCCATTGGCCCTGGCGAGATGGCTTTCAGCGCCTCCAGCTTCGTTTTCATATTATCCAGCGCCAGCTGGACCTGTGAGAAATCCGCGCTGCCACCGGCGGCTTTGGTCTCCAGCACGCGTGACAGCCGTGTGACAACACGGAAGTATTGATCGTTGCCCTGGCTTAACAGCGTCATCTGGGTAACCAGCTGGCGATCGATCTCATTTCCTTCTGCCACTTTAGAGAGCGAGAAGACGCTATACAGCCCAACGCCGGACCACATCAGGCAAAAGACGCCGAGGATAACTAGCAACACCAAACGAATGGTGAAGTTTTGCAGCACGCGCATAATTTATTCCTTGCCGATAAGGGGGATACTTATTGTCGCAAGCGACGTAGCAGAGTTATCGGCATGTTAATGACAATATGTATGGTGACGCGTGATTTTTTTGATCAAAAAACGCGCTATGGTCTGCCTTGCTTAAAAAAAGGTTGGATGAACTATAATAGTGTGCACTCAGCATTTATGCATACAAATTCAATAGAAAAAACAACACCATTAAGATTAATCCTAAGTGCAACATACTGAAAAATAAGCACAAAAAAAGAATGCCTTTGCGGGCTTCTCTTCAATCTATTTAATATTAACGTTTACTTTTACAATGAAAGAAAATTCAATGATAGTAGCTGAAATAAGGAATTAATGGCACGCTTTAAAATAACATTTAAAGTATATACAAAAAGCACTTCTATTAATTAGAATAGAAAGTTAGTTACTTTTTTTATATTTTTGTAGAAACAAAAACATTGGCCTTGTCTTTTTATCCGCTATATCAAAAAGAAGCAGCTCTTGCCAGCAAGCCGCGCCAAACCTGGCTTTGAGCCAGCAGGCACCTTGTCTCGCAAACCATCAGGAACCTATTCATGCCAGAAACAAGCATCTTATAAATGCTATTTACGCCAGCAGAAGGGTCTACTGGCGAGGCTAGTAGCGATCACAAAGCGTACTATTTTAGCGCTGCTAAACTATTACGTAAGTTAACTATTATCGGAAAGATATAATTTAAACCAGTCGAGGGTACGCTGCCACGCCAACTCTGCCGCGGCCTGGTCATAGCGCGGCGTCGAGTCGTTATGAAATCCATGATTAACGCCAGGGTAGATATAGGCCTTATAGACCTTATTGTTCGCCTTCAGCGCCTGTTCATAGGCGGGCCAGCCCTCATTGATACGCGTATCCAGCTGGGCGTAGTGCAGCAGAATGGGCGCATTGATTTTTGGCACATCGGCGATGGGGGCCTGGCGTCCATAGAAAGGTACGGCGCAGGCCAGCTCCGGATAGGCCACCGCCGCCGCGTTTGCTACGCCACCGCCATAGCAGAAACCGGTAATGCCGACCTTGCCGGTAGCGTCAGGGTGCCGCTGCATAAACTCGACTGCCGCGAAAAAGTCATTCATCAGCTTAGTGGGATCCACTTTCTGCTGAAGCGTCCGGCCTTCATCATCGTTACCCGGATAGCCACCCACCGAGCTTAAGCCATCCGGAGCCAGAGCAATATACCCCGCCTTGGCAACACGACGCGCTACGTCCTCAATATAGGGATTCAGACCCCGGTTCTCATGCACCACCACCACGGCAGGTACTTTACCCTCTACTTTGGTCGGTTTGACCAGATACCCACGCACTTCACCATGACCGTTTGGTGAGGGGTAGTGAATATACTCCGGCAGAATATCCGGATCGGTAAACTCTACCTGGGTAGCAAGGGCATAGTTCGGCTTGAGCAGATCGAACAGCGCCAGCGCGGTCATGCCGCCTACTGCATAACGTGTTGCCAGTTGTAAAAACTCGCGTTTGGAAATTTTACCGTGGGCGTAGTAGTCGTAGTAATCAAGCAGTTCCTGTGGGAAGTCTTTGGCGGTCAGACGCGTCATTGTTACTCTCCGGAAAGTGAATACTTTTTAAGCAAAGCATAACGCAACGCGTTTGTCAGTCACCAGAAAGGTTACTCAGCAGGAAAGGTTTTTACCTCGCCGGGATCGATTTCCGGCCGTTGATACTCCGGCCATACCAGCACCACCAGCGCCGGGTAGGCCTCGAGGCTAAACTCACGAAAGCACTGGCGTAAATTGAGCACCTCCAGATCGGCATGGGAAACCTTTTCCCCATTAAGGCAGCGCTTTTTAATATTGTCGTAATAGCGGTACACCGCTGAATTGAGATCGCTGCAGCGGCGCTGCGCCTCAAATAATCCCGGCGTACGATTTAGTTCTGCCATGTTCATTCGCTTAATGGTGGTATGCAGAAAATCAATATATTCATGATTTACCCGCCAGTACCATACCGGCGTAATGGCATTCATCAGTATGGAAAAGTGATCTTCGCCCTCCTCTTTCGTTAAGGGGGTTGGGTCGGAAGAGGGGCTTATCTCTCTCTCTGGCGAGCTGTTATTGAACCCACGCATCATTAAAAGTACGCCACCGGTAAGCAGCAGCAGGACGATAACAGAATAGAAAATACTGTTCATTAGCAGGCTCCATTTTTTTTGATTTTAAAATTGCGCCATGATATTGTCAACGCAACTCACGCCTGCCCTACCTCCACCCCGTTGAAATCACAGGATATTAGCGATGTTGCCCGAGAATCTTGTCCCGGCACGTTTTCACGTTTCTACGGTGAAAACGGACACAGGAGAAGCAGAAAAAGATGTCAATTTAACCCAGGGAAAAAGAACGCTCGTCGATTATGAAAGCGATATATTAACCAACGTTAGCCGTACCCGGCAATCGCGTAATATGCTACTGGAAGAGCGCGATCGTCATATAAAAGACAGATTATACCGGGTGGTAAAAATTGAATCCTTTAGCCGCTTGCTGAACGAACTTCAGGCTGCAGGTGAAATCGATCCCCAACTTTTAAGTCAAATAATCGCAAAAAAAACCACTGAGATAAATGACGCGGGAAATGAAATTTGGCTTAATCTCATAACCCACGAAAAAGATACGCCTATATTTTATACGCTACAGGACGATTCTCGTGAATAAAGATATTGATAATAACAATGTCTATTTGACTTTGGATGAGACAAAGAGCGATGAATTTATCTTAAAGCAAAACCTGGATGCGTTAATTCAAAATAAAAATGAGACGATCCAGCGTATCGCCAGGGAGTCGATCTCTATCCCCGCAGCATTGATCAGGCTGAAGTGGCAGAACCGCCGTGAGATTTACGCCCTGCAGGTTAAAGAGGAGATCTACGGGGCAGCAATTGATGAAATCATCGCGCTACATCCCGATCTACGGGAAAAGATCATGGCAAAACTGGAAAGCCACTACCAGCATACGCTGGAACGTGAAGTCGCTACGCTGCGGCTCACCCGCAAACTCGCCGATGGCGAATACCGCACCGGCAGCGTCAACAGAGTCGCGCTTCAGGAGGAGCAGGACAACCATACGGAATCGTCCGGTTCGCCTGCATTTCCCGCATAAGCTTCTATCCTTAATCTGGATGTATCACAGATGGAGACGACTTATGGCAAACGATCAGACGAAAATCCAGGACCCTACTACCCAGTATTACACTGAGGGATACCCGAAACAGTTACAGCCCGCGCCAGGGGTGCAGGCTAAAATGGATCCCGTCCCAGACTGTGGCGAGAAAAGCTATGTCGGTAGCGGCCGCCTTAAGGATCGTAAGGCACTGGTGACAGGGGGTGATTCCGGTATCGGGCGCGCTGCCGCCATCGCTTACGCGCGTGAAGGCGCTGATGTCGCTATCAACTACCTGCCCGCAGAGGAAGAGGATGCGCAGGAGGTTAAAGCGCTGATTGAAGCCGAAGGGCGCAAAGCGGTGCTGATCCCAGGCGACCTGACTGATGAAGCCTTTACCCGCTCGCTGGTTAACCAGGCGCGCGATGCTTTGGGCGGCTTAGATATTCTGGCGCTGGTTGCCGGTAAACAGACTGCCGTAGAAGATATTGCCGATCTCACCTCGGAGCAGTTTGAGCAGACCTATAAAACCAATGTCTTCTCGCTTTTCTGGATCACTCAGGAGGCGCTCAAATTCCTGCAGCCGGGTGCCAGCATTATCACCACCTCTTCGGTGGAAGCCTATCAGCCAAACGCCACCCTGCTGGACTATGCCTCTACCAAGGCGGCCATCCTCAACTTTACCCGCGGACTGGCAAAGCAGGTGGCAGAGAAAGGCATTCGCGTGAACAGCGTTGCGCCAGGCCCTGTCTGGACAGCACTGCAAATCTCCGGCGGTCAGCCGCAGGAGAAACTGCCGAAGTTTGGTCAGTCAACGCCGCTGAAACGCGCCGGGCAGCCTGCTGAGGTCGCCGCTATTTACGTCTACCTGGCGAGCCAGGAGTCGAGCTATGTGACCGCCGAAGTACACGGCGTCACCGGCGGGATGCATTTAAGCTAGTTCTTGCGTCCAACAAAAAAGGGGCCGCGATGGCCCCTTTTCTTTGTCTAAACGCCGCGCTTTTTTAGGGTGCTGAAGCATGAAAATCTTCCGCGGCCTTGTTGCCGGTCATTAGCAGCTGGCGCATCGCTGCAAAATCGACCCCAGACTTACGCACTTCGGTTGTGCGTGTAACCTGGTCAATAAGGTTGAGATAGTTTTTGGTTGCTATGCTGAGCATCTTTATCGCCTTCACAAACGCGAACTCAACCGAGTCCTTATCGTAAGAGAGAACGATCTCTTTTTCAGGCAGCATGAGGACAAAGGACTCAGCGATACCCGCCACGTGAATAGCCTGGTTCTTGATCTCTTCACCCACGTTGATCGCTGCATTAAAGTCGCTATCAGCGTAGCGCGCAAGTTCAGCACGACCAGAGCGCAGCTCTTCAGTCACCTGGTTAAGCGCTTCAGTTAATTCTTTAATGTCACGCTTATTGACCCTGGCCCCCATCTCATAAACCCGTTCGACAATCATAGGCTGGCAAGCAGCCGCTTTGGGCTGTGGTTGAAGACTGGCAATAACCAGCGCTACTGCTGCCTGTAAATGGTGGATTTTCACGATAGACTCCATAAGCGTCACCCTCGGCAAGGCATAGCATTGTACTACTGAACTTAACTATACGCTAAAAAAAGGCTGGTTGAATATAAGACTCAAACGGCCCATATATGAATCGCTTACGGTTTTTTAGGATGTAAAAAAGGGGCCGCGCTGGCCCCTTTTTTTATCTATACGCCGCGCTTATTTCGGGCGCGTTACCTCTTCACCTACCAGACCAATCTTCAGATAGCCTGCCTGATGCAGGGTGTCCATCACCTTCATCATCGTCTCATAGTCTACGGTTTTATCCGCACGGAAGAAGATGGTGGTGTCCTTCTTGCCTTCGGTCAGGGCGTTCAGTGCATTAACCATCGTCTCGTCGGTCACCGGATCGTTGCCGATAAACATGCTGTTATCTGCTTTTACCGACAGGTAGACCGGTTTTTCCGGACGCGGTTGCGGCTGGCTGGAGGAGGCCGGTAAGTTTACCTTCACGTCAACGGTAGCGAGCGGCGCTGCCACCATGAAGATAATCAGCAGCACCAGCATGACGTCGATAAACGGCGTCACGTTGATCTCATGCATTTCGCCGTTATCGTCCAGATTTTCATTAAGACGCATTGCCATACGGAATTAACCTAAACGTAATTTCTGTGCGGAGTGAACCGGCGCAGCCGACGGGCTGGCTGCCAGGTCGAGATCGCGGCTCTGCAACAGCAGCACCTGCGCGGCAACGTCGCCCAGCATGGCTTTGTAGCCGCCGATAGAGCGGGCAAAAATGTTGTAGATCACTACCGCCGGGATAGCGGCGACCAGACCGATTGCCGTCGCCAGCAGCGCTTCGGCGATGCCGGGTGCAACAACCGCAAGGTTGGTAGTCTGCGTCTGCGCGATGCCGATGAAGCTGTTCATGATGCCCCATACGGTACCGAACAGACCGATAAACGGCGAGATTGCGCCGATGGTCGCAAGGAAGCCATTACCGCGGCCCAGATGACGGCCAACGGCAGCAACGCGGCGTTCCAGGCGGAAACCGGTACGCTCCTTAATGCCTTCGTTATCTTCAGAGCCAGCGGATAGCTCAAGCTCATTCTGCGCTTCGTTCAGCAGCTGCGTGCTGAGGCTGTTAGCGTGGAAGCCCGCTGCGATTTCGCTCGCCTGATCCAGGGTGCGCGCTTCGCTTAACAGCTTCTGCTCGCGCTTAAGACGGCGCTTATGCGAGAACATCTCCACGCTTTTGCTGAAGAAGATCGCCCAGGTGACAATGGACGCCAGAATCAAGCCAATCATCACCAGCTTTACGACGATATCGGCATGGTGATACATACCCCAAACGGAGAGATCCGTCTGCATCAAATTATTACCCACTCTGTATCTCCGGACGAAAATCACAAAATCTGAGCGTAATAATATCAAAACAGCATCGAATTGATAGTAGTTCTCATTAGTATTTACATAGTGGCGTAATTTTGACAAAGTTTCCTTGCGCTTACGCAGTAAAAAATGCCGTAAGCGCAATTTTCAGAAAACTATCGAACCTCCAGCACAAAATTATCAAAGCGGCATTCACCGTGATCCTGCGCATTTGCCGTGGCAGCGGCAAAGATCCCGACCTTAGCCCCTACCCATTTTCCCTTGCCTGCGGCAAAGGTGCGCTGTACCGGTTGCCACGCCCCGCTATCTTCACGCCAGGCAAACTGGCAGACGCCCCCCTCCCCTACGCTCACCTGAAGCTCACAGGTTGCGCCAGAGAGCGTGTGCAGAGCCTGCCGCTGCTCGCTAATCACGCCCGTATCGCTCATCCAGCCGTGGATATAGCAGAGCTGATGGCTCTCCTCATGACGGGCGATAACCAGCGCCGCGTAGCGTTCGCCATAGATAATCAGCCCGCCGAAATTCTCAGGATCGGCGGCGTTGAGCGTTGCGCGCGTGCGAGCCGCAAAGACAAAAGCGGGAAACTTTTGCAGCAGCAGCTGCGGGGCGGCGTAGAGCGTTCGCTGACCTGCAAACTCGGGCAGCGGGATACAGCGCAGTTGAAGACCGTTCGGGGCCGGAACCAGCCAATTGCTCTGAGGATTGGCCTGCCACTGCCACTGTAGCCCCGGCCTGCCGGTGGCAAAATCGTCGCTGGTCTGGGGCGCATAAGACGTCACCGCAGGCAAGCCGCCGGGCTTTTGCCAGCGCAAAACCGGCTGACCAGCACCTGCCTCACCAAAAAGTTCACCTATGCGCGGCCAGCCATCCTCGCCCCATGACATCGGCTGGAGATGAACAATGCGGCCGTAGAGGTGTGCATCCTGAAAATGGACAAACCAGCACTCACCGTTTTTCAGCTCTACCCATCCCCCTTGATGAGGGCCGTTCACGGCAGTACCTCCCTGAAAGAGCACGTTTCGTGCCTCCCACGGCCCGGTGATCTCTGGCGCGCGCAGTACCGCCTGCCAGCCGGTCTCCACCCCGCCCGCTGGCGCGAAGATATAGTAGAGGCCGTTGCGCTTATAGACCTTCGGCCCCTCCAGCGTCGGGAGATCGCAGCTGCCATCATAGATAATCCGCCCCTCTCCCTGTAACGCCGTACCGTCTGGCTTCATCGAAAAAAGCTGTAATTTATGCTTAATGCCGCTGCGGCTATGGGCAAAGGCGTGAACCAGCCAGGCGCTACCGTCCTCATCCCAGAAGGGACAGGGATCGATCCAGCCTTTAGCGGGCTGAACGCAGTGCGGCTTGCTCCACTCCCCCCACGGATCCTGGGTATGGCACATAAAAATCCCTTCGTCCGGGGTGCTGAAAAAGACCCACAGGCGATCGTCATGCCAGCGCAGCGAGGGTGCCCATACCCCTTTTCCGGGCTGCATGACATCGTAGCCGGGAAGATCGAATGAGGTGAAGACATGGTTGACGATCCGCCAGCTGACCAGATCCGTTGAGTGCAGCACGGGCAGGGCAGGCATATGGTTAAAGCTCGACGAGACCATAAAGAAGTCACCCCCAACACGGACGATGTCCGGATCGGAATAGTCAGCGCAGAGGATCGGGTTTTGATAGGTATCCTGAGACATAATGCTGCTCCCTTATGCGTTTTTCAGTTCGTCGCCCACCAGCACCGGGCGGTCGCTTGCTGCGGGACGAGCAGCCTGCTCACGGGCGGCCAGATCGCGCTGGATGGTGGCCATCATGGTGTCATCGAGCTTGTAGAAGCGCGCCAGCCACCAGAGGATCAGATAGGAGATCGATGGCCCCAGAGTCAGCAGGCCGACAATACCGGCGGTGGCCAGCGGCGTCTGCTCGGCAACGCCCGCCTGATAGCCAAACAACCCCAGCGCAAACCCGACGGCAGCACCCGCTACGGCCATACCCATTTTTAAGGCAAAAAGATTACCCGAATAGGATAAACCGGTAATGCGGTGGCCGAATTTCCATTCACCGTAGTCTGCCGCATTGGCCATCATATTCCATTTAAAAGGCTGGTACATTTGATGGAAAAAGCCGACCAGGAAATAGAGCGGGAAGACTACCGCCAGCCAAGTGGGCGGAATAAAAAACATCACCACGCCGGTAAATACCAGCAGCAGGTTAATATTTTTAAACAGCGAGACGGCACGATAGCGTTTAGCTAAATAACCGGCCGCGAGGCTACCAATAATGGTGCCGACCACGCTGGTGGAGACAAAGGCCGATTTCATCATCGTTCCTGCCGCTGTCTGCACGCCGCCCATCATTAAATAGGTAGCATAATAGAGCGTCGCCGCGCTTCGCATTACCCCTGCCATACTGGAAAAGAAAGTGATAATTGCCACAATGCGCCACTGATCGTTTGCCAGCAGGCAGCGAATATCCTCCCGCACGCTGCTCTGGGTCTCTACTACCGGAGCGACGCGCTCTTTGGTAGAGAAAAAACAGAACAGCAGCATGACAATGGCAATCGCACCCATAATGCCCATCGTGGCCTGAAAGCCAAACTGTTTATCCTCTTTGCCCAGCCAGTCCACCAGAAACAGGGTAGCGACCGACACCATCAGCCCGGCAGCGGATGAGATGGTAAAGCGATAAGACTGCGCCGACAGGCGATCCTTCTCATCGCGGGTAATGACCCCGCCCAGCGCGCAGTAGGGAATATTAATAAAGGTGTAGCAGAGCATTAACAGGGTGTAGGTAATATAGGCGTAGATCAGTTTTCCGGATGCGCCAAAGTCTGGCGTCGTAAACGTCATGACGGCCAGCACCGCATAGGGCACGGCAAACCAAATAAGCCAGGGGCGGAAATGCCCCCAGCGGGTTTTCACCCGATCGGCAACAATGCCGGTTAGCGGATCGGTAATAGCGTCGAGGATACGAGTCACTAAAAACATCACCCCCACCGCTGCCGCAGAGAGGCCGTAAATATCGGTATAGAACCAGGTTAAAAACATGGTCACGGAGGAGTAAACAATGCCGCAGGCGGCATCCCCCATCCCAAATCCTAATTTTTCTGCAATCGACAACTTTGTATTATTTGCCACAATCAATCTCCCACAGAATTAGCCTGCGCCAATCTAAGGCTATTTTTCTACTGCGGCCTATTGCTAAATTTCACTCCCCTTTTATGTTTTTTAATAACTGATACAGGTATCACACATCTTTGCTTTTGGTATTACATGTTGCGCCAAAGCTGTCTACCACTGCCTCGTTTACTGACGGGAAGGCAAAAAAAATTTCCCCCATTTCTGGCAAATGACGGGGTTAATTTCTGCCGGGCCGTGGTAGTCTGGACATCCAGACGTATAAAATCAGGATAGTGTGAAGATGACAGCGAAGCACATTGATACCGCGCTGGTGAATGCCGGGCGCAGCAAAAAATATACTCAGGGTTCGGTGAACAGCGTGATCCAGCGCGCTTCGTCGCTGGTCTTTGAAACGGTTGAAGCCAAGAAGCAGGCGACGCGCGGGCGCGCCAGGGGCGAGCTATTTTATGGCCGCCGCGGGACGCTGACCCACTTCTCTCTGCAGGAGGCCATGTGCGAGCTGGAGGGTGGCGCAGGCTGCGCGCTCTTTCCCTGTGGCGCTGCCGCCGTGGCTAACACTATCCTCGCTTTTGTTGAGCAGGGCGACCATGTCCTGGTGACCAATACCGCCTATGAGCCTACCCAGGACTTCTGTAGCAAAATTCTGGCTAAGCTCGGCGTGACTACCGGCTGGTTCGACCCGCTGATCGGCGCGGACATTGCCAACCTGATCCAGCCCAACACTAAAGTGGTGTTCCTTGAGGCGCCAGGCTCCATCACCATGGAGGTGCACGACGTCCCGGCCATTGTCGAGGCGGTGCGACGCGTTGCGCCGGAGGCGATCATCATGATCGACAATACCTGGGCGGCGGGCATTCTGTTTAAGGCGCTGGAGTTTGGGATCGATATTTCTATCCAGGCCGGGACCAAGTACCTGATTGGTCACTCGGACGCGATGGTCGGCACGGCGGTCTCCAATGCCCGCTGCTGGGACCAGCTGCGTGAGAATGCCTATCTGATGGGGCAGATGCTGGATGCGGACACTGCCTATATGACCAGCCGCGGCCTGCGCACCCTGGGCGTGCGCCTGCGCCAGCACCATGAGAGCAGCCTGGCCATTGCCGAGTGGCTGGCGACGCATCCGCAGGTGGCGAAGGTAAACCACCCTGCCCTGCCCGGCAGCAAGGGCCACGAGTACTGGAAGCGGGACTTTACCGGCAGCAGCGGCCTCTTTTCCTTTGTGCTCAACAAACGCCTGAGCAACGACGAGCTGGCGGCCTATCTCGACAACTTCAGCCTGTTCAGCATGGCCTACTCCTGGGGCGGCTTTGAATCGCTGATCCTCGCTAACCAGCCGGAACATATTGCCGCTATCCGTCCTGAAGGTGAAATTGACTTCACCGGGACGCTGATCCGTGTGCATATCGGTTTAGAAAACGTTGACGATCTGATTGCTGATTTAGCGGCAGGATTTGAGCGGATCGTGTAGAGTGTATGAGGCTGGTACAGTTTTAAACAAAACCAGTGGAATTGTCTGCATTTCTTGCGTTAACGATCAAGGTGCTGCGGGCATTTCGGGAGTACAATAAGCCTTAATTATGCGGTTCCACAGGAATGTCCATGGCTGTTATTCAAGAAATTATCGCTGCGCTCTGGCAACACGATTTCGCAGCGTTAGCGAATCCACACGTTGTTGGCGTTGTTTACCTGGTTATGTTTGCAACGCTGTTTTTGGAAAACGGACTGCTTCCTGCCTCATTCCTGCCCGGTGACAGCCTGCTGCTGCTGACCGGGGCGCTGATCGCCCGTGGCGTAATGGACTTTATCCCGGCGCTGGTCATTCTGACGACTGCCGCCAGCCTCGGCTGCTGGCTGAGCTATATCCAGGGCCGCTGGCTCGGAAATACGCGGGTGGTTAAAGGCTGGCTGGCGCAGCTGCCGGCGAAGTATCACCAGCGTGCAACCTGCATGTTTGACAAGCATGGCCTGCTGGCGCTGCTGGCCGGACGCTTCCTTGCCTTTGTGCGCACCCTGCTACCAACCATGGCTGGCATCTCCGGGCTGTCGAACCGCCGCTTCCAGTTCTTTAACTGGCTGAGCGCCCTGCTGTGGGTGGGCGTTGTCACCGGTCTCGGCTATGCCCTGAGCATGATCCCCTTCGTGAAGCGCCATGAGGATCAGGTCATGACCTTCCTGATGATCCTGCCGGTTTTCCTGCTGGTGGCCGGGCTGCTGGGTACGCTGGTAGTGGTGATTAAGAAGAAGTACTGCAACGCCTGATCTCTTCGCTATGGTAAATGCCGGATGGCGCTGCGCTTATCCGGCCCACATAAATTTATACTCCCCTAATCCGTGCCGCATCCTCTCCCGGCGTTACGCCAAAGTAGCGTTTAAACTCACGGCTAAACTGCGAAGGGCTTTCGTAGCCGACGCGTATCGCCGCCGCGCTGGCCTTCATGCCGTCGTGGATCATCAGCATTCGCGCCCGGTGCAGGCGATAGGTCTTCAGATACTGCAGCGGCGAGGTGCTGGTCACCGATTTAAAGTTATGGTGAAACGCCGACACGCTCATATTAGCTTCGGCGGCCAGCTGGTCCACGCTCAGGTTCTCGGTGTACTGGCTCTCGATACGTTTCAGCACCCGGCTGATGAGGCTGAAGTGGGTCTGGCGACTGACCAGCGCTAAGAGCGCTCCGCCACACGGCCCGGTCAGCACGTGGTAAAGGATTTCGCGCACGATCTGCTTACCCAAAATCCGCGCATCCAGCGGTCGCGCCATCACGTCCAGCAGCCGCTCAATGGCGCAGAGGATCTCCCCCGACAGCGTGGCCGAATTGATGCCGCTTGCCGCCATGGCGGGTTGGAAGTGCTCATCCTCGCCAATGTCCATCAGCAGCTCCTGCAGCTGCAAAATATCAACGTTCAGGCGGATCCCCGCCAGCGGCACCTCTGGCGTGGCGAAGGTCTCACACTCAAAGGGCAGCGGCACGGTGAGCAGCAGATACTCATTGGTGTCGTAGCGAAAAACGCGATCGTTGATATAACCAATTTTATGCCCGGAAAAGAGGATCACGATGCCAGGCTGATACATCACCGGCGTACGTGTCCCGGGCTGGGTGCCGTAGAGCAGGCGTACGTCGGGCAGCAGCGCGCTAAGCCTGTTTTCATTATCTTTCAGCTGCTTAATCTGCTGCGTCAGCTGGCGGCAGATGGCTTCGCGGTTCATTTTCTAACTTCTCCAGGGCGATATAGAGCTATGCCCAGTGTACGCTTTTTTTGCGTTTTCTCCAGCATGCGAGAGGAATGGGCAAGAGATCGGCAGGAATATGCATTGAGAGCACCGGGCGCGGAGACCACAATAGTCCCCAGCAGGCAGCCCGTTGCCGTTTGTCTTTTCACCGATACAAGGGAAAGCGTCATGAATAACTTTAATCTGCATACCCCCACCCGCATCCTGTTTGGTAAGAACGCTATCGCCGATCTGCGCGATCAGATCCCGGCAGGCGCACGCGTGCTGATCACCTACGGCGGCGGCAGCGTCAAAAAAACCGGCGTGCTGGATCAGGTCTATAGCGCACTCAACGGCCTCGACGTGCTGGAATTTGGCGGTATTGAGCCGAACCCCTCTTACGAAACCCTGATGAAGGCCGTGGCTATCGCCCGCGAAGAGAAGATCACCTTCCTGCTGGCAGTGGGCGGCGGTTCGGTGCTGGACGGCACGAAATTTATCGCCGCCGCTGCGCACTATGCTGATGGCATCGATCCGTGGCACATTCTGCAAACCCGCGGCAGCGAAATCAAAAGCGCGATCCCGATGGGCTCCGTGCTGACCCTGCCGGCCACCGGCTCCGAGTCTAACAAGGGCGCGGTTGTTTCCCGTAAAACCACCGGTGATAAGCAGGCGTTCCACTCTCCGTTCGTCCAGCCGGTATTTGCTATTCTCGACCCGGTCTACACCTACACCCTGCCGCCGCGCCAGGTAGCGAACGGCGTGGTTGACGCCTTTGTCCATACCGTTGAGCAGTACGTGACCTACCCGGTCGATGGCAAAATTCAGGATCGCTTCGCGGAAGGCATTCTGCTGACGCTGATCGAAGATGGCCCGAAGGCGCTACAGGAGCCGGAAAACTACAACGTGCGTGCCAACGTGATGTGGGCGGCAACCCAGGCACTTAATGGCCTGATTGGCGCAGGCGTGCCGCAGGACTGGGCCACCCATATGCTGGGCCACGAGCTGACGGCGATGCACGGTCTGGATCATGCCCAGACGCTGGCGGTCGTACTGCCCGCGCTGTGGAATGAAAAACGCGACGCCAAACGCGGCAAGCTGCTGCAGTATGCCGAGCGCGTCTGGAACATCACCGAAGGCAGCGACGATGAGCGTATCGACGCCGCCATCGCAGCTACGCGCAATTTCTTTGAGCAGATGGGTGTCCCGACCCGCCTCTCCGGCTACGGCCTCGATGGCAGCTCCATCCCTGCCCTGCTTGAGAAGCTGAACGAACACGGTATGACCCAATTAGGCGAACATCAGGATATTACCCTCGACGTTAGCCGTCGCATCTATGAAGCCGCGCGCTAAAGGTTTTTTCTTCTGTGACTTTCGTTTTTGGGCTTTTCGTCCAGACTTAAGTCACTCAACTCCACCTGGGCCAGCCCGGGTGGAATTCATATAAGGAGGAATGCATGGCAAATCCAACCGTGATTAAGCTTCAGGACGGCAACGTAATGCCGCAACTGGGCCTCGGCGTATGGAAAGCGGGCAACGAGGAGGTCGTCTCCGCCATTCATAAGGCGCTGGAGGTGGGCTATCGCTCGATTGATACCGCCGCGGCCTACAAAAATGAAGAGGGCGTCGGCAAGGCTATCGAAAGCGCGGGGATCCCGCGTAGCGATCTGTTTATCACCACGAAGCTGTGGAATGATGATCAGACCCGCCCTGAGGAAGCGTTGCAGACGAGCCTCGACAAGCTGAAACTCGATCATGTTGATCTCTACCTGATGCACTGGCCGGTTCCGGCTATCGATCATTATGTTGAAGCCTGGAAAGGAATGATCAAGCTTCAGGAGCAGGGGCTGGTGAAGAGCATCGGCGTCTGTAACTTTCAGATTAGCCACCTGCAGCGTCTGATCGATGAAACTGGCGTGACGCCGGTGATCAACCAGATTGAGCTGCACCCGCTGTTGCAGCAGCGTCAGCTTCATGCCTGGAACGCCACCCATAAGATCCAGACCGAGTCCTGGAGTCCGCTAGCCCAGGGCGGCGAAGGGGTCTTCGACCAGAAGATCATTCGCGAACTGGCGGACAAGTACGGTAAAACCCCGGCGCAGATCGTGATCCGCTGGCATCTGGATCAGGGCCTGGTGGTGATCCCGAAATCGGTCACCCCGGCACGTATTGCGGAAAACTTTAAGGTGTGGGATTTCCGCCTAGATAAAGACGAGCTGAGCGAGATCGCGAAGCTTGATAAGAGCAAGCGCCTCGGCCCGGATCCGGACCAGTTTGGCGGCTAAGCACCTCTTTAATCCCCAACCCGGCCCATGCGCCGGGTTTTTTTTGCCTTATTCCCTGAAAAAGAAACATTCTGCAACAATTCCACTTCATTATTAGGTGTATTTTTTACGCGCCCGGGCGCAGCATAGACCTGATATAACCCATTGATTATTCGTAGAATCCATTTCTTACTAATATTTCATCCGCACGATGAATAAGGACATGGCAGTGGCGGAAACAAAATCCTCGGGCGTCCGATGGCTCCCACTCATCATCATCGTTGCCGCTGCGGCGGCTCTCTGGCAACTGATTCCCCCTTCCGGTCTGAGCGTGGCGGCATGGCGTTCGGCCATTATTTTTGTGGCCACCATCGCCGCTATTGTGGCGAAGGTGCTGCCGATTGGCGCGGTAGGCATTATCGGCATCACCGTCTTTGCACTGGCCTACGCCGCCGGGGATACCACCGCCAGCGGGGCCATTACCACGGCGCTGAGCGAACTGAACAGCTCGCTGATCTGGCTGATCGTCGTTGCTTTTATGATCGCCCGCGGCTTCATCAAAACCAGTCTCGGGCGGCGGATCGCCCTGCAGATGATCCGCCTGCTGGGTAAACGCACCCTCGGGCTGGCCTACGGGCTGGCATTTGCCGATCTGATCCTCTCTCCGGCGATGCCCAGCAATACCGCCCGCTGTGGGGGCGTGATCTATCCCATTGCTGACTCGCTGGCACGCAGCTTTGACTCTCGCCCGGATGACGAATCACGCAGTAAAATCGGCACCTTTCTCATTACCTGCATAGGCAACGTTAACGACGTCACCGCCGCGCTGTTTATGACCGGCTACACCGGTAACCTGCTGGCGGTGAAGCTCGCCGCTAACGCTGGCGTGACCCTGACATGGGGCAGCTGGTTTATGGCGGCCCTACTGCCCTGCCTGGTATCGCTGCTGATCGTCCCGCTGCTGGTCTACTGGCTCACCCGCCCGGAGATCCGCCATACGCCGGATGCGCCAGCGCTGGCCCGTCAGGAGCTGGCGCAGATGGGTAGCATGTCACGCGGCGAGTGGCTGATGCTCGGCACGGTGGTGGTTTTGCTGGTGCTGTGGATTTTCGGCGATACGCTCGGCGTTGACCCAACGACGGCGTCGTTTGTGGGCCTCTCTGTCCTGCTGCTCTCCGGCGTGCTGAGCTGGGAGGATGTAAAGAGCGAAAAGGGGGCGTGGGATACGCTGATCTGGTTTGCGGCGCTGCTGATGATGGCCAACCAGCTGAAAAAGCTCGGGTTTACCACCTGGTTTGGCAACCTGATTGGCGACAGTCTCGCCAGCTCGCTGCACGGTACCAGCTGGGTCGTGGTTTTACTGCTGCTGAACGCGGCCTACTTCTATACCCACTACTTTTTTGCCAGCGGCAATGCGCAGATAGCCGCCCTTTACGCGGTGTTTCTCGGCGTCGGGCTGCATCTGGGGATCCCTGCTGCGCCCTGCGCGCTAATGCTGGCGTTTACCAGCAGCCTCTACTGCTCCCTGACTCAGTACACCCATGCTCGTGGTCCGATCCTGTTCGGTGCGGGCTACGTACCTACCGGGGTCTGGTGGCGCACAGGGTTTTTGGTCAGCCTTTTCAACCAGGCGGTCTTTATTAGCGTCGGACTCGCCTGGTGGAAAATGATTGGGCTGTATTAACCCTTCGCACCTGCCTTGCTGCGCACTTTATTGCCTGCCGGCGTCTGACGCTGGTGGACAATAGGTGTGTGCTTGGTGAGCGCCGGGCGGGTATGGCGATTCTGACGCTTTGCCTCACGCATCTCGTCCAGCGTTGGTGAAGGCACCAGGCAGTCGCGACGGCTACCGATCAGGTGCTTCTTACCCATATCTACCAGCGCCTGACGGATCAGCGGCCAGTTTTTCGGATCGTGATAGCGCAGCAGCGCCTTATGCAGTCGGCGCTGTTTATCACCCTTCGGCACCACGACGTTCTCGCTCTTATAGCCAATCTTGCCAAGCGGGTTCTTCCCGGTGTAGTACATGGTCGTCGAGTTAGCGAGAGGCGACGGATAGAAGTTCTGCACCTGATCGAGGCGGAAGCGGTGTTTTTTGAGCCACAGAGCCATGTTCACCATATCTTCATCCCGCGTTCCCGGATGGGCAGAGATGAAGTACGGGATCAGATACTGCTCTTTGCCGGCCTGCTTTGAGTAAGTATCAAAAAGTTCTTTGAAGCGGTCGTAGCTGCCCATTCCCGGCTTCATCATCTTCGACAGCGGACCTTCCTCGGTATGCTCCGGGGCGATCTTCAGGTAGCCACCCACGTGATGGGTCGCCAGCTCTTTGATGTAGCGCGGATCCTCAACGGCAATGTCGTAGCGTACCCCGGATGCGATAAGGATCTTCTTGATCCCCTTCAGATCGCGGGCGCGGCGGTAGAGGTTGATTGTCGGCTCGTGGTTGGTATCCATATGCGGGCAGATATCCGGGTAGACGCACGACAGGCGGCGGCAGGTCTGCTCCGCACGCGGCGACTTGCAGCGCAGCATATACATGTTGGCCGTCGGGCCACCCAGATCGGAGATCACGCCGGTAAAGCCGGGCACGGTGTCACGAATCGCTTCGATCTCGTTAATGATCGACTCTTCGGAGCGGCTCTGGATAATCCGCCCTTCATGCTCGGTGATCGAGCAGAAGGAGCAGCCGCCAAAGCAACCGCGCATTATGTTAACCGAGAAGCGGATCATCTCGTAGGCCGGAATGCGGCTGTTGCCGTAGGCCGGATGCGGCACGCGCTTGTAGGGCAGCGCAAAGACGCTGTCCATCTCTTCGGTAGAGAGCGGGATCGCCGGCGGGTTGATCCAGATGTAGCGGTCGCCATGCTTCTGCATCAGCGCCCGCGCGCAGCCCGGGTTAGTCTCATGGTGCAGGATGCGCGACGCGTGGGCATAGAGCACCTTGTCGGCTTTCACCTTCTCATAAGAGGGCAGCAGAACGTAGATCTTCTCCCACGGCTTCGGACGCGGCGGCTGAATGACGACGGCTTTCGCTTCGGCTTTCCTGGGTTCAACAGGTTTGTTGTCCGCGCACGGTAGATCGTCTCCGTAGGGATGGGGGATCGGGTCAATTTTGCCCGGCATATCGATGATGCGGGAATCTACCCCGCTCCAGCCCGGCAGCGCCTCTTTAACCATAATCGCGGTATTGCGTACGTCACGGATGCTGGCCACCGGCTCGCCCTGCGACAGACGATGGGCCACCTCAACCAGCGGACGTTCGCCGTTGCCGAAGATCAGCATATCGGCTTTGGAATCCACCAGCACCGAACGACGTACGGTATCAGACCAGTAGTCGTAGTGGGCGGTGCGGCGCAGGCTCGCCTCAATGCCGCCCAGGATCACCGGCACATCTCTCCACGCCTCTTTACAGCGCTGGGTATAGGCCAGCGTCGCACGGTCCGGGCGCTTGCCCGCCACGTTATCTGGCGTGTAAGCATCGTCGTGACGCAGCTTGCGATCGGCGGTGTAGCGGTTGATCATCGAGTCCATATTGCCCGCGGTTACGCCGAAGAACAGGTTTGGCTTGCCGAGGCGCATAAAGTCCTCTTTGCTGTTCCAGTCCGGCTGGGCAATGATGCCGACGCGGAAGCCCTGCGCCTCCAGCATGCGTCCGCAGATCGCCATGCCAAAGCTCGGATGATCCACATAGGCATCTCCGGTAACCAGGATGATGTCGCAGCTGTCCCAGCCAAGCTGATCCATCTCTTCACGTGACATAGGCAAAAACGGCGCGGGGCCGAAACAGGCAGCCCAATACTGCGGCCATGAGAAGAGGTCGCGATCCGGCTGGATCAGGGAGATAGCGCTCATAATGCTTCCGGGGTGGTAAAAAAAAGATCGTCAAAGGGCGGCGATTATACGCTTGAACCGTGTGGAGAATGAAGGAATTTTGTACGGGATATTTACCCGGCATACATATTGCGTAGGCCGGGTAAGGCAAAGCCGCCACCCGGCGATTTACGGTGCCGGGTTGACCAGCAGTTGGCCGATGGATCCCCGATCCGACATCTCCAGCGTCTGGCTAAAGAACTGGAACGGGAAGTGCGGCCAGGAGGGCTGCCCGTAGTAGACCAGCAGCTCAACCTGCCCATCCACCCAGACGGTATCCTTCATGCCCCGATCCTCCGGGAACGGCATTGCGCCGTTGACGTTGCGGATCAGGAAGCTGACGCCCTCAATATGGAACGACTGCGGCGTGTCGGCGCGCACCGTCCAGCGCTCCCAGGTACCCTGCTGGGCGGTAATATCGATGCGCTTGATATCCCACAGCTGACCGTTGATACCTGGATCGTCGCCGAGGGCGATATCACGGCTGCGCACCGCCGCGCCGCTCATCAAATCCGTCGGCAGCAGCCGCAGCGGCAGCGTATCGGTCACCAGCGGCAGCAGCCCGGTAGGGCGTAACGTCAGCACCAGGGTGGAGATCAGGATGCTCGACGGTTCAAAGAAGCCGCGGATGCGATCAACAATCCCCGCCGCCTCGCCGCAGGTGATCGACACCTCGTCGCCGTCGGTCATATTGACGAGGATTTCCCGTCGTTCGCCGGGGGCCAGCGAGAGCTGCTTCACCGACACCGGCGCGGGTAAAAAGCCCTGGTCGCCGGAGATAACGTGCAGCGCCCGGCCATCGCTCATCTGCAATTGATAGCGGCGGGCGTTAGAGGCATTCAGCAGGCGCAGACGCACCCAGCCGCGTGACACCTCGACATAGGGACTCTGCGCGCCGTTGACCAGCAGCGTATCGCCAACGAAGCCGCCGCTGCCAGGCTCGCTGTACTCCGGCGTGCCGAAGTTATCCAGCCGCTTGTCCTGAATAATAATGGGAAAGTCATCCACGCCGTAGTGGTTGGGGATCGGCAGAGATTTACTCACCTCATCCTCAATCAGCCACATGCCCGCCAGCCCGTTATAGACCTGCTCGGCGGTGCGGTTTGGCGTGTTGGCGTGATACCAGAGCGTCGCCGCACTCTGGCGGATCGGCAGCACTGGTGCCCAGTCGGCGCTGGGAGACATCATGCGCGCCGCACCGCCGATTAGCGGGCCGGGAACCTGCAGGCCGCTGATGGTCATGGCGACGTTCTCTTGCAGCCGGTTGCTGTAGATCATCTTCACGTCGTCGCCGCTCCAGACGCGGATGGTCGGTCCCAGATAGCGGCCATTGATGCCCCACACCTGGGCACGCGTGCCTGGCGTAAAGGACCAGTGCGCCCGCTGCAGGGTTAAAAACAGCGGCTGCCCACGGCGGGATTCAACGAGCGGCGGCACGGGCAACGGCTGCTGCTGCCCGGCGGCGTTAGCCTGCAGCGGAACCGCGCCTACACAAAGCGCAGCGCCGGAGGCCTGGATAAACTGACGCCGACTGAGTGACATATCTTGCTCCCTGTAAAACGGACTAAAGCGCGTATAAAAGTACGGCTACCCTTATCGCTTGTCAGCGGCTTCGCGGGCGGCAACTTCGCTATCAAGCTCGGCGATCTTCTCCGCCATCAGCGTCCGGCAGTGGGTAGCCAGTTCGCGTACCTGTTCTTTACCAAACTGGCTGGTGTCCACCGGCGGCAGCATCTCGACAATCACCAGGCCGTTATTCAGACGGTTAAGGTTAATTTTGTTAGAGGTGTTGGAAACACATACCGGGATAATGGGCACGCCAGCCGCAATGGCCGCATGGAACGCGCCGGTTTTAAACGGCAGCAGCCCACGCCCGCGGCTGCGGGTGCCTTCCGGGAACATCCAGATAGAGATGTTGCGCTTCTGGATATGCTTGACCACCTGAGCGATAGTCCCGTGCGCTTTGGCGCGGTTATCGCGGTCAATCAGCAGGTTACCGGTCAGCCAGTAGAGCTGGCCAAAGAACGGGATCCACAGCAGGCTTTTCTTGCCAACGGTAACGGTGCGCGGCTGCACAATGCTGGCTGCGGTGACCATATCGTAGTTGTTCTGATGGTTGCCGATGTAGATCGCATTGCCATACGTCGCCGCATCAGGCGGCAGGCGCAGCTCTACTTTGATGCCCATGACCGGAGCCAGACGGCCAAAAAGATGGCCAAAGGTGGCGACGTGCTTTGGATTCCGTGGGCTAAACAGGCAGTAGATACAGCCAAAGATACAGACCAGGATGCTGTAAATTACAACAATGATTACGCGTAAAATGAATAGCATAGCTACCTCGAAAACCCGGACACCCGCCCAGTATAGTGTAGCGGCTGACGGTGCACGGCTTTGTTCCATCGGGTCCGTGAAAAAAGGTATTGTCAATCGTAACCTGCGATTTAACAATGACTTTACGGGAAATTTTATGGGTAGCTCCCCCTTCAGCTGGAAGGGGGAGAAGCACACAGGGATTACTCTTCGCTATCGCCAGCCGTTGCCCGACGCGGCGAGTCGATCTCGACCTTGTCGATCCGCTGGAGTCCGCGCATCAGCGTCCCACGACGGCCACGCTCGCCGTGAACTTTCTGCAACTCTTCCGGGCGCATTTTGATTTTGCGCTTGCCAGAGTGCAGGGTCAGCGTGCTCTGCGGCGGCAGAATAAAGAGGTGCGCCAGGCTATCCTCTCCCTTAGCCGCTTCGGCTGCTGGAATACTGATGATCTTATTCCCTTTACCTTTCGACAGCTGCGGCAGATCGCTAATTGGGAACATCAGCATGCGTCCGGCAGCGGTAATCGCCAGCAGCATATCGCTGTCATCTACAATCTCCAGCGGCGGCAGCACGTGCGCGTTTTCCGGCAACGTAATGAGCGCCTTACCGGCACGGTTGCGGGCAATCAGATCGTTGAAGGTACAGACGAAGCCGTAGCCTGCATCGGAGGCCATCAGCAGCTTCTGCTCCTCACCGGCCATCACCATATGCTCAACGGTGGCACCCGGCGGCAGCGTCAGTTTGCCGGTCACCGGTTCGCCCTGCCCGCGCGCCGACGGCAGCGTCAGCGGATCGACGGCGTAGCTGCGCCCGGTAGTGTCAATAAAGACCACCGGCTGGTTGGTTTTGCCTTTCGCCGACGCTTTCCAGCTGTCGCCCGCCTTGTAGCTCAGGCCCTGGGCATCGATATCATGACCTTTGGCGCTGCGTACCCAGCCCATCTGCGACAGCACGATAGTCACCGGCTCGGATGGCAGCATGTCATGCTCGCTCATCGCCTTCGCCTCTTCACGCTCATGCAGCGGTGAACGGCGATCGTCGCCGAACGCATCGGCATCGGCCCGCAACTCTTTCTTCAGCAGGGTGCTCATCTTGCGTTCTGAAGCGAGGGTGCTCTGCAAACGGTCGCGCTCTTTTTCCAGCTCGCTCTGCTCGCCGCGGATCTTCATCTCTTCCAGCTTCGCAAGGTGGCGCAGCTTCAGCTCGAGGATCGCTTCGGCCTGGGTTTCACTGATGCCAAAGCGCGACATCAGCACCGGCTTGGGTTCATCTTCACCGCGAATGATCTCAATCACCTCGTCGATGTTGAGGAACGCCACCAGCAAGCCTTCAAGGATGTGCAGGCGCCTGAGCACCTTCTCCAGGCGATGGTTCAGGCGGCGGCGCACGGTATCGCGGCGGAACGCCAGCCACTCGGTGAGGATCTCCAGCAGGTTTTTCACCGCCGGACGGCCGTCGAGGCCGATCATGTTCAGGTTGATGCGGTAGCTCTTCTCCAGATCGGTGGTGGCAAACAGGTGGTTCATCACCTGATCCATATCCACCCGGTTGGAGCGCGGCACCACCACCAGACGGGTCGGGTTCTCGTGATCGGACTCATCACGCAGATCGTCCACCATCGGCAGCTTTTTATTGCGCATCTGGGCCGCAATCTGCTCCAGCACGCGCGCTCCGGAGACCTGGTGCGGCAGGGCGGTGATCACCACCGCGCCATCCTCTTTTTTCCACACCGCGCGCATGCGCACGGAGCCGCGGCCGTTCTGATAAATTTTGCGGATCTCTGCCCGGGAGGTGATGATCTCCGCCTCGGTCGGGTAGTCCGGCCCCTGAACGATATCCAGCAGCTGATCGAGGGTGGTCTTCGGCTGGTCGATGAGGGCGATTGCCGCCTGCGCCACTTCGCGCAGGTTGTGCGGCGGAATGTCCGTCGCCATGCCAACGGCGATGCCGGTGGTACCGTTCAGCAGAATGTTTGGCAGGCGGGCAGGCAGCATCTTCGGCTCCTGCATCGTGCCGTCAAAGTTAGGCACCCACTCAACCGTACCCTGCCCCAGCTCGCCCAGCAGCAGCTCGGCATATTTGGAGAGGCGCGACTCGGTGTAACGCATCGCCGCGAAGGATTTCGGATCGTCCGGTGCGCCCCAGTTACCCTGGCCGTCAACCAGCGGATAGCGGTAGGAGAACGGTTGGGCCATCAGCACCATCGCTTCATAGCAGGCGCTATCGCCGTGGGGATGGTATTTACCCAGCACGTCGCCCACGGTACGGGCAGATTTTTTAAACTTCGCGCTGGCATTGAGGCCCAGTTCAGACATGGCGTACACGATACGCCGCTGCACCGGCTTCAGGCCGTCGCCGATAAACGGCAGCGCACGGTCCATGATGACGTACATGGAGTAGTTCAGGTAGGCGTTTTCAGTGAATTCATGTAGCGCGAGGCGCTCTGCCATATCGCTCATTACGTGTGATTCCTCAGCGTTTGCACCCAATTATTCAGGGGCAATATTGCCGCAGATTTTACCTTATCTGCCCTCCTGAGTCACAAGAAAAAGGCCGGATAACCGGCCCTTCAGGGAATTACTTGGCGAGCTTAGTGATTTGCTTCACTTCGATCTCAAACTCGTTCCAGTCCTTGTCAACTTTACCCTGAATTTCAACCTGATCCTGCGGCGTCACGTTCTGGCCGTTCCAGCGTTTTTGATCGATTTCTACGTTTACCGTACCGCTGGCATCGCGGAAGACGTAGCGATCGTCAGAGAGGCGCTCGGTGATGTTACCCCGCAGCGTCACCCAGCTGTCATCTTTCAGATCTTTAGCTTTTACTGCGGTTGTCGGGGTGGCGTTTTTATCCACGAAGCCGCCCTGCTGAGTCTGGCTTTGCGTCTGGGGTTGCGTGGCGGATGGCCCGCTGAAGCCACCCTCGGCGGCGAAAACAGGGGCGGAGGCCATCATGGCGATGGCGGCAATAGTAGCTAATTTTTTCATCGTGTATCTCCTTTTTGTCTCGTGTCATGCTCCATTAAACAGGGTAGATCTTAACGAGTTCTTAAGCGGAAAATTTAAATTTTTTTACTGTACAGCCGCGTGTTACAGGAGGTTTACTGCTTACAAGCGGGCAACGGCAAGGAGAGGCAGATGCGAATTTTACTGGTGGAAGATGACAAGCTGATAGGTGACGGTATCAAAGCCGGGCTGGGTAAAATGGGCTTCACCGTTGACTGGTTTACCACCGGCAGCGTAGGGAGAGAGGCGCTCTATAGCGCCCCCTACGATGCGGTGATCCTCGACCTGACGCTGCCAGAGATCGACGGACTGGCCATCCTCCGCGACTGGCGTCAGGCGGGCCGCAGCGAACCGGTGCTGATCCTGACCGCACGTGATGCCTTAAACCAGCGCATCGAGGGTTTACGCCTCGGCGCGGATGACTATCTCTGTAAGCCCTTCGCCTTGATTGAGGTTGCGGCGCGGCTTGAAGCGCTGATCCGCCGCAGCCATGGGCAAACCCACAGCGAGCTGCGCCACGGCAAGGTCACGCTCGATCCCACCCGTCTGGTGGCGCTCGTTGAGGGTGAGACGCTGATCCTCAAGCCGAAAGAGTTTGCCCTGCTGGAGCTGCTGATGCGCAACGCCGGGCGCGTGCTGCCGCGCAAAGCGATAGAGGAGAAGCTCTACAGCTGGGATGACGAGGTATCGAGCAACGCCGTTGAGGTGCATATCCATCACCTGCGTCGCAAGCTGGGCGCAGAGTTTATCCGCACCGTGCACGGCATTGGTTATACCCTGGACAACGTATGAAGCTGACGCAACGCCTGAGCCTGCGGGTTAGGCTCACCCTGCTTTTTTGCCTGCTCGCACTTGCCGCCTGGCTGGCCGCAAGCGTGGCCGCGTGGCAGCAGACCACCCACAAGCTGGATAAGCTCTTCGATACCCAGCAGATGCTCTTTGCCAAACGTCTGCTGGCGATGGATCTCGATAATATCCCTGCCCCGCTGCGTCAGGTTCGCACGCCGGATAAGGTCCGGCACGGTCATCTCGATGATGACGCGCTGGCTTTTGCCATCTACTCCCGCGACGGCAAACTGCTGCTGCACGATGGCGAAAACGGCCAGGAGATCCCCTATCACTATCGCCGGGACGGCTTTAGTAATGGGCAGCTCAAAGATGATAACGATGCCTGGCGTCTTCTCTGGCTCACAGCTCCTGACGGGGAGTACCGCATCGTGGTAGGCCAGGAGTGGGAGTATCGCGAAGAGATGGCCATGGATATTGTCACCTCCCAGCTTACCCCCTGGCTGGTGGCGCTGCCGCTGATGCTGCTCTGCCTGGTGCTACTGCTCAGCCGTGAACTGCGTCCGCTGAAAAACCTGGCCCGGACGCTAAACCAGCGTGCGCCGGATACCACCGATATGCTTTCTACTCATGCTATTCCGTCGGAGGTACGGCCTCTGCTGGATGCGTTAAACAGCCTGTTTGCCCGTACCCAGCAGATGATGGCTCGCGAGCGGCGCTTTACCTCCGACGCGGCTCACGAGCTGCGTACCCCTCTTGCCGCACTCAAGGTTCAGGCTGAAGTGGCACAGCTCTCATGGGATGACGCTGAAGGTCAACGGCGTGCGCTGAGCCAGCTGCATACCGGTATCGACCGTGCGACACGGCTGGTGGATCAGCTGCTTACCCTTTCGCGCCTCGACTCGCTCGATAACCTGAACGATGTCGAACAGATCGCCCTGGCGGATCTTCTGCAATCGGCGGTGATGGATATTGATGCCCTGGCGCATCGGGCAGGCATTGCGATCCACCTTGCCATTGATGCGCCGGAGGTGACGCGCCCCGGACAACCGCTGCTGCTCAGCCTGCTGGTGCGTAACCTGCTGGATAACGCAGTGCGTTACAGCCCGCGCGGTAGCAGGATTGACGTCACGCTGGAGCAGCGCTGCTTTACCGTGCGCGATAACGGACCGGGCATTGCGCCTCAGGCGCTGCCGCGTCTCGGTGAACGCTTTTACCGCCCGCCGGGGCAGGAAGAGACCGGCAGCGGTCTGGGGCTGTCGATTGTGAAACGTATCGCCACGCTGCACAACATGACGGTGACGGTGGACAATGCGACGGAAGGTGGTGCGGTAGTCCGGGTAAGCTGGTAGCTGGATTATTGTCGTATAAGCAAAAGTCTTTGCACATTTTGCTCATTTTTCTCTCTAGTCGAGGTCGTTAGAATAGTCGGCAAATTCGTTTTCTACCGGGACAAATAATGAGCAACATCTTAATTATCAACGGCGCTAAAAAATTTGGTCACTCTAACGGCCAGCTGAATGACACCATGACCGACGTTGCCGCCAGCTTCCTGCACGATAGCGGGCACGATGTAAAAGTCGTCCGCACCGATGGCGACTACGACGTGAAAGAGGAAGTGCAGAACTTCCTGTGGGCCGACACCGTGATCTGGCAGATGCCGGGCTGGTGGATGGGCGCGCCGTGGACGGTGAAAAAGTACATTGATGACGTCTTTACTGAAGGTCATGGCTCCCTGTACGCCAGCGATGGCCGTACACGCTCTGACGATGCGAAAAAATATGGCTCCGGCGGTCTGATTCAGGGCAAAACCTACATGCTGTCGCTGACCTGGAACGCCCCGCTGGACGCGTTCACCGACAAAGAGCAGTTCTTCCACGGCGTGGGCGTTGACGGCGTTTACCTGCCGTTCCACAAGGCGAACCAGTTCCTCGGAATGGACGCGCTGCCGACCTTTATCGCTAACGACGTGATTAAAATGCCGGACGTGCCTCGCTATACCGCAGAATATCGCAAGCATCTTGCGGAAATTTTTGCTTAACTGTCAGACGGTACAAAGAAGGAGTTGACCATGTTGACAGTGATTGCAGAGATCCGCACCCGTCCGGGCCAGCATCATCGCCAGGCCGTACTGGACGAGTTTGCGAAAATTATCCCAACCGTGTTAGAGGAAGCGGGCTGCCACGGCTATGCGCCGATGGTAGATACCGCCGCCAACGTGAGCTTTCAGGCCACCAACCCGGACTCTATCGTGATGGTGGAGCAGTGGGAGAGCGTGGCCCATCTTGAAGCACACCTGCAAACCCCGCACATGAAAGCGTGGGGCGAGGCGGTAAAAAGCGACGTGTTAGAGACCCATATCCGAATTCTGGAGCAAGGGGTTTAGCTGTGTTGCCCGGTGGCGCGTTGCTTACCGGGCTTATAATTATTACCAGTACAGCTTCCAGCTCTCACTAAACCGCATCAGCGCCTCGACGTAGAAGTAATCCCCCCAGCTGGCACACTCATCCACCCCCTTGTTACTGGCGAGATGGTACACCGAGTGCTTCAGCAGCCCGTTACCGGGTTCGTTCACCCCCATCAGATAGTGCTTATTCAGCGACGACATAATGTGCATCGCCCACTGCTGATAGCGAGCGCGATCGGGATCGCTTACCGGCAGCTGCTTCACCAGCTCCAGCAGGCCGCAGACGGCAATGGCAGCGGATGAGGAGTCCCGCAGCGCATCGCTGCCCACCAGGGCCAGATCCCAGTGGCAGACGCCATCCTCCGGCAGGCGGTTGAGGAAGTAGTTCGCCAGCCTTTTTGACAGCGCCACCATCGTTTTATCGCCGGTGTAGAGGTAGCTCAGCAGGAAGCCGTAGATCCCCCACGCCTGCCCCCGCGACCAGCATGAATCATCAGCGTAGCCCTGTTGGGTATTGCCGTAGCGCGGCGCACCGGTTTGCACATCCATGTAGTAGGTGTGGAAGGTCGATGCATCGTCGCGGATCAGATACTCCGCCGCCTGCTGAACGTGGGCCTTAGCTGCCTCGGCAAAGCGCGGATCGCCGGTCTGCTCGCTGGCCCAGTAGAGCAGCGGCAGGTTCATGTTACAGTCGATGATCATCCTTCCCGCCTGCTGCGGATCGGTAAGATCGCCCCACGCCTGAATAATCTGCGCCCTCTGATGGAAGCGTTCCAGCAGCGCCTCGGCGGCCTGGATCGCAAAGCCGCGCGCGTCGCGGTTGCCGGTCAAGCGCCAGGCTGCCACACAGGAGAGCGTATAGAGGAAACCGAGATCGTGGGTATTAGTATCCTGGCGTCCGGCAGTGCGCAGCCCGAAGGAGCGCACGTGCTTCTCCGCCAACGCACGATACGATGCTTCACCACTCAGCTCCCACGCCAGCCACAGCTGCCCGGTCCAGAAGCTGGTGGTCCACTCCACGTTATCGGTTAACGGGTAGTAGCCTTTGACGCAGGTTTCGGCTGGAAACTTTTCACCGAACTCCGTTAAATGACGGCTTATCAGCTCAAGGGTCTGACGACGGGCGGTAACCAGCTCATCCTGAAAGGCGCGCTCATCCACCGGCGCGGGAACCTCTCCCAGACGCTCCTCAACGATACGATTTAACATATTCCGGTCCTTCTTCTTAATGAATGAATAATCTACCCGGCGACGTTGACCGCAGGCGCGCCGCGCCGCTTGCTCTGACAGGCCGACAGGGTAAAGGCAGAGATAAGGGTAAAGATCAGGGCCGTCGCGCCCATAATGATATAGGTCTGCTCAAAGCCAATTTTGTCGTAGAGGATCCCCGCCGGGGATGAGACCACCACGTTGCCGACGTAGAGCATCGCCTGGTAGCCCAGCAGGTACATGGTGGCGTTCACGCGCTTATCGAAATGCTCGGCGATATATTTAAAGACCGACACCAGCAGGAGACAGATCTCCAGGCCATAGAGTGGCTTGAGTACGGAGATCAAGAGGTGGGAATCACATAGCCCGGAGATAATCAGCCGCGCGCCAACCACCAGCCCGACGATCAGCAGCCCACGCTTGGCCCCGACGTAGTTCACAAACATCGGGATGATCATGTACATGACAAACTCCATCCCCGACTGCACGGTGCCCAGATAGCCGAATACGGCGTTGCCCTGGTGCACATCGTCAAAGAAGGTAACGAAGTAGCGGGAGAACTGCTGCTCGGCGATAAACATCATCCACGCCACGCCCGCTACGTAGAGGCAGAAGGCCCAAAACTTGCGGTTTTTCAGCAGGGCGTAGACATCGGCAGGAACAATCTTCTCCTTCGCCAGCACCTCGCCCGCACGCTCGGTTCGCGTATCGACCTTCAGGCTAACCAGCACCACCAGCATCACGATAGAGGCGACGCTGCCCATAATGAAGTTGTAGGCCGGAGAGAGGTTAAACAGCAGGCCGGAGAAGGAGGAAGCTACCGCCCAGCCCAGCGATCCCCACATGCGGATCTGGCCGAACTCCATGCCGTTCAGGCGGCTGTAGCGATCGGTATAGGATTCGCAGGCCGCGACGCCTGCATACCAGGCGAAGCTTAAATAGATTGCACCAACGACGATCCCCAGCAGCGTATTGGAGAGCAGCAGCGGCTGGTAGACGTAGATAAAGAATGGGGCCATCAGGGCTGACACGGCGACCACGAAATAGAGCAGATATTTGCTCATGCCGATCTTATCTAAGATGTAGCCGTAGATCGGTTTCAGGATCACCGAGAAGATACCGTTGACGGCAAATACCGTACCGATCACCGTGCCGCTTAGGTTAGCCTTTTGCCCGAGCCAGATGGCCAGCAGACCAATACTGGCCGACCAGGTAAAGAAGTAGAGAAAGATAAAGGAGCTGATTTTGTAATATTCAGTCCGGCTGTTTTTAATTATTTTTTCCATACTATCCTCGACGAAGGTATGTAAGGGTAAGAGAGGTTTTTTTATTTATAACGTGATGACTAAATCGGTTTTCATCGCGGGATGGCGTACCGTCAGCGCCCCGCTCTCTAAGCGCACCTCCGCAACGGAAGACAAATCGCTCTGCTCTGGATCGCCCGCGATAGCGGCACAGCAGAGCCAGTGACGCCCCGGCGTTAGGGTGGCAGTTAATACCGGGATCGCCGCACACTCGGCAAACATCACGCTGCTGTTGGGCGGAGTAATGACGCTGTCGCCGTGACGCTCAAGGCCGAACGAGAGATCGTAGATAGCGCTACTACCGTTGGCGGCGTGAACCACACAGCCGGAGGCCAGCGTCTGATGCGCGGCTTTCATCACTGCGAAGCCACCCTCCACGCTGTTCAGATGACGCACAGTGTCGATACAGTGCAGCCGCAGATGGCCGTCGCCGCAGGGGATCAGCCAGGTGGCAACCTGCACGTCGTGCCAGGGTGACCAGCGCGAGAAGATGTACGCTTCGCTGACGACGGTCTCCTCACAGCCGCGGCGGCCCCGATAGTACTCATCCCCTTCTGCCAGCAGCAGCATGCTGTCACAGGCGGCGTGCTTGATGCCGTAACGCCCCCGCTCGATGGTGAAGCCGAAGCGGCTGGAGTAGGCAAACCTGGTGTATTTCGCCTCGGTATTGACGTAGTTGTTCAGCTCAAGTTGACCAGAGGCGAGCATGCAGACGTGCCGTGAGGCTTCGCTGTGCATCAGGATCTGCCCAGCATGCGGGAGCGCCCGCCGTGCCGCCAGCGCTGGCAAGTTCTCCTCCTCTGCCTGCCAGAACGGATGCGTTTCAGGCAGAGCGAGGATCAGGAACACCTTCAGTGCCCAGTAGGGCGAGCCGGGAGAGTTGTAGTCTTCGCACATGGCGAGGTTCGGATAGGCAAAGCCGAGGGTCAGAATGCCGTCCCGGTCGAAGATAGGCTGAGCCAGCCACCAGCGCAGGTGGCGGAGAACGATCCCCTTCACTATGCCCGGCGTGAACACCTCTAGCCCGCTAAAGGCTACCGCGCTCCAGAAAGCCACCATCGCAAAGCGGTAGGTCAGGCTGCGGCCAAAGGGCACCGACTCTCCCCCCGCCGCCGACATGTAGATAAAGTCCTGGGCGAACAGCTGCGCCCTCTCCCGCAGGGTGGCAGCGCGTCGGGGATCGTCTTCGGCGTTCAGCGTGGCGTAGATGAGGCCGTAGAAGTGAAACGCCATCGAGATGTAGTAATCCTTTGGCCGTCCCGGCCCGTCGGAGTACCAGCCATTGCCGAGGTAGTAGGCCTCCATCATCGCAAAGCGCCGCTCTACCGCCTGCCGATCCCAGGGCAGCCCGGCGCGTTTAAAGCCGAGCTGCACCATAATGGCGAAGTAGTTCCAGTTGCTGTCGGGCATTTCAGCATCGGTGATTTGGTTTAGCCAGGCGCGGAGGTTCTCCTGCTCGCGCGGGGTAAACCAGGCCAGCAGTCGGTCCTGCATCAGCGCCAGACCGAGGCCATAGGCCGCCATCTCCACCAGCCGCTGATCGTAAGGCCCGGTTTCGCCCCAGTAGCCTGCACTGTGCGGATCGGTCCCCTGCTTGATTGCGGCAATGTATTTCGCGCTGAGCGGCGTCTCCTCCCCGGCGGCCAGCAGCGGAAACAGGCCCCACAGCGCTCGCGACAGCCCCTCCATGTTGGCAATCTCAACGCTGTAGTGGGCGCAGGTGTTGCCTAGCGCGAAGCGTGACTGCCCCTCAGGAAACTGCTTATCCAGCGCGCCCAGCATCTCCGTGACCAGATCAACAACGTCCTGCCGGGATGACAATATATTTGATGTTTCCATTTCCGAATCAGCCTCTTAACAAAGTGGCTCAAGGATAGTGAATCGCTGGCGCGCAGAAATGTTAGCCACGTCACAGCCGGGAAAGATCATTAAACTCGCAGTTGAGAAAATTTAAAAAGGTGGTTTATAAAGGCGTGCAGAGGGGTAAAAGTTGAGTTTTATTGCACTATGCGCGATGAGCCAAAATCTGACTATCTGGAGCTGATTACCTTAAACGACACCGTGGTGTCGTTCAGCCGCCTGTTTGCCAATACCGTGCGCTATCATCACTGGCACCAGTGTCTGGAGATCCTCTACGTTGAGGAGGGTTTCGGGGTAGCTATTGTTGATAATCGCCACTACACCATGCGTCCGGGGCGGCTCTTTTTCTTTCCGCCCTTTACCCTGCACAAGGTGATGGTGGATGAGCAGGCCGAGGCGATCTACCGGCGCACCATTATCCATCTCGATCACCATGCGGTGCTGAAGGCGCTGCGCGATTTTCCGCAGGCCCAGCAGCGATTATACAAACTCTCCCGGCGCGGTGGCCCGGCGTGGGTGGCGGACGTTGCCGCCTGCCATAGCCATATCGACTATCTGTTTAGCTGCTACCCGCAGCCGATGAACAGCGAAAGCATCGCCAGCCTGCTCATCAGCCTCTTTGCCATGCTGCCTGCCGATCGCGACGGCGCGCCCGGCGACAGCCGCAGCATTGCCAGCCAGGCGATGTTCTGGCTGGATGAGCACTACCAGCATAAGTTTAGCCTCGACGCCCTCGCCAACGAGCTGGGGAAATCGCGCAGCTACGTGTCGCGGAAATTTCATGCCGAAACGGGCGAGAAGATCCACGACTACCTGAACACCCTGCGGCTGCGCAAGGCCTGCGAGTGCCTGCTGCACAGCGACGAGAGCGTACGCGAGATCGCCGCGCGGGTAGGCTTTTCCGACGTAACCTGGTTTATCAGCTCTTTTAAGCGAGGCATCGGCGAGACACCGCTTCAGTACCGGAAGAACCACTCGGCGGGGTAAGGTATTTACCAGCCGCAGACGTTGGTCTCTTCGTCTGATTCATAGCCGCGCACGATATTAATCAGATCCTTCACCGTGTCCGCCGCCGTGGTGGCGTCTTCTAATTCAGCAAGGCGGGAAAAGTCTTTATCGGCTGATACGCCGTTGTTGTTGTTCGTTACCGTCAACGTAAAACCTTTCTCGCTTTCACTTTTATCCGCCAGCGTGTTGATAAGCTCCGCCACCGCCGCGTGGGCGATAGCCGGGACGTAGAGCGACATCGGTTTCAAATAAACTTTCTCTGCCGTTGCGCTGCTGCTGCCGTGTGTAACCGCTAAAGAGTAGCCTCTGTTTTCCATGGTCATAATAGTTACCTCAACCTTCAATGAGCACTTGTGGATCGACCCAAAAATCGACGTTAAATACCGTATCGTCAGACAGGGCTTCGATGCGGTGCCACTTCTCTGCCGGAAAGACGCCAAACTGCCCTGCCTCAATGGTCAGGGTCTCCACTGGCTCCGGGCTGGTCTCATCGGCGTACCCGTAGTAGCGGATCGTTCCCTGCATCACGCAGAGGCGTGGGTTAACCCCCTGACGTGTGCCCGCATCCAGGTGCCGTTGCCAGATAGAAGCCGGGGCAGTCTCTTTGGTCCACAGGGGCGTCGAGCGGACGTGAACGTAGTGGGTGGGTATGACAATGCGCTGCATGTTTCATCCTCGTGGTAAGGGTTTTTGGAGAAACTTATTTTGCAGATCATATACCTGTTAAAAGGGGAAGGTGAGTCACCTAAAGGGGTAGCGGAGGGGGTAAAAAAAGCCCCGCATCCGCGGGGCTGGTTTATCAGGCTTCGATATCGGCCATATCGCCTTTTTCCTGTAGCCAGTTGCGGCGGTCTTCCGAGCGCTTCTTGGCCAACAGCATATCCATGATGGCGTTGGTGCGCTGATCGTCATCGTCGCTAATGGTGAGCTGCACCAGGCGGCGGGTGTTCGGATCGAGCGTGGTCTCGCGAAGCTGCATCGGGTTCATCTCCCCCAGCCCTTTAAAGCGCTGGACGTTAGGCTTGCCCTTCTTACGCTTCAGCTGCTCCAGCACGCCCGCTTTCTCCTCTTCGGTCAGGGCGTAGTAGACCTCTTTGCCCAGATCGATACGGTAGAGCGGCGGCAGAGCCACGTAGACGTGACCGTGCTTCACCAGCGTGCGGAAGTGTTTCACAAACAGCGCGCAGAGCAGCGTGGCGATGTGCAGGCCGTCGGAGTCCGCATCGGCGAGGATGCAGATCTTGCCGTAGCGCAGCTGAGTCAGATCTTCACTGTCCGGATCGATGCCGATGGCCACCGAAATGTCATGCACCTCCTGCGAGGCCAGCACTTCGTCAGAGGAGACCTCCCAGGTGTTGAGGATCTTACCCTTCAGCGGCATGATCGCCTGGAACTCACGGTCGCGGGCCTGCTTGGCCGAGCCGCCCGCCGAGTCACCCTCTACCAGGAACAGCTCGGTGCGGTTGAGATCCTGCGCGGTACAGTCTGCCAGCTTGCCGGGCAACGCCGGGCCGCTGGTGAGCTTTTTACGCACCACCTTCTTCGCCGCCCGCAGACGACGCTGGGCGCTGGAGATCGCCATCTCGGCCAGCATCTCCGCCGCCTGTACGTTCTGGTTCAGCCACAGGCTGAAGGCGTCTTTCACCACGCCGGAAACGAATGCGGCGCACTGGCGCGAAGACAGGCGCTCTTTGGTCTGTCCGGCAAACTGTGGATCCTGCATCTTCACCGACAGCACGTAGGCGCAGCGGTCCCAGATATCCTCCGCCGACAGCTTAACGCCGCGCGGCAGAATGTTGCGGTATTCGCAAAACTCGCGCATCGCATCCAGCAGCCCTTGGCGCAGGCCGTTGACGTGCGTTCCGCCCTGCATGGTGGGGATCAGGTTTACATAGCTCTCGGTGAGCAGCTCCCCGCCCTCCGGTAACCACAGTAGCGCCCAGTCTACCGCCTCAGTATCACCGGCAAACGCGCCGATAAAGGGCTTCTCCGGCAGGGTCGGCAAACCGTTAACCGCTTCGGCAAGGTAGTCGTTGAGACCGTCGGCGTAGCACCAGCGCTGCTCGCTGTCGTTGACCTTATCCTTGAAGATAATCTCCACCCCAGGGCAGAGCACCGCTTTGGCCTTCAGCACGTGGGTCAGGCGCGATACGGAGAAGCGCGGGCTGTCGAAAAAGCTTTCGTCCGGCCAGAAGTGAACGCTGGTTCCGGTGGTGCGCTTCGGCGTGCTGCCGACCACGGAGAGATCTTTTACTTTGTCGCCGTTGGCAAAGGCGATGTTATAGACCTTGCCGTCGCGCTTGACGTTGACTTCAACGCGTTTTGACAGGGCGTTAACCACCGAGATCCCCACCCCGTGCAGGCCACCGGAGAACTGGTAGTTTTTGTTCGAGAACTTACCGCCCGCGTGCAGGCGGCAGAGGATCAGCTCAACTGCCGGAACACCCTCTTCCGGGTGGATATCCACCGGCATACCGCGCCCGTCGTCGATGACTTCCAGCGACTGATCGGCATGGAGGATCACCTCCACGCGTTTGGCGTGTCCGGCCAGCGCTTCGTCCACGCTGTTATCGATAACTTCCTGACCAAGATGGTTAGGACGAGTAGTGTCGGTATACATCCCCGGGCGGCGGCGGACCGGCTCAAGCCCGGTTAATACCTCAATGGCATCAGCGTTATAGGATTGCGTCATGGTGTATTCGTAGATAGTGACAGCATCGTCCCCTGCGAGGCTCAGTGCAGCCCGAGGAAATCGATAATCTGTGAAAAGTGATCGTCAAAGCCCACAAAGGCATGGTTTCCGCCCTCTTCAACCGTCTGGCGGCACGAGGCGTAGTAGGCAACGGCCTGGCGGTAATCCAGCACTTCATCACCCGTTTGCTGAAGCAGCCAGATTAAATCTGCCGCCTCCAGCGGATCGATCTGCATGGTTTTGAGATCGTAAATATGGCGTGACTCTAGCACATATTGCTGTCCGGTGTAGGGGTTCTCGTTGCGGCCAAGATAATCGGCCAGCAGCTCAAACGGACGCACCGCCGGATTCACCACCACCGCGGGCAGCATAAAGCACTGGGAGAGCCAGGTGGCATAGTAGCCGCCAAGCGAAGAGCCAACCAGCCCAAGCGGCTCACCGCCGTGCCCCAGCACCAGCGACTCCAGCAGTTCAGCGGCATCCGCTGGATAGGGCGGCAGCTGCGGCACGATCATCTCTATGTGTGGATGATGTTCTGCCAGCCACTGCTGTAGCGCCACGGCCTTTGCCGAACGCGGCGAGCTGTTAAACCCGTGTAGATAGAGAAGCGTCGCCATCAGTAGCCTTCTGATGCCGTATCAGGGCTGAAGCGGCTGCTCTGCAGGCGGCTGACTTCGGTATGCAGCGTGCCGTCGGCGTTCAGCTCCAGCCAGCGCCAGCCTGGGGCGATAGTATCCAGGGTAAAATTAGCGCAGTGCGGCTTAAACTGGACGCAGGTTGAGGGCGTCGCCAGCAGGCGGCGGCCGTTCCAGTCGAGATCCTGCTCCTGATGAATATGGCCGCACAGCAGGTGCTTAACCCGTGGGTAGCGCACCAGCACGTTGTCCAGCTCCTGCGAATTACGCAGGCTGTGCTGATCCAGCCAGCTGCACCCCGCCGGCAGCGGGTGGTGATGCAGCAGCAGCAGCGTGTAGCGCTCCGGCGACTCCGCCAGCTTTTTCTCCAGCCACTCCAGCTGAAACTCACTCAGTTCACCGTGCGGTACGCCAAAGACCTGGCTGTCGAGCAGCAGTATCTGCCAGCTGTCACCGGCGAAGACCCGCTTGGCACCCGAAATACCGGCCTCCTGCAATGCGCTGTACATGGCGGGCTGAAAGTCATGGTTGCCGGGCAGCCAGACGCAGGGCACATCAAAGCTGGCGATACCCTCAGCGAAGTGCTGATAGGCCGCAGCGGTGTGATCCTGTGCCAGATCGCCGGTGGCGACGATCAAATCGCAGTGACGCCGTTCGGCCCGGATGGCTTCCAGTACCGCCTGATAACTCTCCCAGGTATTGACCCCTAACAGCGTTTCATGCTTTTCGGCAAACAGGTGAGTATCGGTTATTTGTAAGATCCTGATACTGGACTCACCCGCCAGATTCAGGTTTAACAGGCTTTCCAAATGGTGTCCTTAGGTAGGTTTCACGATGCTAACAAACCGGAATCGCCATTGCTCCATGTGCTAAACAGTACCTAAGCCAGTCGGCCAGAAACTGATTAATTTGATGCTTTTCGTCGCGTTGGTGCAACTTTTTATTCGGGTAATCATACCGCGCTTTGAAGCGAAAGATCTGCTGGCTTGAACACACTTCAGCGACCATAGCATCGTGATAGAGGCGTACCGTTAACGACGGCATGCTCCAGTAGCTGATCGCCGGTGCAGTCTGCACAATTTCCACCAGCGTAGTGTAGCGGGTTGATTCTGTAATCGTTAATCGGTATTGCGCATTGGCCACCTGATAGCTCACTGTTTCGCCGGGTGCGTCATTGCGTGGCAGCAGGCGGCGTAGCTGGGCGAAATTGGTCTCGCACAGGCGCATCATTTCAGGAAAGTCAGGTGTGTAACGCTTCATTTTTTCCACTCAGTTCTCAACTTTTCGTAGTGCAGCTGCAGCCATTGCAGGGCGATGACCGACGCGGCGTTGTCTATTTTCCCCTCTTCAACCCACTGGTAAGCCTGCTCCCGGCTCACCACATGAACACGAATATCTTCGTTTTCGTCCACCAGGCCATGTATACCTTTGGCCTGCGTGGCATCCACTTCGCCAACCATTAACGATAAGCGCTCGCTGGTGCCGCCGGGGCTGGCCAGATAGCTCATAAACGCTTTTACCTGGCCAACCTGTAGGCCGGCCTCTTCGACGGCTTCGCGACGAGCAACGTCTTCAACGCTCTCGCCCTCTTCGATCATGCCAGCAACCAGCTCCAGCAGCCAGGGCGTTTCACTGGTGTCATACGCCGGAATACGGATCTGCTCAATCAGCACAACCTCGTCGCGCACCGGGTCATAGGGTAGCAAGACGGCGGCATGGCCGCGCTCAAAAATTTCCCGGGTCACTTCCCCGCTCATCTCACCATTAAAAAGCCGATGACGGAAGCGCCAGCGCTCCAGCGAAAAAAAACCGTTATAGAGTGTTTCGCGTGCAATAATTTCTACATCATTTTTAGTGAAAGTCACTGCTGATGGCTCGGGTTTCTTCATGGTTTCATCCTGCTGGCAAATAATGACGAAATTATGGATTTCCAGTCTATAAGACTGCCGTTTCCCATGCTATATGGTAGATTGGTGCAAATTAACGCCGGATGGCACTTAACGCCAACCTTTTGCAGCGACACTTTCTGCTAGAATCGGCCTTATTTTTTTAATTTCATTAGCGCTAACAAAGCTTCGTAACAAGGAATGCAAATGAAGAAATTGCTCCCCATGCTTATCGGCCTGAGCCTGGCCGCTTTCAGTACGATGAGTCAGGCAGAGAACCTGCTTCAGGTTTATCAGCAAGCGCGTTTAAGCAACCCTGAACTGCGCAGATCTGCCGCGGATCGCGATGCCGCATTTGAGAAAATCAACGAAGCGCGCAGCCCCTTACTGCCCCAGCTCGGTTTGGGCGCAGACTACAGCTACTCCAACGGTTTCCGCGACCAGAATGGTCTCAATAGCAATGCTACCAGCGCCTCTTTACAGCTGACGCAGACCCTGTTTGATATGTCGAAATGGCGTGCCCTGACCCTGCAAGAGAAATCGGCAGGCATTCAGGACGTCACGTTCCAGACCGATCAGCAGACGCTGATCCTCAACACCGCTACCGCCTATTTTAACGTATTAAGCGCCATTGATGCGCTCTCTTATACCGAAGCACAGAAACAGGCTATCTATCGCCAGCTGGATCAAACGACCCAGCGCTTCAACGTGGGCCTGGTTGCCATTACCGACGTGCAGAACGCCCGCTCCCAGTATGACACCGTACTGGCGGACGAAGTGACCGCCCGTAATGACCTGGACAACGCTGTTGAGAAGCTGCGCCAGGTGACCGGCAACTACTATCCAGAGCTGGCGTCCCTGAACGTCGACCGCTTCCAGACCGACAAGCCGCAGCCGGTTAACGCCCTGCTGAAAGAGGCCGAAAGCCGTAACCTCTCTCTGTTACAGGCACGCCTCTCTCAGGATCTGGCCCGCGAGCAGATTCGCCTGGCGCAGGATGGCCATCTGCCGACTCTGGATTTAACCGCCTCTTCCAGCGTCTCTGACACCTCCTACAGCGGCTCCCGCACCAGCGGTGCCCAGGGTGCGGCCTATGATGACAGCAACATCGGCCAGAACAAGGTCGGCCTGAGCTTCTCCCTGCCGCTCTATCAGGGTGGCCTGGTGAACTCCCAGGTGAAACAGGCGCAGTACAACTTCGTTGGTGCAAGCGAGCAGCTGGAAACCGCGCACCGCAGCGTGGTGCAGACCGTACGTTCATCCTATAACAACGTGAACGCCTCTATCAGCAGCATTAACGCTTACAAACAGTCTGTGGTATCGGCGCAAAGCTCGCTGGACGCAACCGAAGCGGGCTACTCGGTGGGTACTCGTACCATCGTTGATGTGCTGGATGCGACCACTACGCTCTACAACGCCAAGCAGCAGCTCTCCAGTGCGCGCTACAACTACCTGATTAACCAGCTGAACATTAAATCTGCTCTCGGTACGCTGAACGAGCAGGATCTGATGGCCCTGAACGGTGCGCTGGGTAAACCGATCTCCACTACGCCAGAAGCGGTTGCCCCATCGACCCCGGAGCAGGATGCCCGCGTGCAGAACAGCGCCCCGGACAGCAACGGTAATAACGGTAACGGCAACGGCCTGCTTAACGCAGCCCTGCCACGCTAACCGCAGCGTAGAATAGCTGAGAAAACGAGATGGGGGCGTCTGCCCCCGTTTCAACGTAAGACAACGTAAAGATCCCTGCTCCAGGCCTGCATTCCGGCCTGTTCCGCTTCAATTTCGACCACTCATCCTCTATTCTGAGCAGTAGCTACCTCGCTTTAACTCTGGGTATTAAAAGAGACATATGAAACGGACAAAAACGATTAATCATGCGACGTTCCGCAAAAGCTGGGGCGCTCGCCACCTGACTCCCGTCGCCTTCGCCCTTACCGCCGCGTTTATGCTGGCGGGCTGTGAGCAGAGCGATGAGACGGTATCGATGTATCAAAACGCCGACGACTGCTCGGCTGCCAATCCGGGCAAAAGCGCCGAATGTACTACCGCGTACAACAACGCCCTGAAAGAGGCCGAACGCACCGCGCCGAAATACGCCACGCGTGAAGACTGCGTTGCCGAGTTTGGTGAAGGCCAGTGCCAGCAGGCACCTGCCCAGGCGGGCGTCGCGCCGGAAAACCAGGCTCAGGCCCAGCAGAGCAGCGGCAGCTTCTGGATGCCGCTGATGGCGGGCTACATGATGGGACGCCTGATGGGCGGCGGGGCAGGCTTCGCCCAGCAGCCGCTGTTTAGCTCGCGTAACCCGGCCAGCCCGGCCTACGGCCAGTACACTGATGCTTCCGGTAAAGGCTACGGCGCAGCCCAGCCGGGCCGTACTGCGACCGTTCCTAAAACTGCGCTGGCGCCGAAACCGGCTACCACCTCCACGGTGACACGCGGCGGCTTTGGTGAGTCGGTTGCCAAACAGTCCACCATGCAGCGTAGCGCCGTCGGTACCTCCTCTTCGCGCTCAATGGGTGGCTAAGCCTCATGGAAAGAGTCACCATTGCCGAGCGCCCGGACTGGCGCGAAAAGGCGACCGAGTACGGCTTTAATTTTCACACCATGTACGGCGAGCCGTACTGGTGTGAAGAGGCCTACTATAAGTTCAGCCTTGAGCAGATTGAGAAACTGGAAGAAGTTACCGCCGAGCTGCACCAGATGTGCCTGAAGGTGGTAGAGAAGGTCGTTGCCAGCGATGAGCTGATGACCAAATTCCGCATTCCAAAACACACCTGGAGCTTTGTGCGCCAGGCGTGGCAGACGCAGCAGCCGTCGCTCTACTCGCGCCTCGATCTGGCATGGGATGGCGTGAGTGAACCCAAGCTGCTGGAGAACAACGCCGATACCCCAACCTCATTGTACGAAGCCGCGTTCTTCCAGTGGATCTGGCTGGAAGACCAGCAGAATGCGGGCAAGCTGCCGCCGGAGAGCGATCAGTTTAACAGCCTGCAGGAGAAGCTAATCGAGCGCTTCGGCGAGCTGCGCGAGCAGCACGGCTTCAACCTGCTGCATCTGGCCTGCTGCCGCGACACCGTTGAAGACCGCGGTACGGTGCAGTATCTGCAGGACTGCGCCGCCGAGGCGGGCGTTGCCACTGAGTTTCTCTATATCGAAGACATTGGTCTGGGCGAAAAGGGCCAGTTTACCGATCTGCAGGATCAGGTGATCAGCAACCTGTTCAAACTCTATCCGTGGGAGCATATGCTGCGTGAGATCTTCTCCACCAAGCTGGAAGACGCTGGCGTGCGCTGGCTGGAGCCGGCCTGGAAGAGCATTATCTCTAACAAAGCGCTGCTGCCGATGCTGTGGGAGATGTTCCCGGATCACCCGAACCTGCTGCCCGCCTACTTTGCCGAAGACGATCATCCGCCGCTGGAGAAGTACGTCGTTAAGCCGATCTTCTCTCGCGAGGGGGCTAACGTCTCTATCGTGGAAAATGGCCAGACTATCGAACAGGTAGAGGGTCCCTACGGTGAAGAGGGCATGATTGTCCAGCAGTTCCACCAACTGCCAAAATTTGGCGACAGCTATGTGCTGATCGGCAGCTGGCTGATCAATGATCAACCCGCCGGGATCGGCATCCGCGAGGATCGGGCGTTGATCACCCAGGATCTCTCCCGCTTCTATCCGCACGTCTTTGTAGAATAAGCCGTTATGCCGGGCGGCGCGTACGCTTGCCCGGCCTGTCTATACGATTAACCCACCTGCACCGACAGCATGCTGATGCTGCCCATCTCCATACCTTCAACCGGGATCGTCACCGGCTCTACGCCATCCCACGCGCCGAGCACGTAGAGCAGCGGCAGAAAGTGTTCCGGCGTCGGATTCGACAGCGAGCCGCCCTCGTGTTGCAGATAGTTAACCAGCGGATGCTGCTCCGCTGGCCCTTGCCAGGTCAGGTTAGCCTTCACGTAGTCATTGAACGACTCCGCCCATGCATAGGGCGTGCTCTCCCCGTGCCAGCGCGCAGTACGCAGGTTATGCACCACGTTGCCGCTCGCCACCAGCATAATGCCCTCATCGCGTAGCGTCGCCAGCTTGCGGCCCATCTCAAGGTGCCAGGCGGCGGGCTTAGTGCTATCTATGCTCAGCTGCACCATCGGCACGTCGGCATCCGGATACATCTTGATTAACACGCCCCAGGAGCCGTGATCAAAGCCCCACGCCTCCTTGTCCAGCGCGACCGGGATCGGAGCCAGCAGATCCACCAGCCGCTGGGCCAGCTCGGGAGAGCCGGGAGCTAGATAGTGCGTGTCATATAACGCCTGCGGGAAGCCGCCAAAGTCATGAATGGTTTTTGGCGTCTCCATCGCCGTCACGCCAGTACCGCGGGTAAACCAGTGGGCAGAGATCACCACGATCGCCTTTGGGCGCGGCAGCGTCTGTCCCAGCTCGCCCCAGGCGCGGGTATAGATATTATCCTCCAGCACATTCATCGGGCTGCCGTGGCCCAAAAACAGCGCTGGCATACGAGACGCAGACATGATGATATCCTCAGAAAAAGTGTCATTTTGATAAAACCAGAGTACGCTTTTTTCGGGGGGGATGAACTCAGATAAGCATGATGAAGATCATCAGATAATTTGAATGTAAGAAATGCGTAAATAGCGTTTTACCCTCTCGCTTTGCGGGGCAATAATCAATAATATTAATGAGAATCATTATCAAAAGGAGTTCTTAATGTCGGTCCCGTTGATTCTGACCTTATTAGCCGGCGCGGCCACCTTTATTGGCGCTATTCTCGGCGTGCTTGGCCAGAAGCCTTCTAACCGCGTACTGGCCTTTTCGCTGGGATTTGCCGCCGGGATCATGCTGCTGATCTCGCTGATGGAGATGCTCCCCGCCGCGCTGGGCACCGAGGGGATGTCCCCGGTGCTTGGCTACGGCATGTTTATCGTCGGCCTGCTGGGCTACTACGGCCTCGATCGCCTGCTGCCGCACGCCCATGCCCAGGATCTTATGCGTGCCAGCGTCAAAACGCTGCCGCGTAATATCAAGCGCACGGCGATCCTGCTGACGCTTGGCATCAGTCTGCACAACTTCCCTGAAGGTGTGGCTACCTACGTGACGGCCAGCAGCAACCTTGAGCTGGGGCTGGGCATCGCTCTGGCGGTGGCCCTGCACAACATTCCCGAGGGGCTGGCGGTGGCTGCCCCGGTCTATGCCGCCACGGGCTCAAAGCGTAAGGCGGTGATGTGGGCAGGGATCTCAGGGCTGGCGGAAATTCTTGGCGGCGTGCTGGCGTGGCTGATCCTCGGTAGCCTGGTCTCGCCGGTAGTGATGGCGGCGATCATGGCGGCAGTGGCCGGGATCATGGTGGCGCTGTCGGTGGATGAGCTGATGCCGCTGGCGAAAGAGATCGATCCCAACAACAACCCCAGCTACGGCGTGCTGTGCGGCATGTCGGTGATGGGACTCAGCCTGGTGCTGCTGCAAAGCATCGGCTTTGCAGGCTAGTCAGAAATAACAGAGCCGGGCATGCCCGGCTCTGTTTTATATTGCGTCAGCGCTTAGCTGGCTTTACGTTCCTGCTCGCGGCGGTAGGCCACCAGGTCTTCAATGGTCACAACGGCCATCTCATGGGCTTTAGCAAATTCGATGCACTCCGGCGCGCGCGCCATGGAGCCGTCATCGTTGGTCAGTTCGCAGAGTACGCCCGCTGGCTTGAAGCCTGCCAGGGTCACGAGGTCAATGGTCGCTTCGGTGTGGCCGCCACGGGTCAGCACCCCACCCGGCTGCGCACGCAGCGGGAAGACGTGGCCAGGACGGTTCAGATCGGACGGCTTGGCATCGTCGGCAATGGCAGCACGTATGGTGGTCACGCGGTCAGCGGCAGATACGCCGGTTGAAACACCGGTAGCGGCTTCGATGGTCACGGTAAAGCCGGTGCCGTAGGCGCTGGTGTTGTTCTCTACCATCATCGGCAGGTCGAGCTGTTTACGGCGATCTTCGGTCAGGCAGAGGCAGACAATGCCGCTGCCGTGGCGAATGGTCAGTGCCATCTGCTCAACGGTCATGGTCTCTGCGGCAAAGATCATATCGCCTTCGTTTTCACGGTCTTCATCGTCAAGCACCATTACTCCGCGCCCGTTGCGCAGTGCGTCTAAAGCGTGTTCCACACGTTCGAATGGCGTGCCAAAAGAGGAAAGTAGCGTCTGATTCATGGTAATAAAAAACCTCATTAAAATTATGGTTACCAGAATCAGGGCAGTCTTAGGAGTACCGCAAGCGGCAAAAAAATAACGTGAGCAGGCGTAAACCCGGCTGGATCGTTACTCTCTCCCATCCGGACTTTAACCGTCGGCCCCGGAATTACACCGGATCTGCTGACCTCCATGCATGACATGATGCATCGCACGGAGCGCTCGCGGGCTTTCAGCCTGGGCTGATTTACCGCCGGTGGGGAATTTCGCCCCGCCCTGAGAATAAGCAGATTAACTATAACGCTATTGATTATCCCCGGCAATCCATTCACCGTAACAATTCTGCTTTCACGCGGCATAATCCACGTTACACTATTCCACGCTACACTAATGTTAATACTTACCAGTTCAGGGAAACGACTATGATTGACCCGAAAAAAATTGAACAGATCGCCCGCCAGGTGCATGAGTCAATGCCGAAAGGCATTCGTGACTTTGGTGAGGATGTAGAGAAGAAGATCCGCCAGACGTTGCAGTCCCAGCTGGCGCGACTCGACCTGGTGAGCCGTGAAGAGTTTGATGTCCAGACGCAGGTTCTGCTGCGCACCCGTGAGAAACTGACCGCGCTGGAGCAGCGCATCAGCGATCTGGAGAACCGCCCGGCGACCGCGTCGGCTGAAACTGCTCAGCCGCAGGATCTGCCGAGCGAAGTGAAGCCCGCACCGGCTATTCCGCCGGTGGAGAATATTGACTGACCTTTTAGGCGATATTGCCCGGTGGCGCTAACGCTTACCGGGCCTACGGGATCACTTTTTCTGGATCTTCTTGATGATGTTGGTGGTGGAGCAGCCGTCTTCAAAGTTCAGCACCTGCACGTCGCCGCCGTTAGCCCACACCTCTTTGCTACCCGCGATATCTTCCGGCTTGTAGTCGCCGCCCTTCACCAGCAGATCCGGCAGGATCCCGGCGATCAGGCGCTGCGGCGTATCCTCTTCGAACGACACCACCCAGTCCACGGCTTCCAGCGCGCCGAGCACGACCATGCGCTGCTCAAGCGGGTTAACCGGACGGGTTGGCCCTTTCAGGCGGCTGGTTGAAGCATCGCTATTCACCGCCACGATCAGGCGATCGCCCAGCTTGCGGGCGTTAGCCAGGTAGGAGACGTGGCCCGCGTGCAGGATATCGAACACGCCGTTGGTCATCACCACTTTCTCGCCGCGCTTGCGTGCAGCCGCCACCGCCTGCTTCAGCTCCTCTTCATTCATCACGCCGAAGCCGGTCTCTGAACGACCGCGTACGGCATTCTCCAGCTCGATAGGCGAAACGGTAGAGGTCCCCAGCTTGCCGACCACTACGCCTGCCGCAGCGTTAGCAAAGTAGCAGGCCTCTTCCAGCGAGTTGCCCGCCGCCAGCGTTGCCGCCAGCACGCCAATGACCGTGTCGCCTGCGCCGGTCACGTCATAGACCTCCTGCGCCTGGGTCGGCATATGCAGCGGCGCTTTGCCCGGCTGCAGCAGGGTCATCCCCTGCTCGGAGCGGGTCACCAGCAGCGCAGAAAGCTCGAAATTGGCAATCAGCTTCATGCCGCGCTCGACAATCTCCGCTTCGTTTTTACACTTCCCGGCCACCGCTTCGAACTCGGAGAGGTTCGGCGTCAGCAGCGTCGCCCCACGATAGCGTTCGAAATCGTTGCCTTTCGGATCGATAAGCACCGGCACGTTGGCCTTGCGCGCCAGGGCGATCATCTGCTGCACGCTGGCCAGCGCTCCTTTGCCATAGTCGGAGAGCACCAGCGCGCCGATATTGCCCAGCGCCTGGTTAATGCGCTCGTGCAGCGGCTCGGGATCCACGCCCTCAAAACCCTCTTCGAAGTCGAGGCGGATCAACTGCTGGTTGCGCGACAGCACGCGCAGCTTGGTAATAGTAGGATGGGTCGGAACAGAGACGAAGTCGCACTTGACGTTGACGTCGGCCAGCGTTTTGCTCAGCGCACGCGCTGCGTCATCGATGCCGGTCAGGCCAACCAGGCGCGAGTGTGCGCCGAGAGAAGCAATGTTCATCGCCACGTTCGCCGCGCCGCCAGGCCGCTCTTCAATCGCATCGACCTTGACTACCGGTACAGGCGCTTCCGGTGAGATACGGCTGGTCGGGCCATACCAGTAGCGATCTAACATCACGTCACCGACGACCATCACCCCTGCACGTTCAAACTCTGGCAGCGTTACTTTCATTCCTGTCCCCTCGAAATGCAAAATTTGCGCGCGATAATATCATACTTAATTTTGCGCGCATGGTTTTAGCAGCCACTTCTGCCAGCTGGCGCTGACCTGCTCCCGCTCGCCAGCAAACTCCGTTTCCGGCACGTGACCGGGCTGCTCCTGCAGCGCCAGATGGTGCAACGCATCGCGCAGCGTGGTGTAGGCGTGAGTCAGCGCCTGCGCCTCCTGCTCATCCATAATGTCGTTCTGCGCCAGTAGCTCAAGGATACGCACGTTATCGGACCAGCGTGTCAGCTTTGGTTTCTGGTGAGCATGGCCCAGTACCAGGTACTGGGCGATAAATTCAATGTCAGTAATGCCCCCCGCGTCAGCCTTCAGGTCGAAACGCTCGCGATGCTTGTTGCCGAGATGGGCGCGCATCTTCTCGCGCATCTCCCGCACCTCGGTTTGCAGCTTCTCGCCGTCGCGGGGCGTCATCAGAATGGCGCGGCGAATCTCGTCGAAGCGGGATTTCAGCTGCGGATCGCCGTATACCACCCGGGCGCGAACCAGCGCCTGGTGCTCCCACGTCCACGCCTCATTCTGCTGATAGTCAGCAAAGGCGTCGGCGGTGGTAACGAGCATCCCCGCTGCGCCGGAAGGCCGCAGGCGGGCATCGACCTCATAGAGAATGCCCGACGAGGTACGGGTGCTGAAGAGGTGCATAATGCGCTGGGCGAGGCGCAGATAGAATTGACGGCCATCGATCTCCCGCTCGCCGTCGGTCATCACGTCCGCCGGGCAGTCGTGCAGGAAGACCAGATCGAGATCGGAGCTGTAACCCAGCTCCCAGCCGCCAAGCTTGCCGTAGCCCACCACCGCAAAGCCGCGCCCCTCCCGGTCACGCAGGTGCTTTGGCTGCCCAAAGCGCGCCACCATCTGGGTCCACGCCTGCTGGACCACCGCGTCGATCATCGCCTCCGCCAGCCAGGTTAAATGATCGCTTACTTTCATTACCGGCAGCGTACCGGCAATATCCGCCGCCGCTACGCGCAGTAGCTGGGCCTGCTTAAACTGGCGCAGGGCCTCCAGCTGCTGCTCTTCGTCTTCCTCCGGCACGCGGAGCAGATACTGGCGCAGCTCGTCCCGGTAGGCGTCCATCGCCGTGGGTTGATAGAGCGTATTGGGATCCAGCAGCTCATCCAGCAGCAGCGGATAGCGCGCCAGCTGGCTGGCCACCATCGGTGAGGCGGCGCAGAGAGAGATCAGATGCTTGAGCGCGCCGGGGAACTCGCTCAGCAGTTCAAGATAGGTGGTACGGGTGACAATCCCGGTCAGAAGCGGCATCAGGCGCGCCAGCGGCACCGGCGCGTCGGCACGGGGACAGACCTCGCTAAGCAGGTGCGGCATCAGGTGGTCGAGCACCTGGCGGCCACGTGGGCCAATGGTCCGGCGAGTCAGCTCCCGGCGAAAATCGGCGATCAGCGCCACCACCCGGATACGGTCGCCATCGGAGAGATGGGCCAGCACCGGTGTGGCGTCATCATCTTCCAGCGTGTCCTGCCACAGCTCGCGCCACTGCTCCGACAGCTGCTCGTCCTGGGTGTCGGTATCGTCATCGCCAATCAGCTCATTAAAGACGCGCCGCACGGCGGCCATGTGCCGTTCCAGGGTTTCGCTGAGCGCCTGCCAGTCGGCGACGCCCATTCCCCAGGCCAAACGGGCACGATTAAGCTCGTCCCCCGGCAGGGTCTGGGTCTGCTCATCGTTAATGCTTTGCAGCAGGTTCTCCAGCCGCCGCAGCCAGAGGTAGGCAGCCCGCAGCGTATCGGCGTCTCCCGCCGGCAGGAGATGGAGTTGCTCGATAGCGGCCAGCGTCGGCAGCAGCGAGCGCTGCTGAAGCGACGGCTCACGTCCACCGCGGATCAGCTGGAAGACCTGAACGATAAACTCCACTTCGCGGATGCCGCCCGCCCCCAGCTTGATGTTGTCTTTCAGGCCACGCCGCCGCACCTCACGGGCGATCATACTTTTCATGTTACGCAGCGACTGGATGACGCTGAAATCGATATAGCGGCGGAAAATAAAGGGCCGCAGCATGGTCCGCAGCTCGCTGGCATAGACGCCGTCGTTGTCGCCCATGATGCGCGCCTTGACCATCGCGTAGCGCTCCCAGTCGCGCCCCTGCTCCTGGTAATAATCCTCCAGTGCGGCAAAACTCAGCACCAGCGGGCCGCTATCGCCAAAGGGGCGCAGGCGCATATCCACCCGATAGACAAAGCCGTCCTGAGTGGGCTGGTCCAGCACCTTAATCAGCCTTTGACCAAGGCGGGTAAAGAACTGGGCGTTGTCCAGCTCGCGACGGCCGCCGCGGGTTACGCCGTTCTCCGGCCAGGAGAAGATGAGATCGATATCCGAGGAGAAGTTCAGCTCAAAGCCCCCCAGCTTGCCCATGCCAAGGATCAGCAGCGGCTGCGGCGTGCCGTCGGCGCTGCTCGGCGTGCCCCACTCCCGACAACAGGCGGTGTAGAGCCAGTCGCGGGCGCTGACAATCAGCGTCTCCGCCAGGACGCTAAGCTGCTGGAGGGTGCTCTCCTCTGGCATTAGCCGCAGGGCCTGTGCCCAGGCGATACGCACCATGATACGACGGCGGAACAGGCGCAGCTCGCGCATCAGCGAGGCTTCATCACTGACATCAGCCAGCGCTTGCTGGAGCCATACCGAATAAGACTGCCACTCATCCGCCTGCGGCGGCTCGCTCTCCAGCGCCGTCAGCCACTCGGGATGTGCGGCGACGCTGCCCTGCACAAAATCACTGAAAGTAAGCACTGACTTCGCCTCTGCGCTAAGCGTGGAGGCGGAGAGTGTGTCCGGCAGACGTTCAACAAGGGTCTGCCAGTGCTGCTGAAGCGGCGAAGAGAGCGGCATCATAAGGGGGTTCCTTTGCCTGAGTTAGCGTTTTCCGCTGTGCAGCCAGAACGGCTCCTGCACAATGGCTTCGTTACGGAAGTGTTCAATTTCAATGCGCTGGCGGGTTTTAATGGCGTGCTGCAACCCCTGCCAGTTCTCCAGCCACGCCTGGGCGCGGATGCCGTTGTAGTAGCCCGCCAGCAACAGCATGCTGTCGATGTCGCGCGCCAGGCGCGGGAGCTGGTCCTGGTACTTATCCATCAGCGGCTGGGCAAAGTTACGTTTCAGCTCGGCGGCGTGGCGCGACAGGTTGATGTCAGCAAAGCGCTTAAACGAGTCGTTGATTTTGGCCTGCGCTTTATCATCAAGGAAGGTCCGCCAGGCACGGGTCACCAGCCACTCGGTCAGGGCCAGCTTCGCCGTGGCGATCTCCGGGCTATACACCGCCGTGGCGGCCGAGACCGCTGAGGTAATGGTCGCCTCGGACTGGGTCAGCAGATCGCGTAAACGAGCGCTCGCTTTGCGCGGCACAATGCCGCCAAACAGCATCAGGGTGTGGCGTACCAGCGCGATAGCGGCCAGCGTCTCCGCTTGGGCGTGTTTCTCACCGCGTACCCACAGCTCTTCGTGGTACTGCCACTGGGAGAGAGCCAGCTCCAGCGCCGCCTCCAGCCCCTGCTCCACGCTCGCCTTCGGTGCAACGGTCAGGATCTCCGTCGCCCGCAGCAGGCGCGGCGGGTTGCCTTTCGCCAGATGGTAGCCCCGGGCGGCCTTGCTCAGGCTGCCCTGGCGCAGGCCGGTCTGGGTCACCAGCTGGCGCGCCAGCTTTAATACGTCCTCCGCCGCGCCGCTCAGCAGCTCCAGCTCGAGTTCGCAAATCGGTTCAGCCAGCTCATCGGCCTTCACCTCCCCAAGATCCAGCGCAATCTCAATCCGGCTGTCGCCGACGTTAACCAGCCACTTCTCACGATCGAAGTGAGTGCTGAACAGCGGACTAACGCGCTCGGCAAGATCCGCTGGCAGACCGCCCTCCGGCCACGCCTCCGCCGGGAAGCGGGCAAGATCCAGCTCCGGCTTGTCGATGGCCACGTTGTACTCGGGACGCTGATGCAGGCCGCCCACGGTACGTCCGGCGGTTTTAATCGTCATCTCATAGCGATCCTGCGCGCCGCGAATGCGCAGGCCCATATCGTGGCCGCGCAGCCAGCCTTCCGGCGTCTCGTAGTAGATGTTAAGCAGCGTCGCAGGCGCAACGTGCTCATCCGTAAGGGTATGCAGGTGGGTGCGCAGGGCATCCACGCGGGATGGGTCAACGATAAATTTCAGTTCGATCTCTTGAGTCATGGTCTTGTACTTATGGTTATGTCACATCAGCGGAATTTTCGGCGAACTTACGCCCTCGATGTTTGTCAGTAGATAGTATTTTGCGCCAAATTTCCACGGTGCGGATCGTTTGCGACCCAGATGATTCTGATTGATACCGAATACTTTGCGTCGTCAGACTGATGCCACTACTATCGTTCCACTTTTTTTACGACAACAAATGACTGCTGATGCCTAAATTACGCCTGACCGGACTGTTTTTACTTGTATGCGTTTCTGCCGTGGCCCATGCCGAAGAAAAGCGTTACGTTTCGGATGAATTGAATACCTGGGTTCGTAGCGGCCCGGGTGATAACTATCGCCTCGTGGGTACGGTTAACGCAGGCGAAGAAGTTGCGCTGCTGCAAACCAACGGGGACTCAAACTACGGTCAGGTGCGTGACAGCAGCGGTCGTACCGCCTGGATCCCGCTGAAGGAGCTGAGCAGCGAACCGAGCCTGCGTACCCGCGTGCCGGATCTGGAGAACCAGGTTAAGACCCTGACCGATAAGCTGACCAACATCGACAATACCTGGAACCAGCGCACTGCCGATATGCAGCAGAAGGTTGCCCAGAGCGACAGCGTGATCAACGGCCTGAAAGAAGAGAACCAGCAGCTTAAAAACCAGCTGATCGTCGCGCAGAAGAAAGTGAGCGCCGCGAACCTGCAGCTGGATGATAAGCAGCGCACCATCATCATGCAGTGGTTTATGTATGGCGGCGGCGTGCTCGGCGCGGGGCTGTTCTTAGGCCTGATACTGCCGCACATCATCCCTAGCCGCAAGCGTAAAGACCGCTGGATGAGCTGAACCGGATTAGCCATTTTCTCTACACTTAACGTATCATCAGTTAAAAGTATGTCAGGAGAGTGGCGTAGTGAAGAGTTATCTGGTCGGTGGTGCTGTTCGGGATGCGTTGTTAGGGCTACCGGTTAAAGATAAAGACTGGGTGGTAGTGGGGGCGACTCCACAGGAGATGCTGGATGCAGGCTACCAGCAGGTTGGCCGCGATTTTCCGGTGTTTCTCCACCCAAAGAGCCGGGAAGAGTACGCCCTGGCGCGTACCGAACGGAAATCCGGCTTTGGCTATACCGGCTTCTCCTGCTATGCCGCGCCTGACGTCACCCTTGAGCAGGATCTGCTCCGCCGCGACCTGACCGTTAACGCTTTGGCTCAGGACGCTGACGGTAAGATTATCGACCCCTACCATGGCCTGGCGGATCTCAAGAGCCGCACCTTGCGCCATGTCTCTCCGGCCTTTGGCGAAGATCCCCTCCGCGTGCTGCGCGTGGCGCGCTTTGCCGCCCGCTATGCTCATCTTAGCTTCCGTATTGCCGACGAAACCATGGCGCTGATGCGCGAGATGACCGCCGCCGGCGAGCTGGAGCACCTGACGCCGGAGCGCGTCTGGAAAGAGACAGAAAACGCCCTCGTCAGCCGCAACCCGCAGGTCTACTTTATGACGCTGCGCGAGTGCGGTGCGCTAAAGGTGCTGTTCCCGGAGCTTGATGTTCTGTTTGGCATCCCTGCCCCGGCAAAGTGGCATCCGGAGATCGATACCGGCATCCACGTGCTGATGACGGTCTCGATGGCGGCGATGCTCAGCCCGGATATCGACGTACGCTTCGCCACGCTCTGCCACGATCTTGGCAAGGGCCTGACGCCACCGGCGCTGTGGCCGCGCCACCACGGGCACGGCCTGGCGGGCGTCAAGCTGGTCAGCAACCTGTGCGAACGCCTGCGCGTGCCTAACGAGCTACGCGATCTGGCCAAGCTGGTGGCGGAATTTCACGACCTGATCCACACCTTCCCGATCCTTAAACCGCAGACCATCGTCAAGCTGTTCGACTCCATTGACGCCTGGCGCAAGCCCCAGCGCGTGGAGCAGATCGCCCTGACCAGCGAAGCCGACGTGCGCGGGCGCACCCACTTTGAGGCCAGCGACTATCCGCAGGGGCGACTGCTGCGCGAAGCGTGGGAAGTGGCGAAGGCGGTATCGACTAAAGAGGTGGTGGCAGCAGGCTTTAAGGGGGCTGAGATCCGCGAGGAGCTGACCCAGCGGCGAATTGATGCAGTTGCGAAGTGGAAAGCAACGCGCTGCCCTCAGCCACAGGCGTGAGGGCAGCCGCCTTAACGCTTAAAAGAAGACGACGTAGACCGCCGCCGCCACAATAAAGCGGTAGATAGCAAACGGAATAAACGAGATCCGCTTAATGAGCTGCAGGAAGGTTTTGATCGCCACCAGCGCCACGATGAAGGCGGTGATAAAGCCCACGGCAAACATCGGGATATCAGCAACCGTCAGGAAGTGGTAGCTCTTGTAGAGGTCCAGCGCGGTGGCGCCCATCATCATTGGCACCGCCAGCAGGAACGAGAACTCCGAGGCAGCATAGCGGCTTACGCCCATCAGCATCCCGCCGGAGATAGTCGCCCCGGAGCGAGAGAAGCCCGGCCACAGGGCCAGGCACTGGAAGCAGCCGATCATAAAGGCCTGACGGTAGGTCATATCATCCAGCCCCGGCGCACGCGGGGTTTTCGGCTTCAGGCACTCGGCGGCAATCAGCAGGAAGCCGCCGACCACCAGGGCATACATCACGTTGATAGGGTTGAACAGGCTCTTGATCGTGTCATGGAACACCAGCCCCAGCACCACCGCCGGGATCATCCCCAGCAGGATGTGGATCAGCGTTAAGCGCCCTTTGCCCTCACCCTCGTGCGGCGGATGACCAAAGTGGATGCCGATCAGGCCAAACAGGCGACGCCAGAACATCACCACCACCGCGAGGATCGATCCCAGCTGGATCACCACCTCAAAGGTTTTGGCGGTCTCACCCTCGAACCCCAGCAGGTGACCGACGATGATCATGTGACCGGTACTGGAGACCGGCAAAAACTCCGTTAACCCTTCGACGACGCCCAGAATGGCCGCCACCAGCAGGGAGTGCATATCGCTCATCACTTAAACCCCTAAAAGACATAAAAAAACGGCTTCTGCATCCACAAGCCGCGAAAAGGCACGCTCGTAAGACCCATATAGTGCCGTTTGGTTTAATAATTATAAATTTAAATGTTTTCTTTCAGACTATTGCCACGCTCAATAATAACCCCGACGTTAGCCGCCCGAGCCACCGCCCCCGGCTTGCTCACTTTGATACGCAGCCAGGGCGAGTTGAACCGGCTCAGGAGCAGATCCGCCACCTCTTCCGCCACCCGCTCCACCAGCGCAAAGCGCTGTCCCTCAACGTGGCTCACCACCGCGTCGGCAATATCGGCATAGCTCAGGCAGTCGTTGACGTCATCGCTTTTCGCTGCTGCCCGGTTATCCCACGCCATTTCGATATCGAACACCAGTTTCTGCTCGATAGTCTGTTCCCAGTCGTAAACACCGATCGTGGTGATTACCGAAAGTTGCTCTATAAATACAATGTCCATCACGCACCGTCCGCTTTTTGGCTAACCTGGATACCACTTTCAAAAAATTATGCGTATTATCCACGGATGCTGAGAATAAAACGACATTTTCAAAACGGAACAGCGTTATGAGTGCAATCGCGCCTGGAATGATCCTCCTCGCGTACCTTTGCGGCTCAATCTCCAGCGCCATTCTGGTCTGCCGCATCGCGGGTCTGCCTGACCCTCGCGAGAGTGGCTCCGGCAACCCCGGAGCGACCAACGTCCTGCGAATTGGCGGCAAGGGCGCAGCCGTAGCGGTACTGATTTTTGACGTGCTGAAAGGCATGCTGCCGGTGTGGGGCGCTTACGCGCTGGGCGTCACTCCCTTCTGGCTGGGGCTAATTGCTATCGCCGCCTGCCTGGGCCACATCTGGCCGGTTTTCTTTGGTTTTAAAGGCGGGAAAGGCGTTGCTACCGCTTTTGGCGCGATTGCGCCAATTGGCTGGGATCTTACCGGCGTCATGGCCGGCACCTGGCTGCTGACCATTCTCCTGAGCGGCTACTCGTCGCTGGGCGCGATTATCAGCGCGCTGATCGCCCCGTTCTACGTCTGGTGGTTCAAGCCGCAGTTTACCTTCCCGGTTTCGATGCTCTCTTGCCTGGTGCTGCTCCGTCATCACGACAACATCCAGCGCCTGTGGCGGCATCAGGAGACAAAAATCTGGACCAAGCTGAAGAAAAAGCGCGAAAAAGATGAGGAAGTGAAGGAAGAAGAGTAGGCCCGGCAAGCTGCGCGCCGCCGGGCATTACGGACTGACATTATGCCGCAGGCAGCTCTGCCAGTGGCCAGCGCGGACGCACGCTCACGCTAAGATCGGCCAGGCTACCGGCTTTCAGACGCACCATGCCCGCATAGGCGATCATCGCCCCATTATCGGTACAAAACTCCGGTCGCGCATAGAAGACTTCACCCCGACGCTTCTGCATCATCTCTGCCAGCTTCGCTCGCAGCGTGCGGTTGGCGCTCACGCCACCCGCCATCACCAGCCGCTTAAAGCCGGTCTGATCCAGCGCGCGCTTGCACTTGATCATCAGGGTATCCACCACCGCATCCTCAAAGGCGCGGGCGATATCTGCTCGGGTCTGGTCGTCATTACCGTTGTTACGAATGGTGTTGGCGGCAAAGGTCTTGAGGCCAGAGAAGCTAAAGTCCAGCCCCGGACGATCGGTCATCGGACGCGGGAAGACAAAGCGCCCTTCCGTGCCGTCAGCAGCCATTTTCGACAGCATCGGCCCGCCGGGATAGTCCAGTCCCAGCAGCTTCGCCGTTTTATCGAACGCTTCACCGGCGGCATCGTCAATCGATTCGCCCAGCAGTTCATACTGGCCGATACCGGTCACGCTAATCAGCTGCGTATGGCCGCCGGAGACCAGCAGCGCTACAAACGGAAACTCGGGCGGATTCTCTTCCAGCATGGGAGCCAGCAGATGCCCTTCCATATGGTGAACCGCGATGGCCGGCACGTTCCAGGCGAACGCCAGCGAGCGTCCTACCGTTGCCCCCACCAGCAGCGCCCCGACCAGCCCAGGGCCTGCGGTGTAGGCTACCGCGTCGATATCGCTGGCGGCCAGATTCGCCTCTTTCAGCGCGGCCTGGATCAGCGGCACGGTTTTACGTACGTGATCGCGGGAGGCCAGCTCCGGCACCACGCCGCCGTAGTCAGCGTGCAGTTTCACCTGACTATACAGTTGGTTGGCTAAAAGCCCGTTTTCATCGTCGTAGATGGCGATGCCGGTTTCATCGCAGGATGTTTCAATTCCCAGTACACGCATGGCTATTCTTTACCTCTTTGCAATACCGCGCAGTGTAGGGTCATGGGCGGTGGTTGTAAAACTATTGTTCAACCCAGGTGCAGAGGTCGTGTATACTCCCCCTCCTTATGAGAGCGCCCTTGTAAAAAGGGCTGCGGTGCTTTACAAAGCAGCAGCATTTGCAGTAAAATTCCGCACCATTTTGAAATAAGCTGGCGTTGATGCCAGCGGCAAACCGAATTAATCAAAGGTGAGAGGCACATGCCGGTAATTAAAGTACGTGAAAACGAGCCGTTCGACGTAGCTCTGCGTCGCTTCAAGCGTTCCTGTGAGAAAGCAGGTGTTCTGGCGGAAGTTCGTCGTCGTGAGTTCTATGAAAAACCGACTACCGAACGTAAACGCGCCAAAGCTTCCGCTGTGAAACGTCACGCGAAGAAACTGGCTCGCGAAAACGCACGCCGTACTCGTCTGTACTAATTAGCTGAGGGTGTTGACCCTCAGTTTACAGACAGAGTTGTAGTTGTAAGGCCGTGCTTCCGAAAGGAATGCGCGGCTTATTTTCGTTTATAATCTGACATACCTTAACGCATCACGCTAAAGGTAGACGGGGCCTATGGCTGGACGAATCCCACGAGTCTTTATTAATGACCTGCTGGCACGCACCGACATCGTCGATCTCATCGACGCGCGGGTGAAGCTGAAAAAGCAGGGCAAGAATTTTCACGCGTGCTGTCCGTTCCATAACGAAAAAACCCCCTCTTTCACCGTGAACGGTGAGAAACAGTTTTACCACTGCTTCGGCTGCGGCGCCCACGGCAACGCCATCGACTTTCTGATGAACTACGACAAGCTCGAGTTCGTCGAGACCGTTGAAGAGCTGGCGGCGATGCACAACCTCGACGTGCCGTATGAAGCGGGCAACGGTCCAAGCCAGATTGAGCGCCACCAGCGGCAGACGCTCTACCAGTTGATGGACGGGCTAAACGCCTTTTATCAGCAATCTCTGAACCAGCCAGCGGCTGAACCTGCGCGCCAGTATCTGGCCCAGCGCGGCTTAAGTAGCGAGGTGATTTCACGCTTCGCCATTGGCTATGCTCCTCCCGGCTGGGACAACGTTTTAAAGCGCTTTGGCGGCAACGGTGAAAATCGCCAGTCGCTGACCGACGCGGGCATGTTAGTCACTAACGATCGCGGGCGTACCTACGATCGATTCCGCGAACGCGTGATGTTCCCTATCCGCGACAAACGTGGCCGGGTGATTGGTTTTGGTGGTCGTGTCATGGGCGATGGCATGCCGAAATACCTTAACTCCCCGGAAACCGATATTTTCCATAAGGGCCGCCAGCTGTATGGCCTTTATGAAGCGCAGCAGGATAACGCCGAACCGCCGCGTCTGCTGGTGGTTGAAGGCTATATGGACGTGGTCGCGCTGGCGCAGTACGACATTAACTATGCCGTCGCCTCGCTGGGCACCTCCACCACCGCCGAGCATATCCAGCTGCTGTTCCGCGTCACCAACAGCGTGATCTGCTGCTACGACGGCGACCGTGCAGGTCGTGAAGCCGCATGGCGCGCGCTGGAGACGGCACTACCGTACATGACTGACGGACGTCAGCTACGCTTTATGTTTCTGCCCGACGGCGAAGATCCGGATACGCTGGTGCGTAAAGAGGGCAAAGCGGCGTTTGAGGCGCGGATGGAGCAGGCTCAGCCGCTCTCCACGTTTCTGTTTAACAGCCTGATGCCGCAGGTAGACCTGAGCACCCCGGATGGCCGCGCGCAGCTGAGCACCCTGGCGCTACCGCTGATAAGCCAGGTGCCCGGCGAGACGCTGCGTATCTACCTGCGACAAGAATTGGGTAACAAATTAGGCATCCTTGACGATAACCAGCTTGAACGTTTAATGCCGAAGCAGTCCGAAAGCGGTCAGCCACGCCCGGCACCGCAGCTAAAACGGACTACCATGCGTATACTGATAGGATTGCTGGTGCAAAATCCGGAGCTGGCCCCGCTGGTGCCACCGCTGGACGGTCTGGATCCGGCGAAGCTACCCGGACTTGGCTTATTCGTCCAATTGGTTAACACTTGTCTGTCACAGCCAGGTCTGACCACCGGACAGCTTTTAGAGCAGTATCGCGGCACAAATGAGGCCGCCACCCTTGAAAAACTGTCCATGTGGGACGATATAGCAGATAAGGATATCGCAGAAAAGACCTTCACCGATGCGTTGAACCATATGTTCGACTCGGTGCTTGAGCTACGGCTCTCAGAATTGATCGCGCGGGCGCGGACCCATGGGTTAACCGCCGCCGAGCGCGAAGAGGTGCGTGTGATCAACGAAGCACGGGCCCGAAAATGAATTTAACGGCTTAAGTGCCGAATATCGCTCGGGTAGATCCCGACAGCCGCCTTGAGGGCAGCGGCAAAAATATAAGCACGCCCTCGCTTTAAAGGTTGGCAGCACCACCGCCGACACCAATCAAACGAATTAAGTGTGGATACCGTCTTATGGAGCAAAACCCGCAGTCACAGCTGAAACTTCTTGTCCAACGTGGTAAGGAGCAAGGCTATTTGACCTATGCCGAGGTCAATGACCATCTGCCGGAAGATATCGTCGACTCCGACCAGATCGAAGACATCATCCAAATGATCAACGACATGGGCATTCAGGTGATGGAAGAAGCACCTGATGCCGACGATCTGCTGCTCGCTGAAAACTCAAATAACACGGATGAAGATGCGGAAGAAGCAGCGGCTCAGGTTCTGTCGAGTGTTGAATCTGAAATCGGGCGCACCACTGACCCGGTCCGTATGTACATGCGCGAAATGGGTACGGTTGAGCTGCTGACCCGTGAAGGCGAAATCGACATCGCAAAACGCATTGAGGATGGTATTAACCAGGTTCAGTGCTCCGTTGCCGAATATCCGGAAGCAATCACCTATCTGCTGGAGCAGTACGATCGCGTTGAAGCGGAAGAAGCGCGTCTCTCTGACCTGATCACCGGCTTTGTCGATCCGAACGCCGAAGAAGATCTGGCCCCGACCGCGACGCACGTTGGCTCCGAGCTCTCTCAGGAAGAGCTGGATGACGACGAAGACGAAGATGAAGACGAAGAGAGCGACGACAACAGCGACGACGATAACAGCATCGATCCCGAGCTGGCTCGCGAAAAATTCGGCGAGCTGCGTGCGCAGTACGAAGTCACCCGCGACACCATCAAAGCGAAAGGCCGCAGCCACGCAGCCTCTCAGGAAGAGATCCTTAAGCTCTCCGAAGTGTTCAAGCAGTTCCGTCTGGTGCCGAAACAGTTCGACTACCTGGTAAACAGCATGCGCGTCATGATGGACCGCGTGCGTACTCAGGAGCGCATCATCATGAAGATGTGCGTTGAGCAGTGCAAAATGCCGAAGAAGAACTTCATCACCCTCTTCACCGGCAACGAAACCAGCGAGACCTGGTTCAATGCTGCGCTGGCGATGAACAAGCCGTGGTCCGAGAAGCTGCAGGACGTAGCTGAAGACGTGCATCGTGGCCTGCAGAAGCTGCAACAGATTGAAGAAGAGACCGGCCTGACCATCGAACAGGTTAAGGACATTAACCGTCGTATGTCTATCGGCGAAGCGAAAGCGCGTCGTGCGAAGAAAGAGATGGTAGAGGCGAACCTGCGTCTGGTTATCTCTATCGCTAAGAAGTACACCAACCGTGGCCTGCAGTTCCTCGACCTGATTCAGGAAGGTAACATCGGCCTGATGAAAGCGGTTGATAAGTTCGAATACCGTCGTGGCTATAAGTTCTCGACCTATGCCACCTGGTGGATCCGTCAGGCGATTACCCGCTCTATCGCGGACCAGGCGCGTACCATCCGTATCCCGGTGCATATGATTGAGACCATCAACAAGCTCAACCGTATCTCCCGTCAGATGCTGCAGGAGATGGGCCGTGAGCCGACGCCGGAAGAGCTGGCCGAGCGCATGCTGATGCCGGAAGATAAGATCCGTAAGGTGCTGAAAATCGCCAAAGAGCCGATCTCCATGGAGACGCCGATTGGTGACGACGAAGATTCACATCTGGGTGACTTCATCGAGGATACTACCCTCGAGCTGCCGCTGGACTCTGCCACCACCGAGAGCCTGCGTGCTGCCACGCACGACGTTCTGGCTGGCCTGACCGCCCGTGAAGCGAAAGTGCTGCGTATGCGTTTCGGTATCGATATGAACACCGACCACACTCTGGAAGAGGTGGGTAAGCAGTTCGACGTTACCCGTGAACGTATCCGTCAGATCGAAGCGAAAGCGCTGCGTAAGCTGCGCCACCCGAGCCGCTCTGAAGTGCTGCGTAGCTTCCTCGACGATTAATCGTTACCGTTAAAAGAAAAGCCCTCTCCGGAGGGCTTTTTTATTGGCTACAATTTACGCCGGGTGGCGCTGCGCTGACCCGGCCTACAGTCCCCTTGCCACTAACGCCTGATCCAACTCCTTGTATGACTCCACCAGCTTATCCAGCGTTGCACGGTTTAAGCCGCTGGGGTTCGGCAGGACCCATACCTCGGTGGCACCGATGGTAATGTTCTGTTTCCCCCACGCCACGCCGCGCTGGCTGAATGCCTGCTCAAAAGCTTGCTTGCCGAGGATCGCCAGCGCGTCCGGCTGGTAGTCCTCAATCTTCTTGATCAGGTCCCGTCCGCCGGTACGCAGCTCGTGCAACTCGACCTCACTGGCCTGCACCGTTGGGCGCTCCACCAGCATGGTGATGCCGCAGCGGGTATCCAGCAGCCGCTGCTCCTCTTCCGGTTTCAGCTGCTGCTCCGTAAAGCCCGCCTGGTAGATCACCTTCCAGAAGCGGTTACCGGGATGCGCGAAGTGGAAACCCGTATGTGCCGACGATTTGCCTGGATTGATGCCGCAAAACACCACCCGCAGGCCCGGCGCGAGAATATCGTTTATCATCATTGCTCCAGGTGAATTGTCCAAAATGTAGTTATAACGGGTTGATTATAGGTTGTTTACAAAAGCACCATGCACACCCGAATGACTGGATTGCAGCCACCAGTTACATTATAATCCCTCGCCACGGCCCCTTAGCTCAGTGGTTAGAGCAGGCGACTCATAATCGCTTGGTCGTTGGTTCAAACCCAACAGGGGCCACCAAAAATCAAGGGCTTAGATAAGATATTATCTAAGCCCTTTTTCTTTAGTCTTATTATCAAGCCTATAAAAAATTAGGCCCCTTTCAACATATCAAACACTACTCGTGCAAAACCTTGTGCCAGCACAGGGTTAGACAGGTACTGATCCATCATCGCTTTATGAGCGTCATTACTGTCCATGACGGCATCATCAATGGCTTTCGGGAAATCGCCTAGCATCGCCTGTTCACGCGTATTGTTCGCGATTTGGGTCATTACTGCCTGGTTTTCTGAAAGCTTATCGCGCACTGCGAAAGCATAATTGATCATGTCTTTGTCAGTAAGATTATCGGTAACAAACAGGTCGTTTAAACGAGCCAGAATATTCGACAGAAACTCTTCTTTCTTGTCTTTGGGCTTCGCCGTTCCAACATCATTACCCGGTTTGATTTTGTATTCCGCAGCATCTTCCTGCAGCTTAAGGTGCTGCTCATGGAGCTTCGACAAACGGTAATGGCTCATCTCCACGTTGCTTAAATCAACCTCATCTTCTTCAATACGCTGCTCATGCAGCAGCGGGCGCAGATGACGGGCAAACAGGCTCAGCTTTTCCAGGTTTTTGTCATCGTAATCGACGATCTGCGACATAAATTCGTAAAAACGGACAAAGCTGCCGAGATCTTTCTTGAAGATATCCAGCTTACTTTTTTCTTTTTCGCAGTCCTTGAAGGTATTTTCCGCATTGGTGATCAGCACCACATCACCGGTCTTCTTGGTGCGCTCAAACATCTCTTTGGCCAGCACATACGCATCAATTGCCGAAGTGTAACGCTGCTTCCAGCGCTCAACCGCAGGCTTGCATATATTGCTGATGGCCGCGTTAGACTTGGTCTTGGTGAAGAATGCCTCGCAGAACTGCTCCACTTCACTCCACAGGAAAATGCCGCTGGTACGCAGCTTTTCAAACAGTTCAAAGACGAGCTGTGGATCGCTGACATCTGTGAGTTCCGCTGTCTGATAATACGGCTGAAAAGCACCCAAAATATCGTCTGGCTCGTTGTAGAAATCGAGCACAAATGTGCCTGACTGCACCTTCCCAGGATAGGTGCGATTCAGGCGCGATAACGTCTGCACGCACTCCACACCCCCTAGCGCTTTATCGACATACATGGCGCACAGCTTGGGCTGATCAAAACCGGTCTGGAATTTGTTGGCCACCAGCATTACCTGATAGTCATCGGTGTCGAACGCTTTACGCATATCCCGGCCTTTCAGGCCTGGGTTCATATTGATCTCGGTAAACTTCTGGTTGAGCAGTGCAAGACTGTTGTGATCGTCTTCATGGAACTCCACTTCCCCGGAGAACGCCACCATGGCGCTGATCTTGTCGTACTTTTTCTCACTGATGTATTTATCAAAAGCCAGCTTATAGCGCACAGCAGCTTTACGTGAGCTGGTGACGACCATTGCTTTAGCTTGCCCGCCCAGCAGGTGCATTACATGCTTACGGAAGTGCTCGACAATCACCTTCACTTTCTGCGACACGTTATGATCGTGCAGTGTGACCCACTGATTCAGTTTAATTTTGGCTTTTTTGCTGTCTACTTCCCGATCGGGATCCTCCAACTTTTGCAGCAGCTTATAAGCCACCTTGTAGTTGGTGTAGTTCTTCAGGACATCGAGAATAAAGCCCTCTTCGATGGCCTGACGCATGGAGTAAACGTGGAACGCTTCTGGCTTATTGGTTTTTGAGGCCGGTTCCAGCGGATTAGGCCGACGGCCAAACAGCTCCAGAGTTTTGGCTTTCGGCGTGGCGGTAAAGGCGTAGTAGTTGAGATTGTTGCTGCCTTTACGTGCCGCTACGGTAGCATCCAGAATATCTTCTGAAGACACTACTGCATCATCATCTGCCTCTTCGGTCATCAGCACCTCTTTCAGCTGTCGTGCCGTAGAGCCGCTCTGCGAGGAGTGCGCTTCGTCGGCAATCACTGCGTATTTACGCTGCTTCAGGCTGACGCTGTTTTCAATCGCCTTCAGGACAAACGGGAAGGTCTGAATAGTGACGATAATGATCGGCTGCGAGTTTTCCAGCGCGCTGGCTAGCTTTTCCGATTTAGAACCTTCACCTTCTTTGTTATTGATGCGACCGACGACACCATCCTGATGTTCAAACTGATAGATGGTATCCTGGAGCTGATCGTCGAGCACGGTGCGGTCAGTTACCACAATCACCGAGTGGAACTGCTTCTCGCCCTTCTCATCGTGCAGGCGGGAGAGCTGATGGGCCGTCCAGGCGATGGAGTTGGATTTGCCCGATCCTGCACTGTGCTGGATTAAATATTTATTACCGGTGCCCTCTTCAATCGCCGCCGTGACCAGTTTGTTCACCACATCCCACTGGTGATAGCGTGGGAAGATCAGGCTCTCGCTTTTGTACTTCAGGCCAAGGGCGTTTTCTTTCTCTTCGATTTTCAAATGCACAAAGCTGGCAAGAATTTTTAGCAGGTTGTCCGGCAGCAGTACCTCATTCCACAGGTAACTAGTGGCATAGTCGTTTTCATCTTCCGGAATATCATTCCCTGCCCCACCGTCATGCATACCTTTGTTAAACGGCAGGAAGAAAGTTTTATCCCCGTCGAGTTTGGTCGCCATAAACACTTCGTACTGGCTGACGGCAAAGTGCACAAGCGCACCGCGTTTAAAGGTCAGCAGCGGCTCGGGTTTATTGGTCCCGGGATCTTTTGGCAAACGCGTTTTCTTATACTGAGATATGGCGTTTTGTACCGTCTGCTTAAATTCAGACTTCAGCTCCAGAGTCGCTATCGGCAGGCCGTTGACGAACAGCACCAGGTCGATGCGCCATTTCTTCGCCTTGACGCCCGTTTCTTCAAAAGCGGCTTTTGACGCGTGTGGACTATAAACCAGCTCCGGCACGATGCGGCAGATATTCTGTTTGTAGCGTGTCAAAGTTTCCGGATTGAGGTTATGTTCCGGCTTAAACTGGCACAGGTTAAAACGCGCATTATGGCTTTTAATACCGTGACGCAGCACGCCGAGCGTGCCGTAGGTGCGTGACAGCATATCGGTAGCGTTGATATCCGCTTTTTTCAGCTGGGCCACCAGCGCATTAAGGAAATGACGCTCGGTATCGGTAGGATAAATTTTAGCAAACTTCTCCCACTCCTGCGGCTGCGTGGTTTGCACAAAGGTCAGCGCGTCCTCCGAGTACAGCGCACGTTCGCGATCGTAGCCGGTAGTTTTGCCAAAAACCCAACCTTTATCAACCATCTGAGCGATCATCTCATCCTGAAAAATCAGCTCCTTAGTGCTGTCCATGCTCATGCGGTGGCCTCCTGTGACTCCTCAACGTCCTGCGTGTCAGGCGCAATCCAATCGCGGACGTCGATTTTTCCGGTGACGGCGGCGGAGATAAGGGCGGTACGGCGTTCCTGGAGAAGAGCAACTTGCCTATTAGATAAATTCATCAATGAATCAAATACACTTGTTTCATTTTTAATAAATGCAATCAGCTGCTGAGTTTCATCTTCAGGAGGTAATGCAACAAAAAGTTCTTTTATTGTATCTTGCCCAATATTCTGCATAGAGTGACTCGCACCACTTGCAGATAGTTCTACTTGCTTTCGAACCATAGGTGTTCTGATAAATTCAGATATAAAGTATGGATTGACAGGGTCTTCAAATTTTAATCTGTATAATTTATCGCAAAGAATAAGGTTGTCATAGTCCTTTTCTACAACTGCACTGCTGCCTACTAACTCCTTCGTATTAGCTCTGGATATTAGCAAATCATCTTTCTTAACCAAGTATTGCTTTTGTGGTTCAAGGTTTGAGGGCAACGCCTTATGTTCCAGAGGATTGAAATCTCCCGTATTCACGCAACCTACTTTGAGAACACCATACTCATTACCTTCAGATAATCGAGCCTCACATTGCGGGCTCCAACCTTGCTCGAAGACATTAATTAAATATTTCAGCTTTATAACATCCCAATTCTCCGGTACTTTCCCCAACCACTCTACACCAGAATCTTTCATCGGCACATTAGGGTTTAGCCCTTTGGTAACGGCATGGCTAATCACTGCCTGACGTTTTTCTTTCAGTAGTTCAATCAGTTGCTGTTGCTTCTCGATCAGACTATCGATTTTTGCGGTTTCGTGCTTGAGAAAATTTACTATTATTGATTGCTCTTTTACACGTGGGAGCCCAAATTTAAAATTATTTAGGATGTCTGAAGGCACCCTCTTCAATCCACCAGCACCGGTCATAGCGCCTTCAGCTATGGACATGAAGTTATCTTCCTGGAGACGATAAAATAAGAAATCATTGTTTATGATATCATTGCAACGTAAAACATAGATTTCAGAAGAACCAAAGCCTATGCCATTATGCAAATCATGCGCAACAACCATGTTTTTATTTTCGAAGCATGGTGTAACCTTTGCAATTAGGATGTCTTCATTTTCAAAATATGTATATCCATTATACATATCGGAAACATCTTTTACTTCATCTAAAATTAACGAATTGAACTTGAGCTTTTCCATCGGAATAAAGCTACACATCCCTTTCATTTGTTCTATGCTAATGCATGATTTAGAAGGATTTAGTTGAGCTACATGTTTTATTGCTAACGTAGGCCAATGATCTGGAATTTCTCCCAGCCACTCAACCCCAGAATCCTTATACTCCGGATACGCCTTATACTTAGCCATCAGGAATGTACCTCCTGCAGCAGCTTCATAATCTCGGCGCTGACCGCATCCAGGTCGGCATCAATCTCTTCCAGCGAACGCGGTGGCTGATAGACATAGAAGTGGCGGTTAAACGGAATCTCGTAACCGACAATCCCCACTTCATTATCTTTCGCGTCGCGCTTATCAGCGTTAATCCACGCGTCAGCCACATGCGGCAGCACTTCCGCTTTGAAGTAGTTTTCAATCAGATCGCTGGTAGACAATGCCGGGTTCAGTGGCACGTTCTCGTTATCACGCAGGTCTCCATCTTGTTCGAACTCAACAACCTTGCCTTTGTATTCAAACGCACCGTATAACGGCTGAGCGGCTTCTTTGAGCACCTTCTTCACCACCGGCTCGGCATCCGGGTTTTTCGTGGTGATGGCATCGATAAACTGTTTGTTCTCTTTCGCATCCAGCTTCACGCCAGCGGTTTTAATGGCCCCTTTCAGGGTCAGTTGGAACTGATTGAAGTCGTTGCTCACCAGCGTTCTGCCACCCGCCTGTGTACCCAACGCGGTCTGAATCTGCTGCGCTTTCGTTATTAACTCGCGCTGCGCCAGCCACAGTTTGCTGTCGAGCAGGTCTTTAATCTGCTTCTCTTTCAGCTCAGCAAATTCAGCTTTGATGATGGCGCGCGCTTCTGCCTCCAGCTTGGAGAAATCACCATAGGTGTCCTCCTGCCACTGGGCAGCGAACTCGTCATACAGACGTTCCATAGGTGCGTTAAACGGCTTCGGCGCAAAGCGCAGAGTCGCAATCGCTTCATCCGTCACCTGGGCAGATAAACGCAGCGGGCGCTCAACGGTCAGGCGGCGATAGCCAAAGTCAGTGCTGTTAAAGATTTTGCTGGCGAAGGTTTTCGGCGCTTCGGTTTTGGCAGTGGCGGACTGCCGGCCACGGTTAGATTTTTGCTCGGCGGCTTTTTCCAGACCAAGCTCTTCCAGAGAAGTAGCATCTACCACCTCAAAATCACCGAAGGTCTGGGTAATGAGCTTGATATCATCCTCACCCATCAGGTTGCGTTTAGAGCCCAGCGATTTACGCATCTTGCCGCACAGGTTGGTGCCATCAATCAGCTGGACTTTACCTTTACGCGCGGGTGCTTTCTTGTTCGACAGGATCCAGATGTAGGTTGCAATGCCTGTGTTGTAGAACATATCGGTCGGTAGCGCGACGATGCCTTCCAGCAGATCGGCTTCAAGGATGTAGCGACGAATTTCACTCTCACCGCTGCCGGCTCCACCAGTAAATAACGGCGAGCCGTTGAGGATAATCCCGATACGCCCACCGCTATTCACGCTGCCATCCACATTGTGTCTGTCGCGCATTTTACTGATGAGATGCATCAGGAACAGCAACGAGCCGTCGGAGACGCGCGGCAGGCCCGGGCCAAAACGACCGTTAAACCCTTTCTGCGAATGCTCGTCGTTGATCTCACCCTCAATCTTTTTCCAGTCCACGCCAAACGGCGGGTTAGAGAGCATGTAGTCGAATTGATCCTGCGGCAACTGGTCATTAGAAAGGGTGTTCCCCAGCTTAATGCGGCTGACGTCCTGGCCTTTAATCAGCATGTCGGCTTTACAGATAGCGTAGGACTCCGGGTTCAGCTCCTGACCGAAGGCACGCATCACCGCTTTGGGGTTTAGCTCATGCACATATTCCATACCGGAAGAGAGGAAACCGCCTGTCCCGGCCGTCGGGTCGTAAATGGTGCGGATAATGCCATCTCTTGTCAGCGCGTCATCATCTTCCATAAACACCAGCGAGGTGGTTAAGCGTACAATATCGCGTGGGGTGAAGTGCTCCCCCGCCGTCTCGTTGGAGCTTTCCGCAAAACGACGAATTAGCTCTTCGAATACCAGGCCCATGTCATGATTGGAAATGGCTTTAGGACTCAAATCGGTAGTGGCGAACTTCTGCACTACTTTATAGAGCAGGTTGGCATCTTCCAGCAGGCCAACAAACTCGCTGAATTTGAAGTGTTCAAAGATTTCACGCGCATCCTTTGAGAAAGACTGCACGTAGCTCTCAAGGTTGGCTTTAATGTCGTTCTGCCCCATCTTGCCAAGGTCCATCGCGGAGGCGTTGAAGAACGTCAGACCGCTCGCACGCAGCAGGAACTTCTCTTTGGCTTCTTCAGAATACGAACTGCTTTTCAGTTCTTCAGCTTTTGCCACCACGGCATCTTTGGTATCCGCCAACACGCATTCAAGACGGCGCAACAGCGTAAAGGGGAGGATCACGCGTCCATACTGGGATTGCTTAAAATCACCGCGAAGCAGATCGGCAACCGCCCAGATGAAGGCTGCGGTTTGAGAGAAGTTAGTGTTAGACATGGAAATCCTTGGAAGAGATCACAGCCAAAGCGCAAAGGTGCCCAGGCAAAAATTCAGTTTTTGAACGCATTGCGCAAAATAATACCCCTAATGGAGCCTACAGGAAACGCTTAAGGGCAAAGAGTTAGGCAACTATTTAAACCAAAAATTTGACTATTTTTTGTTCTAGCCGCTCGTTAAAGCCACCATAATTCATTGTTTCTTGAGCTAGGCTTTTACACTTCAGTTACCACACATTTTTTTTCTACTTCATCCAGAGCCGTCAGCGTTAGAAAAAACGTCTTCTTGGGGATAAGCTACGCTGTAGTTCACCAGTACGGGCGTACTGGCCCGATTAGTGGTAAAAAAGAGTCATCCTGCAGCTCATGTACGCCTTTCCCCTTTAAGTATTCCGGACTAACCAAACCACCTTCTTCCCGATAAAAAAAGCCGCAGCGGCTGCCACCGCGTTAAACACGATGTACATTGTGAAATAATTATCTTCTAAGCGGTCAGGGTAAGGCTCCCATTTCTCTGTCGGGATATAATTCATCAGGTTTGTAACGGTATACTTCACACTTTCAGCAAGCGGGTCGAATATCCCTGAGCATATCAACAAGAAAGTGATAGCTAAGAACGTCATCAGGCGCAACGTCCACTTAGTCATCCTTGACATCGTAGGTAGCGTTAGAGAGCCATACATACGTAGAAACAGGTATTCTGTTTTCCTTTGAGTGAGTTAGTTTCTCTATATTTTTACGCCTGTATGGCGCTTTGTATTAAACTAAAAATGCTATTTCCGCTTAGATATTTTTCTAAGTAAGAGTATGATTGTTTTTTACTTATAATTACGAAGAAGCTGTAACAGTAACAGGTCAAAACATGGATAAAGGCCGGAATTGAATATGCAAAAACAGCGGGTTTTTAAAAAACGTTACATTCTCATACCCATTTTATTGTTCCTCATATGGTTAGGATGGATTGTTTTTTTCATGACCTTCCCGGTTGAGCATGAGTTATACAAAAAAGTTAAAATTAACAACGCACTAAACCTTTACGTTACCCAAGCTAGCGCAGGTGCAATGACATCGTTTTCCTATCATTATTATCTGTATGATGCCAAAAAGAGCGATGCCGATTTTATGGATCATGTAAAAAGTGAAACTGCGTTTATGGTAACCAATGATGACAAAGCCATAACGGAGGTAAAAGATGGACAGCTTTACCTGCGCGTGCATGGCAACGTCTACTCATTCAGGAACGTGAGTGATAGCGTCGGGATTTACCTCAATGCCTCACCCTACTAAGCGTCAGACTGCAAATTCTTCTCCATCTCATCCAGCGCCGCCTGATTCTCCAGCCCCCACTGGTACATCTGCTCTATCGGCTCGGCAAAGGTCTTGCCCAGCGCGGTCAGTCGGTAATCCACTTTCGGCGGAATAACGTCATAAACATGCCGGGCGATGAGGCCGCGCTGCTCCAGCTCTTTCAGCGTTTGAAACAGCATCTTCTTGGAGATGCCCTCCAGGCTGCGCTGTAGCTCCCCGGTGCGGGCGCGCTCGCCAGGCCAGTGATAAAGGGCATGCAGCACCATCGTGCTCCATTTGACGGAGAAGAGATCCATCAGGCGTCGTGGAGGCGAGTCCGCATAAAACATCAGCTTGCCGTCTACCCATGCAGGCATAATGAACTCTCCGGTTTATGGTCACCATTTGGTGACTACTATCAATACAGAACCAACTTTATTAAAGTCTGCCGCCTTCCTTGAATAAAAGCACCCTATTTCAGAGGCACGATGAAAATTAATGCATTAGTCGCGACGGACGCGGCACAACCCCTCTCCAGCGGCCAGATTGCGCTGCGCCCGCTGCAACAGCAGGACGTGAAGATTGAGATCCTCTACTGCGGCGTCTGCCACTCCGATCTGCATATGGCACGTAACGAGTGGGCGGTGAGCCGCTATCCGCTGGTGCCGGGCCATGAGATCGTTGGCCGCATCGTCGAGACCGGCACAGGGGTCGATAAGTTTAAAGCGGGTGATATCGTTGGCGTCGGCGTGATGGTTGACTCCTGCCGCGAGTGCCACTTCTGCAAGCAGCAGGAGGAGCAGTACTGCGAGGCGGGCTTCACGGCGACCTATAACGGCATCGATAAATATACCGGGGAGAGCACCTGGGGCGGCTATGCGCAGAACGTGGTAGTCGACCAGGATTTCGTGGTCTCCGTGCCGCAGCACCTGCCCCTGTCGGGCGTGGCACCGATGCTCTGCGCGGGCGTGACGGTCTGGTCTCCGCTGCGTCACTACAACGTTCAGGCTGGCATGCGCGTTGGCGTCGTCGGCCTTGGCGGTCTGGGTCACATGGCCGTTAAGCTGGCAAGCGCGCTGGGTGCGGAAGTAACTCTGTTTACCACCTCCCCGGAAAAAGGTGAGGATGCCCGCCGCCTCGGTGCGCGTCACGTGGTGGTCTCCCGCGATGCCGTACAGATGGCAGCAGCCCAAACCACGCTGGATCTCATTATCGACTGCGTGGCTGCCCCGCACGATCTCGATCCCTATCTGGCCACGTTGAAAACCAACGGTCGGCTGGTGCTGGTGGGCATTCCCGATCGTCCACACCTGTCACCTAACGTCACGCCGATGGTGTTCCGCCGCTTGAGCATTAGCGGCTCGTCGATCGGTAGCATCAAGGAAACTCAGGAGATGCTGGATTTCTGCGGCAAGCACAATATTACCGCCGATGTAGAGATGATTGCAGGGGAAGAGATCGAAACAGCCTTTGCACGCATGCTGAAAGGCGACGTGAAGTACCGGTTCGTGATCGATATGCAGCGAACCCGCTGGTAACGATTATCCTGGCATTTTGATAAGCAGGATGCGCTGATGAGAGTCTGTTGTAATCATTGACAACAGACCTTCTTGTTGTAATAATTTACAACACGCATGGAGAGCGATTGAATGTCAGCAAAACTGTATAAGAAATTTACACGTTATCTGGATGAAAATGCATATATACAAGTGCTTATATGGGAAGTCGATCCAGCCATTTTAGGAAGCAAACATGGTTTTAAGTACAGCATGGCCTATGTAGTCTCTGGTACTTGTGTGATGCGTTACGATAACGAGCGCGGCAAAGGCGATCATAAACACATTGGCGTTCATGAGTTCAATACGACCTTTATAAGTATCGACGGGCTGTTTGCTGATTTCCTTTCAGACGTCGAAACCATCCGTAAAGAGAAGGCATAACATGAAAACCGTAACGATTAAAATCGAAGCTATGAAAGATTTTTCGGCGGACGTGATGTCTGCTTTGAACGCAGCAGCAGCGGGGGAACGAGGCGCGGGTGATGATGTGATTTCGTTTCCTTCATGGGAGGTGATGCATAAGACATTATCGCCCAACAGAATGGGAATATTACTCGCTATGGCTGGCTTCGGTGAAATGACGATCCGCGACATTGCTGCTCGGGTAGGTCGCGATATCAAAGGCGTCCATACGGATGTTACCGCCCTGCTGAATAATGGCTTACTGGAGAAAGGCGTTCGCGGCACGCTGTTTCCCTATGATGCGATCCATTTTGATTTTACTATCAGCGCCGCTGCTTAAAGAGATAAACGTACTGCCGCCCTCCACCACTTCAGAAGGCGACCTCTGCCGGGTGGCGCTGCGCTTACCCGGCCTACGTGTTCCGCGCGTTACCCGGCCAGCGTAGCGCTGTCGATGACGAAGCGGTACTTCACATCGCCTTTGATCATGCGCTCCCAGGCCTCGTTGATCTCATCGGCGCGGATCATCTCAATATCGGCCACGATCCCGTGCTCGGCACAGAAATCGAGCATCTCCTGAGTTTCCGGGATACCGCCGATCATCGAGCCGGCAATCGAGCGGCGCTTCATGATCAGGCTAAAGACTTCCGGGGACGGATGCGGGGTAGCCGGTGCGCCCACCAGGGTCATGGTGCCGTCACGCTTCAGTAAGGCGGTGAAGGCGTCGAGGTTGTGCGGCGCGGCCACGGTGTTGAGGATAAAATCAAAGCTCTTGGTATGGGCCTGCATCTCTTCCGGGTTGCGGGAGACGACAACTTCATCCGCACCCAGCGCTTTTGCTGCTTCACGCTTGGACTCGGAGGTGGTGAATGCCACCACGTGTGCGCCCATCGCGTGCGCAATCTTGATCCCCATATGACCCAGCCCGCCGATGCCGACCACGCCCACTTTTTTACCTGGGCCAGCCTGCCAGTGACGCAGCGGTGAATAGGTGGTGATCCCGGCGCAGAGCAGCGGCGCAACGGCAGCCAGCTGCTCTTCAGGATGATGGATGCGCAGCACGTAGCGCTCATGAACCACGATCTGCTGTGAATAACCACCAAGGGTGTGGCCTGGCGCATCTGCCGTCGGACCGTTATAGGTGCCTACCATATGGTCGCAGTAGTTCTCCAGCCCTTCCTCACAATCTTCGCAGTGCTTACAGCTGTCAACGATACAGCCTACGCCCACCAGATCGCCCTCTTTATGCCCGGTGACCTCTGAGCCGACGGCAGCAACGCGGCCAACGATCTCATGACCTGGCACGCAGGGAAACAGCGTCCCGGCCCACTCGGCGCGAGCCTGGTGTACGTCCGAGTGGCAAACCCCGCAGTACGCGATGGCAATCTGCACGTCGTGCGGGCCTGGCTCGCGACGACTGATGTCCATCGGCTCGAGCGCCTGTGCGGCGGATAGTGCACCAATTGCTTTAATTTTCATGGTAATAGCCTCTAACGGAAGTAGACAGCGGTGAATGAGGTGAATTAAGGAATTTGTGTCGCTAAAAATTCTACACGGCTGGCATAATCTAGCCAGTCAATCACGCTTAATACGCTTATGAGTTCGATTCATGAATGATAGCCCCCTGTCCCTCGCCGCGTGGCTGCCGCAATTTTTTGCCCAGTGGCCGCGTCAGGCGCTGGATACCCAGCCTAAGGCGTTGCCCACCGTTGCAGTAGACGCCCAGCAGCTTAGCGCCCTTATGACTGAGATGGAGCAGCCTTTTGCCGCCCTGCGGCATGGGACTTTTACCTTCGATCCGTGGGAGGTGGCGAAGCTTGGCCGTAATGAGATACGCAACAGCGCCGTGCTCGCCTGGCTGCTCGATCCACACGGCAACCACGGCTTTGGCGATTTGCCGTTAAAAGCGCTGCTCAGCGCCGTGCGGGAGTGCGACAAAGCAAACTTCCCGGAGAACTTCACCCGCTACTGTCGCGTAAACGTTGAGAAGTACCCCACCGGGGATGCAACCAACCGTGTTGATATCGAGATCGATGCCGATAACTTCTTCATGCTGATCGAAGTGAAGATAGACGCTTACGAGCAAAAAGATCAAATTAGCCGCTACATCGGCGAGGCGAAAAAACGCGCTGGTGAGCAGCCCTGGGCAGTAGTTTATTTAACCCCGCAGGGGCGCGTGCCGCTCAGCGCGGGTGAAGAGACCGACGTGCCCTGCCTCTCCTGGCATCATCTGGCTAGCGTGTTGACTCAGGCGATGGAACCCACCCGACGGCAAATTTTTGCCGCAATGGAGGCCTCCCCTACGCGGCAGATGGCAGCCCATGCGGCTTTTTGTTTCCTTGAACGTATGCGTCAATTTTAACAGGAATAGGTATGTCCCCCCTCAATAACGAAGAGCGCCAGGCAGGCACCCTCCTGCTTTCCCAGTTTAAGATGTTTAACGAAGCCGCTGTCTACTTCGAGCAGCATATCGACCCGGCCATTTGGAAAGGAATCGACCTCTGTGCCAGCGAATTCATCAAGAAAAAAAGCTGGGGCGGGGAAGCTGACTACGCCAGGTCTGGTGTTTTCTGGTTAGCGCCAGATGAATGGAAGATTAACGACACAGACTACAAATATTTTTACGAGAGTTTCTGTGTTCGCAGCGATAAAGATGACTATGAGCTGGCGCTGCTCACCGGTTGTCGCGGAGAGGAGGCGCAGTTCGGCTTTCGCTTTCATCCTTCAAAGACCATTTTTGGCTCTTACAAAAATCTTAGGGCGATGGCCAGCAATATTGACCAGGCCTCTCGCATCGCCTTAAACGATTTGAATTTTAAAGATTTAGGTACAGGCGCATTCTTCCTGCCGGTCACGCTCGACCTCAGCATGATGGCCGAATGCTGGCAGGAGAACGGCGAGTTCCCACCCGATCATGAACTCTTTACCCCGCTGCGCAGCGCGCTGGAGACCCTGGAAGAAGCCGTCCCGATTTTTGATGCTATTTTTGCCGCGGCGAATGATAATCTCTAGCGAAACGGTACTATTTCCTGTTCTCTTAACAACAACTACGCTTGAGTCAACTACCCAGGCGCACAGCGAAACGCCATGAACAAACCTATCAAACGGCTTGAGATCATAAAAAACGCCATTGAGCTGGAGGATGAGGTCATCATCCATAGCCAGCTTGGCTGGCTGCAAAGCAACGCTCAGGATCCTGAGCTGGCGGTTATCGTTGCGGCGCTGGAGCAGAAAAACTACTCCGCGGCGTTACAGGCTATCGCCGCCTGGCTACAGAGTCAGCGGGCGGTGACCCAGTGGCACGATCCGCAGGTAGCGGCCAGCAAGCTGGAGCTGAAGGCGCTGGAGGAGCAGATGCGGGAGCTGATCGATAAGCGCAACGCCCGCATTCAGATCCTCGACGACTTTAACGACAGCTATATGAAGCGTCTCGGGCCACTGATGACGCAGATCCTGCGCCTGCGTCAGGCCCTGGCGGAAGCCACGCTGCGCAGGCAGCAGGCGGAGGCCCGGCGGCGGGAGGCGGACTACCTGCGCTGCCAGCAGTATATGGCCCAGGCCGTTGAGGAGTTAACGTCATTGACCCAGCGCTGGCGCAGCCTGCCCGCCAGCTCGTCGCAGGCAGCGGATACTCGCCGTCGCGTGCAGCAGCAAAATGCCCTGATCGCCTCCCTGCTGGCCGAAGCCCAGGAGCTGGAAAAAGGACTCACCCGCGAGGAGGAGCCGGCCCGCCAGGCGCGGGACGAGGCACGTCAGGAGTATGAGGAGTACCAGGAGCAGCAGCACGATGCCCAGGCGCGGTTTAGCTTTGAGCAGAAGCTTTCGCAGGACGAGCGTCAGGAGTTGAAAAAGCTATGGCGGCAGGCCAGCAAGCTGTGCCATCCGGATCTGGTGGACGACGAGCTGAAAGACGAGGCTAACGCGATGATGGTTCAGCTTAACCAGGCCCGGCAGCGCGGCGACGTAGCCGCCGTCCGCTCGCTCTTTGCCCGCCTGCAGAAAGGGCTGGGGCCGCTGATGGCCAGCGACAGGCTCAACGACCTGACTCGTCTGCGGGCAAGGATCGCCGAAGTGAAGGCACACATCACCGGGTTGCTGGCGGAGCTTAGCAAGCTGGAGGGCGAAAGCGCCTGGCAGCTGGTCTCTTCCCTACAGGATCAGGAGGGGTACTTCGTCCAGCAGGAGAAGGCCCTGGCGGAGGTGTGCACCTCGCTGGAACGACAGGTCAGCGAGGCGCAGTATGACGCGGTGGCCTGACGCCGTTATTTATCGTGCCAGTAGGCGGCAGCGCGCACCAGCTGCGGATCGATAGCGTCAGTCTCAAACCGGCGGCTGACGTTTTTCACGACCTTTCCTTCTCCGGTGAGCCAGATAAAGTAGTCATCCTGCGGGACGCTAACCTGCGCCAGACGCTGGTCCAGCACCTCTTCGCTATGACCAACAATCCACTCGATGGCAAACTCATCCAGATGCGCCAGATAATCCTTATAGCGCTCGTCGCCGATGGTAACGATGGCCGTCACCTGTGGACGTACCGCCAGCTGGCGCAGCGTTTCCAGGCGGCGGCGCAGGGCCGGCATGCCGCTCTCGTCGCAGGCGTAGAGCTGCCAGGCGTAATCTTCCGGCACCACCAGTGAACCACGCGGCCCGCCGATGGTCAGGGTATCACCCACCTGCGCGTTCTCGGCCCAGCTGCTGGCGACGCCGCCGTCGTGGATGAAAAAGTCGAGGCTCAGCTCGCGACGGGCTTCGTCGTAGAGCGGCGTATAGTCCCGCGAGGCCGGGCGCACGCCGTCCCCCCAGACAATGCCCTCTTCCGTTACCGTCGGCGGCACAAATGGCTGGCCCGGTTCGGGGAAGAATACCTTAGTGTGATCGTCAAAGCCCCGGCTGCTAAAGCCCGCCAACGTCTCTCCCCCCAGCACGATGCGCTGGAAACCTGCGCCGATGCGCTCCACGCGCAGCACCGTCAGCTCGCGAAAGCGCAGCTCGTTGCGTACGCGCTGCGGATAACGTCGATCTTGTTTCGTCATGTTAGCCATCCAAAAGTAGAATACGATATATCTAAATAAATTTTAAATGATAATGATTGCTACTTAGCCAGAATGCAAGAATTTTTTTGATAGCGTTAGACAAGCAGCCATTCCGCCATGTAGACTTACTTTAGACATAATTTAGATATATCAATTTATGGAAGACTCTAACCATGCGCCATACCCATGAAGATCGTCCCCACCATCACAGCCACGGCGGACGCCGTCAGCGCTTCTTTGGCCACGGCGAGCTGCGGCTGGTGGTGTTAGATATCCTGACCCGCAACGCCAGCCACGGCTATGAACTGATCAAAGAGATCGAAAACTTGACCCAGGGTCACTACACCCCCAGCCCCGGCGTGATCTACCCGACCCTCGACTTCCTGCAGGAGCAGGCGTTCATTGAGATTAGCGAAGAGGAGAGCGGGCGTAAGAAGATTGCCATTACCGAGGCAGGCCAGCAGTGGCTGGAGGAGAATCAGGAGCATCTCCTGCATATTCAGGAGCGGATCAAAGCACGTGGCGTCGGGCACCAGCTGCGTAAAAATCCGCAGATGAAACGCGCCCTGGATAACTTCAAGGCCGTGCTGGATCTGAAGGTGAACCATGAAGAGATTAGCGCCGCCCAGCTGAAGCAGATCATCGGCGTGATCGACCGGGCGGCGTTGGAGATCTCCCAGATGGATTAAGCGGTCGCCTCTGCGCGATTGATGCGGAATACCTTGATTAGACCCTTCAGGTGCTGCGCCTGCTCGTTCAGCGACGCCGCTGCCGCCACGGACTCCTCCACCAGGCTGGAGTTCTGCTGGGTAGTGGCGTCGATCAGGCCGATGGCGCTGTTAATCTGCGAAATGCCCTCTGTCTGCTCATGGCTGGCATGGCCGATCTGCCGCAGGATGGTGTCCATCTCCTCGACGTTGCTCACCATACCGTTGATCAGCCCACCCGCTTTTTCCACCAGCGCCATGCCTTCCCGCGCCTGGGTCGTGGAGTCCTCGATTAGCTGGCGGATATCATTCGCTGACGAGGCGCTTTTCTGTGCCAGCTGACGGACTTCCCCGGCGACCACCGCAAAACCGCGCCCGTGTTCGCCTGCGCGTGCGGCTTCAACCGCCGCGTTGAGCGCCAGAATATTGGTCTGGAATGCGATAGCGTCAATCAGGTTGATGATGTCGGACATGCGGCTGGAGGTGTCATTGATGACGCGCATCTTCTCCGTCACCTGCTTCATCATCGCGCCGTTGTTTTTTACCACCGTCGCCGCGTCAGCGGAGAGCTGAGTCGCTTCGGTAGTATGGCTGGCGGTATTTTTCACCGTGGCGGTGATCTGCTCCATCGAGGCTGCGGTCTGCTCCACGGAACTGGCCTGCTCTTCGGTACGGGCCGCCAGATCCTGATTACCGGCAACGATCTGCGCGGCGGCGCTGGAGATATTCTCTGACCCAAACTGCACCTCCTGCACAATTTCCAGCAGGCGGGTCTTCATGGCCATCAGGGCATTCAGCAGCACGCCGGTCTCGTCCCGATGTTTAACGTCAATTGAGTGGGTGAGATCCCCGGCGGCAATCGCCTCCGCCAGATCCACCGCCTGCCGCAGCGGACGGGTAATGGCACGTACAATCAAGGTCCCCATCAGCACGGCAATACCGATGCTAAATACCGCCAGCAGGATCAGCATCAGGCGGTTAGTGTTGAAGTCGTTGTCGACCCGGTTACCTGCTTCACGCATTCGCGCATCCTGAATCGCGATCAGCTCCAGAACCTTCTGCGTATAGGCGTTCTGGATAGGCACGGTGGTGTTCATCATCTCCTGAACGGCCGCTTCCCGGTTGCCGACTTTTACCGCCTCTAAAATACGAAAGCGGGAGTCGAGGTACTGCTGCCGTATTCCGCGCAGCTCGGTGAGGATCTTCTGCGCCTGCGGCTCGTCGAGCTGTTTCGTCAGCAAGTCCAGCAGCACCGTGATTTCGCCGCTGATGGCGGTCAGCTGCTGCTGCATGCTTTCACTCCACTTCCCTTCGCTATCCAGCAGCATCAGCTGTTGGGTGCTGACGAAGGTCTGAAATCTTTCGATAAGGTGGTTGGCTTTTACCGTGGTGGGATAATCACTGTTCACGATAGTCTGCATGCCGTTATTTGCACGATTCAGGCTAAATAGTGAGAGGCAGGAACTTGCAACCATTAAGAGAATAAAGAACCCGAACGCCAGAAATAACTTTGTGCCGATCTTTACGTCATGTAAGAACATATATACTCCATCAAGGTGATTATCTCTATGACGATCACGTTATCGGTAACGGTTCCGCTAACTTTATGACTTTGATCGTTTTTATACTGGATAATTCCGATGATGGATAGGCGCAGGCTATTAATTGTGGATCATCGATCGTTATATGACCGCAAGTAGCACGATTTAACAAATAGATTAAAAATTAATTACACCATCGCAAAAAAAACCGCCTGATTGATAACAACCAGGCGGCTTCAAATAAAAGCAGCTAATTAATGCAGGACGGTAACGGCATCTTCCAGGCGGTTAGCGCGATGCTTAACCATCGCAGAGATCTGTGCGCTCTCCTCTACCAGCTCGGCATTTTTTTGCGTGATGCCGTCCAGCTCGGCCACCGCCCGGGTTAGCTCCGACAGCCCGGTAGCCTGCTCAGAGGTAGAGTGGCTGATCTGGGCAATCAGACGCGTCACGTTTTTCACCTGCTCCACGATATCATCCATGGTACGCCCGGCGGCGTGAACCTGATCCGCGCCGGACTGCACCTTACTGGCGCTGGCATCAATCAGCTTGCGGATATCATTCGCCGCGTTGGCGCTGCGGTTTGCCAGATGACGAACCTCCCCGGCCACCACGGCAAAGCCTTTGCCCTGCTCCCCGGCGCGGGCCGCCTCAACCGCTGCGTTGAGCGCCAGGATATTGGTCTGAAAAGCGATATCATTAATAAGCGAGGTGATAGAGCCGATACGCTGCGTGCTGTCGGCAATGTCATCCATGGTTTTCACCACCGTCTGCATCGCCTCCCCGCCTTCGCTCGCGGCCGTGCTGGCCTCCATCGATAGCTTATCGACTTCGGCAGCGGTTTCAGAGTTGCTCTGTACCGAGGCTGCCATCTGGTTCATGGTTGTCACGGTCTGCTGAACGTTGATGACCGTCTGGCGGGTGCGGTCGTTGAGATCTTCATTGCCCTGTGCCAGGCGATCGCTGCCGTTACGCACGCTGGCTACCTGACTGGAAATATCATTAATTAACCAGCGGCACATCAGGCCCAGCTGGCCGACCGCGCGCAGGGTGAGACCCAGCTCGTCGCTGCGGTTCAGATGATCGACGCTGTTCCGCTCGCCGGTGGCGACCTTCAGCGCCTGACGCGCCACGTTCTCTACTGGACGAACAATCTGCTGTTCAAACAACCATGTGCCGAGCAGCATCACCACCGCGCTGGCCGCCAGCGCGCTCCATCCGGCATGACTTAGGGTGAGCGAGGCCGCCATCAGCGCAAACAGCACCGCCATCACGCCACGGACCCGCCAGCGCAGCGGCATGGCTGGCAGTCTGCCGAGCCAGCACTTACGCACCACCAGACCTTTGTGGATGCGCTTGCTGCAACGCCCTTCATTCAGCGCCTTGTAGAGCGGCTCAACTGCAGCAATCTCTTCCGGCGTTGCCCGGTTACGGATCGACATATAGCCCGTTGTTTTGCCGTTACGCACCACCGGCACCGCGTTAGCCCGCACCCAGTAGTGATCGCCATTTTTACGGCGGTTTTTCACGATGCCGCTCCACGGCTCCCCCTGCTGGAGCGTGTACCACATATCAGCAAAGGCCGCTTTCGGCATGTCCGGATGGCGTACTATGTTGTGCGGCTGACCCAGCAGCTCGTTGAGCGTGTAGCCGCTCACCTGGACAAAGGTATCGTTAGTATGGGTCATGTAGCTTTGCAGATCGGTGGTCGACATCAGGGTGGTGTCATCATCCAGCAGATATTCGTTCTGGGTGACATTACGTTGAGAGGACATGGCGGGCATTCCTTGCAGGTGTTATATGTTAATTTTTTGGACTAATCTTTTTTCGGCGGTAAAAAATTTATCTTTAGTTGTTAAAACCGATCGCGATCGCAAAATGATGCTAAACCGCACTTTTTATACGCTTTTCTAATATATTGATTTAGAATACTTTCGCTGAGAAACTACCTAAAAAGGCTTATTCGACCTGCCCGCTTTTGCGGCATCTTCTGCACTAATCTGGTGCATATAATCACGTAAGCCCGCAAAATACCTCGTAAAAAGCCCAGCGGTTATCTACGGTTGACATAATTTGGCATGATTAAATTTTGTGCAGCCCTGTTTTGACCTGGCGTTTATCCCGATTTTTGCTACCCGTGCCGAAGTGGCGTAATCCCTGCAATAATTTATGCAGTATCGCGTGATACGCCATCCCCGGGAGCTCATTTTGAACAGGTTACCTTCCAGCGCATCGGCCCTCGCCTGCAGCGCACACGCCCTGAATCTCATTGAGAAGCGAACGCTTGATCATGAGGAGATGAAAGAACTTAACCGAGAGGTGATTGATTACTTTAAAGAGCATGTAAATCCTGGATTCTTAGAGTACCGCAAGTCTGTTACTGCTGGCGGGGATTACGGAGCCGTAGAGTGGCAAGCAGGAAGTTTGAATACGCTTGTCGACACCCAGGGACAGGAGTTTTTAGATTGTCTGGGTGGATTTGGCATCTTTAACGTGGGGCACCGTAATCCAGTTGTGGTTTCCGCCGTACAGAATCAGCTCGCGAAACAACCGCTTCACAGTCAGGAGCTGCTCGATCCGCTCCGGGCCATGCTGGCAAAAACCCTCGCTGCCCTTGCACCGGGCAAACTCAAGTACAGCTTCTTTAGCAATAGCGGCACCGAGTCCGTGGAGGCTGCCCTCAAGTTGGCGAAGGCGTATCAGTCGCCGCGCGGGAAGTTTACCTTCGTCGCCACCAGCGGCGCATTCCACGGCAAGTCCCTCGGGGCGCTGTCAGCGACGGCGAAATCTGCCTTCCGTAAACCCTTTATGCCGCTGCTGCCGGGCTTCCGCCATGTTCCCTTTGGTGATATCGAGGCCATGCGCACCCTGCTCTCCGAGTGCCATAAAACCGGTGATGACGTGGCGGCGGTGATCCTCGAGCCGATTCAGGGCGAAGGCGGCGTGATCCTGCCGCCAACGGGATACCTGCCTGCCGTGCGTAAGCTGTGCGATGAGTTTGGCGCTCTGCTGATCTTTGATGAAGTCCAGACCGGCATGGGTCGCACCGGCAGGATGTTTGCCTGCGAGCATGAGAACGTGCAGCCTGATATCCTCTGCCTTGCTAAGGCGCTTGGCGGCGGCGTAATGCCTATCGGCGCGACGATTGCTACCGAGGAGGTCTTCTCGGTGCTGTTCGACAACCCCTTCCTGCACACTACCACCTTTGGCGGCAACCCGCTGGCCTGTGCCGCGGCGCTGGCGACCATCAACGTGCTGCTGGAGGAGAACCTGCCGGCGCAGGCCGAGCAGAAAGGAGACATGCTGCTGGATGGCTTCCGCCTGCTGGCGCGTCAGTACCCCGAGCTGGTGTACGACGTGCGCGGCAAGGGAATGCTGATGGCGATTGAGTTTGTCGATAACGAGAGCGGATATAACTTTGCCAGCGAGATGTTCCGCCAGCGTGTGCTGGTAGCGGGCACGCTGAACAATGCAAAAACGATTCGTATCGAACCGCCGTTAACCCTGACGGTTGAGCAGTGCGAGCAGGTGCTGAAAGCGGCCGGGCTGGCGCTGGCGGCGCTGAGCGTCTCGACTGAAAAAGCCTAACTACGTTGGCCCCTCCCTGCGGAGAGGGGCCAACGCCATTCTTTGAATCTCATCACAACTGTTTCACGCTCCTTTTCCCTTTTATTCTGCGACGGCTAAATTAGAACTCATCCGACCACATAACAATAATTTTATACTGGAAGAGACAATGCGCTATTCGTCGCTGTTTGCCCCCCTCGATCTGGGCTTTACTACCCTGAAAAACCGCGTGCTGATGGGCTCGATGCATACCGGCCTTGAAGAGCGTCCTGACGGCCCTGAACGCCTTGCGGCTTTTTACGCTGAACGCGCCCGTCACGGCGTGGCGTTGATTGTGACCGGCGGCGTGGCCCCGGCGCTCTCCGGCGTAACGATGGCGGGCGGCGCGGCGCTGTGCGATGCCAGCCAGCTCCCACATCACCAGCTGGTCACCGGCGCGGTACATCAGGAGGGAGGTAAAATCGCCCTGCAGATCCTACACACCGGGCGCTACAGCTATCAGCCGCAGCTGGTGGCTCCCTCCGCTATTCGGGCACCTATCAACCGCTTTACGCCCCATGCTCTGACCCACGATGAGATCCTCGCCCTGATCAACGATTTTGCCCGCTGCGCCCTGCTTGCCCGGGAAGCGGGCTACGACGGGGTGGAGATCATGGGTTCTGAGGGATACCTGATTAACGAGTTTCTCGCGGCCCGTACCAACCAGCGCCAAGACGAGTGGGGAGGTGATTACACCCGTCGAATGCGTTTTGCGACCGAGGTAGTACGCACCGTACGCCAGCGCGTAGGCAGCGATTTTATTATTATCTACCGCCTGTCGATGCTCGATTTAGTCGAGGACGGCGGCACCTTCGAGGAGACGGTGCAGCTGGCCAGGGCAGTAGAGGCCGCAGGCGCAACCCTCATCAACACCGGGATCGGCTGGCACGAAGCGCGCATTCCTACCATCGCCACGCCGGTGCCGCGCGCTGCCTTTAGCTGGGTAACGCGCAAGCTGAAGGGCCACGTCTCGGTGCCGCTGATTACCACCAACCGCATTAACGATCCCGGCGTTGCCGACGAGGTGCTGGCGCGCGGCGATGCGGATATGGTCTCGATGGCCCGCCCCTTCCTGGCCGATGCCGAGATCCTGTCGAAGGCGCAGAGCGGTCGCGAGGCGGAGATCAATACCTGCATCGGCTGCAACCAGGCCTGCCTCGATCAGATTTTTGTCGGCGAGGTCACCTCCTGCCTCGTCAATCCCCGCGCCTGTCACGAGACGTTGATGCCGATCGTTCCGGCAGTAAAAGCGAAAAAGCTGGCGGTGGTCGGCGCAGGTCCTGCGGGTCTGGCCTTTGCGGTGAACGCTGCCCAGCGCGGCCATCAGGTGACGCTGTTTGATGCTGGAGCAGAGATCGGCGGCCAGTTTAATATCGCCAAACAGATCCCTGGCAAAGAGGAGTTCTACGAAACGCTGCGCTACTACCGGCGGATGATCGATATGACCGGCGTCCGCTTGCAGCTCAACCAGCTGGTGGGCGCAGAGGATCTTATCGACTTTGACGAGACGATCCTCGCCTGCGGCATTGAGCCACGGATCCCGCCGATCGAGGGGATCGATCATCGGAAGGTGCTGACCTACCTGGCAGTGCTGCGCGACAAGGTGCCGGTGGGTGCGAAGGTGGCAATCATCGGCTGCGGCGGCATCGGTTTCGATACTGCCATGTACCTGAGCCAGCCGGGAGAGCCATCCAGCCAGAACATTGCCGAGTTTTGCGTGGAGTGGGGAATTGATACCAGTCTGCAACAGGTGGGCGGGCTGCGTCCCGAGGGGGCGCTCCAGCCTAAAAGTCCAAGGCAAATCGTGATGCTTCAGCGTAAGTCGGGTAAACCCGGCGAGGGGCTGGGGAAAACCACCGGCTGGATCCACCGCGCCACGCTGCTGTCGCGTGGGGTGAAGATGATCCCGGCGGTGAGCTACCAGAAGATCGACGACGAGGGGCTGCACGTAATGATCGACGGTGAACCGCAGCTGCTGGCTGTGGATCACGTGGTACTCTGCGCAGGTCAGGAGCCGCGCCGGGATCTGGCCGATCCGCTATACGCGGCGGGGAAAACGGTGCATCTGATTGGCGGCTGTGACGTGGCGATGGAGCTGGACGCCCGCCGCGCCATCGCCCAGGGGACAAAATTGGCTCTCGAAATTTAAGACATCGCCGAATTAACATAGGCCGGTGCAAGCGTAGCGCCGCCCGGCGGAAGTTCAGTCATGCCCGGTGGCGCTGCGCTTACCGGGCTAACTTCCAAAAATTAACGCCTGCGCGCCAGCTTGACCGCCTTCAGCACCACGAACTTGTTGTTAGTAGCGATAGTGGTGCAGTTACCAAAGATCTTCTTCAGCTTGTGGAAGTAGTCGAGGTGACGGTTGGCGACAATATACAGCTCGCCGTTAGTTTTCAGGCAGCGGCGAGCGTGGTGGAACATCTCCCAGGCGATGTTGTCCGTCAGGGCATGCTTCTGGTGGAACGGCGGGTTGCAGAACACCGCGTTGAAGCGGTACGGCTCCACGCCGGAGAGCGCGTTGTTGATCATAAACTCGCAGCGATCCTGCGCCTCGGGCAGGTTGGTCTCGACGTTCAGGCGGCTGGAAGCCACCGCCATCGGGGATTCATCCACAAACACCACCTGCGCCTCAGGGTTCTTCTCCAGCAGAGTCAGGCCAATCACGCCGTTACCGCAGCCGAGATCGACAATCTCCCCCTCCAGGTTTTCAGGCAGGTGCTGAAGGAAGAAGCGCGCGCCAATATCCAGCCCGGTACGGGAGAAGACGTTAGCGTGGTTATGGATAGTCCACGGTGTGCCGTCCAGCTTCCAGCTCAGAGTTTGCGGCTCATCGGTTAGCGCAGGCGCGTTAAAGGTACAGTTCACCAGTCGCGCCTTTTTCCACGCCAGCGTGGTGGTGGTCGGGCCGAGGATCTTCTCGAACAGCTCCAGCGTCGAGTTGTGGATATCGCGAGCCTTAGTGCCAGCGATAATCCGCGTCTCGGGCGTCACGACCTGCCGCAGGGCGCGCAGCTGCTGCTCCAGCAGCGCGAGGGTTTTCGGGATCTTGATCAGCACCACGCCCGGCGCGGCCGGATAAGCGGCCGTGCTGTCGAGAAAGGTGACGCTGCCCTCATCCAGCTCGTTGTGACGCAGGTTCTCCCGGGTCGCCAGCTCACTTAAATAGGAGTCGCCAATGCTGAAAGGCTTATGCTCCACCAGCGCGCAGGCCAGCGCACCAAAGTGATCGTTAAAAATCAGGACCGGGCCGCTGATTTCGGTTTCGTCCAGCTGCTGCAGCAGATACTCATCGGCCGCTTCCCACGCCTGCAGCGGGTTGACGTCGTCCGTTTCCGGAAAACGCTTTAAGTTTAGTGAACGGAAACCGTTGTCTGAATGGCTCATCGGCCCTCCTGGATGGTAAAATTCGGTGTTCTCCCCTGAGCGGGGGCGTGAGTATACCCTTTTTTAACTCTTATCGCGGGGCAATATTGAGCAATCTTCTCTATCTTCAGGGCTATCCGGAAAATCTGCTGGCCCAGGTGCAGTCGCTCATTGCGCAAAACCGTCTCGGTGAGGTGCTGGAGAAGCGCTATCCAGGCCAGCACAGCGTCACCACCGACAAGGCGCTCTATAGCTATATTCAGGATCTCAAAAGCGAGTTCCTGCGCAACGCGCCGCCGATCAATAAGGTGGCCTACGACAACAAGATCCACGTTCTCAAGAACGCTCTGGGTCTGCATACCGCCGTCTCCAGGGTACAGGGCGGCAAGCTGAAGGCCAAGGCGGAGATCCGCATCGCCACCGTGTTTCGCAGCGCGCCGGAGCCGTTCTTGCGCATGATCGCTGTCCACGAGCTGGCGCACCTGAAGGAGAAGGAGCATGACAAAGCTTTCTATCAGCTCTGCTGCTATATGGAGCCGCAGTACCACCAGCTGGAGTTCGACACTCGCCTGTGGCTGACGCACCGCTCGCTTAGCGATTTTGCGCAATAGAGCACTCGTTTTGTCATCCTGACATGCTACATTGGGTGGACTGTCCCCGATGGAGCATAAAGGATTTATGATACGTTTCGCAGTCGTTGGCACCAACTGGATCACCCGCCAGTTCGTTGATGCCGCCCATGAGACCGGCAAGCTAAAGCTGACCGGCGTTTACTCCCGCAGCCTTGAGCAGGCCGAGCACTTTGCCAGCGATTACCCCGTCGAGCACCTCTTTACCTCCCTCGACGCCCTGGCTCAGAGTGACGCTATTGATGCGGTCTATGTCGCCAGCCCAAACTCTCTGCACTTTTCACAAACCGAGCTTTTTTTGCGCCATAAAAAGCATGTAATCTGCGAGAAGCCGCTGGCCTCAAACTTGCAGGAGGCCGAGGCGGCCATTGCCGTAGCGCAAGCCAACGGCGTGGTGCTGTTTGAAGCCTTTAAGACCGGCGCGCTGCCCAACTTCCAGCTGGTGCAGCAGTCGCTGCCGAAGGTAGGCAAGCTGCGGAAGGTGTTCTTTAACTACTGCCAGTACTCCTCACGCTATCCGCGCTACCTCAACGGTGAGAATCCCAATACCTTTAATCCGGCTTTCTCTAACGGATCGATCATGGATATCGGCTTCTACTGCCTGGCATCGGCGGTCGCGCTGTGGGGCGAGCCGCAAAGTGTGCAGTCCACCGCCAGCCTGCTGCCGAGCGGCGTGGACGGCCACGGCGTAGCGGTGCTGAACTACGGCGACTTCAGCGTGACCCTACAGCACTCGAAGGTCAGCGACTCCTCGCTGGCAAGCGAGATCCAGGGGGAAGATGGCGCGCTGGTGATTGAACAGCTTTCCGAATGCCAGCGGGTATCGTTTGTGCCACGCGGCGGTAAGCCGCAGGAGATCACCCAACCACAGCATATCAACACCATGCTCTATGAAGCGGAGCTGTTTGCCCAACTGGTGGATGAGAACGCGGTTAACCACGCAGGCCTTGAGGTGAGCCGCATTACTGCGAAGCTGCTCACCGAGATCCGTCGCCAGACCGGCGTGGTTTTCCCGGCGGACGCCGCCGCTCAGCTTGACCTACCGGCGTAAAGGTATGTAAAACTGGAGGGGGCTGACGTTGACGCCCTCTCTACTCTGACATATTTTGTTACTAGCAAAGGGGAGTAACTTCTTCGCCGGCAGGTCGTCATTACGATGCGTTTACGCATCCGGTCGCCGGGCATCCTGAGAAGGGTGTAAGTGAGACCTTGCCGAAAGGCGAGGCCCTGTGCATCTAAAAACAAGCGGCTGCCGTCTTTCGACGTTAGCCGTTTTTGTTTTTACTGCAAGGAACTCTCTATGAATAGTGTCGGCACACCGCTCCTGTGGGGCGGATTCGCTGTAGTCGTTGTGATCATGCTGGCTATCGACCTTCTGCTTCATGGCCGTCGTGGCACCCATACCATGACCATGAAACAGGCGGCCGGTTGGTCGATCCTGTGGGTCACCCTCTCGCTGCTGTTTAACGCTGCTTTCTGGTGGTATCTCGCTTCGACCGAAGGTCGGGCGGTAGCCGATCCACAGGCGCTCGCCTTCCTCACCGGCTATCTGATTGAAAAGGCGCTGGCGGTGGATAACGTCTTTGTCTGGCTGATGCTGTTTAGCTACTTCTCTATTCCGCCTGCCCTGCAACGCCGGGTGCTGATCTACGGCGTGCTGGGCGCAATTGTGCTGCGTACCATCATGATCTTTGCCGGTAGCTGGCTGATCTCCCAGTTCGAGTGGCTGCTTTACGTCTTCGGTGCCTTCCTGCTCTTCACTGGGGTCAAAATGGCGCTGGCGAAAGAGGACGAGGCCGGGATTGGCGACAAGCCGATGGTGCGCTGGCTGCGCGGTCATCTGCGCATGACCGATACCATTGAGAACGAGCACTTTTTTGTGCGGCACAACGGCCTGCTGTATGCCACGCCGCTGCTGCTGGTGCTGATCCTCGTCGAGCTGAGCGACGTGATCTTCGCCGTTGATAGCATCCCGGCGATCTTTGCCGTCACCACCGACCCTTTTATCGTGCTGACCTCGAACCTGTTCGCGATCCTCGGCCTGCGTGCGATGTACTTCCTGCTGGCAGGCGTGGCGGAGCGCTTTGCGATGCTGAAGTATGGTCTGTCGGTGATTCTGGTGTTTATCGGTATCAAAATGCTGATTGTCGATTTCTACCACATCCCAATCGCCATCTCACTGGGCGTAGTGGGTGGGATCCTGGCGGTGACCCTGCTGATCAACGCCTGGGTTAACCATCAGAACGACAAGAAGCAGCGAGTCTCATAATGATTACGCCGGGCGGCGTGAGCGCCGCCCGGAAAAATGTAAATAGTTAGTTAAAAAATATGACGCAACACGTAAAATCCAGCACGTTGCACTTCCCCTCGATAGTTCTTTCCATATACTCAACCAGGCAAACATTCAGTTACATCCGGACATAAACGTGACATAGAGCACATTCCGGCTGGAACGCAATTTCACTTAAGGAACTATCATGGCTACACAACCGTCTGGCCTGCTCAAGCATATTATGCAGGGCAGTCTTGTTAAACAGATCCTTGTCGGGCTGGTGCTCGGTATTCTGCTGGCGTGGATCTCCAAACCTGCGGCGATTGCCGTGGGTCTGCTGGGTACTCTCTTTGTAGGCGCACTGAAAGCCGTCGCGCCGGTTCTGGTCCTGATGCTGGTGATGGCCTCTATCGCTAACCACCAGCACGGGCAGAAAACCAGTATTCGCCCTATTCTCTTTCTCTATCTGCTGGGCACCTTCTCCGCCGCGCTGACAGCGGTAGTGTTCAGCTTCCTGTTCCCTTCAACGCTGCATCTGGTTACCGGCGCAACGGAGATTACGCCGCCGTCAGGCATCGTTGAGGTGCTGCGCGGTCTGCTGATGAGCATGGTCTCTAACCCGATCGATGCCCTGCTGAACGCCAACTACATCGGCATTCTGGTCTGGGCCGTCGGTCTGGGCTTTGCCCTGCGCCATGGTAACGAGACGACCAAAAATCTGCTGAATGATGTTTCCAGCGCGGTGACCTTTATCGTCCAGCTGGTGATCCGTTTCGCCCCAATCGGTATCTTCGGCCTGGTCGCCTCTACTCTTGCCACTACCGGTTTCGATACCCTGTTTGGCTATGCCCAACTGCTGGTGGTGCTGATCGGCTGCATGCTGCTGGTAGCGCTGATCATCAACCCGCTGCTGGTGTTCTGGAAGATCCGCCGTAACCCCTATCCGCTGGTGTTCATGTGCCTGCGCGAGAGCGGGGTCTACGCCTTCTTTACCCGCAGCTCGGCGGCCAATATTCCGGTTAACATGGCGCTGTGCGAAAAGCTGAACCTGGATCGCGACACCTACTCCGTCTCCGTGCCGCTGGGCGCAACCATCAACATGGCAGGGGCGGCCATCACCATCACGGTGCTGACCCTGGCGGCGGTAACAACGCTGGGCATCCCGGTGGATCTGCCTACGGCGCTGCTGCTGAGCGTGGTTGCCTCCCTGTGCGCCTGCGGTGCCTCCGGCGTGGCGGGCGGCTCGCTGCTGCTGATCCCGCTGGCCTGTAATATGTTCGGTATTCCGAACGATATCGCCATGCAGGTAGTGGCGGTGGGCTTTATCATCGGCGTTCTGCAGGACTCCTGCGAGACGGCACTGAACTCCTCTACCGACGTGCTCTTTACTGCCGCGGCCTGTATGGCAGAAGACGAGCGCCTGGCGAAAAACGCGCTGCGTAGTTAAAAACAAAAGCCCGGTGGCGGCTACGCCTTACCGGGCCTACAAAGTCAAACGGTCACCTTCGGGTGACCGTTTTTATTGCGCGTAGGTCGGGTAAGCGTTAGCGCCACCCGACAAAACGCTTACAGCGTAACGCCACTTTTGAAGATAGCCAGCTCGCGGAACTCGTTGCGCTCGTTGCAGGTCTGTTTGCCGTTAGCGATCTCAACGATGGTATCCACGAACTCGGTCAGCACCTGCGGCATCAGTTTGCCGTGGATCAGCTGACCGGCGTCAAAGTCGATCCAGTGCTTTTTCTTCGCTGCCAGCTCGCTGTTGGTGGCGATTTTCACCGTCGGCACAAAACCGCCGTAAGGCGTACCGCGACCGGTAGAGAAGAGCACCATATGGCAGCCCGCCCCGGCCAGGGCGCTGGTAGCAACGGCATCGTTACCCGGCGCGCTCAGCAAGTTCAACCCGTGGGTTTTCAGACGCTCGCCATAGCGCAGCACGTCAACCACCTGGCTGGCCCCCGCTTTCTGGGTACAGCCCAGCGACTTCTCTTCCAGAGTGGTAATGCCACCCGCTTTGTTGCCTGGCGATGGGTTCTCATAGATCGGCTGGTTGTGGGCGATAAAGTACTGTTTGAAGTCGTTCACCATGGTGACGGTTTTTTCAAACGTGGACTCATCGCGGCAGTGGCTCATCAGGATCTGCTCGGCGCCAAACATCTCTGGTACTTCGGTCAGCACGGTGGTGCCACCGTTGCCGATCACGTAGTCCGAGAAGCGACCCAACATCGGGTTGGCGGTGATGCCGGAGAGGCCATCAGAGCCGCCGCACTCAAGGCCAAACTTCAGCTCGCTCAGCTTGCCCGGTTCGCGTTTATCGTTACGCATCGCGTTATAGAGCTGGTGCATATGCTCAAGGCCCGCTTCCACTTCATCTTCCTGGTGTTGGCAGACCATAAAGTGGACGCGGTCCGGGTCGAAGTCGCCCAGCGTTTCGCGGAAGGCATCAACCTGGTTGTTCTCACAGCCGAGGCCAATCACCAGCACCGCACCCGCATTCGGATGACGCACCATGTTTTGCAGCATGGTGCGGGTGTTGACGTGATCATCCCCGAGCTGCGAGCAGCCGTAGGTGTGGCTGAACAGGAAGACGCCGTCGGTGCCTTCAGCATTCTGCGTCTCTTTTAAGAAACGGGTCTGGATCTGGCGGGCAATGCCGTTGACGCAGCCAACGGTTGGCAGGATCCACAGCTCGTTGCGGATACCTACCTCACCGTTGGCCCGACGGTAGATCTCAACGTCGCGATCCGCCGCCTGCGCCTGCACAGCCTGAAGATCGGGTTGATAGCTATACTCGTCCAGATCGCTCAGATTGGTGCGCGCATTGTGAGAGTGAATGTATTCACCCTCCGCGATATCTGCCGTGGCATGACCAATAGGCAGACCGTATTTCACCACGTTTTGCCCCTGCGGGATGGTCTGCAGAGCAAACTTGTGCCCGCGTCCCACCGGCTGGCGCAGCCGTACGGTGTGGTTATCGACAGAAATTTCCGCGCCTTCCGCCAGGTCAGCCAGCGCGACTGCGACGTTATCTAGCGAATGGATCTTGATGTATTGCATATCAACCTCAAACGGCCTTAGTTCAGTTCAATCGCGAAGTAGTCACGCGCATTGTTAAAGCAGATATTTCTCACCATCTCGCCCAGCAGCTGGATATCTGCCGGTGCTTCCCCGGCGGCGACCCAGCGGCCAATCATCTGGCACAGGATGCGACGGAAATACTCGTGACGGGTATAGGAGAGGAAGCTGCGGCTATCGGTCAGCATCCCTACGAAGCGGCTTAACAGGCCAAGCTGTGCCAGCTGGGTCATCTGACGCTCCATGCCATCTTTCTGGTCGTTAAACCACCAGCCGGAACCGAACTGCATCTTGCCCGGCATACCTTCACCCTGGAAGTTACCGATCATGGTACCCAGCACTTCGTTATCGCGCGGGTTCAGGCAGTAAAGAATGGTTTTCGGCAACAGGTTCTCTTCGTTCTGCTTGCTGAGCAGCTTAGAGAGCTCTTCCGCCAGCGGACGGTCGTTGATGGAGTCGAAGCCAACGTCCGGCCCCAGCAGTTTGAACTGGCGCAGGTTGTTATTACGCAGCGCGCCAATGTGGTACTGCTGTACCCATTCGCGGCGGGCATATTCTGCACCCAGCCAAACCAGCACGGCGGTCTTAAACTGCGCTACTTCGCGCTCGCTCAGGGTCTCACCCGCCAGACGACGGGCAAGGATACTATCCAGCTCGGCTTCGCTCGCCTCGGCAAACAGCACCACGTCCAGCGCATGGTCAGAAACTTTACAGCCGTGGGCGGCAAAGTGATCCAGACGTTTAGTCAGCGCGGTTTGCAGATCGCTAAAGCGGCGGATATCGGTATCGGAGACTTCACCCAGCTTCGCCATATAGTCGTTAAAGGTCGCCAGCTCGATGTTGAACGCCTTATCCGGACGCCAGCTCGGCAGCACTTTGATGCTGAAGGAGGTGTCTTTCGCCACGCTGGCGTGGTGCTCAAGAGAGTCGATCGGATCGTCAGTGGTGCCGACCATCTTCACATTCATCTGCTGCATGATGCCGCGGGCGGAGAATTTGTCCTGGGCCAGCAGCGCGTTGCCCTGCTCCCAGATCTCATCGGCGGTCGCCGGAGAGAGCAGCTTACCTGTAATACCAAACGGGCGGCGCAGCTCGAGGTGCGTCCAGTGGTATAACGGGTTACCAATAGTGTGCGGCACGGTGGCTGCCCACGCGTCAAACTTTTCGCGGTCAGAGGCGTCGCCGGTACACAGGCGCTCAGGCACACCGTTAGTGCGCATCGCACGCCACTTATAGTGATCGCCTTTTAACCAGATGTCATACAGGTTTTTGAAACGGTAGTTGTCCGCAATCTGCTGCGGCGGCAGGTGGCAATGATAGTCGAAAATCGGCTGATCTTTCGCGTAATCATGGTACAGACGGCGAGCAAATTCAGTATCCAGCAGGAAATCTTCGGTCATAAAAGCGGTCATTATCGTCTTCCTCTAAACGAGAGCGTTAGATGCGTACGTTCAATGCTGACAAAGTTATCACACCAATTTCTATAGACCGAAGATATTTTCGTGAGTTAGATCAATAAACGCTGACAAAAAATTTACCCTTAAGGGAGTAAACTCGCCGCCAGCCCGCGCCAGCTCTGGCTTTGCTGACGCGGCATAATGCCCACACAGAGAAAAGCACTTTTGTGATGTCACTCACCTTTTAAAGTTGTATGACAAGTTATCTTTCCTGCCGTCGCAGAACATACACCGACGGAATGCATTACAGGTGATTAATCACTGAGTTTACCGGTACGGATACCGATTTGTGCACGCACACTGATGGCAAGGTCCGGGCCGTTTCGGGAGTTATTCCCGGCTACGCCCCCCGTTACACCTCCCCCGGCTCGATCCGGAGGAGGGGCCGCCCAAGGCGGAAATAACATAACGATGAGGTTTTACATGCGTAAAATTAAAGGTTTACGTTGGTACATGATAGCGCTGGTGACGCTGGGCACCGTGCTGGGCTACCTGACCCGTAACACCATAGCCGCGGCTGCGCCAACGCTAATGGAAGAGCTGCACATCTCCACGCAGCAGTACTCATATATCATCGCGGCCTATTCCGCCGCCTACACCATCATGCAGCCGGTTGCGGGCTATGTGCTGGATATTCTGGGTACCAAAGTGGGCTACGCCGTCTTTGCGGTGACCTGGGCGATCTTCTGTGGTGCGACAGCGCTGGCAGGCAGCTGGGGTGGTTTAGCGCTGGCACGTGGTGCAGTCGGTGCCGCTGAAGCCGCCATGATCCCGGCCGGCCTGAAAGCTGCGTCCGAGTGGTTCCCGGCGAAAGAGCGCTCTATCGCTGTAGGCTACTTTAACGTCGGTTCCTCTATTGGTGCGATGATTGCGCCGCCGCTGGTGGTATGGGCTATCGTCATGCACAGCTGGCAGCTGGCTTTCATCATCTCCGGCGTGCTGAGCTTCGCCTGGGCGATGGCCTGGCTGATCTTCTACAAACACCCGCGCGATCAGAAAAAATTAACCGAAGAAGAGCGTGGCTATATCATTGGCGGTCAGGAAGCACAGCATCAGACCAACAACGGTAAGAAGATGTCTGTCTGGCAGATTCTGGGCACTCGTCAGTTCTGGGGTATCGCCCTGCCGCGTTTCCTGGCAGAGCCAGCCTGGGGTACCTTCAACGCCTGGATCCCGCTGTTCATGTTTAAAGTCTACGGCTTTAACCTGAAAGAGATCGCCATGTTTGCCTGGATGCCCATGCTGTTCGCAGACCTCGGCTGTATCGTTGGGGGGTATCTGCCGCCGCTGTTCCAGCGCTGGTTTGGCGTGAACCTGATCGTCTCCCGTAAAATGGTGGTGACCATGGGTGCGGTGCTGATGATCGGCCCAGGCATGATCGGCCTGTTCACCAGTCCGTATGCCGCTATCGCCCTGCTGTGCGTCGGCGGTTTTGCTCACCAGTCTCTGTCTGGTGCGCTGATCACCCTCTCCTCTGACGTGTTTGGCCGTAACGAAGTGGCTACCGCCAACGGTCTGACCGGTATGGCGGCCTGGACAGCGAGCACTATGTTTGCTCTGGTGGTCGGTGCGCTGGCTGACACCATCGGCTTCAGCCCGCTGTTCGCCGTGCTGGCAGTGTTCGACGTGCTGGGGGCTATCGTTATCTGGACCGTGCTGAAGAGCAAGTCCGCAGCGGAACTCGAAGAAGAGAAGCGAGCCGTCGGTGGTCCTGCCACCCAGCACTAGCAACCTTCAATAACGCATCACACATTTACCACAAGCCGCCTGCACTATTCGGGCGGCTTTTTCGTTACTGGTATGGTGGGAATTTAGGAAAAGTGGTATAACAAATCTATCTATCCTGTCTCGCCTGGAGCACAAATGGAAATCACCGAATCACGCCGTTTATATCAGCAGCTGGCCGCTGAGCTAAAGAGCCGCATTGAGGACGGCGTGTACCTTGTCGGTGACAAACTGCCCGCCGAGCGCTTTATTGCCGATGAGAAGAGCGTTAGCCGCACCGTGGTGCGCGAAGCGATCATCATGCTGGAGGTTGAGGGCTACGTCGAGGTGCGTAAAGGCTCCGGTATCCATGTCATCTCCAACCAGGCGAAATATCAGCAGATCCCCGACGAATCCATGGAGTTTGCCAACTACGGCCCGTTCGAGCTGCTACAGGCCCGTCAGCTAATCGAGAGCAACATTGCCGAGTTTGCCGCTACCCAGGTGACCAAGCAGGACATCATGAAGCTGATGGAGATCCAGGACAAGGCGCGTCAGGAGAAATGCTTCCGCGACTCTGAGTGGGATCTCCAGTTCCACGTTCAGGTGGCGCTGGCCACACAGAATACCGCCCTGGCAGCAATCGTGGAAAAAATGTGGACTCAGCGTACGCACAACCCGTACTGGAAAAAACTGCACGATCACATCGATGCGCGTACGGTAGATAACTGGTGCGACGATCATGACCAAATTCTTAAGGCGCTGATTCGTAAGGATCCGCATGCGGCCAAGCTGGCAATGTGGCAGCATCTCGAGAATACCAAGCTGATGCTGTTTAATGAAACCAGTGATGACTTTGAGTTTAACGCTGACCGCTATCTTTTTGCTGAAAACCCGGTGGTCCACCTCGATACCGCCGCAAGCGCGGTGAAATAACACTCTTCCTGTTGCAGCGTAGGCGCAGGTTCGCCTGCGCTGTGCAATCAATGACATAATGCGGTCAGAAACCGTATAGAGTGTCAGCCTTTGTAAATACCTTTGTCACCCCTCTCCCCGGCAAGCAAAATCAATTCCTAAAATACGTATTTTCAGTGACGCAGATCTCTGGCGTTTGTTACAATTAGATGCAATTTCTCTCCAGCGGCGTTAACCCCGATATTCGTTAACCGATGTACCAGGAACACTGAATGGAACTACTTACCCAGTTACTGAACGCTTTATGGCACCAGGATTTCGAAACGCTGGCGAATCCTTCCATGATCGGCATGCTCTATTTTGTTTTGTTTATGATTCTGTTTCTGGAAAACGGCCTGCTGCCAGCGGCATTTTTACCGGGTGATAGCCTGCTGGTGCTGGTAGGCGTGCTGATTGCGAAGGGGGCGATGGGCTATCCGCAAACCATTCTGCTGCTGACCGCTGCCGCCAGCCTCGGCTGCTGGGTGAGCTACATTCAGGGGCGATGGCTGGGCAATACGCGCATCGTGCAGAACTGGCTGTCACACTTGCCCGCACACTACCATCAGCGGGCGCACCATATGTTCCATAAGCACGGACTCTCCGCGCTGCTGGTTGGCCGCTTTATTGCCTTTGTGCGTACGCTGCTGCCAACGATTGCCGGTCTCTCTGGCCTGAACAATGCCCGCTTTCAGTTCTTTAACTGGATGAGCGGCCTGCTGTGGGTAGTGATCCTCACCACCTTTGGTTATCTGCTGGGCAAGACGCCCGTGTTTCTCAAATATGAAGATGCGCTCATGTCCTGCCTGATGCTGCTGCCGGTGGTTCTGCTGGTAGTTGGGCTGGTTGGCTCGCTGTTCGTTTTATGGAAGAAAAAATATGGAAATCGGCAGTAAATCACGCTCGCGACGCGCGCTGATGCACCAGTGCGCCTTTGCGCTGGCAACCATAATGCTCTTTACCCTACTCTTCTCTGCCTGGGCTACGCTGCAGCAGCGTGAGTCAACGCTGGCCATTCGCCCCGGCAATCAGAGCGTCAGCGTGCCGGATGGCTTCTCCATCTGGCATCACCTTGACGCCAACGGCATCCGCTTTAAAAGCATTACGCCGAAAAATGACACCCTGGTGATTACCTTTGATTCCAGCGCGCAAAGCGCTGCGGCGAAAGTGGTCTTAGACCGCACCCTGCCGCAGGGATATATCATTGCCCTTCAGGACGACGACGACCAGACCTCCGCATGGCTCACCCGCCTGCGGGATACCCCTCACCGTCTGGGCTAACCTTCTACTAATCCGAATCTTTTCACTTACTTTGGTGATCTTCGCGTTTACTTACTATGCTTGAGTAGACGGGAACAGTGTCACTCTTTTACTGACTACATTATCGGCATTTCATGGTGATATGCCGCTTAAACAAGGGAAAGTTATAAGAATGAGATACCGCATCGTACTGGCGTTAAGCCTTTTTTCTTTGAGCGCCGCTTCGCAGGCCGTATCGCTTTGCCAGGAGAAAGAACAGGATATCCTGCGCGAAATTAGCTACGCCGAGAAGCATAACAATCAGCGCCGCGTTGACGGCCTGAACAAGGCGCTTACGGAAGTAAAAGCTAACTGCACTGACAGCAAGCTGCGCGCAGACCACCAGAAAAAAATTGCTGAGCAGAAGGAAGAGATTGCTGAACGCCAGCAGGATCTGACTGAAGCACAGCAAAAAGGCGATGCGGATAAAGTGACCAAACGTGAACACAAGCTGAGAGAGGCGCAGGAAGAGCTGCGTACGCTTGAGGCCCGTGATTATTAAAGGAAGTTACCACTCGCTCACTGGAGAGAACTATGTCTAAGTCTAAAGATACTACTGCCGATCATCTGCGCGCTGAGTTGAAATCCCTGACGGATACCCTGGAAGAGGTGTTAAGCAACTCCGGGGACAAATCGAAAGAAGAGCTGAGTAAACTGCGTACCAAAGCAGAACGTGCTCTGCACGAAAGCCGCTATCGCCTGGGTGAAACCAGCGATGTTATTGCCAAGCAAACCCGTGAAGCCGCCACGCGCGCCGATGAATATGTGCGCGAGAACCCGTGGACTGGTGTAGGGATTGCAGCTGCCGCCGGTGTGGTGCTGGGCGTGCTGCTGACGCGACGCTGATTATGGCTGACTTACGTCAAACAAGCGGGCCAGGAAAAAGCGTCCTGGGTATTGGGCAACGCATTATGACCATCCTCGTTGAGATGGTGGAAACGCGTTTGCGTCTGGTCGTGGTGGAACTGGAAGAAGAGAAAGCAAACGTCATCCAGATGCTCCTGATGTTGGGGCTCACCATGCTGCTGGCTGCCTTTGGCCTGATGAGCCTGATGGTTCTCATCATCTGGGCTATCGACCCTCAATACCGTCTTAACGCGATGATCGCTACCACTGTGGTTCTGCTGGTAGGCGCTATCATCGGCGGTTTCTGGACGCTGCATAAGGCTCGACAATCAACATTCCTGCGCCATACGCGCGGTGAGCTGGCTAACGATCGTTCTCTGCTGGAGGAGGATAAAAAGTGAGCAGTAGTAAAGCGGAGCGTCTCAAACGCAAAGCGATGCTGCTAAGCCAGATCCAGCAGCAGCGCCTCGATCTCACCGCCAGCCGTCGCGACTGGCTGGAGACGACGGGCGCTTACGATCGCGGCTGGAATACTTTTCTTAGTATGCGATCGTGGCTGCTGGTGGGCAGCAGTTTGATGGCGGTGCGTACCGTTCGTCACCCCAACATGCTGCTGCGCTGGGCGAAGCGCGGGTTTGCCGCGTGGAGCACCTGGCGTCTGGTGCAGTCCACCATCAAGCAGCAACGCCTGCGTTAATTACCATTATGCACCGGCCCACGCAGTGTGTAGGCCGGTGCAAGCGTAGCGCCGCCCGGCGTGACCTCATAGTTATCAATCATATTATTTGATAAAGATTAACAGTTTTCCTTGCTAACAATCCCTCTCCGCCGCGTTTATTATCCTCTCCATCGACAGCAAACAGGCAGCAAACGCCCGTCAGCGCTGGAAAAATGACATTAGCGGCCTCTGCGGCCTCATGGAGAGTAAAATGAAAAAATTAGAAGATATTGGTATTCTGGTAGCGCGTATTCTGATGCCAATTCTGTTTATTACCGCTGGCTGGGGCAAAATTTCCGGTTATGCAGGCACCCAGCAGTATATGGAAGCGATGAGCGTACCCGGCTTCATGTTGCCGCTGGTTATTCTGCTTGAGTTCGGCGGCGGTTTGGCAATTCTGTTTGGTTTCCTGACCCGTACCACCGCGTTGATTACCGCCGTCTTTACGCTGCTCACCGCGTTCCTCTTCCACAGCAACTTTGCGGAAGGCATGAACTCCATCATGTTCATGAAAAACCTGACCATCGCGGGCGGTTTCCTGCTGCTGGGTATTACCGGTCCGGGCGCATTTAGCATCGACCGCGTGCTGAATAAAAAGTGGTAAGGCTTCTATACTGATAGCAATTCAAGGCGGGGAGAGCCATCTCTTCCCGCTTAACCTTTTTCCGGCAGTAAGGAGAGCACCATGGGACAGCTTATTGACGGCGTCTGGCATGACGTCTGGTACGATACGAAGTCAACCGGCGGACGCTTTAAACGCTCGGAGTCCGCGTTCCGTAACTGGCTGAACGCAGACGGTGAAGCAGGCCCAACGGGCGAAGGCGGTTTTGCACCTGAGAAAGATCGCTACCATCTCTATGTCTCCCTCGCCTGCCCGTGGGCGCACCGGACACTGATCCTTCGCACTCTGAAAGGCCTTGAGCCGTTTATCGACGTCTCCGTGGTTAACCCGCTGATGCTGGAGAGCGGCTGGACCTTTGATGATAGCTTCCCTGCTGCCACCGGCGACAAGCTCTATCAGCACGATTTTCTCTATCAGCTCTATCTCCACGCTGACCCACACTATACCGGGCGTGTCACCGTGCCGGTGCTGTGGGATAAGAAAAACCACACCATCGTCAGCAATGAGTCTGCGGATATTATTCGCATGTTCAATACCGCCTTTGACGCGCACGGTGCGAAAGCGGGCGACTACTATCCGCCAGCGCTGCGGGGGCAGATTGATGAGCTGAACAGCTGGATCTACGATAACGTCAATAACGGCGTCTACAAAGCTGGGTTTGCTACCAGCCAGGAGGCCTACGACGAAGCGGTAGAGAACGTATTCTCTTCTCTGTCACGGCTGGAGCAGATCCTCGGCCAGCACCGCTACCTGACCGGCAATCACCTGACGGAAGCAGATATTCGCCTGTGGACGACGCTGGTACGCTTTGATCCGGTCTACGTTACGCACTTCAAGTGTGATAAGCATCGGATCAGCGACTACCTGAACCTGTACGGCTTTCTGCGTGATATCTACCAGATGCCGGGCATTGCTGAAACCGTCGACTTTGCCCACATTCGCAACCACTACTACCGCAGCCATAAGACCATCAACCCGACGGGGATTATCTCCATCGGACCGTGGCAGGATCTGGATGAGCCGCACGGGCGCGATATTCGCTTCGGCTAAGCTATCAGGGCACCTCCAGGGTGCCCTTTTTATTGCCTATTTCCCTGCAAAAAGCTTGGGGATCTCCCGCAGGCACCAGGCCTTCGCCTCGCCCATGCTGTCGCGCCGCCAGGCCATAATGATATCCACCTCGCTGGTGGATTCCGGACTGACCACCCGCAGACGCCCTTCGGCGATATCCTTTTCAACCAGCGGGTAAGGCATGGTGGCTACGCCTAGCCCGGCCAGCAGCGCGTTGCGCTTATCCTCCAGGCTGCTCACCGTCAGGCGCGGCTGCTTGTCCAACAGCTGTACGGTAAGCACCGGGCGCTCGCGGGCGGTATCGGCTACCGCGACGCCGCGATATTTCACCCGCGTCACCTCAGAGAGTGGCTCCGGCTCCTGGTGAATAGGATGATCCGGCGCGGCGACGTAGACGTTGAGGAGCGTGTAGAGCTTGCGCGAGTTGATCTCTGACGACGAGCGGAAGTGCATATCCGGGGCGATGACGATATCCGCCCGGCCCTGCTCCAAGCGCTCCCACGCCCCCGCCAGGACTTCGGTAATAATGGAGAGCTGGGTATTGGCTTTCGTCGCCAGCCTCTCCACCAGCGGGAAAAAGGAAGGCGTTGGTACCAGCGCTTCGCTCACCAGCGTCAGGTGCGTCTCCCAGCCCCTGGCCAGCGCTTCGGCATCGGTGGTGAGCTTGTCGGCGGCCTCCAGCAGCACGCGTCCTCGCTCCAGCAGCATGCGCCCGACGTTGGTAAATTTTGTCCGGTGCCCGGAACGGTCGAAGAGCACCACGTCCAGCTCTTCCTCCAGCTTCTGCATGGTATAGCTCAGCGCGGAAGGCACCCGGCCCAGCTCATCCGCCGCTGCGGCAAAGCTGCCGCGCCTGTCGATGGCGTCCATGACGCGTAATGCTTCGAGCGTCAGCGCTCTCTCTTTAGCCATTTCGTTCTCATTCAGGAAATTTGAACATACCGGGCAGAATATCTGGCTAACATTGCAGCGTCCATACCTTTACCATTGATTTAGTGTAAAGAGAGGTCAGAATTATGATTACTACCAGAACAGCCAAACAGTGCGGACAGGCAGATTTCGGATGGCTGCAGGCCCGTTACACCTTCTCCTTTGGACACTACTTTGACCCTAAACTGCTGGGCTACGCCTCCCTGCGGGTGCTGAACCAGGAGGTTCTGGCTCCCGGCGCGTCATTCCAGCCGCGTACCTACCCTAAGGTGGATATTCTTAACCTGATCCTTGAGGGAGAAGCCGAGTACCGCGATAGCGATGGTCACCATGTACAGGCGAAGGCGGGTGAAGCGCTGCTGATCGCGACCCAGCCGGGGATCAGCTATAGCGAACACAATCTGAGCAAAGATAAATCCCTGACGCGGATGCAGCTCTGGCTGGACGCCTGCCCGGAGCGGGAGAACCCGCCAGTGCAAAAAATTGCCATCGCGGGCAAACAGCAGCTGCTAGCCTCCCCTGATGGAAACGATGAAAGTTTACAGCTCCGCCAGCAGGTCTGGCTGCACCATATTGAACTGGATAAGGGTGAACAGCTCAGTTTCCAGCTGCATGGCCCCCGCGCTTACCTGCAATCGATTCATGGCAGATTTCATGCTCTGACGCCGCAGGAGGAGCAGAAGGCGCTGACCTGCGGCGACGGGGCGTTTATTCGCGACGAGGCGCATATCACGCTGGTGGCGGACACGCCGCTGCGGGCGCTGCTGGTTGATTTACCTGTTTGACCCTGAAACGCCGGGCGGCGCTGCGCTTGCCCGGCCTACGGTCTTAGACTTTGTGTGCCATGATGTCGATGATCTGCCGGTCGGTGATCTGCATAGCATGGCAGGCCAGCGCACAGAGGTTTGCGATTGACTGTTCAACGTCGTGCGCCACGATCCCCTCATTGCCGGTCACCGCAGTCTCATCCAACGCCATCAGCACGGCTTTCCACGCTGACGAGACGCTGGTCGACACCTTCATCGCGCAGCTATTAGATGCGCCATCGCAGATCATCCCGCTGACGTCCCCGATCATGCTGCTGATAGCTCTGGCGAGGGTGTCATAGCGTCCGTCCATCAGCCATGCCATCCCTGCCGCCGCTCCCATGGCCGCCGTCGTCGCGGCGCAGAGTGCTGACAGACGCGGAAGCTGGTTGTGAATGTAGATTGCGCTGAGGTGGGAAAGCATCAGCGCGCGGGCCAGCCGCTCGTCATCCTCACCTAAAAACTCAGCTAATACTACAACCGGCAGCGTGGCGGCGATCCCCTGGTTGCCGGAACCTGAGTTGCTCATCGCTGGCAGCGACGCCCCACCCATCCTTGCGTCCGAGGCGGCACTGGTACGGATCACAATTGTCGAAGAGAGATCCTTTGCCAGCAGGCCGCGATTGCACTGCTTTTGCAGCGTGGCACCAATGTGCAGGCCCCACTCCCTGGCTAAGCCCTCCCGGGAGAGCGCATCGTTTATCCGGGCTGCCTCGAGGATGAAGCGGATACGCTCAAACGGGGCCTGCTCAATGAAGGCCAAAATGCCGCGCAGCGTGGTCTGTGACAGCACGGCCAGCGGATCCTCGTTGCGCTCTTCCGCCTCACTGCTGCGCTGGAAAACCGTCTCGCCCTGCTTTTCGATCCGCACGATGCGAGTATGATCGCCCTCGATCGTCACGCTGGCCTGGCTGTCCGCCGTAAAGACGCAGGCGCGGGCGTAGAGGATCTCACTGCACGGCTTCTGTAGCCTGACGCATACTCGCCCCTCGGCAAGCATCGCTTTGGCATCCTCTATCGCCTGTGGCGACGCGGCTTTAAGCACCTCCAGCCCAGCGGTGGCATCGCCTCCGAGCGCGCCGAGGGCGGCGGCAATCGGTAGCCCCACCATGCCCGTTCCCGGTACGGTGACGCCCATACCGTTTTTCAGCAGGTTAGGCGAAACGTAGCACTCTACGCGTTCAACCCTGCCGGAGAGCTGCGCGGCGGCGGTAGCGCTGGCCAGCGCCAGTGATACCGGTTCGGTACAGCCCAGCGCAGGTTTAACCTCCTGGCGTACGATCTGAATAAACCGATCCCATTCCGGGTTCCATTTTGCATCTGACATAATAACGTCCATCTGTTTCATGAGATTAATAGCATCAGGCGAAGGCCAGCAGCGGTGAAATACAGAGCAGCAGGCCGGTAATAATAATGATCTTCAGCGACAGGCCTTTGTACTTGTGCAGCGCCGGCACCTTATAGACCAGCCAGGCGGGAATTAAGCAGCCGATCAGACCGAATATAGGACTACAGATTGAGGTGAAGCTCAGCACCGGGGCATTAAGGACAATGGCGCTCCAGGCCAGCAGAATAGCGAAGATCATGATCCACCCTGGACATATTTCTCGTCAAACTGCCGGGTCGGGAATTTACGCCGCAGCAGGTTCATAACAATGCCCTGGGTCGCCTCACGAAAGCCGAGATAAACACCAAAGAAAGCGGTCATCACGGCAAAGATATTTAAAATAACGCTGACCACTTTTACCCAGCCTGCACCCTCGCCGCTAATAAACTGCGCGGCAATGGCCAGCGCGGAGATATTTTGCTCATACGCTTTCACCGCTTCATCGTGGCCCATAGCCAGGGTGAATGAGACGGCGTAGAAAAAGACGGTAACAAACAGAATGGCAAAAGCGATATTCATCGCCCGCAGGGCTTTATAGCGAGCAACCTCGACGGACTTCTCTTTGGCGCGGTAGGAGATCACCATCGGGCTGAGGGTCTGGATAAAAAGAATGGAGGTCAGGGTAAAGGGCAGCGTAATGATCGCGTTCTTAATCAGCAGGCCTGCGGGCGGAAGCGTCCCGGCATTGTAGAGGTGCCATAGCCCCACCATGCTCAACCCCAACGCTGCGACCACCAGCAGCTTGGTCAGCACCATCAGGCTCGAGACTTTAAACAGCAGCTTCTCGCCGCGCGAGGAGATGGCGACCAAAATGCAGATTAGCACCAGGCCGTAAAAAGGGTTATCGGAGAGCAGCCCCTGGGTAACGCCAAAGGTGTGCAGGTAGGAGGCGCTGTCGTTGGTGATGGCGGTAGAGTAGACGAACATCCAGATCACCAGCATAACAAAATAGAGCACGCCTAATAAGACGCCCCAGTTTTTACCTAAATAGCCGCTAATGACGCTGGGATAGTCCTTGCACTCCGGCGACTCCGCCAGGGTATTAATAAATAGCCGCTGAAAGAGATACATTGCCGGGTAGCCAATAATAGAGGAGAGCAAAAATACCCACAGCCCCATTAGCCCCACCTGCACCGGCAAAAAAACAATTCCCGCGCCGATGGCCATGCCGATACTCATAATGACCCAGCCCGTGTCGGTGCTGTCGAATTTAATTGCTTCGCGCCACGCCTGCTCCGTCATGCCTGCCTTTCGGGCCGCCGTAGATGTGCCTTGCATCACATCAATATTATTCGTGCTCATAACGTTCTCGCTTATTAGTGTAGGGACAGATTTTATTATTGATGCCGCTAATAGCGCGGCTATATTGGTATCGATTAATCGTAATCAGGAAGCGGGAGAAAAACTTCGCTATTGAGTAACTTGAATGAGAGAGTGAGAGAAACCACCGCTGCGCTTCCATCTGAATAAATAAAAATATTCTAACGCGGGTGTATGTGTGAAAGGGATCACGCAGAATGACTTACCGTAAAAAACAAAAAACCCCGCCGAGGCGGGGTTCTGTGTAAAGAGTGAAACTGACCGATAAGCCGGGTTCTGTCGTTGGACAGTCATTCATCTAGGCCAGCAATCGCTCACTGGCTCAAGCAGCCTACCCGGGTTCAGTACGGGCCGTACCTTATGAACCCCTATTTGGCCTTGCTCCGGGTGGAGTTTACCGTGCCACGGACTGTTACCAGCCGCGCGGTGCGCTCTTACCGCACCCTTTCACCCTTACCTGATCCCACTTGCGTGGGCCATCGGCGGTTTGCTCTCTGTTGCACTGGTCGTGGGCTGTGACACCCCCCAGGCGTTACCTGGCACCTTGCCCTATGGAGCCCGGACTTTCCTCCCCTCCGCCCGTCTCCCCCGAAAGAGGACGACGACGAAGCGGCGACTGTCTGGTCAGCTTCGGCGCGCAGTATAGAGGGTTTACGCCCCGCTGTCACCCCTCCGTCAACATCCCGACCCGTAGGGTGGCGGCAATGTTGCGTGAAGCGCGGTAGATATTGTCGAATGCGCCACGGAAGGCCTCTTCCAGCGTGCCGATGCTGGTCAGCACGCTAAATACCGCATCGATACCGTACTGATGCACGACGCCTACGTCGCGCGTCAGGCTGCCCGCAATGCCGATCACCGGCTTATGGTATTTCTTGGCAACGTTCGCCACGCCCACAGGCACCTTGCCGTGAATGCTCTGGCTATCGATTCGACCTTCGCCGGTGACCACCAGCGTGCAGTCGTGAATATGCTCTTCCAGGTTCAGCGCCTGGGTGACGATCTCAATGCCGCTGCGTAGTTCAGCGCCCAGGAAAGCCATCAGCGCCGCGCCCATACCGCCCGCCGCGCCTGCGCCAGGTACGTTCTTTACGTCCACGCGCAGGGATCTTTTAATCACGTCGGCGTAGTGATTGAGGTTGCTGTCCAGCTCAACGATCTGCGCTTCGGTGGCCCCTTTCTGCGGGCCAAAGATGCGCGATGCGCCCTGCTCCCCCGTCAGCGGGTTCGTCACATCGCAGGCGACACGGATGGTGCACGCTGCCAGACGCGGATCCAGCCCGCTGATGTCGATGGTGTTGAGGCTCATCAGGCTGCCGCCGCCGTGGCCAATCTCAGTGCCGTTCGCATCACACAGCTTCGCGCCCAGCGCCTGCACCATGCCTGCGCCGCCGTCGTTAGTGGCGCTGCCGCCAATGCCAATAATGATATGCCGTGCGCCGTGCTCCAGCGCGTGCAGGATCAGCTCCCCGGTGCCGCGCGAGGTGGTAATCAACGGGTTACGTTGTTCAGGTGGCACGAGGGCCAGTCCGCTGGCAGCGGCCATCTCGATAAAGGCGGTGTTACCGTCGCCGGACATCCCCCAGCGGGCGTCAACGCGCTCCCCCAGCGGGCCGGTCACCGATGCCGTATGCTCCGCACCCTGGGTGGCGGCAATCATCGCCTCGACCGTTCCTTCCCCACCGTCGGCGACCGGAACGGAGACGTACTGCGCGTCCGGAAAAATTTCCCGGAAGCCTTTTTCTATCGCCTGGGCTACCTCGGTAGCAGAGAGGCTTTCTTTATAAGAGTCTGGGGCGATTACGATTTTCATATCAGTAGCCTGTTACTGCACGCGGCATAGATTCCGGGCGCGTCGCCGCGCCCGTTTTTTGTTAGCGAGCGATTTCTACCTTCGCCAGTTTTTCGTAGTAGCACGCAAGGGCGCTATGGTCGTCGTTGCCGTGACCGTCAGCACGCAGCGCCTGCATCATCTCCATCACCGCCGCGGTCAGCGGCAGCTGCGCGCCCACGCCGTGGGAGGTATCCAGCGCGTTCGCCAGATCTTTGATGTGCAGATCGATACGGAAACCTGGCTTGAAGTTGCGATCCAGTACCATCGGCGCTTTCGCCTCCAGCACGGTGCTGCCCGCCAGGCCGCCGCGGATAGCCTGGAATACCAGATCCGGGTTCACGCCTGCTTTGGTTGCCAGACTCAGAGCCTCAGACATGGCGGCAATATTCAGCGCCACGATCACCTGGTTTGCCAGCTTGGTCACGTTGCCCGCGCCGATATCACCGGTGTGCACCACTGAGCCAGCCATCGCTTTCAACAGATCGTAGTACTTATCGAACAGCGCCTTGTCGCCGCCAACCATCACGGAGAGTGTGCCGTCGATCGCTTTCGGTTCCCCGCCGCTCACCGGTGCGTCCAGCATCTGTACGCCTTTCGCCTGCAGCGCGTCGCTGATTTCACGGCTGGCCAGCGGTGCAATGGAGCTCATATCGATCAGCACGGTACCCGCTTTCGCGCCTTCGATAATGCCGCCTTCACCCAGCGCCACCTCTTTCACATGCGGGGAGTTCGGCAGCATGGTGATGATCACATCACACTGCTCGGCAATCTCTTTTGCCGTAGAGGCAGTTTCTGCACCGGCAGCAATCACTTCAGCAACCGCCTCATGATTACGGTCAGAAACCACCAGCGAGTAACCGGCTTTAATGAGGTTTTTACTCATTGGTTTACCCATAATGCCCAGGCCAATGAAACCAACTTTCAGTGTCATAGTGCGTCTCTCTCTTCAGTTCGGTGGTGGTTATTTCTTAAATGAATCAGCTAAGCGCTGGGTTCCGGCGCGGAATACGCCCAGGTCACTGCCAACGGCAACGAAGGTTGCGCCCCACTCCAGGTAGCGGCGCGCATCGGCCTCTACCGGCGCGAGGATGCCGCTTGGCTTACCGTGCGCTTTCGCACGGGCAAAAATGTGCTGGATGCAGCGCTGTACTTCCGGGTGCGATGCATTGCCTAAGTGGCCCAGCGCGGCAGCAAGGTCGCTTGGACCAACGAAGATCCCGTCCACGCCGTCGGTAGCGGCGATGGCATCGACGTTATCCACGCCCTGCTGGCTCTCAATCTGTACCAGAATAGTGATGTTCTTGTTTGCCTGGCCGAAGTAGTCCGGCACGGTGCCAAACATGTTGGCGCGGTGGGAGACCGATACGCCGCGAATGCCCTCTGGCGGATAGCGGGTAGAGGCGACTGCCAGTACGGCCTCCTCTTCGCTCTCGACAAACGGGATCAGGAAGTTGTAGAAGCCGATATCCAGCAGGCGCTTAATAGCAATTGGATCGTTAGCCGGGGCGCGAACCACCGGTGCGCTGCTGCTGCCCTTCAGGGCCATCAGCTGCGGGATAAAGGTCGTAACATCGTTCGGCGCATGTTCGCCGTCCAGCACCAGCCAGTCAAAGCCCGCCAGGCCCAGCACTTCGGTGCTGATTGGGCTTGCCAGCGCGGACCAGCAGCCAATCTGAATCTGATGCGCTGCCAGCGCAGCCTTGAATTTGTTAGGGAAGATATCGTTAGTCATCATCTATACCTTGAAGTAACCGTTGCTTAATTCCGCAGTTCCATACGCTTGATGTCGCCCACCACGAACAGGTAGCAGAACATCGCCATCAGTGCTGAACAGCCGACGAACACCAGTGCAGCGTTAAAGGAGTGCAGCTCGCTGACCAGGTAACCAATTACCAGCGGAGTGACAATGGAGGCCACGTTGCCAAACACGTTAAATACCCCGCCGCACAGTCCAACAATCTCTTTTGGCGCGGTGTCGGAGATGACCGGCCAGCCAAGAGCACCAAACCCTTTCCCGAAGAATGCCAGCGCCATCAGCGTGACCACCAGGGTAGTGTTATCGGTGTAGTTACACAGAATGATGCTCGACGCCAACAGCATGCCCAGAACGATAGGTAGCTTACGCGCCAGGGTGATGGTTGCGCCACGTTTGATCAGGTGATCCGAGAAGACCCCGCCCAGCACGCCACCAGCAAAACCGCACAGCGCCGGGATAGAGGCCACCAGGCCCACTTTCAGAATCGACATCCCCTTCTCCTGCACCAGGTAGATAGGGAACCAGGTGAGGAAGAACCACGTGATGGTGTTGATAAAATACTGACCGAAGAACACGCCCAGCATCATGCGGTTGGTCAATAATTGCTTGATGTAGTGCATTTTCGGACCGCCAGCCGCCGCACCCGGCTTTTTGTGATCCATATCAACCACCGCACCGCCTTTGGTGATGTACTCCAGCTCGCTGGCGGACATGTTCGGATGGTCGGTTGGGTTATGGATAAATTTCACCCACATACCGGTCAGCACAAAGCCAATCACGCCCATCACCGTAAACACATGTTCCCAACCCCAGGCGAAGGTCAGCCAGCCCAGCAGCGGGGAGAAGAGCGCCAGAGAGAAGTACTGGGCAGAGTTGAAAATCGCCGACGCCGTGCCGCGCTCTTTGGTCGGAAACCAGGCGGCAACAATACGGGCGTTCGCCGGGAACGAAGGCGCTTCAGAGAAGCCGAGCATAAAGCGCATGATGAACATCGAAACGCCAGCCCAGGCCAGCGGGAAGACATCCACAAACCCTTGCAGGAAGGTGAACAGCGACCAGAAAAAGAGGCTGTAAGTGTATACTTTTTTCGAACCGTAGCGGTCCAGCAGCCAGCCGCCGGGGATCTGCATCAGCAGGTAGGCCCAGCCGAAGGCGGAGAAGATGTAGCCCATAGAGACGGCGCTGAGCTGTAACTCTTTGGCGACTTCGGTCCCGGCAATGGAGAGCGTTGCGCGGTCCGCATAGTTAATCGCCGTAACGATAAAGATAATGAGCAAGATTAAATAGCGGGTAGGCATACCCTTTTTTGATTCAACGGCAGTATCCAGTATCATTTATTTATCCTCGGGCACGGTACTCTATTCTTATCGTTATATGAGGTGTATTTTCCTGATTATTTATCGATAGCAGGTAATATCAGGTAACTAACCAGATGCAATGAAATCGTGAATCAGTATAATCAGGCCACAAACATCACGCATTGTTGCTTTGCTCAATTAATAAATGACTTTAAGCGATTATATTGAGCATATGCACAAGTCGCTGGGCGCTGATCCACAGATTTAGGCATTCGCCCTGCCGCCGGGCCTGTTACAGCAATAATGAGTGATCTGGATCACATTCTTCACCGGAAACTCCTGACACTATTTATTCCATAGCAATGTTGTTTATTTCCGATAACAAGAAACATGATACGCATTTTCCCGTTTTTGTTATCCCATACCTGGCGGAGAATACTGGACAATGGCCGACATCGAAATTAGACAAGAATCGCCAACGGCGTTTTATATTAAGGTTCATGAAACCGATAACGTGGCGATTATTGTCAATGACAATGGCTTAAGAGCCGGGACGCGTTTCCCGGATGGGCTTGAACTCATTGAGCATATCCCACAGGGGCATAAAGTGGCGCTGGTGGATATTCCCGCGCACGGTGACATTGTCCGCTACGGTGAAGTGATCGGCTACGCGGTGCGCGATATTGCCCGGGGCAGCTGGATCGATGAGTCCACCGTGGAGTTGCCGACAGCACCGCCGCTAAACACCCTGCCGCTGGCAACTAAGGTGCCGGAGCCGCTGCCCGCCCTTGAGGGTTACACCTTTGAAGGCTATCGCAACGCCGACGGCAGCGTCGGGACGAAAAACCTGCTGGGTATCACCACCAGCGTACACTGCGTCGCGGGCGTGGTGGACTACGTGGTTAAAATTATCGAGCGCGACCTGCTGCCGAAATACCCGAACGTTGACGGCGTGGTCGGTCTGAACCACCTCTACGGCTGTGGCGTGGCGATCAATGCCCCGGCAGCGGTGGTGCCTATCCGCACCATCCATAACATCGCCCTGAACCCCAACTTCGGCGGCGAAGTGATGGTGGTAGGCCTCGGCTGTGAGAAGCTCCAGCCGGAGCGCCTGCTGCAGGGGACGGAAGACGTGCAGGCTATCGCGGTCGACAGCGCCAGCATCGTGCGCCTGCAGGATGAGCAGCACGTCGGCTTCCGCTCGATGGTTGACGATATTCTTCAGGTTGCCGAGCGCCACCTCATCAAGCTCAACGCTCGCCAGCGTGAAACCTGCCCGGCTTCCGAGCTGGTAGTGGGTATGCAGTGCGGCGGCAGCGACGCCTTCTCCGGCGTAACCGCTAACCCGGCGGTAGGCTATGCCTCTGACCTGCTGGTCCGCTGCGGTGCGACAGTGATGTTCTCTGAAGTGACCGAGGTGCGTGATGCTATCCATCTTCTCACCCCGCGCGCGATCAACGAGGAGGTGGGTAAACGCCTGCTGGAGGAGATGGCCTGGTACGATAACTATCTCGACATGGGTAAAACCGACCGCAGCGCCAACCCCTCGCCAGGTAACAAGAAAGGCGGCCTGGCTAACGTGGTTGAGAAAGCGCTTGGCTCTATCGCTAAATCCGGTCAGAGCGCCATCGTGGAAGTGCTCTCCCCGGGCCAGCGCCCAACGAAGCGTGGCCTGATCTACGCGGCTACCCCTGCCAGCGACTTCGTTTGCGGCACTCAGCAGGTAGCTTCCGGGATCACCGTCCAGGTATTCACCACCGGGCGCGGTACGCCGTACGGCCTGGTGGCGGTGCCGGTAATCAAGATGGCGACCCGTACCGAGCTGGCTAACCGCTGGTACGATCTGATGGATATCAACGCCGGAACGATTGCGACCGGCGAAGAGAGCATTGAGGACGTCGGCTGGAAGCTGTTCCGCTTCATCCTTGACGTGGCCAGCGGCCGCAAGAAAACCTTCTCGGATCAGTGGGGCCTACACAACCAGCTGGCGGTGTTTAACCCGGCTCCGGTGACGTGATGTTTTTGCCGGGCGGCGCTGCGCTTGCCCGGCCTACGGTACATCAGCAATTTCTTCCGACATTCTTCCGACACGCTGAATGTCGGTAACCTTATTCCTGCTGCTCCAGGGCGTACTTATAGAGGGCGTTCTTCTTCACGCCGTGGATCTCCGCGGCCAGCGCGGCGGCTTTTTTCAGCGGCAGCTCAGCCTGCAGCAGCGCCAGGGTGCGCAGCGCGTCGGCAGGCAGATCCTCCTCCTGAGCCTTATGCCCTTCGACGATCAGCACCATCTCCCCTTTACGGCGGTTTTCGTCTTCCTTCACCCACGCCAGCAGCTCGCCGATAGGCGCGCCGTGGATCGACTCCCAGGTTTTGGTCAGCTCACGGGCCAGCACCACGTAGCGGGATTCGCCCAGCACGGTACAGATGTCCTCCAGGCTATCCAGCAGGCGGTGGGTAGATTCATAGAAGATCAGGGTGCGCGGCTCGGCCTCCAGCGCTTTTAGCGTGTCGCGGCGACCTTTGGATTTGGCAGGCAGGAAGCCTTCATAGCAGAAGCGATCCGACGGCAGCCCGGCGGCGCTGAGGGCGGCGATAGCGGCGCAGGGGCCAGGGAGCGGCACCACGCGGATCCCCGCCTCGCGGCAGGAGCGTACCAGGTGATAGCCGGGATCGTTGATCAGCGGCGTTCCGGCGTCGGAAACGAGGGCGATGTTCTGCCCCTCTTTAAGCTTCGCCACCAGCGTCTCCGCCTTCTGCTGCTCGTTGTGGTCGTGAAGCGCAAACAGGCGGGCGCTAATGGCGAAATGCTGCAACAGCAGGCCAGTGTGGCGGGTATCCTCTGCGGCAACTAAATCAACGCTTTGCAACACGGTCAGCGCGCGCTGGGTGATATCAGCCAAATTCCCGATTGGCGTGGGTACAATATAGAGCTGACCTTGAGAATTCTCCGCCGATTCGTGTTGTTTCATTGTTTCATCCGTATTGCCGATTTAATATTGAGCATTGCGAAAAAAATATCACTGGATACAGAATGGTACAGTCAACATTTTTCCGTTTAAAAGCAGCGCGTTGTCTGCCCGTCGTACTCGCCGCCCTGCTTTTTGCCGGCTGTGGTACACAGACGCCAGACCAGAGCAGCGCGCACATGCAGGGCACGGCGCAGGCTGATTCTGGCTTTTATCTCAGCCAGATGCAGCAAAGCACTGATGATACCAAGACCAACTGGCAATTACTCGCCATTCGTGCCCTGCTGAAAGAGGGCAAAAGCCAGCAGGCGGGTGAGCTGTTTAGCCAGCTGCCGCAGGAGCTGACCGATACCCAGCGTAAAGAGCAGTCGCTGCTGGCCGTTGAGCTTAAGCTGGTGCAGAAGGATTTTGCTGGCGCGCAGGCGCTGCTGGATAAGCTGAAGCCCGCCGATTTCGAGGGTAACCAGCTGGCACGCTACTGGCAGGCGCAGATCGACGCCAGCCAGGGCCGTCCGTCGCTGACGCTGCTGCGGGCCTTAATTGCCCAGGAGCCGCTGCTGGCAGCGAAGGATAAGCAGAAAAATATCGACGCGACCTGGCAGGCACTCTCCTCTATGACGCCGGAGCAGGCGCAGGCGCTGGTGATCAACGCCGATGAGAACGTACTGCAGGGCTGGCTTGATCTCCAGCGCGTCTGGTTCGATAACCGTACCGATCCAAACATGCTGAAGGCAGGGATCAGCGACTGGCAGACCCGCTATCCGCAAAACCCCGGTGCGAAGATGCTGCCGACCGCGTTAACCAACGTGCAAAATTTTAAACCGGCTTCTACCAACAAAATTGCTCTGCTGCTGCCGCTGAACGGCCAGGCCGCGGTTTATGGCCGTGCTATCCAGCAGGGTTTTGAAGCGGCGAAGAACGGCGCACCTGCCGTGAGCGGCCCGGCAACGCCTGTCCAGGTTGCCCAGGCGGCGACAACGGGAGACGCTGACGTGGTTAGCCCCTCCCAGGCACCGGTGGATGAGCTGACCCAAACGCAGCCTGCCGCACCGGTAGAGGCCCCGGTGACCGCCCCTGAAGCGACTCAGGCCCCAGCACCCGCGGACACAGCCGCGCCAGTGAGTGCCCCTGAAACACAGGCACCGCCAGCCGCGACCCCAGCGGTAGCCAGCGCGCCGGCGAATCCCTCTGCCGAGCTGAAAATTTACGACACCAGCTCGCAGCCGCTCGATCAGATCCTCAACCAGGTCCAGCAGGATGGTGCCAGTATCGTAGTGGGGCCGCTGTTAAAGGGTAACGTTGAAGAGCTGATGCGCAGCAACACCGCCCTTAACGTGCTGGCCCTGAACCAGCCAGAGTCGGTGCAGAGCCGGGCGAACATCTGCTACTTCGCCCTCTCGCCGGAAGATGAGGCCCGCGACGCCGCCCACCATATGTGGGATCAGGGCCGCCGCGCACCGCTGCTGCTGGTTCCGCGCAGCTCGCTGGGTGATCGGGTCACCACCGCCTTTGCCGATGAGTGGCAGAAACTGGGCGGCGGCACCGTGCTGCAGCAGAAGTTCGGCTCCACGGCTGAACTGAAGATGGGTATTAACGGCGGGTCCGGTATCGCTCTGACCGGCACGCCGGTGACCTCCAGCCTGCCGCAGCAGCAGGGGGTGACTATCGGCGGCCTGACCATCCCTGCTCCGCCGACCGAAGCGCAGATCACCGGCGGTGGCAACGTCGATGCGGCCTATATCCTGGCAACGCCGAACGAGATCGCGCTCATCAAGCCGATGATCGCTATGCGCACCGGCAGCCACAGCGGTGCGGCTCTCTACGCCAGCTCGCGCAGCGCTCAGGGCGGCGCTGGCCCCGACTTCCGTCTCGAGATGGAGGGATTACAGTTTAGCGAAATCCCGATGCTGGCAGGCAGCAACCCTGCGCTGATGCAGCAGGCGCTGGGCAGCGTCAACAACGACTACTCGCTGGCACGCCTGTATGCCATGGGCGTTGATGCGTGGGCGCTGGCTAACCACTTCGCCCAGATGCGCCAGGTTCCTGGCTTTGAGATCAGCGGCAATACCGGCGATCTCTCGGCTACTCCAGACTGCGTGATTAACAGGAAGTTATCATGGCTCAAATACCAGCAGGGGCAGATCGTCCCGGCCAGTTAAGCCGTAAACAGGCCGGCGACGCGTGGGAAGCAACGGCGCGCCGCTGGCTGGAGGGCAAAGGACTGCGTTTTATCGCCGCCAACGTGCGTTCACGTGGCGGCGAGATTGACCTGATTATGCGCCAGGGTCCAACAACCGTCTTCGTTGAGGTTCGCTACCGTAAAACGGCCCGCTACGGTGGCGCAGCGGCCAGCATTACCCGCAGTAAACAGTTGAAACTTCTGTCGGCGGCGCGTTTTTGGCTTGCCCGGCACAATGGGAGTTTTGACACTGTGGATTGCCGGTTCGATGTGGTAGCCTTCACCGGAAACGACGTGGAGTGGATACAAGACGCCTTTAATGACCACTCATACTAGCTGACAAATAGGGATCACCGTGCTCGAAAGAATTAAAGTCTGCTTTACGGAAAGTATTCAAACCCAGATTGCGGCGGCGGAAGCCCTGCCGGATGCGATCTCCCGTGCAGCCATGACCCTGGTTCACTCCCTGCTTAACGGTAACAAAATCCTCTGCTGTGGCAACGGTACCTCTGCCGCCAACGCCCAGCATTTTGCTGCCAGCATGATCAATCGCTTCGAAACCGAGCGTCCGAGCCTGCCGGCGATTGCACTAAATACTGATAACGTGGTCTTAACCGCGATCGCCAACGATCGGCTGCATGATGAGATCTATGCCAAACAGGTGCGCGCACTCGGTCATGCCGGCGACGTGCTGCTGGCGATCTCCGCCCGGGGTAACAGCCGGGATATCGTAAAGGCCGTTGAGGCAGCCGTCACGCGCGATATGACCATCGTTGCCCTCACCGGCTACGACGGCGGCGAGCTGGCGGGTCTTCTGGGACCACAGGATGTCGAAATTCGTATTCCTTCCCACCGCAGCGCACGCATTCACGAGATGCATATGCTGACGGTGAACTGCCTTTGCGATCTGATTGATAACACGCTTTTTCCTCACCAGGATGATTAAGGAGTAGACATGAAGGCATTTACGCCCCTTGCGGTAATACTCTCCGCGCTGCTGCTTCAGGGATGTGTCGCAGCGGCCGTGGTCGGCAGCGCTGCCGTAGGCACCAAAGCAGCCACCGATCCGCGTACCGTGGGCACGCAGGTTGATGACGGAACGCTGGAGCTGCGCGTTAACAGCGCGCTGGCTAAAGACGAGCAGATTAAGAAGAGCGCACGCATCAACGTGACCGCTTACCAGGGTAAAGTCCTGCTGGTCGGCCAGGCACCGAATACCGAACTGGCCTCGCGTGCGAAGCAGATTGCGATGGGGGTCGAGGGGGCAACGGAGGTCTATAACGAGATCCGCCAGGGTCAGCCGATTAGCCTCGGCACCGCCTCGTCAGACACCTGGATCACCACCAAGGTGCGCTCTCAGCTGCTGGGTAGCGATCAGGTGAAATCGTCGAACGTGAAGGTGACCACCGAAAACGGCGAGGTGTTCCTGCTGGGACTGGTGACGGAGCGTGAAGCCGCCGCCGCCGCCGATACCGCCAGCCGCGTGTCGGGCGTCAAGCACGTCACTACGGCGTTTACGTTTATTAAGTAGTGAGTTAATAACGCCCGGTGGCGCGAAGCTTACCGGGCCTACACGTTCCGTAGGCCGGATAAGCGCAGCGCCATCCGGCGTTTTTCTTACAGTAAAGCCAGCGCTCCCACAATCATTCCCCCCACAGCCACCAGTCCACCGGTTAGCCACAGCGCCTTCGCCGGGAAGGATTTGCGCAGCATAATCAGCGACGGCAGGCTTACCGCAGGCAGCGTGATGAGCAGCGCCAGCGCGGGAGCCACGCCCATCCCAGCCATCATCATGGTCTGCACGATAGGAATTTCCGCCGCCGTCGGGATGACAAACAGGCAGCCAACGATAGCCATCCCCATTACCCACAGCAGTGAGTTGTCGATAGCGCCATCGGCATGGGGGAAGAGCCAGACCCGCGCCGCACCCAGCAGCAGAACCGCCAGAATGTAGACCGGGATGGTGCTCCAGAACAGCGTCCACAGTGCCCGGCCCCAGCGCGCCATAAATCCGCCCTGCGGCTCGGCGGCGATGACCGTTTCAGGCAACGGCGAGGGACGGTTGCTCTCCTTCACCCAGCGCTGCACCAGCAGGGCCACGCCCGGCACAATCGCCAGACCGGCTAGCAAGCGAATCAGAGCGAAGTGCCAGCCCAGCACAAAGCCCATAAATACCAGCGTCGCCGGGTTCAGCAGCGGGTTACCCATCCAGAACGCCAGCGCGCCGCCCATCGACACCTGTTGGCGACGCAGCCCGGCGGTAACCGGTGCGGCACAGCAGGAGCACATCATGCCCGGCAGAGAGAAGAGCGTGCCAAACAGCGTGCCGCCAACGCGCTTCTGGCCGAGAGTACGCAGCAGCCAGTCGCGGGGAATAAGCACCTGCACTAGCGAGCCGAGAAGGACGCCCAGCACCGCTGCTTTCCAGACCGCGAGGAAGTAGACCATCGCGTAATCGAGTGCGGCTCGCAGCGGATTGGCTTCGGCGTTAGCAAGAATGGATTTGCCGATGCTGTGGGTTTCGGCGGCGGTAAAGGCCTTACCGTAGTAGGGCTGCCACTTTACATACCAGAGCCCAACGATAACGACGAGAAAAAAGAGTGCGGGCTTCCACCATTGGACAGGTGTTACCGCCTGAGATGAAGACTGACCAGTCATTGCATTCCCCGGAAAGATGTATGGATTATTATTGGCCGGAAGATACTACGCCTGACTGGACACTTTTGGAAACAGTTAATTCTCCTCCCCGATGGCAATCGCATGCAGCTGCTCGGAGGTCAAAAAAGTGACCCTCTCGCGGCAGGGGGAGAACGCCGTCAAGAGCATCGCACGGGCTACGTCGCGTGCCTCAATGGATTTCCACTTGCCGGGCAGCAGGTGCAGCATCGGCCCCAGCAGGGATTCACCAAACCGCTGTTTCGCCCGGCGGCCCAGCAGCATTGCCGGACGGGCAAAGGTCAGGCGCGGCCAATCCTGGGCGATCAAGGCTTCTTCCATCTTCCCTTTCACCCGGTTATAGAAAAAGGGCGAGCTGGCATTGGCACCCATCGCGCTAACCACCAGCATATGCTTGGCCCCGAGCCGCAGTCCGGCCAGCGCGGTATCCACTACCAGCGTGTAGTCAGCATGAATAAACGCCTCTTTGCTGCCTGCTTCCCGGCGGGTCGTGCCGAGGCAGCAGAAGACCATGTCGATAGGATCGGTGACCTGGGCCAGCGCATCGGTGAGCTGGCGATCGCAGGGGTTAAATACCCCCGGCATGCCCAGCAGAGGCCGCCGTGTCGGGGCGGCAATATAGTTGACCCGCCGCTCCTGAATCAGCATACGCAGCAGGTGGGAGCCAACCAGCCCGGTCGCTCCGGTAATCAGTACCTGACTCATCTCGCCTCCTTTTGCAGATTAGTCCGCCTTGCAATGTGAGGTCGCTGAACCACACTTGTATATACGTCATTATTAACGATAGATGGCGAAATAACCCATCCAGAGCTAAAACAATGGAGGAAACATGGGCAAGAAAATCGCAGTCTTGATCACTGACGACTTTGAAGATTCAGAATTTACTTCCCCGGCCGAAGCGTACCGTAAAGCGGGCCACGAGGTTATCACCATTGAGAAGGAAGCCGGGAAAACCGTGAAGGGGAAACAGGGCGAAGCCAGCGTCACCATTGATAAGTCGATTGATGAGGTAACCCCAGCAGAGTTTGATGCCCTGCTGCTGCCAGGCGGTCACTCTCCGGACTCCCTGCGCGGCGACGAGCGCTTTGTCTCCTTTACCCGCGATTTTGTGAACTCCGGCAAGCCAGTATTTGCTATTTGCCACGGCCCGCAGCTGCTGATCAGCGCTGAAGTGGTTCGCGGACGTAAGCTGACGGCGGTTAAGCCGATCGTTATCGATCTGAAAAACGCCGGCGTGGAGTTCTACGATCAGGAAGTGGTGAATGATAACGATCAGCTGATCACCAGCCGTACGCCTGACGATCTGCCCGCATTTAACCGGGAAACTCTGCGTCTACTGGGGAACTGATCCCCGTAGCCAGTGAAGCTTTTTGCCAAAACCCAGGGTGTTGTCGGTAAACTTTATTTCGTCCAGTAAGATCTCCCATACCGGGGCCGACATCGCTCTGGCAACCGGAAAGCGACGGTTATAGCGCTCACGCGCGGCCTCGCTTTCCGCCCCCTCCAGACGCCTAATCTCGCCTTTAAACTGTACGCCGCGAATGAGGGCGACCGTCTTCGGCTGGCCGTTAACCGTGCCCGCAACCGGGGCGTGATGACCACTCATCTGCGCATGGCGGGTGCGATCCTCACTCATTACGTAGAAAGCAATCCGCTGCGGATCGTAGTAGTAAAAAGCGTTGGCGCACCATAGATCGCCTTCGCTGGCGACGCACCAGGTGACCACGTGCTGTTTGGCCAGCCAGCGATGAATGGCGGGGAGAGTTTCCATTTTTTATCTACCTCATGCTAAGGTGCGATCACCTTATCCTGTTAAATCACGCTATGACGCCCTGGTTTTTATATCTTATCCGTACCGCCGATGATGCCCTCTATACTGGCATCACCACTGACGTTGCCCGCCGTTTCACCCAGCATCAGACAGGGAAAGGGGCAAAGGCGCTGCGCGGCAAAGGGGCGCTGCAACTGGCCTTTTCAGCACCAGTAGGTGAGCGCTCACTAGCTTTGAAAATTGAGTACCGGATCAAACAGCTAACGAAGCGCCAGAAAGAGCGCCTCGTTGCCGGGGATGGATCGTTTGATACGCTGCTGGCGGCCTTGCTGCCCCAGCCGCTTAAACACGATTGAAGTGTTCGTGATACTCCACCAGGCCATGCACGCCGTTTAAGGCATCATCCGCCAGGCGATGTACCTGGAAGGCGCTCTCCGTGCCCGGCCAGCGGCAGTGGAGATCGTAGTGTGCCGCCCGCTCAAAGCCGAGACGCTGATAGAAGCCGGCCTCACCCAGCGCAACCACGGCGGCGTAACCGAACTCGTTGAGCGAATCCAGCCCTTCATAAACCAGCTGGCGTGCCAGCCCCTGGCCACGATAGTGCTCATCTACCGCCAGCGGCGCAAGGCCGACCCACTGCAGATCTTCACCCTCAACGTCCACCGGGCTAAAGGCAACGTAGCCGACAACCTGACCTTCATCATCGGTGGCGACAAGCCCCAGGGTAATCAAGCCGTCTTCCCGCAGGGAGTGGACCAGGTTAGCTTCGCTATCCCCGTCGAACGCGCGGCGGAGAAGTGCATCAATGCCTGGCGCATCGATAGGTATTTCGACTCGAATTAGCATGGCTCACCTACAGAAGTTGGTTTAGTCGCAGGCGGCGCTTGCAGGCCAGCCTCGACGAACTCCGCCAGTTGCAGCAGCATGATGCGCAGCGGTTTAGGCATCTGCTCCAGCTCAATGGCGTCCATCAGGTTCTTAACGTATAACCCCAGTTCGGTATCGCCTTCAATCACCAGCCGGCGCTGGAAGAACAGCGTGTCCGGATCCTGCTTGCGTGCGGCAATCATCAGCAGATCGCTGGCATCGGCGCTAAAGCTAACGTCGGCAGCGGCAGACTCACGCACAATTAACTGCTCATTCTCAACGGAAGTAAACCACCTGAGGCCAATATCGCGTACTTCAATGCTCAACCAGCGACCCTCCAGGAACTCCAGCTCGCCATCTGCCAGCGCCTGCTGAAACTGCCAGCGCAGAAGCTGCTCCAGCACCTGACGTTTAAGCGTAAAAGGCGCGAGCTTCACCGGCACGCGCAGCAGAGACGGCGCGGCATGAACGAGACGTGAGCGCAGTATATCCAACACAAGCTTTACTCCCTGATATGAAAAGTCTGGCTATTCTGCCATAACCCCGAACTCACATAGCGGCATAAATCAACAATTGCGCAGATGAAACTACCCCCTATTCCCCCCATCAATACGCGATTAGCTGCCTTAAATCAAAAATTGTCGCCGAAGGGTTAACTAAAATCCCAGTTCGTTAACAATTTTTGCACCTTACGGTGCATGCGGGCCACCCGGCCCCTGACCTGGGATACACTATGGAGTTGCTCTGCCCGGCCGGAAACCTACCGGCATTGAAGGCGGCTATCGAAAACGGTGCCGACGCTGTCTATATAGGCCTGAAGGATGATACCAACGCCCGTCATTTTGCGGGTCTCAACTTCACTGAGAAGAAGCTGCAGGAAGCAGTCAATTTCGTCCACCAGCGGCGTAAAAAGCTGCATATTGCGATCAATACTTTTGCCCACCCCGACGGCTACGTTCGCTGGCAGCGGGCGGTGGATATGGCCGCCCAGCTGGGGGCTGACGCGCTGATCCTCGCCGATCTGGCGATGCTGGAGTACGCCGCCGAGCGCTATCCGCACATTGAACGCCACGTCTCGGTGCAGGCCTCCGCCACCAACGACGAGGCGATCCGCTTCTACCACCGCCACTTTGACGTTGCCCGCGTAGTGCTGCCGCGCGTGCTGTCGATCCATCAGGTGAAACAGCTGGCCCGCACCTCGCCGGTGCCGCTGGAGGTGTTTGCCTTCGGCAGCCTGTGCATTATGGCCGAGGGACGCTGCTACCTCTCCTCATGGTTAACCGGTGAATCGCCTAATACCGTAGGGGCCTGCTCCCCTGCCCGCTTTGTCCGCTGGCAGCAGACGCCGCAGGGGCTGGAGTCGCGCCTTAATGAGGTGCTAATTGACCGCTATCAGGAGGGTGAGAACGCAGGCTATCCGACGCTGTGCAAAGGCCGCTACCACGTCGACGACGAGCGCTACCACGTGCTGGAAGAGCCAACCAGCCTGAATACGCTGGAGCTGCTGCCCGAGCTGTTGAAGGCAAATATCGCCTCGGTGAAGATCGAGGGACGCCAGCGCAGCCCGGCCTACGTCAGCCAGGTGGCAAAGGTGTGGCGTCAGGCCATCGACCGCTGCATGGCCTCACCGGAAAGCTATGCCCCACAGCCGGCATGGATGGAGACCCTCGGCGCAATGTCTGAAGGAACGCAGACAACTCTTGGCGCGTATCACCGTAAATGGCAGTGAGAGATAAAATGAAATATTCATTAGGACCGGTTCTCTACTACTGGTCAAAAGAGACGCTGGAGGATTTCTACCGGCAGGCGGCCAGCAGCAGCGCCGATACCATCTATCTGGGCGAAGCGGTATGCAGCAAGCGGCGAGCTACAAAAGTAGGCGACTGGCTGGCAATGGCTAAATCCCTCGCCGGGAGCGGTAAACAGGTCGTGCTCTCTACTCTGGCGCTGGTGCAGGCCGCCTCGGAGCTGGGCGAGCTTAAGCGCTACGTGGAGAACGGTGATTTCCTGCTGGAGGCGAGCGATCTGGGCGTAGTGAACATGTGCGCCGAACGTAAGCTGCCGTTTGTCGCTGGGCACGCCCTGAACTGCTATAACGCGGTCACCCTGCGCCTGCTGCTGAAGCAGGGCATGGTGCGCTGGTGTATGCCGGTGGAGCTGTCCCGCGACTGGCTGGCGAACCTGCTTAATCAGTGCGACGAGCTAGGCATCCGCGAGCAGTTTGAGGTGGAGGTATTGAGCTACGGCCATCTGCCGCTGGCCTACTCCGCCCGCTGCTTTACCGCCCGCTCCGAGGATCGCCCTAAGGACGAGTGCGAAACCTGCTGCATTAAGTATCCCACCGGGCGCAACGTGCTCACCCAGGAGAACCAACAGGTGTTTGTCCTGAACGGCATCCAGACCATGAGCGGCTATATCTACAACCTCGGCAACGAGCTGACCTCAATGCAGGGGCTGGTGGATATGGTGCGCCTCTCACCGCTGGGGACGGAGACCTTTGCCATGCTCGACGCCTTCCGCGCCAATGAAAACGGTGCTGCGCCGTTGCCGCTGACGGCAAACAGCGACTGCAACGGCTACTGGAAGCGCCTCGCTGGCCTCGAGCTGGTATGAAAAAAAGCTCACTTTGTTAACTACGGTAATCAATTTTTAATGCAGTATTAAAAGATTGCCGTCGACAAAGTGAGCATATGATGACTGACAAAACCGTTTCCTTCTCGGTGCTGGACTTAGCCCCGATCCCGCAGGGCGCTACGGCCCGTGATGCGTTCCACCGCTCCCTGGATTTAGCCCAGCTGGCAGAGAAGCGCGGCTATCGCCGCTTCTGGCTGGCCGAGCACCACAATATGACCGGCATCGCCAGCGCGGCGACGTCGGTGCTGATTGGCTACCTGGCCGCCAATACCCAGACGCTGCACCTTGGCTCCGGCGGCGTGATGCTGCCTAACCACGCCCCGCTGGTGATCGCCGAGCAGTTTGGCACGTTGAATACGCTCTATCCGGGACGTATCGATCTGGGCCTGGGCCGTGCGCCGGGCAGCGACCAGCGGACCATGATGGCTCTGCGCCGCCACATGAGCGGCGATATCGATAACTTCCCGCGCGACGTGGCGGAGCTGGTGGACTGGTTTGACGCCCGCGATCCGAATCCGCACGTCCGTCCGGTCCCGGGCTACGGGGAGAAGATCCCGGTGTGGCTGCTTGGCTCCAGCCTCTATAGCGCCCAGCTTGCTGCCCAGCTGGGGCTGCCGTTTGCCTTTGCCTCGCACTTTGCCCCGGATATGCTCTTCCAGGCTCTGCACCTCTACCGCACCAACTTCAAGCCCTCCGCGCGGCTGGAGAAACCCTATGCGATGGTGTGCATTAACATTGTTGCCGCCGATAGCAACCGCGACGCCGAGTTTCTGTTTACCTCAATGCAGCAGGCGTTTGTGAAGCTGCGCCGGGGCGAAACCGGCCAGCTGCCAGCGCCGATTGCCGATATGGGATCCTTCTGGTCGCCGTCCGAGCAGTATGGCGTCCAGCAGGCGCTGAGCATGTCGCTGGTAGGAGATAAAACTAAAGTGCGTCACGGGCTGGAGTCGATTCTTCGTGAAACTCAGGCCGATGAGATCATGGTCAACGGCCAGATTTTCGATCATCAGGCGCGGCTGCATTCGTTCGAGCTGGCGATGCAGGTGAAAGAGGAACTATTAGGGTAGTTTTTTAATTGCCCGGTGGCGCTACGCTTACCGGGCCTACGGGTGCTATTGGTACACGGGTAACAGGTTAAAGCTGGAGAGCAGGTGCACCACGGCGTTGCCTACCCCGAACAGCAGGATCAGCGCAATCATCGGCTTGCCGCCCCAGACGCGGAACGTAGGGCTACCGAAGCGCTTACGTGATGCACGCGCCAGCAGCGCCGGAACGATGGCTGCCCAGATGGTGGCCGCCAGCCCGGCATAGCCAATGGCGTAGAGGAAACCGTTCGGCCACAGCAGCCCACCGACAATCGGCGGCAGGAAGGTCAGCAGCGCGGTTTTAAAGCGGCCGCTGGCGGAGTCGTCAAACTTGAAAAGATCGGCCAGGTAATCAAACAGCCCCAGCGTCACCCCCAGAAACGAACTGGCCACCGCAAAGTTAGAGAAGACGACCAGAAGCAGATCCAGACTGCGGCTGTTCAGCACGCCGCTCAGAGCCTGCACCAGCACGTCTATATTCCCTCCCTGCTGAGCAATGCCGATAAACGCCGGACGGGTGATATTCCCCATCGTCACCAGCAACCAGATGGTATACAGACCCAGCGCCAGCAGCGAGCCGTAGGCGATGCAGCGCGTGATGGTGCGCGGATCCTTGCCGTAGTACTTCATCAGGCTCGGCACGTTACCGTGATAGCCAAACGAGGCGAGACAGAACGGCAGGGTCATCAACAGGTACGGCGTGTAGGAGGCGTTGCTTTCGGCCACGTTAAACAGCGTGGCAGGCTCGACGTGCCCCAGCAGGCTGCCAAAGGTGAGGAAGAAGGTGATGACCTTAGCGCCCAGCACGATGGCGGTCATGCGGCTAACCGCGCGGGTTGAGAGCCAGACAATAAACGCGACGATTAATGCGAAGCCCAGCCCCGCCAGACGCGGCGAAACGTTCAGCGACATCTCGGAAAAAGTGTGGTGCAGAATCGAGCCGCTCGCCGAGATATAGGCGTAAGTCAGAATATAGAGCACAAAGGCGATAGAGACGCCGTTGATCAGGTTCCAGCCTCTGCCCAGCAGGTCACGGGTGATAGTGTCAAAGCTGGATCCGATGCGGTAGTTGAGGTTGGCCTCCAGGATCATCAACCCTGAGTGCAGCATACAGAACCAGGTAAAGACCAGCGCCGCAAGCGACCAGAAGAACCAGGCGCCTGACATCACCACCGGCAGAGAGAACATCCCTGCGCCAATAATGGTTCCTGCGATGATCACCACGCCGCCAAGCAGCGACGGGGTCGTATGGGTGGTGGAAAGCGTAGCCATTCTCTCTTCTCTCTAAAATGCGGTTCGCTGCGCATTGTACCAGTACATGAGTACATTACCGATAAAAAAAGCCCCGATTGTTGAGATCGGGGCTGGAACATTTACTTTACAGTAACGTTGCTATGCTTACACGCTTAGGCATCGTTGTTGAAACGACGGCGCGGTGTGGAAGCGTCATCACGGCGCGGACCGCGGCTTTCACGACGCTCACCGCTGAAGCGACCTGCACCGGCTGGTGCAGAACCTTCGCGACGCGGGCCACGACCGCCTTCACGACGCTCGCCGCCGCCGAAGCTACGACGTTCGCCAGCCGGACGGTCACCGCCACGGCGCTCACCACGTTCGTGCGGCTGTGCATCGCCCAGCAGCTGCATATTCATCGGCTTGTTCAGAATACGCGTGCGGGTGAAGTGCTGCAGAACTTCACCCGGCATGCCTTTCGGCAGCTCGATGGTGGAGTGGGAAGCGAACAGCTTGATGTTACCAATGTAACGGCTGCTGATGTCGCCTTCGTTAGCAATAGCACCAACGATGTGACGAACTTCCACGCCGTCATCACGGCCCACTTCAATGCGATACAGCTGCATATCGCCAGCATCACGACGCTCGCGACGCGGACGGTCTTCACCACCACGCTCCGGACGGTCGCCACGCGGGCCACGATCGTTACGGTCGCCACGGCGCTCGAAACGGTCATCACGGTCGCGGAACTCACGCTTCGGACGCATCGGTGCGTCTGGCGGTACGATCAGCGAACGTTCGCCCTGAGCCATTTTCAGCAGCGCTGCGGCCAGCGTTTCGAGATCCAGCTCTTCACCTTCTGCCGTTGGCTTGATCTGCGCCAGCAGGCCACGGTACTGATCCAGATCGCTGCTCTCCAGCTGCTGCTGAACTTTAGCGGCGAATTTTTCCAGACGGCGTTTGCCCAGCAGCTCTGCGTTCGGCAGATCGGCTTCTGGAATGGTCAGCTTCATGGTGCGTTCGATGTTACGCAGCAGACGACGCTCGCGGTTCTCAACGAACAGCAGCGCACGGCCTGCACGGCCCGCACGACCGGTACGGCCGATACGGTGAACGTAAGACTCGGAGTCCATCGGGATGTCGTAGTTAACAACCAGGCTGATACGCTCCACGTCGAGGCCACGGGCCGCAACGTCGGTGGCGATCAGGATGTCCAGACGACCATCTTTCAGACGCTCCAGGGTCTGCTCACGCAGCGCCTGGTTCATGTCACCGTTCAGCGCGGCGCTGTTATAGCCGCTACGTTCCAGCGCTTCAGCCACTTCCAGGGTCGCGTTTTTGGTACGGACGAAGATAATCGCCGCATCAAAATCTTCCGCTTCCAGGAAACGCACCAGCGCTTCGTTTTTACGCATGCCGTAAACAGACCAGTAGCTCTGGCTGATGTCCGGGCGAGTAGTTACGCTGGACTGAATGCGCACTTCCTGCGGCTCGTTCATAAAGCGGCGGGTGATGCGGCGGATCGCTTCCGGCATGGTGGCGGAGAAGAGCGCGGTCTGATGTTCAGCCGGGATCTGCGCCATGATGGTTTCAACGTCTTCGATGAAGCCCATACGCAGCATTTCGTCCGCTTCGTCCAGCACCAGGCCTTTCAGGCCGGAGAGGTTCAGCGTGCCACGTTTTAAGTGATCGAGCAGACGGCCCGGCGTACCCACAACAATCTGTGGGCCCTGGCGCAGGGCGCGCAGCTGCACGTCATAGCGCTGGCCGCCGTAAAGGGCAACCACGTTTACGCCGTGCATATGTTTAGAGAAGTCAGTCATCGCTTCAGCAACCTGAACGGCCAGTTCACGGGTTGGAGCGAGCACGAGGATCTGCGGCGCGCGCAGGTCCGGATCGATGTTGTTCAGCAGCGGCAGCGAGAACGCTGCGGTTTTACCGCTGCCGGTCTGGGCCATACCCAGCACGTCACGACCAGAGAGCAGGTGCGGGATGCACTCAGCCTGGATCGGAGAAGGTTTTTCGTAACCGAGATCGTTAAGCGCCTCAATAATAGAAGGTTTCAGCCCAAGATCGGAAAAAGTGGTTTCGAATTCAGCCATGTAGTACGAGTGCCTCAATGTCATTGGCGGCCAGTCTACATAACTCATCATGAAATTGATCTGCAATTTTCATTGAAAAGTGTGAACCGGCTCAAAGTAGGTGTATTGACGAACAACAACGCCCTCACCCGTGAAGATGATGGCAATCAAAAAGATTGTGGGCTGATGTTTATGTCGTCAGCTATTGCTGGTCCGATTCTGCCAGGTCGTCTTGCTCCTGGCCCAAGAGCGATAATTCCAACAATGCATAACGGTGCTCAACATAGTTGTGTACGTTGTTAGCAACCGCTAATTTGAACAGTGCCGTAGCGCTGTCCTTTTCCCCCAGACTTAGGTAGTACTTACCTAAATAGAAGTTGGTTTCACTGAGATGCTCAGCGAGCGAGGTGTTATCCGTTGCGTCCGCCTTCAGGCGTTCCATTAACGTTTTTTCGTCAATGTTGCCCAGGTAGAACTCGACAATGTTCCATCCCCATTGCTCCTTGTCCGATTTCTCGAAGCGCTGTTCCAGTGCTTCTTTCGCCTGCTTCTCATCGAGCTTCTGCTCGGCGAGATAAAGCCACAGGCTGCGGAAAGGATCGTTGGGATCGTCTTGATAAAACGCCAGCAGATCATCTTGCGCTAACTTGTCACGACCGCCGTAGTAGAGAGCGATACCGCGATTCAAGTGCGCGTAGTTGTAAGTTGGATCAAGCTCAAGTACAGAATCAAACGCTTCATAGGCAGCATCAAAATTGCCTGCCTGCGTTAAGTAAATGCCGAGGTAGTTAAACACCTCAGGCATATCGGGTCGGATTGCCAGCGCTTGTGAAAAATCATTTCGCGCTAGTGCCCTCAGACCGAGACTATCATACAACACTCCGCGCTCATATAAAAGCTGTGCGCGTTCATCATCGGTTAAAGCCCGACTGGCAAGAATTTGTTCCATACGTGCCAGAATCACTTCCTGCTGCAAAGTCGGTTGCAGTGGCACTGCGAGGACTTCGTTCTTACGCCAGGCAGAGTTGCTGCATCCTGCCAGCGTTAGAGCTGTCGCAACGAAACACCAGCGCAAAAAAGGCTTCATTTCCTACTCCCGAAGACAACAAAAGGTTGAACGTCCTGTCCCCCGGCTGCAATGCTGGCATCCTGCCCGGTTGTAAAAGCTCCCCGCCAGCGGCGAGGAGCTAATGGCAACGTTACTCGCCCTGGTCTGCTGCCGGCGCCTGCGGCGCATCAGCGGACGGAGACTGCTCGGTTGCTTCTTTGATGCTCAGACGGACACGGCCCTGGCGGTCAACTTCCAGAACTTTCACCGGTACTTCCTGACCCATCTGCAGGTAGTCGGTCACTTTCTCAACGCGCTTGTCAGCGATCTGAGAGATGTGTACCAGACCCTCTTTACCGCCGCCGATGGCAACGAACGCGCCAAAGTCAACGATACGGGTCACTTTACCATTGTAGATACGGCCAACTTCGATCTCGGCAGTGATCTCTTCGATACGGCGGATAGCATATTTCGCCTTCTCACCGTCGGTCGCTGCGATCTTCACGGTACCGTCATCTTCGATTTCGATGGTGGTGCCGGTCTCTTCGGTCAGCGCACGAATCACAGAGCCGCCTTTACCGATCACGTCTTTGATCTTGTCCGGGCTGATCTTAATAGTGTGGATACGCGGTGCGAACTGAGAGATGTCGCCACGCGGCGCGTTGATCGCCTGCTCCATCACGCCCAGGATATGCAGACGTGCACCTTTCGCCTGGTTCAGCGCAGCATGCATGATCTCTTTGGTGATACCTTCAATTTTGATATCCATCTGCAGAGCAGAGATACCTTCACGGGAACCCGCTACTTTGAAGTCCATATCGCCGAGGTGATCTTCATCGCCCAGAATGTCAGACAGCACGACAAAGTTGTCGCCCTCTTTCACCAGACCCATCGCGATACCCGCAACGGCGGCTTTGATCGGCACACCGGCGTCCATCAGTGCCAGCGACGCGCCGCACACGGAAGCCATGGAGGAGGAGCCGTTGGATTCGGTGATCTCAGACACCACACGCACGGTGTACGGGAACTTCTCGATGTCCGGCATAACAGCCAGTACGCCGCGCTTCGCCAGACGACCGTGACCAATCTCACGACGCTTCGGCGAGCCAACCATACCGGTTTCACCCACGGAGTATGGAGGGAAGTTATAGTGGAACAGGAAGCTGTCGGTGCGATCGCCCATCAGCTCGTCGATGTTCTGCGCGTCACGTGCGGTACCCAGGGTCGCGGTAACCAGCGCCTGCGTTTCGCCACGGGTGAACAGCGCGGAGCCGTGAGTACGCGGCAGCACGCCAGTACGCACGTCCAGACCACGGATCATATCTTTTTCACGGCCGTCGATACGCGGCTCGCCAGCCAGTACGCGGCTACGCACCACGTTTTTCTCGATGGCGTGCAGGATGTCGCCCAGCTCGTTAGCGTCCAGAGATTCGTCTTCGGCAACCAGGGTAGCGATAGTTTCAGATTTGATCGCGTCAACCTGAGTGTAACGTTCCTGCTTGTCGGTGATGCGGTAAGCATCGCTCAGACGGGATTCTGCCAGGGCAGCAACGCGTGCATTCAGCGCGTCGTTTGCCGCTTCCGGCTGCCAGTCCCAACGCGGTTTACCGGCTTCTTTCACCAGGTCGTTGATGTTCTGGATAACGATCTGCTGCTGCTCGTGGCCAAACACCACCGCGCCCAGCATCTGGTCTTCGCTCAGCAGTTCTGCTTCGGATTCAACCATCAGCACAGCTGCTTCGGTACCGGCAACCACCAGGTCCAGCTTGCTCTCTTTCAGCTCGTCCTGAGTCGGGTTCAGAACGTACTGGTCGTTGATGTAACCAACACGCGCAGAGCCGATCGGGCCGTTGAACGGAATACCGGACAGAGAGAGGGCTGCGGAAGCACCAATCATGGCCACGATGTCCGGGTTAACCTGCGGGTTAACGGATACAACGGTAGCGATAACCTGAACTTCGTTTACGAAGCCTTCCGGGAACAGCGGACGAACCGGGCGGTCAATCAGGCGCGCGATCAGGGTTTCGCCTTCGCTTGGACGGCCTTCACGACGGAAGAAGCCACCTGGGATTTTACCGGCAGCGTAGGTACGCTCCTGGTAGTTAACGGTCAGCGGGAAGAAGTCCTGGCCCGGTTTGGCTTTTTTCTGGCCTACTACGGTTACGAATACCGCGGTGTCGTCCATGCTTACCATAACGGCTGCTGTCGCCTGACGCGCCATCATGCCGGTTTCCAGGGTTACGGTATGCTGACCGTACTGGAACTTACGAATGATCGGATTAAGCAAAATTTTACCCTTTCTTAAATGTTTGACAGCACACCTTGCGGCGTGCTGACGTTAAACCCGATCCTCAGTGCATCCTCGCGACTAATGACAACCGACACCCCCCTGGGTGAAGCCTCTCATTAGCCGCGCGAACCTCTGCAACGAAGATCATTCAAAGCAACAATACAATAGTTTAGAGTGAATTGCTGCCGTCTGGTTGAAAAAAGGGGCCATAAGGCCCCTTTCTCTGAAACTCGCCAGACTTAGCGACGCAGACCCAGACGCTCGATCAGCGCAGTGTAGCGTGCAACATCTTTACGTTTCAGGTAGTCGAGCAGTTTACGACGCTGAGAAACCATACGCAGCAGACCACGACGGCTGTGGTGATCTTTTTTGTGCTCTGCAAAGTGACCCTGCAGGTGGTTGATCTGAGCAGTCAGCAGGGCAACCTGTACTTCGGTAGAACCGCTGTCATTTTCGCCACGACCGAACTCGGAAACGATTTTTGCTTTAGCTTCAACGCTTAGAGACATTTTGAACTCCAGAATTAAAAGAATGAAAGGATGCCGATCTCTAATTCAGCGATCCCAGATATAACGCCCGTTCACTGTTACCCAGCCAACGCGACGTTAAGCGGCAATATTCTACTCGCAGTACCCTGTTATCGCAAGGTAGCTGCATAAGCTTATGCCGCCGGATACTCTACGACAAGTCGACGCGGGGCGACGCGGCCCTCATCGTCCATCTCGCCCATGCCGATAAACTTACCTTCGTCACCTTCCGTCACGCGCACCAGCCCGTCGAGCGGCGCGCCCGTGGTTCGTACCGGGTTACCGTTCTTGAAGTAGACCGACGACGTCAGCGGCAGGTTAACTACCGGGAAGTCCGCAGCCGGACTGTCCATCGGCATCAGCAGCGGATCCAGCAGCTGCGCGGCTGGCCTCTCCTGCTGCTCCGCCTGGGCGACCAGTGCGTGCAGCTGCTCCAGGGTCACCATGCGATCGACCGGATAGGTGCTGACGGCCAGCCGACGCAAGAAGGTCACGTGCGCCCCGCAGCCCAGCTTCTCACCGAGATCGTCAATGATAGTCCGGATATAGGTGCCTTTCGAGCAGTGCACTTCCAGCTCCAGCTCGTTGCCTTCGTGGCGAATAAAGAGCAGCTCATAGACGGTAATCGGCCGTGCTTCACGCGGCACCTCAATGCCCTGGCGCGCGTACTCATAGAGCTTTTTGCCCTGATACTTGAGCGCCGAGTACATCGACGGAACCTGCATCGTGTCGCCACGAAAACTTTCCAGCGCGTCAGCAAGCTGTTCCGCACTGAAGGTCACCGGACGCTCCTCCACGATCTCACCATCCGCATCGGAGGTGTCGGTGCGCTGGCCGAGGCGAGCAACGACCCGGTAGCGCTTATCCGAGTCCAGCAGGTACTGGGAAAACTTTGTCGCCTCGCCCAGGCAGATCGGCAGCATGCCGGTTGCCAGCGGATCCAGCGCGCCGGTGTGCCCGGCACGGTTGGCATTATAGAGGCGCTTTACTTTTTGCAGCACGTCGTTGCTGGACATCCCCTGAGACTTATCCAGCAGCAGCACGCCGTGCACGTCGCGACCGCGACGACGAGGACGACTCATTAGTCCTCCTTGCTGTCGTCCGGGTTGACGCGACGCTCATCGTCCTGTCGCACCACGTTGGTCACCAGGTTAGACATGCGCATCCCCTCGACCAGCGAGTTGTCGTAGAAGAAGGTCAGCTCCGGCACGATGCGCAGGCGCATGGCTTTGCCCAGCAGCGTACGGATAAAGCCAGACGCTTCCTGCAACGCTTTGAGGCCCGCTTTCACGGCGTCCTCATCTTTGTCGTTCAGGAAGGTGACAAACACTTTGGCATAGGCCAGATCGCGGGACATTTCGACACCGGAAACGGTGGTCATCATGCCCAGACGCGGATCTTTGATTTCGCGCTGCAGGATCATCGCAATCTCTTTCTGCATCTCCTGGGCCACGCGCTGCGGGCGACCAAATTCTTTCGCCATAATAAATTCTCCAGACAAAAAAGGGGCTATTAGCCCCTTTTAATATGATTGCCGGGTGACGCGAGGCGATCCCGGCCTACACTTAGTCGATACTGCGTTTGATCTCAATGATCTCGAACACTTCGATCATATCGCCAACGCGAACGTCGTTGTAGTTCTTCACGCCGATACCACACTCCATGCCGTTACGGACTTCGTTAACGTCATCTTTGAAGCGGCGCAGGGACTCCAGCTCGCCTTCGTAGATAACCACGTTATCGCGCAGAACGCGGATTGGGTTGTGGCGCTTAATGGTACCTTCGGTAACCATACAGCCCGCGATCGCACCGAATTTCGGTGATTTGAACACGTCACGCACTTCAGCCAGACCGATAATCTGCTGTTTCAGCTCAGGCGACAGCATGCCGCTCATCGCTGCTTTCACTTCGTCGATCAGATGGTAGATGACGGAGTAGTAGCGCAGATCCAGGCTCTCAGCATCGATAACTTTACGCGCAGAGGCATCAGCACGCACGTTGAAGCCAACCAGGATGGCGTTGGACGCCGCAGCCAGGGTTGCGTCGGTTTCGGTGATACCACCTACGCCAGAACCGATGATCTTCACTTTAACTTCGTCAGTAGAGAGTTTCAGCAAGGAGTCGGAGATCGCTTCCACAGAGCCCTGTACGTCAGCTTTCAGTACGACGTTCACTTCGTGAACTTCGCCCTCGGTCATGTTAGCAAACATGTTCTCGAGTTTAGATTTCTGCTGGCGCGCCAGTTTAACTTCACGGAATTTGCCCTGACGGTACAGCGCAACTTCACGCGCTTTCTTCTCGTCACGAACAACGGTGACTTCATCACCGGCAGCCGGAACACCGGACAGACCCAGGATTTCCACCGGAATGGACGGACCCGCTTCCAGCACTTCCTGACCCAGTTCGTTACGCATCGCACGCACGCGGCCATATTCGAAGCCACACAGAACGATATCGCCTTTGTTCAGCGTACCTTCACGCACCAGCACGGTAGCAACCGGACCACGACCTTTATCAAGGAAGGATTCGATGACCGCACCGCTCGCCATGCCTTTACGTACCGCTTTCAGCTCAAGAACTTCAGCCTGCAGCAGGATAGCGTTCAGCAGATCGTCGATACCGGTACCCGCTTTCGCAGACACAGGGATGAACTGAGATTCACCGCCCCACTCTTCCGGCATAACGCCGTACTGGGAGAGTTCGTTCTTCACGCGGTCCATGTCAGCTTCTGGCTTATCGATTTTGTTGACCGCAACTACCAGCGGTACCTGCGCCGCTTTCGCGTGCTGGATCGCTTCGATGGTCTGCGGCATCACGCCGTCGTCAGCCGCTACCACCAGTACAACGATATCCGTTGCCTGCGCACCACGAGCACGCATGGAGGTAAACGCGGCGTGGCCCGGGGTATCCAGGAAGGTGATCATGCCGTTTTCGGTTTCTACGTGGTAAGCACCGATGTGCTGGGTAATACCACCCGCTTCGCCGGACGCCACTTTAGTAGAACGAATATAGTCAAGCAGCGAGGTTTTACCGTGGTCAACGTGACCCATGATGGTCACAACCGGTGCACGCGGCTCGGCCGCTGCGCCCGTATCACGGTCGCTCATTACTGCTTCTTCCAGCTCGTTTTCACGACGCAGGATAACCTTGTGGCCCATCTCTTCGGCAACCAGCTGTGCGGTTTCCTGATCGATGACCTGGTTGATGGTCGCCATTGCGCCCAGTTTCATCATCGCTTTGATGACCTGAGAGCCTTTAACGGCCATCTTGTTCGCCAGATCGCCAACGGTGATGGTTTCACCGATCACAACGTCACGGTTAACAGCCTGAGCTGGCTTCTGGAAGCCCTGCTGCAGGGAAGAACCTTTACGTTGCTTACCGCCTTTACCGCCACGGCCCGCTGCACGCGCTTCTTCACGGTCAGCTTTGGATTCAGCGTGTTTATTGCCCTTCTTCTGAGGACGGGCAGCTTTCGCAGCGGTACGGGTACGGCCACGGCCGCCTTCTACTTCACGATCGTTTTCATCTTCAGCCTGGCGAGCATGCTGAGAGGTTGTCACGTGATAATCGCTGGTGTCTTCGGTTTCTGCAGGTTCGATAACCCCGTTCCTCTCATTTTCTTCCGCCATACGGCGTGCTTCTTCTGCTACGCGACGTGCTTCTTCTTCAAGCTTACGACGCGCCTCTTCTTCAGCTTTACGCTTCAGCTCTTGCGCTTCGGCTTCACGACGCGCTTTTTCAGCCTGGGCAGCTTTGGTCATTTCGTCAGATGGTTGATTGCTCACTTTGCTCGTTTCCGCAGCGTCGCGCTTCGCCGTATCAGCGGTGTCGCGTTTCGCTTTTTCTTCGGCTTCGCGCTTCGCTTTCTCTTGTGCGTCACGCTTGGCTTTGTCCTCAGCTTCACGCTTCGCAGCTTCCTCTGCTTCACGCGTTGCCTTCTCTTCCGCTTCGCGCTTCGCCTCTTCTTCCGCGGCGAGACGTTCAGCCTCTTGCGGATCGCGTTTCACAAAGGTGCGCTTTTTACGGACTTCGATCTGCACCGATTTACTCTTCCCGCCGGTGCCAGGGATATTCAGCGTGCTGCGCGTTTTGCGCTGCAGCGTCAGCTTGTCCGGCGCGGAACCGTGTTCACGGTTCAGGTGCGCCAGCAGCGTCTGTTTCTCTTGTGCTGTTACTGAGTCTTCAGCAGCCTTCGGGATCCCTGCATCAGCAAATTGCTGTACCAGGCGGTCCACGGAGGTCTGAATCTCAGCGGCCAGCGCTTTTACGGTTACATCTGTCATGCTGTTCCTTCCTGCTACAGTTTATTACGCTTCGTCGCCGAACCAGCAAATATTACGTGCGGCCATGATGAGCTCACCCGCTTTCTCGTCGGTTAATCCTTCGATATCGCTTAGGTCATCAACGCCCTGGTCAGCGAGGTCTTCCAGCGTACAAACACCACGAGCAGCCAGTTTAAACGCCAGCTCGCGATCGAGGCCTTCAAGGTTAAGCAGGTCGTCAGCCGGTTTGTTATTACCAAGGCTCTCTTCCTGCGCCAGGGCCAGGGTCGTCAGGGCATTTTTCGCGCGTTCGCGCAGGGCCTCAACGGTCTCTTCGTCCAGACCCTCAATTTCCAGCAGCTCTTTAATTGGCACATAGGCCAGCTCTTCCAGGGTTGAGAAACCCTCTTCAACCAACACGGTGGCGAACTCTTCGTCAATGTCCAGGTGCTTAGTGAAGGTATCAATCGCCGCATGGGCTTCCGCCTGATGCTTAGACTGCAGGTCGTCAACGGTCATGACGTTGAGTTCCCAGCCGCTCAGCTGCGATGCCAGACGGACGTTCTGGCCGTTACGGCCAATCGCCTGCGCCAGGTTACCGGCTTCAACGGCGATATCCATGGTGTGCTTGTCTTCATCCACCACGATAGAAGCAACGTCTGCCGGTGCCATCGCGTTGATCACGAACTGCGCCGGGTTGTCATCCCACAGAACGATATCGATACGCTCGCCGCCCAGCTCGGTAGAGACCGCCTGAACACGTGCGCCGCGCATACCGACACAGGCTCCGACCGGATCGATACGCTTATCGTTGGTCTTCACCGCGATTTTCGCACGGGAACCCGGATCGCGGGCTGCCGCTTTGATCTCGATAACTTCTTCACCGATCTCTGGCACTTCGATGCGGAACAGTTCCACCAGCATTTCCGGTTTGGAACGGGTCACGAACAGCTGCGCACCGCGCGCTTCAGGGCGCACCGCGTAGAGCACACCGCGAATACGGTCGCCTGGACGGAAGTTTTCACGCGGCAGCATATCTTCACGCAGGATCACGGCTTCAGCGTTGCTGCCCAGATCCAGCGTGATGTTGTCGCGGTTCACTTTCTTCACCACGCCGGTGATGATCTCACCTTCGTGCTCGCGGAACTGATCGACAACCAGCGCGCGCTCGGCTTCACGTACCTTCTGCACGATAACCTGCTTCGCCGTTTGGGTAGTGATACGGTCAAAGGTAACAGACTCAATCTGATCTTCAACGTAGTCACCCGGGTTCAGGCTCTCATCTTCGTAGCGTGCGGCTTCCAGCGTGATTTCACGCGTCGGCATGGTGACTTCTTCTACGACTACCCAACGGCGGAAGGTATCAAAGTCACCGCTCTTACGATCGATCTCAACGCGGACATCGATCTCTTGCTCATATTTTTTCTTTGTTGCTGTAGCCAGCGCACTTTCCAGCGCTTCAAAAATTTTCTCGCGCGGCAGCGCTTTCTCATTGGAAACAGCTTCAACAACAGCCAAAATTTCTTTATTCATTGGGGGCCTTTCACCTCAATCCAGACTGTTAAAAGTGGGGGACCAGGTTCGCTTTCTGAACGTTGCTCAGGGCGAACACTTCATCTTTACCTTCGACCGTAACGGTGATCATCTCGCCATCGACACCTTTGATAATGCCCTGCCATTTGCGACGATTCTGAACCGCCATACGCAGCACCAGCGTGACCTCTTCGCCTAAATAGCGCGTGTAGTGTTCGGCGGTGAACAACGGACGATCAAGACCAGGTGAGGAGACTTCCAGGTTGTAAGCGACGGTAATGGGATCTTCGACGTCCATCACGGCGCTAACCTGATGGCTGACATCAGCACAATCATCAACATTGATGCCATCTTCACTATCAATATAGATGCGCAGCGTAGATGTGCGACCACGGATAAATTCAATACCAACCAGTTCGTAGCCCAGCGCTTCGACCGGTGCGGTAATCATCTCTGTTAATTTTTGCTCTAATGTGGACAAACCCACCCCCAAGACATAAAAAAAGGGCGTAAGCCCAGTTATTCTGTAGTCAGATAACAAAAAACCCCGATAAATCGAGGCTTTAGATAACTGAACCCTATAGCCGTAACAACGGCCTGGAGAACCTTTCGCTACTGTTTTTTTCAAATGCGACGCCGAAGGCACAAGGTCTTCATAGTATATTTGAAAAAGAACACTAAGGGAAAGTGGTTGCGGGGGCCGGATTTGAACCGACGACCTTCGGGTTATGAGCCCGACGAGCTACCAGGCTGCTCCACCCCGCGCCTGAATCGTGGCAAATACTACGCCGATATTGCACTAAATGCAAGTTAAGACAGGTGTAAACACCGGGAACGACTGATTAGACAGACATTATAATCAATTGATTTTATTCATTGCAACAAAAAAACGCGCCCTTCTCATCTGCTTCACTATTATCCATTCATTTTTTTTAATGATTTTGCCATGCAACCCTTCCGGTCTCCGCGAAAAGATGATTAAATGAAAACTCACTTATTTTGCATAATCATGCATTACTGCAGGGTGCCGAAGCGCTTTTTGCGGTAATGTTTAGCCTATCATCATGGCGTGGCTGTTAAGTCTCTCACCATAGGTATAGTTAGCAGGGATTTATTTTATGACGACGATTCTCAAGCATCTTCCGGTTGGACAACGTATTGGCATCGCTTTCTCCGGCGGCCTCGACACCAGCGCAGCCCTGCTGTGGATGCGCCAAAAGGGCGCGGTTCCTTATGCCTACACGGCGAATCTGGGTCAGCCAGATGAGGATGACTATGAGGCTATCCCACGCCGTGCAAAAGAGTACGGTGCGGAAAACGCACGCCTGATCGACTGCCGTAAGCAGCTGGTTGCCGAAGGCATCGCCGCTATTCAGTGCGGTGCGTTTCATAACACCACCGGCGGGCTGACCTATTTCAACACCACGCCGCTGGGCCGTGCCGTAACCGGTACCATGCTGGTTGCCGCCATGAAAGAGGATGGCGTAAACATCTGGGGCGACGGCAGCACCTATAAGGGCAACGATATTGAACGCTTCTACCGCTACGGCCTGCTGACCAACGCCGAGCTGAAGATCTATAAGCCGTGGCTCGATACCGACTTTATCGACGAGCTGGGCGGTCGCCAGGAGATGTCCGAATTTATGATCGCCTGCGGCTTTGACTACAAAATGTCGGTAGAGAAAGCCTACTCCACCGACTCCAACATGCTGGGCGCGACCCATGAAGCGAAGGATCTTGAGTTCCTCAACTCCAGCGTGAAGATCGTTAACCCGATCATGGGCGTCAAGTTCTGGGATGAGAGCGTGAAGATCCCGGCGGAAGAGGTGACCATCCGCTTCGAGCGTGGCTATCCGGTAGCGCTGAACGGCAAAACCTTCTCTGACGACGTTGAGCTGATGCTGGAAGCTAACCGCATCGGTGGCCGTCACGGCCTGGGCATGAGCGATCAAATTGAGAACCGTATTATCGAAGCGAAGAGCCGTGGCATCTATGAAGCACCGGGGATGGCGCTGCTGCACATCGCCTACGAGCGTCTGCTGACCGGTATTCACAACGAAGATACCATTGAGCAGTATCACTCTCATGGTCGCCAGCTCGGCAAACTGCTCTATCAGGGCCGCTGGTTCGATCCGCAGGCGCTGATGCTGCGTGATGCCCTGCAGCGCTGGGTGGCGAGCGCCATCACCGGCGAAGTGACCCTGGAGCTGCGTCGTGGCAACGACTACTCCATCCTGAATACGGTCTCTGATAACCTGACCTACAAGGCAGAGCGTCTGACCATGGAGAAAGGCGACTCTGTCTTCTCTCCGGACGATCGTATCGGTCAGCTGACCATGCGTAACCTGGACATCACTGACACCCGCGAGAAGCTGTTCAACTATGTGGAGACGGGCCTGCTCTCCTCTTCGGCCAGCACCGGCCTGCCGCAGATGGATAGCCTTGAGCACACCGACAAGCAGTAATATCGGGTTTAAACACTAAGGGCGCATAAGCGCCCTTTTTTATTAGCAGGGCAAATTACGGTTAGCAAAGCGTGTTTGTAGGCCCGGTTAGCGTAGCGCCACCGGGCGAAAAAGCAGTGTGGTCGTACAGGCCCTACTTCGCCGCGTCGTTCAGTACCGCATTGAATTTATCCAGCGGGCAGAAACCGTTCGCGTCTACCGGACAGCCCTTCAGCTCCAGCGTTACGCGCTGCGCCGGTGCCTGCAGAGTCAGCACGTCCGCATTGCGCAGCTGCTCTGCGCTCTGATACACATACTCAATCTTCATCAGGTCGCGGCTGGCGCTCTGGTCGTGCCAGCGCTGGAAGACGATTTTTCCGCCGATTGGCGTACGCTCATACTGGTCATGCAGCTGGTAGGGTTTGAAATCCAGCGCCGTCAGCAGCGAGGCGATATTGGAGTCATGCCCCACCAGCAGCGTGACTTTCGGCGCGCTGGCCTGGTCCGTCACCAGCGCCTTATCGATATACTTCACCAGCGGTTTGGCCACGTTCTGCGCCACCGCCGTGGAGGTGAAGAGCGAATCCTGGTAGCCGTTTTTCAGCTTCGACAGCACACGCCACTGCTGGTCGGTTTTGATCTCACCCCAGGCGACCTGATCCATCGGGAAGCCTTCGTAATACTGTAGAGTGAAGGCATCCACCAGCGAGTTGCCGACCTTTAGCGGCCCGGAGACGCCCGGCTCTTTCTCATACCCGGCGCTGAAGGTATCTTTCGGGTCGGTCAGGGAGCAGACCTGCTTCTCTTTACAGGAGGGGGAGTTGTCATAGTTTGTTATCTGCGCCAACAGCTTATAGCTTTCATCCAGCTGCATCGCCTGACGTTCGGTCTGCATTGCCTGCACCGCCCTGTCGCGAAACGCCGTATCCTTATCGGTGATAACCGGGTTGAAGGTGGGATCCATTGTGCCCATCGCTTCCTGATGGTGAACCGGCACGTCGCAGCCGGGGAACGCGCCGGTGATAAAGAACTGCGCGGTGGCTACGGTGCGTTGCAGGCTGTTGGCGTAGGCATAAACGGCGTCAGGCGTCGGGCATTCCCCTGACTTCACCAGTCCCTGCTCCGCCAGCCATTCACGCATATAGTGCCCCATATAGACTTCGAGCACACCGCCTTTAGTGGTGAGCTGTCCGCCCGGCACATCCCACTCGGGCCATTTGTTCGGCGTTGACTGTTGCAGCACGCTACCGTTATCTGCCAGCGGCGCGCGCAAATTATGGCGGCTCATGATCAACACCTGCTGTAGCTGATAGCCCTCCGGCGTCGTTTGCGCCTGCGCCCCTGCGGTCAGCGTTAATGCTCCGGCCAGCGCAGCTGCGAGTAGTGCTCTTTTCATCCCTAACTCCTCACCTTTGTCATCGTCGCGCTAAGTGTGACAGATTGATGACAAATTTCCCGGAGCCGTTTCGCAAAGTGGGCAAGCAGCTAATGCTTAAGCTGTTGACCGTATTCACGCATCCAGTCGGCCAGCGGCGCGAGAGCATTTTGCAGAGTGAGGCCAAGGGCGGTGATTTGATACTCCACGCGGGGCGGAATTTCAGGGTAGACGGTACGCGTGACGAGTCCGCGCTGTTCGAACAGCCGCAGCTGTTTAGTCAGCTCTTTTTGCGTGATGGGCGCGGCGGCCCGCAGCAGATCGCCAAATCGCACCGGCTCGTTGATGACGATCAGACGATAGATAATCGGGATGGCCCACTTCCCGGAGATCAACCCGATAAAGCTGGTCATCGGGCAGGGCTCGTGCTGACAATTTTTTTCTTCTGCGCAACTGAATAATTCCGCCATTGCACACCTCTCGCCTCTTTAGTATCCATTTGGTACCTGGTTTCTTTTAGATACTAACGTTTCTATAGTGCTTTCTCCACTCTTCAATCAGGAGAAGCAAATGGGTCGTTTAGCAGATAAATATACGCTGATTACCGGCGGTACAACGGGCATTGGCCTGGCGACGGCACAGGAATTTATCGCCGAAGGGGCGCACGTAGCGGTGACGGGCCGTAACCCTGAGACGCTCGCCGACGCGAAGCGCATTCTGGGAGATAACGCCTGGGTGATCCCCACCGACGCAGGCGATATCGCCGCGCAAAAGCAGCTTGCCGGGACGATTGCCACCCGCTGGCCGCGTCTGGATGCGGTCTTCATCAACGCGGGGGATGTCACCCACGGTGAGATTGAGACATGGGACGAGGCCAAATGGGATCGCCTGATGGGGATTAACCTTAAAGGGCCTTTCTTTCTTATTCAGGCCCTGCTGCCGCTGTTGAATAATCCCTCTTCGGTAATCCTCTGTGGCTCAGTCAGCGCGCGCATCGGTCTGCCTACCAGCAGCGTCTACGCCGCCAGCAAGGCCGGTCTGCTTTCGCTGGCACGCACGCTGTCGGCCGAGCTGTTGCCGCGCGGCATTCGCGTCAACGGCCTGAGTCCCGGCCCGGTAGAGACTCCGGCGCTGAACAAGCTTGGCCTTGACGAAGAGGCGCTGCGGGCTATGCAGGAGGAGATTATCAAGCTGGTGCCGCTCGGACGGATGGGTACGGTGCGGGAGCTGGCGAAGGCCGCGCTCTATCTCGCGTCGGATGACTCAAGCTATACGGTGGGCACCGATCTGCTGGTCGATGGCGGCGTGGGCAGCCTGTAACGGCCTGCGGATCCTGTTTAAAGGCTTACCCGGTCTGGATCTGCATCAGGGTTAAATTGCCGCTCATTACCGCGCCGGTATCAATGTAGTACTGATTGGCAAAGCGTTGCGCCTTACGCAGTGGCGTGTGGCCGAAGATAAAGAGATCTGCGCCGTGGATCTCTTTCACCCTGCCCGCCAGAGAGGCCGCAAGCCGATCCCGATTCCAGAGAAGCTGATCCTCCTCTACCGGCTTACCGTAAACGTAGCTATCGTCAGGGTAATCGGCATGACAAACGATCACTTTTTTACCCTGCGTGGTAACTTCAATGACCAGCGGCAGCGCAGCGATATGTGGCAACAACGCTCTGGCCTGCTGCTCCTGCTCTTCATCCAGATTGAAAAACCAGCTGCCGCCGTTCATCATCCAGTGGCTGGCGCTGCCGTTATGAAGCAGGCAGTTCAACATCATCTGCTCGTGGTTGCCGCGCACCGCCCGGCACCAGGGGCAGGTCACCAGCGTCATGCACTCCACGTTCTCGACGCCGCGGTCGGTGAGATCGCCTACGGAAATCAGCAGATCCTGCGAGGTATCAAAGCCAACGAAGCTAAGTTTATTCAACAGCAGGCTGTAGCAGCCGTGAAGGTCGCCGGTAACCCAGATATTGCGCCATGTCGCACCGTTGAGCCGCTGCCAGGTCATGATACTTACCGTAAAGGAGAGGTTGCTGTTTTTAAGCAGTATAGCCGGGAGAGAATAAGAGAAAGAGAGCGCCGCCGTTTTCATGACGTACAGACGAAAAAAAAGAGATCTTGCGATCTCTTTTTTCTGGAATATTGGTACCGAGGATGGGACTCGAACCCACAAGCCCGTTAGGGCACTACCACCTCAAGGTAGCGTGTCTACCAATTCCACCACCTCGGTACGGAATACTTACTGTGGGATATCGCTGGTCGGCTTGTTAGCCGGCGCTGCGGGTTGAGTCTGCTCAGATTTCGCTGGCGCACTCAGGTTTTCCCACTCGCTCCCTTTGTTGGTTTTGTTGCTGTTAATGTTACCCAGCACCAGGCTGATAATGAAGAACAGGGTTGCCAATACAGCCGTCATACGGGTCATGAAGTTACCAGAACCACTTGAACCGAACAGCGTACCGGAAGCGCCTGCACCAAAGGAGGCTCCCATATCAGCGCCTTTACCTTGCTGCAGCATGATCAGACCTACAAGGCCAATCGCCACAATAAGGAAAACTACTAAAAGAGCTTCGTACATAATCAACCTGTTCCTTGCGGAGTTGCCGCATAACATAAGCTTCAAACCCTGAATGGGTTTCAAACCAAAAGCGGGAGTTAATGTTATTTCCCACTTGAGCGGGTGTGAATACTAACCAAAGCGGATGCCCTGCGCAAGGGCAATTTCGCTGCATTGTATCAACTGCGGAAAAAAAGAGCAAAAGCCGCATTCTAAGGCTATCTGCTGTACTAAATGCGCATAAAACAGTCGCTTAACGATACCCGCTTTTGGCGTTCACCTTCACTAATTTGTACTTATCGTACTTGTGTACAATTCGCCAGACGTCATCCCCCTGCTCAACCGGCTCCTTCAGGCTGTAAAAAGTTGTTTTGTTACCTATCCGCACGCCAACCTGTAGCGTATCCCCTTCCCCGCTGATTAGCGTAATAGTCGGTGTCATGTCTATGTCGGGTATTACCGCTGGCTTTTCGGCCGTCGCTGACGCTATCGGGCTGCCTGGCGAAGCGGCTAACATACTCACAGGATCGATAGCCTGGTGGTTGTGGCTCAACTCCAGATGCAGATGCGGGCCGGTAGCCCGCCCCGTTGCGCCCGACAGCGCAATAACCGTCCCCTGCTTAAGCTGCTCACCTTTATGCACTTGAATTTTGCTGAGATGAAGATAGCGGCTACGCCAGCCGTCGGCATGATCAATGGTGATAAAAAAACCTGTGAGCGGCCCATAACCGGTCTCTGCAACCCTGCCGTCGGCTATCGCCCCCACCTCGCTGCCTGGCGGTGCGCGAAGATCCACCCCTTCATGGTTAAGAAAGGTATGCTCAAGCGGATGAAAGCGCATGCCAAACGGTGAGGTGACGCGAAGCGATCCGGAGAGCGGCCAGCTAAACAGAGGGGCCGGCTGCAGGGAGGCCAGAGCGACAGCCTTTTGCAAAGGGAGAGTTGCATAGCTCAACGGAGAAAAGAGGCTTACCAGAAGAAAAAGTAAAAACGAGAGTATCGGCATTAGCGGAGCACCTCCATGTGCAGAATCAGCAGTGCGGTAACCGCGATAGCAGGTCCGAACGGCATATAGGGATCGGTTGCGGATAGACGACGAAAACGCAGCAGGCCGCGGAAGATAAATGCAAGCACACCCAGCACTGCCGATCCCACTATCAGTTCGGCAATATGGTCTAGCCCAACCCAGGCCGCACAGGCGGCATAGAGCTTAACGTCGCCGCTGCCCATCCCCTCCCGCTTGCAAAACCAGATATACCCTTGCGCAATGAGCCAGGTGAAACACCAGATAAGGATGGCCCCCATCACGCTATCCCGTGGTGATACCGGAATGATATTCAGCACCGAGGCGGAAAGCCCAAGCCAAAGTAAGGGGTAAACCAGGCAATCCGGCAGCAGAAACGTATTGATATCAATAATGGCGAGCGTATAAACCAGGCAAAAAAAGCAGGCCAGAAAGAGGATCTGCATAAGGGTAAAATGCGGGAAATAGCCAGCGACCAGAGCAAAGAAAACGGCACCGGTAAGTATCTCGCTAAGCGGATAGATAACCGGAATAGCGCCTTTGCAGTATCGGCAACGGCCTCTCAGCAGCAACCAGCTAAACAGAGGAATGTTATCCCACGGCATGACAGCATGCTGGCAGCGTGGACAGTGCGATGGCGGCCAGCACAGATTGACAGCAGGAAACGCGCTTTGCGCAGCCTCATCTGCCGCGCTGCGCATCAGCATAATGGGCAAGCGATAGATCACAACGTTAAGAAAGCTGCCGATTAATAACCCCAGGCCCAGCGCAAGCCACGGATACCACGCTGTTACTATCTCTTCAATACGCATTGGGGATTAACGCTTAATGGAGCAACGAGAGATATACGCTTTAACCGTCCTGATATCTGCCGACGAAAAACGTGAGGATCGCGGTGCCTGAGTGTAAGAAACAACCTCAGCTCGTGGCTCTACGCCGCTGGGGTTAGAAGCCGCGTGTTTATTGCCGTTAAGCGTGACGGTCAGGCTGGCAAAATCGATCATATTGATATTTTCAGGCAAGTAAGCTGGGCCAACATCGCGATGCGGCTGAGAGGTGATAACCGGCGTGGCCACACCACGGTAACGCAAGCTGCCCACCATATCCCCGGCGACGGTTTCGCGGAGGTTACGTGCGTACTGAATTAACAGCGGCCGCGTATAGTCGTCATTGACGTTATGACCGCCCTGGGCATCCTTGTTAAAGACCTCTATCGTCAATAAACGAAGGTTGCGGGAGGGTATCCAGACTATGGCATCGCTACTGGAACGTCCGGGGTTTAGCTCACCGGAGACCGAATAGATATGGCTGTTCCTGTAGTCTGCGTCTCTGGCGATAGCATTATACTGCGACAACTTGCCCATGTGTCCCGGCTTTGACCAGTAATCTGCCTCATAGCAGGTCGTATCCAGGCACTTTATCTGGCTGCTGTCGTTGGTATAGATAACGGGTGCCGTAGCCGGTGTAGGTAATACAGGAAACACCTCCTCTTTTTCATTTAACACATAAATAATGTTATAGAGAAAAGCGGCTTTTCCTGCTTCGTTCGCTTTTAAGACAATGGGAAAAGATCGTGACAAATAGTCACAGCGTGGGGGGGCAAAATGATATCCCGCAATGGCACTGCCCGCTGCACCTATCGAAATCAGGCTCGTCACAAGCAATATATTTTTTAAATTATGTAACATGTCTCTTCCTTGAATTACCCAGTGGCTTTAGATAGCGTATCCATGAGTGCAAAGAGCCCGAGAAAGACCCATACGACGCAGCCGCCTAACGTCAGCGTTGCCATGTTTTTTAAGAAGGCAGCGAGCTTTTTAATGTACTCATGTATACGCTCACGGGAGCGTTCGGATACCGAAAGCAGCACCTCATTAAACGAGGGCAGATCGGCATAGAGGCTGATATTAAGCAGCTCTTCTGCACCCAGCAGTCCTGAATCCAGCGCTTTGCCGTAGTTCATCCCCTGCGCCATTTTTCCCAGCATGACGTCAAGATGCCAGGTTAGCCAGCGGTTAGCATTAGACTGGACAATAACAATGGCATCGGTCAATGGAATATTATTACTCAACATCAGCGACAGGTTATTTAAGAAGACCGATGAAGTTAACTGCCGATAAGTTGAAAACGGTAATATTTTATCGAGAGCCCTATTTCGTAGCGTACCGCTAAGATTTGCCATGGCAAACCTTGCCAGCAAAACACAACAGACAAAGCCGATTAGGATCTTTAACCATAGCCCCTGATAGAGCGCTATCCCGAAGTGATAGAGGCTCTGGGTAATGCCCGGCCACTTATCGACAGAAAGAACCGAGGCAAACGCCGGAAAGACCTTCTCCGCATAGCCGGCAATCACCACTAGCGACAGCGCAATCATAATTAGCGGAAACGTCAGGGCACTGATGATTTTCTTACGCAGATCATCGTTATATTTGATGATTGAGACAAGGGTAAAAAAGCCCTCCGCCAGGCTGCCACTTTTTTCCGCAGCGGTAATTAAGCTCAGCTCGGTAGTCGGTACCGCACCGGTAAAGACGGCAGACACGGACGTTTCCTGCTTCATCTGGGTAATCAATAGCAGCAGCTTCTGACTAAATCCTTTACCCAACAGCGTCTGACCCTCGGTCTGCAATTTATTAAGTGAGTCATAGAGCGGTAGTCCGGCTTTGATCATATCGCCGCAGAACTGATAGATGTAGATGCGCTGTTTTTTACTGAACTTTTTCAACGATGAGCTCCAGATCGTTAGGGGATATCGTGCCAAACTCCATGGCAAACCAGCGGGCATCCACCTGACCCTGTAATACCTTTGCCATCACCTTTTCCCGAATCTCAAAGCCTTCGGCCAGGCCATTAGCCGTATAGCGCTTTTTGCGCCAGAGCGTGTAAACCTGTAGCCATGCCTGGTCAGCGATAGCGGCTAACTCCTCATAGCCGGGAATAAAGTACTCCATCGCAATCTGCCGTCCTTTAATACCGCTCTGCTTGCACTCGCTACATCCCCCTGCATCGGCAGTATAGAGCGTGAATTTTTTGCCAGCGATGACCTGTGGTCCGCACTCTTTTTTACAGTTGTCGCACAGCATCGGGATAAGTTTTTGACACTGCAAACCAGCAATAAAACCCGGCGTGGAGAGCTTATCGCTACCGATGCCCAGCGCCGACATGCGCTGTAGCAGCGAGACAATGCTGCCGGCATGAACGGTGGTGAAGCAGTAGTGACCGCTCTCTACCGCTCCGGCCAGGGCGTTGGCCGAAACGCTGTCGCGGATCTCCCCTACCATCAGGACGTCAGGATCGCGGCGCAGCGCCGATTTTATCGCAGCGTGAAAACCACCATCTTCGCCGCTAACGACCGAGCTCTGTTTCGCACCGTAGATTTGGTACTCCACAGGATCCTCAACCGTCAGGAAGCAGCCTCGGTCCTCATAGCGGTTGATCTGCAGCCACTCCATGAGGTTTTTCAGGGTGGTTGATTTGCCTGAGCCGGTGGTGCCAGCAATCACATATGCGCCATAGGGGTTACTAAGGATCTTCTTCAGGTCGTCAATTTCACTGGGCGAAACGCCAATTTTATCCAGCGACCCCAGCCCCTCTTTTTGTAGCCCCGAGGGAATAATACGCAGCACCGCGTGATAGCAGTCCGGTGACTCGCCAAAGATGGGAAAATGAGCGTAGCGAAACCGGTAGGATTTGCCCTCCAGGTTATAGAGAATGTTGGCGTTCTGGGGAATGGCTCGGTTCCAGGTCGTATCACGGGTAGTCGCCTCTACGTTATACAGCACGAAGACCATCTCATCGCACTGGGCAGCTTTCACCTGCATAAAGGGGGTCAGCACGCCGTTAACACGCGCTTCGAAGACGGCTAATACATCGTTACGCGTGATATGCAGATCGCTGGCTCCCATATTGACCACGCGCTGAAGAACTTTTCCCAGCCGTCGCTGGGTATCAGTGATATCGATAGCGCTTTGCGCAGCGGTCATCTGTTTCAGCGAGATAAACTCAATGACCTTGTAGTATTGCTCCTCCGTCACCTGCGCCAGGCCGGATACTGAACGCTTGTGCAGAGTTCCCAGACGCGCTATCTGGATTTGGTATTCAAAGAGTCTGTCGATATCTACCGCGTTGATCAGGAGATACTCCTTACCCGCATGCGCAGCAGTAATGCCGATACCGTCAAACTCATGGAAATCCCACCCTCCCATTAAGAGTTCCTCGGGAGCGATGCGCACATAGTCTAAACTCACCGGCCCGTTTCCCTGATAGCCAGGCCTGATGTCTTATCTCTTACTAACTGATACTGACGACCATCGAGCGTGAAGTGCTCACCGGGGCTTACGTAGCGCAGAGCGCTACCGTCAGCGTTGCTTACCGCAATACGTGACAGGCCACCAATGTTGGACTCTAACAATATATGAGGCGAGATATTGTTGGACTGCGTAGCGCCGATCTCCGCAGGAATTGACACCGGCTGCGCCATTAGGGGCATTTTGTCTTCACCACGAAGCTTACGGATCTCGCTTTTCATCCTTTCAAGTTCAAGCTCGTTGGCGACGTCGCGCTTTTTGGCCTCCCAGGCATAATCCTCCTCCACCATTTTCTGAATATGCTGCTGCATTGCGCTCTCTGGAACCGGTGGCGCAGGTGGCAGATCGGTTGTCGGTGCAGCCTGAGCGATCGCTGAACCCAGCAAAAACAGACCTGCTGTTAAACGCATTTTTACGCTTTGCATATTAATCCTCCGGAAATTTTGATGCCTTTATCAGTGGACTCTATTTTTTTAATTAAAAAAGCATCACGCCAGGCCTGTTTATAGAGCGCAAGCTGGGCCTTAATTTCGGGCGCGCCCGCAGAAAAACGATCGCTACCGTTATCGATCTGCATTTCCCAGTTTGCGCTCATCAAGCCGCGAAAGGGTAAATGACCTGCCAGCGCCGCCTCTTTATCTTTTACCGCCGAAGCCGGGTAGCTTTTGAAAAGAATGATGCCGTCGCGCTGTGCCTTATTACCTTTCTCTATATTGAACAGCGAGTTATAGGTATTAACGTAGGCTATCATTTCACTGCAGCTGTGCAGACTTAACGCCTGTTTCCTGCTCCATTGGATAAACAGCTTATTTTCTGTAACGGGCAGCGCCAGCTTGCTATATTCAAAGTCGTTTGCTGGAGTTCGCTCCTTTTCTCGCCTAACCGGTACGGAAGCCGAGTACGCCTTGCCAAAAAAATTAATGACGGGCAGGGTCAGGATAGTGCCCGGCTCAATTTTAAAACCTACTGCACAGAACCTGGTATCACAGATAAAACGTCTATTTTTAATGGCAACGCCCAGTGCTGACAGGGTTAACGTATTCTGACGAATTTCCCCCAGAACGTTAATAGCCTGAAGAATATCTGTACCCGCAAGGGATTTCTTATAAAAGGAAGCAATAGCGGCCAGATCGGTCTGCCGTTTACGTAACGCCTGCTGCTGCGCAGCGCGTTTTTCATCAGCAGGGACTTTTAGCCCATAGTACCACCATGCAAACGTGCCAATAGTAATGATAAACAGGCTGGCAACGATCGCAGCGGTAGCAATGACCGGCGCATTATACCCTCTCTTCACTTTCCAGAAATAAATCTTCTCCAGCATAGATTATCCGTTTATATATAAATGAAGTATGATTCCTATCAGAGCGAGTAAAATAGCGCCCGCGCATGTACTAATAGTCATAATAAATCGCCGCCTCCGCTTAAGAGACAGCTGATGCATGCGGCACCGTTCAGTAACCGCCTCGAGCTGTACAGGGGTGAGAGGCGTAAACTCAAGATGCTCATAGACACCCAGATGCGTTATCAATTCATCAAAGAGGCTGCGAGCCATAAAGCAGTCCGTGCCGCTCACTATCCGTCCGCTCTTAATAATTAATAGATAGGTCACATCATTACTTTCATGTGAAAAATAAATTCCATCGCCAAACAAATTTTTGATATAGAGAGCAAAAGGTTCATACGCGGTAGATACTCTGCTGCAGTAACCCACTGCGGTCTTGCCTTCATCGTCGCGGTAGATAAGCTTTCGGTTTGCTTTGACCATGCCACGAAAAGACGCCTGAGTCGGCAGGCCAAGATAAGACATATCTTCAGCCTCCCACAGCAGTCCGGTCAGGATATTCTCTTTGAGCAATGCATCTCTCATCGGCTACCTCTCTTCATTAACGAGAGGTAATTGGCTGACGGTAGTAGTCAATGCCAATAACCATCACCACCGTAGCTGAAGCATCATCACTATTGTCATTTACCCCCAGCACCTGATACTCAAGTCCGCCGTTTTCATCTTTGATGTCATACTTGGCTACCATCAGCAGATCGCCAGGCATAATGATCGACGAGTTAAAGGACTCGGTAGTGCTAACAGAAGGCAGCTGCACGTCGTCATACTCTTCAATGCCTTCCAGGTAGCGTTTGGTGAAGCCATTCACTACTTCTATACGGCCGTCAGAAAGTACGCGGGGCGTGATAATAAAGCTAGTACCGGTTACGACGGTGGCGGTCTCAACGTCGACGTTCTCTTCACCGTTATCATCAACCGTGCGCGTCCGGCTGGAGACGTAGTTTTTTGAGCGGGTCATATTCAGCGGCACCGGCATATTGTTGCGGGTAATAAACGAACCACTTTGCAGAGAGCGACTGCCGGTGAGCTTGTAGAGTGCATCCAGCCCGCTGTTAATATCAACGTTGCTGTTTTTCCAGCCGACAGAGACCCCGCTAGTCAGGGAGTCCAGCATGGATGAAGTGATCTTCATTGAGCTTGTTCCATCATCAAAGGTGAATCCAAGCCCCGCCTCCAGCTGTTTCACCTTCGATTTATCAAGCGTGAAAATCTTATAGGTCACGATAAACTGACGGCTGTTATCCGCTTTATATTTATCTAACGCCTTACTCAACGCCTCATACTCGGATGGCCGGGAGTTAACCATCAGAATAGAGGTATCTTTAAAGAGGTTATAGTTCCCGGAGGTGACATAGTTTTTCGCCATATCCTCGACGTCATCCCAGAAGGAGGACTCAAACTTGGTCTCCGTTTTACCGGTTAATCCACCGTTTGACGTCGCCTCATTACCGGAGAGGTCGAGGGTTGTCTCCGACTTGTTGTTCTCACCGTAGAAGTCCAGCTTAATAACGTAGGTTTCATACACGTTTATTTTTAATACGTTATTGCCGTCAAGTTTAGGGCTGACGTCATACAGCGAGGCGATATAGCGCATAAACTCCTCAAATGTGCCGTCAAACTTTACGCTATGAGGCTTATCCCAGCCGTTATCCTCCTCGCTCGGCTTGGTATCGCCCATGGCTTTATCATTAATGCGATAGCTGATACCGGTCTGGGCGGCAACCGCGTCCAAAATAATGGACAGGGTAGCTGGCTCATAGGACGAGATTTTAACGTGCTTGCTTAACAGCTTCTGCTGCTCAACGCTGTACTCAACCTTCTGCCCTAAGAAAGCGCTGTCATATTTGATATAGGGCTTGGCTTTAGATGCCTCCATAGAAGTTGTATCTGAAAAGGTTTTTTTAACATCTTCGTTGGCATCAAATTTTTTTTCGAAATCGCTGACGCAGCCCTGTGCCAATAGGGCCAGCAGCAGTGCTCCTGCTTTAATTCTCATGATATTTCCGTATGATTACATTTCGTCGATGACAATAACGCGGTTTTTTTCGTACTTCTTCACCACTAGCCCATAGTTTTCAGAAAAGAAAAGCTCACCCAGGGCCTGTAAAATATCGTCATCGGTTTTACCCGCCAGCGTAATGTCGTTATAGACCAGATAATCCTTTTTGCTGTTCCAGAAAAGCTTGTAGCCGTTGGCGGAAACCCAATCCTTTACTCCCTGGCTTAAGAGTTCATTCTCCTGAATAACCATCGGGCTGATTACCGTAGATACAGGATCATGAAATGGGTTTTTCGCTTGCTGTGCCGCCCAGGTATTTAGGGACATACAGGCCGTAAAAAGCAGCGCCCCCAATACATAGTTTACATAACGCATATCTATTCCTTTAAAACGTATCCTGATTATATTATTGGTACTGATATGAATCTAAGAGGTCCGCTGGCGTACCCGGCTGGGGTATCGTGCTGCACCAGCGGCTAATGGTATAGGAGACAGATCCAGGCTCGGCAACGTTAACGCCCTCCCCGGTATCGCCATCAAACATGGCAAGGGTTGCACCGATAATCCATATGTACTTTGAATTAACATAGATGGCATGGTCTCCCCGGTTACGCCCCGGACTCCCTCCCCCTTTTTCGGTGAGATCCTGCTTGGCAAATTCAGTCTGAATTGAGATGCCTCCCAGCTGGCCTACTGAGTTATAAGGAGACAGCTTATTGCGGTTATTTGCAGGATCGTTGTATAAGTTAGTTGCCTGAGCTGCACGATAGGCAGACACAGAAGAAATAGCGACGCTTAAGCGGGGATACAGCCTACGTAATACCTTAACCGTACGCGGCTTGCCATTATTCAGAAGTGCTTCACCACTACTATCACGCAGAGTAATTTCCTGCTCCACCTGCGGGCAAGTTTGCACTGGGTAACGCACGTTACCTGAATCGTTATTATTATTCTGGGCAGCTTGGCTGTCATCATAAAAGGGACGATCGTCATCAGATCGTTCTACTGGGCCGCCATTCATACCACCATGGGAAATATAATCAACGATCGCAGGCGTCACCAGCTCAAATGCATCATAGGTGTAAGGCACATAGAGGTAAAGGTTATAATCCATCCCGTTGTTCATTTCAGCTGCTTCAAGATCGTTCATATAATAATCACCAATAAACGATTGTGAATTACTGTCCTTATACTGATAAAATGCAGGGTTGCCCGCCGAGTCCAACACTAAATTGCCGCCGTAGCTGCGCTGAAACAGATAGACCTTACGCGCCGTATTCTCCATCACCACGTTTGTCTGCAGCGTGCCGAGCTTTTGATCGCCATTATTGTTGCTGGCATCTTTCATATTCAGCGCGAGTACCGTATTTTCACCATGCGTGCCCGTGCCGCTGCGCTGCTCATAACACATCTCTATCTGGCTATCTTCCGAGTTCCAGCACATATCTCCGCCACCACCGCTGGCGGCAATATCGCTGTCGTTATCATTCAGATCAAAGGTAAAGCGCACGCCAAACTCACCGGAGGTATAGCTGTTCAAGCTGCCTATGCTGCTCGCCACGGCACCAAATTCAACGGGCGTTTTGCCATCGTTATTTTTGGTTACCAGCTGCCAGTCAGCGCTGGAGGAGTCACGATGCACTATCCAGGCGTGCGAGGGCACATTGCCCGCATCGGAAAACGCCTGCGCCAGAGCGGGCTGGAAACGGGCAAATGCTAACAGGTCGTCCCGGGTGTCAGCGCTAAACTCAACGATAGCATCAATCTGGTTAATGCTGCCCGACTGGCTTTCCAGCTCGCTACCGCGAAAGCCGACTCGCTCAATATGTGCAGCGTTATTCTTAGCCGCACCGCTCATCCAGCAGGGAAGGTACTCCTTTTCAAAGGCATACTCTGATTTCAACGTCTCCTTGCAGCTGCTGCTGATAAAGCGATAGCGCTGTTGCTGGCTGGCATCGCTGCCGTCGCCCCATAGGTAATATTCGCTTTTATCTCCGGTATCAACATCATTAATGTCGTTGCTTAAGCGCACCTGATAATTGGCATCCGGCGTCTCGGTATTATAGAGCGGGTTGGGCACCTCTTCGACCGTATTTGACTCTTCGCTTTTTACGACAACGTCACGATCTCTGACAAAATTAATAACGCCCTTCATCTCCTGTACTAATGCTGCAGAAATAGTGTGCTGAGAGGAGCGATCGGCTTGTTTACGTACATAACGGGTGTACATAGTCAGTAGGCCACCGGCAATGGCCATGACGATGATAATCTCAAGCAATGAAAACCCGCTCTCCCTGCGCTTAATCATTAAAAGCTCCACGTTCCGGCGACAGCAATATCCGCCCGAAAGCGGATATTGGTTGTTATTTACTAATTATTTACTGCCAAAGACGATGCCGTTATTAGCACCACCAATATTACAGGTAGCCTCATCGACAATATCGGTGCTGGTAATATCTTCAGCAACGGACAGAGATTTCAGTACGGTACCCGCTTTTTTATCGGCATCCAATTCGGTTCCGTTAAGCTCTGTCGATTCATCTTCACCTGCAGGCGCAGAGATGATGCCAACGTAATCCCATTGGTTACCCATTTGCGAAAGTAGATTTCGACATGTCTGCTGGTCAAGGCCACTCACCAGAACCACGAACCCTTTATGCACGGTGCTTTCAGAATCCACCAGCGCCTGACCAATCTGGAAAGCATCGCCTGAAATACCGTTAAAGGACTCAGAGGGAGAGATCTTACCGAGTTTATTAAGCGTAACGATAGGCGCAAGATCGTCCGACGTCGCGATCTCTGATTTTGTCAGCGTAACGGCTTCTGTTGTAGCCGGAGGATATTCACCTTCATCCTTAAACGCTTCGGTCATGGATGTACGAATACTGTTGGTATTATTCTGGATATCTGAGATATCCTGAGCGGTAAATGCGCGCTGCGCTAATACCACGACGCCAGCGGCAATAACGCCAATAATACCCAGCACGATAATGATTTCAAGTAGCGTCACGCCTCGCTGTTTTATTAGGCGATTATGAGATTTTTCCTCAGGTAAATTAAACGCTGTCCTTTCCATAACATTCCTTACTTACATTAATTGAATTAATTGAATTAATGCAGCCAATTGCATTAGGTTATATTTTAATCCTGCAATTTTAAGTTATTAAGGAAGGGTTAAGAAGAGCATTATTATTTGGCACCACTCCAATTATGGAGCGGTGCCAGTTCAAAATTAGGCTTGTTTTACCGCGTCGGCAATGCGATGAGCGAACTCGGTGACCTGAGCTTCGTTCTCGCCCTCTACCATCACACGAATCAGCGGCTCGGTCCCGGATTTACGCAGCAGGACGCGTCCACGGCTGCCCAGCGCCGCTTCAACCTCTGCCGTCACCGATTTAACGGTTTCGTTTTCCAGCGGGTCGCCTTTTCCGGCGGTAAAGCGCACGTTGACCAGGATCTGCGGGAAGAGCTTCATGCCGCTGCAGAGATCGTGCAGGGTCATGTTGTTACGCACCATAGCGGCAACCACCTGCAGACCGGCAACAATGCCGTCGCCAGTGGTGGTTTTGTCCAGCAGGATGATGTGCCCGGAGTTTTCCGCGCCAATGCGCCAGCCCTTCTCCTGCAGCTTCTCCAACACGTAGCGGTCGCCAACCTTAGCCCGGGCGAAAGGAATACCCAGCTGCTTCAGCGCCAGCTCCAGCCCCATGTTGCTCATCAGCGTGCCGACCGCACCGCCGCGCAGCTGACCCTGACGCAGGCCTTCGCGAGCGATAATGTAGAGGATCTGATCCCCGTCGACCTTGTTGCCTTCGTGGTCAACCATGATGACGCGGTCGCCGTCGCCGTCAAAGGCGATACCGAGATCGGCCTTGTCGGCAAGCACGCGAGCCTGTAGCGCACGCACGTCAGTGGCACCCACCTCTTCGTTGATATTCACGCCGTTCGGCTCGCAGCCGAGGGTGATAACATCCGCACCCAGCTCGCGGAAGACGCTAGGGGCGATGTGGTAGGTTGCGCCATGAGCACAGTCGACGACGATTTTCAGCCCCTTCAGGCTAAGCTCGTTCGGGAAGGTGCCTTTACAGAACTCGATATAACGTCCAGCGGCGTCTACGATGCGGCTGGCTTTACCCAACAGCGCAGAGTCAACGCAGCTGATCTCCTTCTCCAGCTCGGCTTCAATGGCCTCTTCCACCTCGTCCGGCAGCTTGGTGCCGTCGGTTGAGAAGAATTTTATACCATTGTCGTAGAACGGGTTATGGGAAGCAGAGATGACGATCCCCGCTTCGGCGCGGAATGCGCGGGTCAGGTAGGCCACCGCCGGCGTCGGCATCGGCCCGGTGAAGGAGGCAGAGATACCGGCAGCGGCCAGGCCTGCTTCCAGCGCCGACTCCAGCATGTAGCCAGAGATACGCGTATCTTTACCGATAATGATTTTGCGCGAGCCATGACGCGCCAGTACTTTACCTGCTGCCCAGCCCAGCTTAAGAACGAAATCAGGCGTGATAGGCGCATCGCCGACGCGCCCACGAATACCATCTGTACCAAAATATTTGCGACTACTCATAGCGTTTGTTTTCCTTCGCTGATAGCGTGGCCTCGACCACCCGCATGGCTTCTGTTGTCTCTTTCACGTCATGAACGCGAATTATGTGCGCTCCCTGCATGGCCGCTATCGTTGCGCACGCCAGGCTGCCGCTCAGGCGCTCTGATGGGCCAACGTTCAGCAGCTGGCCAATCATCGATTTACGGGACATGCCGACCAGTAACGGCAGACCAAAATGGTGAAATTCTGCCAGGCGAGCCAGAAGCGCATAGTTATGAGAGAGATTCTTACCGAAACCGAAGCCGGGGTCGAGTACCAATTTATCCTTTGTAATGCCTGCTTTCTCACACCTTTCAATCTGTTCGTGGAAATAACGGTTAACGTCGGCAAAGACATCGGTATATTTTGGCGCGTCCTGCATGGTCTTTGGATCGCCCTGCATATGCATCAGGCAGACCGGCAGACCCGTTTCCGCCGCCGCTTCCAGCGCGCCCGGCTCGCTCAGGGAGCGGATATCGTTAATCAGATGCGCACCCACGCGGGCAATCTCCCGAATAACCTCCGGCTTAGAGGTATCCACTGAGATCCAGACCTCAAAACGCTGCGCCAGCGCTTCCACAACCGGTACGACGCGGGAGAGCTCCTCATCGACGCTCACTTCGGCCGCGCCCGGCCGGGTTGACTCGCCGCCGACGTCGATGATGGTCGCCCCGGCGTTGATCATCAGGTTGGCATGTTTAACCGCGTCGATCAGCGTATGGTGTGCGCCGCCGTCAGAAAAGGAGTCCGGGGTAACGTTGAGTATTCCCATCACGTGCGGGTGTGAGAGATCGAGCGTGGTTCCCTGAGCGAAGAGTTTCATAGAGCATCCCTTGTACTGTGTGGGTGGTAGATAAGAAAAAACCCCGGAGCACGCCCCGGGGTTTTAAATATTGCTAATGCAGGTGCCGCAAGGGCTTATTTGTCACCAAACCGTTCTGACATGGTGTTGCCCGGGTTCGGCGTACGCGGTTCATCGACCGGACGCGGCGCACGCGGCGTACCATTACTGTCAGAGCTGTTTGAGCCAGGATCTTCCCAGCCCGCTGGCGGACGCACATCGCGACGGGCCATCAGGTCATCAATCTGCGGTGCATCGATGGTCTCATACTTCATGAGCGCATCTTTCATTGAATGCAGGATGTCCATGTTATCGTTCAGGATCTGACGAGCGCGGTTGTAGTTACGCTCAATCAGCGATTTCACTTCCTGGTCGATAATACGTGCCGTTTCATCGGACATGTGTTTCGCTTTCGCCACGCTGCGGCCCAGGAACACTTCGCCCTCTTCCTCTGCATAGAGCAGCGGACCGAGTTTGTCGGAGAAGCCCCACTGGGTCACCATGTTACGCGCCAGGTTGGTCGCAACTTTGATGTCGTTCGACGCTCCGGTAGAAACATGCTCAACGCCGTAGATGATCTCTTCTGCCAGACGACCGCCGTACAGGGTCGAAATCTGGCTCTCCAGCTTCTGACGGCTGGCGCTAATCGCGTCGCCCTCAGGCAGGAAGAAGGTCACACCCAGCGCACGGCCGCGCGGAATAATCGTCACTTTGTGGACCGGATCGTGTTCCGGCACCAGGCGACCGATAATCGCGTGGCCCGCTTCGTGATAAGCGGTAGACTCTTTCTGTGCTTCAGTCATCACCATGGAGCGACGTTCCGCACCCATCATGATCTTATCTTTCGCTTTCTCAAACTCAACCATCGAGACAACGCGCTTGTTGCCACGGGCAGCAAACAGGGCCGCTTCGTTGACCAGGTTAGCGAGATCCGCACCGGAGAAGCCTGGGGTACCGCGGGCAATGATTGCCGCATCGATATCCGGCGACAGCGGTACGCGACGCATATGCACTTTCAGGATCTGCTCACGGCCACGCACGTCCGGCAGACCAACCACAACCTGACGGTCAAAACGGCCTGGACGCAGCAGCGCCGGGTCAAGCACGTCCGGACGGTTAGTCGCGGCGATAACGATAATGCCTTCGTTGCCTTCAAAGCCGTCCATCTCAACCAGCATCTGGTTCAGGGTCTGCTCACGCTCATCGTGACCACCGCCCAGGCCTGCGCCACGCTGGCGGCCAACGGCGTCGATCTCATCGATAAAGATGATGCACGGTGCGGCTTTCTTGGCCTGTTCGAACATGTCACGCACACGGGATGCACCGACACCCACGAACATCTCCACGAAGTCAGAACCGGAAATAGTGAAGAAAGGAACTTTTGCTTCGCCAGCAATCGCTTTTGCCAGCAGCGTTTTACCGGTACCCGGCGGTCCCACCATCAAGACGCCTTTCGGGATCTTACCACCCAGTTTCTGGAAGCGGCTCGGCTCACGCAGGTACTCAACCAGCTCACCCACCTCTTCTTTGGCTTCGTCGCAGCCTGCAACATCAGCAAAGGTGGTCTTGATCTGGTCTTCGGTCAGCATACGCGCCTTGCTCTTACCGAACGACATGGCACCTTTGCCACCGCCGCCCTGCATCTGGCGCATAAAGAATATCCAGACGCCGATTAACAGCAGCATCGGGAACCACGAAATGAAGATAGAAGCCAGCAGGCTCGGCTCTTCCGGCGGCTCGCCAACCACTTTGACGTTTTTCGTCAGCAGGTTATCAAGCAGTTTCGGATCGTTGACCGGGATGTAAGTCGTGTAACGGTTACTATCTTTCTTGGTAACGTTGATCTCACGTCCGTTGATACGCGCTTCGCGAACCTGGTCCTGATTGACCTCTTGCAGGAAGGTAGAGTAATCCACCTTACGGCCACTCGACTCGCTGGGCCCAAAGCTCTGGAATACTGACATCAGCACAACGGCAATGACCAGCCAGAGTATTAGGTTTTTCGCCATGTCACTCAAGGGATTAACCTCATATTACAACTGTGTTAAAAACAGCGTCAGGATACTCTGTATCCCGTCTCATTCAAACCTGGGTTTGATATCAACGGTTTATCATTTTCGCCCGGTCGCTACAATGTACACTTCGCGTGAACGTGCACGCGAAGAGTCAGGTTTACGCACTTTTACCTTCGTAAACAGAGAGCGAATTTCTCTTAGGTACTCATCGAAACCTTCGCCCTGAAACACCTTCACTACAAAATTTCCGCCCGGTGCGAGAACGTCGCGGCACATCTGCAGCGCCAACTCCACCAGGTACATGGCGCGGGGAATATCCACCGCCGGTGTTCCGCTCATGTTGGGGGCCATGTCAGACATGACCACCTGAACTTTTTCGTCGCCAACGCGTTCCAACAGCGCCTTTACGACTAATTCATCACGAAAATCGCCCTGAAGGAAGTCGACACCAACGATGGGATCCATAGGAAGAAGATCGCATGCGATGATTCGCCCCTTGCCGCCAATCTGCGTGACCACATACTGTGACCAGCCGCCCGGCGCTGCTCCCAGGTCGACAACCGTCATGCCTGGCTTAAAAAGTTTGTCACTTTGCTGTATTTCATCAAGTTTAAACCAGGCGCGGGAACGTAACCCTTTTTTCTGCGCCTGCTGCACATATTTATCGCTAAAGTGTTCCTGAAGCCAGCGGCTTGAACTGGCAGAACGCTTTTTACCTGTCATCTCTATATCCAAGTTGTTCATCGTGAGTAGCAGGCTATCAACTATCAGCACAGCCGATTTGGCGATACACTGGAGATGGCGGTAGAATGAACCGTTTTCAATCCCAACGTAAGCAAAAATATACGATGAATCTGAGTACTAAACAAAAACAGCACCTTAAAGGTCTGGCACATCCGCTCAAGCCGGTAGTTATGCTTGGCAACAATGGTTTGACCGAAGGGGTACTGGCCGAGATTGAACAAGCGCTAGAGCACCATGAGCTAATCAAGGTCAAGATCGCTACCGAAGACCGCGAAACTAAGACGCTGATCGTGGAAGCGATTGTTCGTGAAACCGGCGCCTCTAACGTACAGGTCATCGGTAAAACGCTGGTGCTGTACCGCCCATCGAAGGAGCGTAAAATTTCGCTGCCACGCTAAGAATATCCTGGATAGAACACAAAATCTGTGTAAAACGAGGGGTTTTCCGCAAGCTGACAAGCAAAATGCCACGCTCTTGACGTTGTTAAAAGGCCGCTATGCGGCCTTTTTCTTATCTTTACATTACGTCAACATATTACAGGTTGGCGCGTAATTAAAGATATTCTACCTTAAGGATCTCATACTCCACTTCGCCACCCGGCGTGCGAATGACGACCACATCGTCCTGCTCTTTGCCGACCAGACCACGGGCAATCGGCGAGTTTACCGAGATCAGATTCTGCTTAAAATCCGCCTCGTCATCACCCACGATACGGTAGGTCTGCTCTTCGTCGTTATCGAGGTTCAGCACGGTAACGGTCGAGCCAAAAATCACGCGGCCATTATTAGGCATTTTTGTGATGTCGATCACCTGCGCATTAGAGAGCTTGGCTTCAATGTCTTTGATACGCCCTTCGCAGAACCCCTGCTGCTCGCGGGCAGCATGGTACTCAGCATTCTCTTTCAGGTCGCCATGCTCGCGGGCATCGGCAATCGCAGCGATGATTTCAGGACGACGCACGGACTTCAGGAAATCCAGCTCTTCGCGTAATTTTTCAGCACCACGTAAGGTCATCGGAATAGCTTGCATTGTTATACCTCTTAAACATTCCTGTAGGGAGCGGTGGCCCCGCCCCGGTCGCTTTACCCCCCGCATACCGCGCAAAGGAGGGGGAGACAAAAGCAAAAGAAAACCGACCCGGAGACAAGGCTCCAGGTCAGCAGCAATTTTTCAATTTGATACGCATTTTACCCGGAAGTTCCTTATGGGTCATCGTTTACTTTCCGGTGCGATGCACCGTAGTATGACGGCCTGTTTCCAGGTTTCTAGCGCGAGATTATGCGATTTTCCAGATATGTCATCGGATTGACCACCAGTATAGCGTTGAATGTGCAGGCTGCGAATGTTGATGAGTACATTAACCAGCTGCCTGCTGGCGCAAACCTCGCCCTGATGGTGCAGAAGGTTGGTGCCCAGGCTCCCGATATTGATTACCACAGCCAGCAGATGGCCCTGCCTGCCAGTACCCAAAAAGTGATCACCGGGCTGGCCGCCCTGTTGCAGCTCGGCCCAGATTTCCGTTTTACCACCACGCTTGAGAGTAAAGGTAACGTTGCGAACGGGGTGCTAAAAGGGGATTTGGTGGCGCGATTTGGCGGCGATCCGACGCTAAAACGTCAGGATATCCGCAATATGGTCGCGGTACTCAAAAAGTCCGGCGTGCAGCAGATCGATGGCAATGTGCTGATCGACACCTCGGTTTTTGCCAGCCACGATAAAGCTCCCGGCTGGCCGTGGAATGACATGACCCAGTGCTTCAGCGCCCCACCCGCCGCCGCGATTATCGATCGCAACTGCTTCTCGGTATCGCTCTACAGCGCCCAGAAGGCTAACGATCTGGCGTTTATCCGCATCGCCTCCTACTACCCCGTCACCATGTTCAGCCAGGTGCGTACGCTGGCCAAAGGCTCCCCTGATGCCCAGTACTGCGAGCTGGACGTCGTCCCTGGCGACCTCAACCGCTTTACGCTGACCGGCTGCCTGACCCAGCGCGCCGACCCGTTGCCGCTGGCCTTTGCCATCCAGGACGGAGCGAGCTACGCCGGGGCGGTGCTGAAAGATGAGCTTAAGCAGGCCGGGATTACCTACAGCGGCACGCTGCTGCGCCAGACGCTGGTTAACGAGCCGGGAACGGTGATTGCCAGCAAGCAGTCCGCGCCGCTGCACGATCTCTTAAAGATCATGCTGAAAAAGTCGGACAACATGATCGCTGATACCGTGTTTCGCACCATCGGCCATGCGCGCTTTGGCGTGCCGGGCACGTGGCGTGCGGGGGCGGATGCCGTACGGCAGATCCTACGTCAGCAGGCGGGAGTCGATCTGGGTAACAGCATTGTGGTGGATGGCTCCGGCCTGTCGCGCCATAACCTGATCTCTCCGGCTACCATGATGCAGGTGCTGCAGTATATCGCCCAGCATGACACCGAGCTGAACTTCATCTCAATGCTGCCGCTGGCGGGCTATGACGGCTCGTTACAGTATCGTGCCGGTCTGCATGCGGCAGGGGTCGACGGCAAGGTGTCGGCGAAGACAGGCTCCCTGCAAGGGGTGTATAACCTGGCGGGCTTTATTACCACTGCCAGCGGCCAGCGCATGGCCTTTGTGCAGTATCTCTCCGGCTATGCGGTAGAGCCTGCCGACCAGCGTAACCGCCGCATCCCGCTGGTGCGCTTCGAGAGTCGACTGTACAAAGACGTTTATCAGAATAATTAGCCAAAACGCCCGGCGGCGCTCTGCTTGCCGGGCCTACACGTTTCCTCAGCCCCATGTATACAAAAACCCCGGCTTATGGCCGGGGTTTTTACTGGGTTAACGCTTGTAGATAAACTCGATACCTTCGTCGTCCTCTTCATCCCAGTCGTCGTCTTCATCGTCTTCTTCGACGTCAGCTTCTTCAAGCTGCTGACGGTGGTAGTCATCCCACATGAATTCGACTTTCTCAGGCTGCTTCGCTTCTTCAGCCTGAACCAGCGGGTTCTCGATGATGAAGGTCATGACGTCCCAGCAGAGCTCTTTTACGCCCTGCTGGCTGGCCGCAGAGATGAGATAGTGTTTATCTTCCCAGCCCAGCGCCGTAGCAATCGCCTGCGCCTTCTCTTCGGCCTCAGCCTTATCCATCAGGTCGATCTTGTTGAAGACCAGCCAGCGCGGCTTGGCAGCCAGCTTCTCGCTGTACTTCTCCAGCTCACCAATGATGATGCGCGCGTTCTCAACCGGATCGGAACCGTCGATAGGATCGATGTCGATCAGGTGCAGCAGGACGCGACAGCGCTCAAGGTGCTTCAGGAAGCGAATACCCAGCCCTGCGCCCTCTGCCGCGCCCTCAATCAGGCCCGGAATGTCGGCAACGACAAAGCTCTTCTCGGTGTCCATACGCACTACGCCGAGACTCGGTACCAGGGTGGTGAACGGATAGTCCGCCACTTTCGGTTTCGCTGCGGATACGGCACGGATAAACGTCGATTTACCGGCGTTAGGCATGCCCAGCATCCCGACGTCGGCCAGCAGCATCAGCTCCAGCTGCAGATCGCGCTTGTCGCCCGGCGTACCCATCGTTTTCTGACGCGGAGTACGGTTGACGGAGGATTTAAAGCGCGTGTTGCCCAGACCGTGCCAGCCGCCTTTCGCCACCATCAGGCGCTGACCGTGTTTAGTCATATCGCCCATGGTCTCGCCAGTACCCTGGTCAATGATGCGCGTCCCTACCGGCACCTTAACGGTGACATCTTTACCACGCTTGCCGGTACAGTCACGGCTCTGGCCGTTCTGCCCACGCTCGGCGCGGAAAGATTTCTCGAAGCGGTAGTCGATCAGGGTGTTGAGGTTCTCGTCCGCTTCCAGCCAGACATCACCGCCGTCACCACCGTCGCCGCCGTCAGGGCCGCCACGCGGAATATATTTTTCACGACGAAAGCTTACGCAGCCGTTACCGCCGTCACCTGCCACGACCAGAATCGTAGCTTCATCAACAAACTTCATTTTACTCTCCGTTACTCATTCGCCTGAGCGGGGTAAAGTGACAATCACTTCACGCTTGCGCCAGCGTCCCCAGAGGCGGTGGCCTATGGCGGAATACATAGCGCCCGCAACCACGACAAACGCACCGAGATAACCTAAAAGGTTTAACATCGGTCTGGCGAAAACATCGGGCCAGGCCTGTGATAATAAATCTGAAAACAACAGCGTAAACAGCGGAGTGAGCGTGATTAATGCGCTCACCTGCGCCGCCTGCCAGCGCGCCATCGCCTCAGCGAGCGCGCCGTATCCTACCAGCGTATTGAGGCCGCAGAAGATCAGGCAGGCCAGCTGCCAGTGGCTTAGCTGGGCTATTGTGCCTGGCTCTGCCAGCGGCAGTAACGCTATTGTGCATAAAGTGTACAGCAAAAAGAGGATCTGCTGCGAGGCCAACCGGCGTAATAACACCTTTTGCGCGACCCCGTAGCTCACCCAGACTGCGGCGGCGCTGACGCCGAAGATCACACCCCAGGTGTAATCGGTTAGTCTGGTAAAAATCTCAATCAGGCTGGTGTTGAAAAACATCACCAGCCCGCAAAGCAGCATTGTTGCCCCAATTATCTGAGTTCCCCGCATCTTCTCCTTGAGGATAAAGACGCTGGCGACCATCATGCCCACCGGTGAAAGCTGTCCAATCACCTGTGAGGCTGTTGGGGTCAAATATTGCAGAGAGGAGCTAAAGAGAATGAAATTCCCGAACAGGCCTCCGGTGGCAATAGCAAGCAAGACCAGCCAGCGGCGTTGACGGAAAATACGCATCGGTGGCAGCTTGCCTTTGATGGCCAGAATAGCGCCGAGACCTATCGCCGCCATTAAAAAGCGATAGAACACGATTGTGGGCGGTTCCATCACCTCCAGCACCTGCTTCATGGCAATGGGTAATGCACCCCAGCACATGGCTGTCGTTAGCGCCAAAAGGATCCCAATGCCTGCCTGCTGCTTCATGCCCTATTCCCTGCAAATAATTTACCGGGACAGAATGTAAAAAGCCCCGCAACGTGTTGCGGGGCTTTCATCCGTTACCGGGACGCGAAAAACTTATTCAGCAACGATGCTGATGAACTTACGGTTTTTCGGGCCTTTAACTTCGAACTTAACTTTACCGTCAGTCAAAGCGAACAGAGTGTGGTCACGGCCGCAACCTACGTTAGAGCCAGCGTGGAATTTGGTACCACGTTGACGAACGATGATGCTACCTGCCAGTACTGCTTCTCCGCCAAAGCGTTTTACGCCCAGACGTTTAGCTTCTGAATCGCGACCGTTACGAGTTGAGCCGCCAGCCTTTTTGTGTGCCATTTAAATCTGCTCCCCTAGTCTTAAGCGCTGATGCCAGTGATTTTAACATCAGTGAACCACTGACGATGGCCCTGCTGCTTACGGTAGTGTTTACGACGACGAAACTTAACAATTTTAACTTTCTCGCCACGACCGTGAGCAACAACTTCAGCTTTGATAACGCCGCCATCAACGAAAGGAACGCCGATTTTGACTTCTTCACCGTTTGCGACCATCAGAACTTCAGCGAACTCAATAGTTTCGCCAGTTGCGATGTCCAGCTTTTCCAGGCGAATGGTCTGACCTTCGCTTACTCGGTGTTGTTTACCACCACTTTGGAAAACCGCGTACATAAAAAACTCCGCTTCCGCGCACATCTTTTGAGTGATTCAGAGTGCGCTATAAATATTCACAATAGGGCGCGAATATTACGCAAAACGCGAGCCTTTGACAAGTGCGATCGTCAATAGACGAAGAAAAAAAACACAACGTGCATGGTGACGTTTATCTGGCGCGTTTTTTCAGTACAATCAACAATACTATAGCTAACCCGTAACCCTTTATTATCCCATTTTGACAGGTGATAAACAGGACTTTAAGCCCGGCTTTTGCGATGAATTTAGAAAAAATCAATCAGTTAACCGCGCAAGATATGGCGGGTGTCAATGCGACAATCCTGCAACAGCTCAACTCGGACGTACAGCTGATCAACCAGCTGGGGTATTACATTGTCAGCGGCGGCGGCAAACGTATCCGTCCGATGATCGCCGTGCTGGCCGCACGCGCCGTCGGCTATGAGGGAAATGCCCACGTTACAATCGCGGCGCTAATCGAATTTATCCACACCGCGACGCTGCTCCATGACGACGTGGTGGATGAATCCGATATGCGTCGGGGCAAAGCCACCGCGAATGCGGCGTTTGGCAACGCTGCCAGCGTGCTGGTGGGCGATTTTATCTATACCCGCTCCTTCCAGATGATGACCAGCCTCGGCTCGCTCAAGGTGCTGGAGGTCATGTCGGAGGCTGTAAACGTGATCGCTGAAGGTGAAGTGCTGCAGCTGATGAACGTGAACGACCCGAATATCACCGAAGAGAACTACATGCGGGTCATCTACAGCAAAACCGCGCGTCTGTTCGAGGCGGCCTCCCAGTGCTCAGGCATTCTGGCGGGTTGCAGCGAGGCACAGGAGAAGGGTCTGCAGGATTACGGACGTTATCTGGGGACCGCCTTCCAGCTGATCGACGATCTGCTGGACTACAGCGCCGATGGCGAAACGCTGGGTAAAAACGTGGGAGACGATCTCAACGAAGGCAAACCTACCCTGCCGCTGCTGCATGCCATGCGTCACGGTACGCCAGAGCAGGCACAGATGATCCGTGAAGCTATCGAGCAGGGTAACGGTCGCCATCTGCTAGCACCCGTGCTACAGGCGATGGCCGACTGCGGCTCGCTGGAGTGGACGCGGCAGCGGGCAGAAGAGGAGGCGGACAAAGCCATCGCTGCGCTTCAGGTGCTGCCGGACTCCCTATGGCGAGAAGCGTTGATTGGCCTGGCGCACATCGCCGTTCAGCGCGATCGCTAATCCCTACCCCCCGCGCTACGGCGCGGGAATGCTCCAAAAAGCTCCAATAAAAAGTTTCTTTTAAATTAAGTAATACCATGGGATTACTCCTGGCAAATTCCTAAATTCGCCTCCCTTTATGAGAACATATTAGAGCTTACACTCCCTAAGGGATATGATAGATCCGCGCACCGTTTTAGCGCAGGGCTTATCGCAATCACAGGGAGGAAAAATGGAACAGAAACTGACTGACTGGCACCCGGCCGATATCATCGCCGCGCTACGGAAAAAAGGGACCTCGATGGCGGCAGAGTCGCGCAGGAGTGGCCTCTGCTCTTCAACGCTAGCGAACGTGCTAACGCGTCCGTGGCCAAAGGGAGAGCAGATCATTGCCAGAGCGATTGGCACAGATCCGTGGGTGATCTGGCCGTCGCGCTATCACGACCCTATCACTCATGAGTTTATCGATCGCGCTAAGCTGATCCGCAAGGAGAGAGCGAAACAGCCTAAAGCGTAACGATCGTTAACCCGGCAAGCCAACCCCCTTCTCCTGACGGCAAGGGGGCTGCCTTCCATTAAGCCTTAAGCTTTACTCGCCTTTCACGCGCTCGATATTCGCGCCCAGCGCCCTCAGCTTGTTCTCAATGGTTTCATACCCACGATCGATATGGTAGATACGCTCAACGATAGTGGTTCCTTCCGCGATACAGCCCGCCAGCACCAGGCTTGCAGAGGCACGCAGATCGGTTGCCATCACCTGGGCACCGGAGAGTTTTTCCACGCCGTGGCAGATCGCAGTATTGCTCTCGATCTCCGCATGCGCGCCCATACGGATCAGCTCCGGAATATGCATGAAGCGGTTTTCAAAGATGGTTTCCGTCACGACGCCGGTGCCTTCTGCCACCAGGTTCAGCAGGGTAAACTGCGCCTGCATGTCCGTCGGGAACGCCGGGTGCGGCGCGGTGCGCACGTTAACCGCTTTCGGGCGCTTGCCGTGCATATCCAGGCTAATCCAATCTTCGCCCAGCTCAATATCCGCGCCCGCTTCGCGCAGCTTGGCCAGCACCGCATCCAGGGTGTCCGGCTGGGCCTTGCGGCAAACAATTTTACCGCCGGAGATGGCTGCCGCCACCAGGAAGGTCCCGGTTTCGATACGGTCAGGCAGCACGCTATAGACACCGCCGCCCAGGCGCTCAACGCCCTGAATGGTAATGCTGTCGGTACCCATGCCGGTGATCTTCGCCCCAAGGGTGTTAAGGAAGTTTGCCGTATCGACAATCTCCGGCTCACGGGCGGCGTTTTCGATAATGGTTGTGCCTTCGGCCAGCGTTGCCGCCGACATGATGGTGACGGTCGCGCCAACGCTGACCTTATCCATCACGATATGCGCCCCTTTCAGGCGACCGTTAACGGAAGCTTTAACGTAGCCCTCTTCCAGCTTGATCTCTGCACCCAGCTGCTCCAGGCCGCTAATATGCAGATCCACCGGACGTGCGCCGATAGCGCAGCCGCCCGGCAGGGAGACTTCACCCTTACCAAAACGCGCCACCAGCGGACCCAGCGCCCAGATCGAGGCGCGCATGGTCTTCACCAGCTCATAAGGTGCGCGATAGATATTTACCGCGCTGCCGTCCATCCAGACGGAACCATTACGCTCTACCTTCATGCCGAGCTGGCTCAGCAGCTTCATGGTGGTATCGATATCTTTCAGTTTCGGAACGTTACGAATTTCGACGGGCTCTTCTGCCAGCAGGGCGGCAAAAAGAATTGGCAACGCTGCGTTTTTCGCTCCTGAAATTGTCACTTCGCCCTGAAGCCGGGTCGGCCCCTGTACACGAAACTTATCCATTCATCTCTTCTCTGTTAAGAATTCATACGTACTGCCGGTCAGCGACCGCCAGCTCAAAAACCGTTGAGTTTACGATCGCGTGCCCACTCGGCAGGCGTGTAGGCTTTGATCGACAGGGCGTGGATGCGGTTGTCCGCAATATACTCCATCAGCGGCGCATAGACGGCCTGCTGCTTCTTCACGCGACTCATGTCGGCAAAAATTTCACCCACCGCAATAACCTGAAAGTGACTGCCATCGCCGCTAACGTGGGCTTCCTGAAGGGAGAGTGCGTTCATCAGCACGGTCTGGATTTCATGATTTTCCATGGGCTTTAATTCATCTGGTAGTGAAAACAGTCCAACATCTTAGAGGAAAGTGGCGCTGTCTTAAATAAGCAAAAAGCCTCGCTTGTCAATCAAGCGAGGCTATGAGTAGTAACGTACTGAAAATATTAGTGTGGCAGCGCATCGCCCGGCAGATTATAGAGCTGGGCCAGGGTGCGAACCTTATCGCTAACGCCCTCAAGCACTATCGAGCGCCCCTGTTTTCTGGCAAGTGCCACCAGGTGAACCAGCAGGGCAACCCCGGCGGTATCAACGCGGGCTACCCCGGTCAGGTCGATCACGTCAACGCCGTTCAGCGCCTCTGCCCTCGCCTCCCACAGGCCGTTCAGCACGTCCTGATCCAGCTCGCCTTCGAGAGCCAGCCGCTCGCCATTGCGCGTCCAGCGTAGCTGGTCAGCCATTATTTCTTCTCGTCCAGGGTAATTTTCTGCTGGGAGATCGACTTCAGCTGTGCAGTCAGACCGTCGATGCCTTTGGTACGCAGCAGGTCGCTCCACTCGTTCTGTTTGGTGGTGATCATGCTGATGCCTTCGGCAATCATGTCATAGGCCTGCCAGTTACCGGTCTGGCTGTTCTTACGCCACTGGAAGTCCAGGCGTACCGGTGGACGGCCGTTTGGATCGTTAATGGTGACGCGGATCGGCACGATAGAGGCGCTGCCCAACGGCTTCTCTGGCGCAATCTGGTAGGTCTGGCCGTTATACATCGCCAGCGCCTGGCCGTAGGCCTGTTTCAGGTATTCACGAAATGCAGCGAAATAAGCATCACGCTGTGCCGGGGTCGCGTCTTTGTAGTAACGGCCCAGCACCAGCGCGCCGGCATATTTTACCTGCACATAGGGCAGCAGCTCTTGATCAACAACGTCGCGCAGGTAGTCAGGGTTAGCGCGGATTTTCGGCTGCTCGGTTTTAAGGCGATCAAAGGTCTTTTGCGCCGCTTCCTGCATCAGCTTGTACGGGTTGCTCTGGTCGGCGGCGGTGGCTGCCGTCAGCGGAGCGATAGCCAGTACGGCAATCATTAACAGTCGTTTAAACATGCGTCACTTCTCCTCATGGATTCGTCGGTGTGGCGGACGGTGCAACTTCAGTATTGGCAGCGCCCGGCGCTGGCGCATCGCCTGAACTCTTATTGTCGCTACCTTTGCTGTTGTAAAGGAATTGTCCGATCAGGTCCTCAAGTACCATTGCGGACTTGGTATCCTGAATGGTGCTGCCGTCTTTAAGCATAGAACTTCCCAGCTCAGGATCGTCAAACCCGACGTTGAGCGCCAGGTACTGCTCGCCCAGCAGGCCGGAGGTACGAATAGCCAGCGAGCTGGTATCCGGGATCTGGTTATAGCGCTCTTCGATATCCAGCGACACGCGCGGCAGATAGGTCTTCGGATCGAGTTCGATATCGGCCACGCGCCCAACCACGACGCCGCCAATACGCACCGGCGAGTGGACCTTCACGCCGCCAATGTTGTCGAAGGTGGCGGTGATCCGGTAGGTCGGCTCAGTCCGCATAGAGGCGACGTCCGCCGCCTTCAGGCAGATAAAGAGCGCCGCCAGCAGGGCGATCAGAAGAAAAATACCCACCCAAATTTCTGTTTTTTTCGTTTGCATCTACTCAGTTCCCAAACATCAGAGCGGTGAGCACAAAATCGAGGCCGAGAATGGTCAACGATGAGTGCACAACGGTACGTGTGGTGGCCCGGCTAATCCCTGCCGAAGTGGGGATCGCGTCATAACCATTAAACAGCGCGATCCAGGTAACGGTAATAGCGAACACGACGCTTTTGATCAGGCAGTTCACCAGATCGAGGCGCAGATCGACGGCGTTTTGCATCGCCGTCCAGAAGAAACCGGCATCGATGCCTTTCCAGTTCACGCCCACCAGCGAGCCGCCCCAGATCCCGACCGCGACAAACATCGTCGTCAGCAGCGGCAGTGAGATCACCCCCGCCCAGAAGCGCGGCGAAATGACCCGGCGCAGTGGATCGACCGCCATCATCTCCATGCTGGAGATCTGTTCGGTGGCACGCATCAGGCCGATTTCAGCGGTCAGCGCCGATCCTGCCCGTCCGGCGAACAGCAGAGCAGCAACCACCGGCCCTAGCTCACGCAGCAGCGACAGCGCCACCAGCATGCCGAGGCTGGTTTCGGCGCTGTAGGTGGTGAGCACCAGATAACCCTGTAGCCCCAGCACCATGCCGATGAACACCCCGGAGACGAGGATGATGAGCATCGAGAGCACGCCCACATTATAGAGCTGGCGAACCAGCAGCGGGGCATGCTTGCGAAACTCGGGCTTGCCGATCAGCGCATTGAATAACATTAACCCGGCGCGCCCGAACGTCGCGATCGTTTTGATCCCGCGATGCCCAAGCGATGCCAGTGCATTTAACAGCATGAGTGGCTTAGCTCCCTGTTCCTAATAAATCGTGAAGATAGTCACCCGCCGGATAGCGGAACGGCACCGGGCCATCCGCAATGCCGTCAAGGAACTGGCGGACCCGGGGGTCAGCATTCTCTTGTAAGCCCTGGGCGCTGCCGTGGGCGACGATCTTTTTGTCGGCCACGATATAGGCGTAATCGGCAATACTCAATACCTCGGGCACGTCGTGGGAGACCACAATGCAGGTCACCCCCAGCGCGCTGTTCAGTTCAGAGATGAGCTTGACCAGCACCCCCATAGTGATGGGATCCTGGCCGACAAACGGCTCATCAAACATGATCAGATCCGGCTCAAGGGCAATCGCCCTCGCCAGCGCCGCCCGCCGGGCCATACCGCCGGATAGCTCAGACGGCATCAGCTTTGCCGCGCCGCGCAGGCCAACGGCCTCCAGCTTCATCATTACCGTGCTCTTCAGCAGCGCGGGCGGCAGATGCGTGTGCTCGCGCAGCGGATAGGCCACGTTATCAAACACGGTCATGTCGGTGAACAGCGCCCCGGACTGGAACAGCATGCTCATACGCTTGCGCACGGTGTAGAGGCGGGAGCGCGACATCGCCGGCACGTTTTCGCCATCGAAGAGGATCTCACCGGCATCCGGTGGGATCTGCCCACCGATCAGGCGCAGCAGTGTGGTTTTACCGATCCCTGACGGCCCCATGATCGCGGTGATCTTTCCGCGCGGTACCGTCAGCGTAATATTGTCGAAGATACACCGATTGCCACGGGAGAAGCTGACGCCACGGACATCGACTAAATTCGCCATCGTCTGGCTCATTTACTTTTCCTTCTGCCTTGTTAGGTGTAACCAGGGCGCGTCATTACGCCTGGTCACGATATTTTTACAGAATATTGTGTGCATAGGTTAGCTAAAGCTGGCATTTGTTTTACTTTTAAGCCGCTTAAAGTCAAAATCAGGACTCGCTGTGTCTACCGATCCTCTCTTCGCCTGGCGATCGCTGACTGCGGACCGGCGATTATACCTGAAGAAAGGACTTTAGATGCTTTTAGCGATGGCGCTGTTAATTATTGGTTTATTTTTGGTGGTCTACAGTGCCGATCGTCTGGTGTTTGCCGCATCTATTCTCTGCCGTAGCATGGGGATCCCGCCGCTGATCATCGGCATGACGGTAGTCACCATCGGCACCTCCCTGCCCGAAATCATTGTCTCGATGGCCGCCTCCCTGCACGGGCAGATGGATCTGGCTATCGGTACAGCGCTGGGATCTAACATCGTAAACATTCTGTTAATCCTCGGCTTAGCCGCTCTGTTTCATCCATTTACCGTGCATTCTGATATTCTGCGCCGCGAAATCCCGCTAATGTTGATCGTTAGCGCCCTCGCTGGCGTGGTGCTGTACGATGGCCAGCTTACGCGGGCGGACGGCCTCTTTTTACTGCTGTTAGCCGTGCTCTGGCTGGTATTCATTGTTAAGATTGGCCGCCAGGGCAACGATAGCCTGACCCGGGAGCAGCTGGCGGAGCTGCCCCGCGAGGGCAGTCTGTCAGTGGCGTTTCTCTGGCTGGGGGTCGCGCTGATCGTGATGCCGATGGCGACCCGGATGGTGATTGATAACGCCACGGTGCTGGCTAACGTATTGGGGATGAGCGAGCTGACCATCGGCCTGACGGTGATTGCCATAGGTACCAGCCTGCCGGAGCTGGCTACCGCTATTGCCGGGGCACGCAAAGGTGAAGATGACATCGCTATCGGCAATATTATTGGCTCCAGCATTATTAATATCGCCATTGTTCTGGGCCTGCCCGCGCTGATTGTACCCGGCTCCTTTAACCCGCTGGCCTTCACGCGTGACTACGGCGTGATGCTGGCGGTCAGCGTTATCTTTGCCCTGCTATGCTGGCGTCGTCAGCGCCAGACGGGCAGAGGCGCAGGCATGCTGTTACTTGGCGGTTTTATCATATGGATGGCGATGCTCTACTGGCTATCGCCGTATATCACTGGATAATCGGAAACCTATTATGTCGCACATAGATTTGCCGCCGGGCTTTGACTTTCAACAGGCAGGCAGAGATGTACTGACCATTGAACGTGAAGGCCTGGCCGAGCTTGACCGCTATATCAACCAGGATTTTACCGAAGCCTGTGAAAAGATGTTCTACTGCGCCGGTAAAGTCGTGGTAATGGGTATGGGCAAATCTGGTCATATTGGGCGTAAGATGGCGGCCACCTTCGCCAGCACCGGCACGCCGGCATTTTTCGTTCACCCAGGCGAGGCCGCCCACGGCGATCTCGGCATGGTTGCACCACAGGATATCGTTATCGCCCTGTCAAACTCCGGCGAATCTAATGAGATCCTCGCGCTTATTCCGGTGCTGAAGCGGTTACAGGTGCCGTTGATCTGCATCACCAGCCGTCCGGAGAGCAGCATGGCGCGGGCGGCGGATATCCATCTGTGCGTGAAGGTGCCCCGTGAAGCCTGCCCTCTGGGGCTGGCGCCTACCTCCAGCACCACGGCGGCGCTGGTGATGGGTGACGCGCTGGCGGTGGCGCTCCTGAAGGCGCGCGGTTTTACCGCAGAGGACTTTGCCCTCTCCCACCCCGGCGGCGCGCTCGGACGCAAGCTACTGCTGCGGGTAAACGATATTATGCACACCGGGGATGAGATCCCTCACGTCAGCAAAGAGGCCTCCCTGCGCGATGCGCTGCTGGAGATCACCCGTAAAAACCTGGGTATGACGGTGGTATGCGACGATCTGATGAAAATTGAAGGCATCTTTACCGACGGCGACCTGCGCCGCGTGTTTGATATGGGTGCCGACGTCAGAAGCTTAGGTATTGCAGACGTCATGACCCCCGGCGGCATTCGCGTCCGCGCAGGCACGCTGGCGGTTGACGTCCTGAACCTGATGCAGTCCCGCCACATTACGGCGGTGATGGTTGCCGATGGCGACCAGCTGCTGGGTGTGGTACATATGCACGATCTGCTGCGCGCAGGCGTGGTGTAAAAAGGATACGAGAATGAGTAATGCTGGTGCGTCACTGGCGACCTGCTACGGGCCGGTCAGTACGCAAGTGATGGCTAAGGCGGAGAAGATCCGCCTGCTGATCCTGGACGTCGACGGCGTAATGTCTGACGGCCTGATTTTTATGGGTAATAATGGTGAAGAGCTGAAAGCGTTCAACGTGCGCGACGGCTATGGCATCCGCTGTGCGTTGACCTCGGGCATCGAGGTGGCGATTATTACCGGCCGCAAGGCTAAACTGCTGGAAGACCGCTGCGCTACGCTGGGTATCACGCACCTCTACCAGGGGCAGTCGGACAAGCTGATCGCCTACCGGGAGCTGCTCACCACCCTTGGCGTCAGCGCCGATGAGGTCGCCTACGTGGGTGATGACCTGATCGACTGGCCGGTGATGGCGGAAGTGGGGTTAAGCGTGGCCGTTGCCGATGCGCACCCGCTGCTGCTGCCGCGCGCGGACTACGTGACACGGATTCAGGGCGGACGCGGCGCGGTACGTGAAGTCTGCGATCTGTTGCTGCTGGCGCAGGGCAAACTGGAAGAGGCCAAAGGGCAATCGATATGAGTAAAACCAGACGTTGGGTTATCATTCTGCTATCGCTGGCGGTGCTGGTATTGATTGGCGTCAATTTGACCGACCGTGATGATGACGGCCAGGTCACGATCAACAATAGCGATCCAACCTACCGCAGCGAACATACCGATACCGTGGTCTATAGCCCGGAAGGGGCGCTGAACTATCGCCTGATTGCGCAGCACGTGGAGTACTTCTCCGATCAGGCGGTCTCCTGGTTTACGCAGCCGGTATTAACTACTTTTGACGAAAATAAAGTGCCGACCTGGTCGATTAGATCAGATAAAGCCAAACTGACTGATGACCGTATGCTGTATCTTTATGGAAACGTAGAGGTCAATGCCCTGACAGCAGAGTCCCAACTGCGGAAAATTACGACGGATAACGCGCAGATCAACCTGATTACTCAGGATGTTACCTCGAACGATCTGGTCACGTTATACGGTACAACATTTAATTCCAGCGGCCTGAAAATGCGCGGCAACTTACGCAGCAAAAACGCCGAGCTGATTGAAAAGGTTAGAACCTCCTATGAAATTCAAAATAAACAAACTCAGCCTTAATCTTGCGCTTGCCAGCGTGCTTCTGGCCGCCTCAGTCCCGGCGCTGGCCGTGACCGGCGATACCGATCAGCCGATCCATATTGAATCCGACCAACAGTCGCTGGATATGCAGGGCAACGTGGTGACCTTCACCGGCAACGTAGTAGTGACCCAGGGCACGATCAAGATCAACGCCGATAAGGTGGTCGTCACCCGTCCGGGCGGCGAACAGGGCAAAGAGATCATTGACGGCTACGGCAACCCGGCCACCTTCTACCAGATGCAGGATAACGGCAAGCCGGTGCAGGGTCACGCTGGCCAGCTCCATTACGAGCTGCAGAATGATTTCGTGGTGCTGACCGGCAACGCCTTCCTTAAGCAGCAGGATAGCAATATCAACGGCGACAAAATTACTTATCTGGTCAAAGAGCAAAAAATGCAGGCGTTTAGCGAAAAAGGCAAGCGCGTGACCACCGTCCTGGTACCATCTCAGCTGCAGGACAAAGGCAATAAACCGGCACCGAAGAAGAGTAACTAATTCGTTATGGCAACGTTAACTGCAAAAAATCTTGCTAAAGCCTATAAAGGCCGCCGCGTGGTCGAGGATGTCAGCCTGACCGTTAACTCTGGCGAAATTGTGGGCCTGCTTGGTCCTAACGGGGCGGGTAAAACCACCACCTTCTACATGGTTGTAGGCATTGTCTCTCGCGATGCGGGCAATATTATCATTGATGATGAAGATATCAGCCTGCTGCCGCTGCACGCCCGCGCACGTCGCGGTATCGGCTACCTGCCGCAGGAGGCCTCTATTTTCCGCCGCCTGAGCGTGTATGATAACTTGATGGCCGTACTGCAGATCCGTGACGATCTCTCCTCTGAGCAGCGCGAAGACCGCGCCAATGAGCTAATGGAAGAGTTTCACATTGAGCACCTGCGCGACAGCCTCGGCCAGGCTCTCTCCGGTGGTGAACGCCGCCGCGTTGAGATCGCCCGCGCACTGGCCGCCAACCCTAAATTTATCCTGCTGGATGAACCATTTGCCGGCGTTGACCCCATCTCCGTTATCGACATTAAACGCATCATTGAGCACCTGCGCGACAGCGGACTGGGCGTGCTGATCACCGACCACAACGTGCGTGAAACGCTGGCCGTATGCGAGCGCGCCTATATCGTTAGCCAGGGTCATTTGATTGCCCACGGCACGCCGCAGCAAATCCTTGAAGACGAACAGGTTAAACGCGTATATCTTGGGGAAGACTTCAGACTCTGATAGGGTTAGTAACTGTAATGTTTTAGCGGGAGAGAAGTGCTCTGAACATGAAGCAAGGTTTGCAACTGCGGCTAAGCCAACAGCTCGCCATGACGCCCCAACTGCAGCAGGCTATTCGTCTGTTGCAGCTCTCTACGCTGGAACTTCAGCAAGAACTTCAGCAGGCGCTGGATAGCAACCCGCTGTTGGAGCAGACCGATCTTCACGATGAGATAGACGCCCAGCAGTCTCAGGATACCGAAACGTTAGACTCCGCCGACGCCCTGGAGCAGAAAGATATGCCCGAGGAGCTGCCGCTGGACGCCAGCTGGGATGAGATTTACACCGCCGGTACGCCGTCGGGCAACGGCGTGGACTATCAGGACGACGAGCTTCCCGTCTACCAGGGCGAAACCACCCAGTCGCTGCAGGACTACCTGATGTGGCAGGTGGAGCTGACGCCCTTCTCCGATACCGATCGCGCTATTGCCACCTCCATTGTCGACGCCGTGGATGAGACCGGCTATCTGACCGTCTCCCTTGAGGATATCCTCGACAGCATGGGTGACAGCAACGTTGGGCTGGACGAGGTCGAGGCGGTGCTGAAACGCGTCCAGCGTTTTGATCCGGTGGGCGTGGCGGCACGGGATCTGCGTGACTGCCTGCTGATCCAGCTCTCCCAGTTCGCCAGCGATACGCCGTGGCGGGCCGAAGCGAAACTGATCATCAGCGAGCACCTCGATCTGCTGGCCAACCACGATTTCCGCACCCTGATGCGCGTTACCCGCCTGAAGGAAGAGGTGCTGAAAGAGGCGGTGAATCTGATCCAGTCTCTGGATCCGCGTCCAGGCCAGTCGATCCAGACCGGCGAGCCGGAGTATGTGATCCCTGACGTGCTGGTGCGTAAGCATAACGGCCGCTGGACGGTGGAGCTGAACGCTGACAGCATTCCGCGCCTGCAGATCAACCAGCACTACGCTGGCATGTGCAGCGGCACGCGCAACGACGCCGACAGCCAGTATATTCGCAGCAATCTTCAGGAGGCCAAGTGGCTGATTAAGAGCCTGGAGAGCCGCAACGATACCCTGCTACGCGTCAGCCGCTGCATCGTTGAACAGCAGCAGGCCTTTTTCGACAAGGGCGAAGAGTTTATGAAACCGATGGTGCTGGCGGATATCGCCCAGGCCGTCGAGATGCACGAATCCACTATTTCACGTGTGACAACCCAGAAGTACCTGCACAGCCCGAGAGGCATTTTTGAGCTTAAATACTTTTTCTCCAGCCATGTGAACACCGAAGGCGGCGGCGAAGCCTCGTCGACGGCGATCCGGGCGCTGGTGAAGAAGCTGATAGCCGCAGAAAACCCTGCGAAACCACTGAGCGACAGTAAACTGACCACCCTGCTGTCCGACCAGGGTATCATGGTGGCTCGCCGCACCGTTGCGAAGTATCGAGAGTCTTTATCCATCCCGCCGTCTAACCAGCGCAAGCAGCTGGTGTGACCCAACCGATAAGGAAGACACTATGCAGCTCAACATTACAGGGCACAATGTCGAAATTACTGAAGCACTGCGCGATTTTGTCAGTACAAAATTTGCTAAGCTGGAGCAGTACTTCGAGCGGATCAATCAGGTCTACATTGTGTTAAAAGTGGAGAAAGTGACGCACGTCGCGGATGCCACACTGCACGTAAACGGTGGCGAACTCCATGCCAGTGCGGAAGGGCAAGACATGTATGCGGCCATTGACGGTTTAATTGATAAACTGGCGCGGCAGTTAACCAAACATAAAGATAAACTGAAACAATACTAATTGTCCGGGCGTTCGACGGCAGTTAGCAGCCTGCTGTGGCGACGCAGCAGGTTGTCTGCGCGAAAAACGCTTAGGTGAATTTATGATGAACAACGATTCCGCTCTTCAACTGAGCAATGTCCTTAACCAGGAATGTACCCGTAGCGGCGTGCACTGCCAGAGTAAAAAGCGTGCGCTGGAAATTATCAGTGAGCTGGCTGCAAAGCAGCTCAGCCTGCCGCCGCAGGTGGTCTTTGAAGCCATCCTGACCCGTGAGAAAATGGGCAGTACCGGTATTGGCAACGGTATCGCGATCCCCCACGGCAAGGTCGAGGAAGACACCCTGCGCGCCGTCGGCGTTTTTGTGCAGCTGGAGACGCCTATCGCCTTTGATGCTATCGACAATCAGCCGGTCGATCTGCTCTTCGCTCTGCTGGTTCCTGCCGATCAGACAAAGACGCATCTGCACACGCTCTCCCTCGTTGCTCGCCGCCTGGCAGATAAAACTATTTGTCGACGCCTGCGCGCCGCACAGAGCGATGAAGAGCTGTATCAAATCATCACGGATAGCGAAGGCAGCCACGATGATGCGTAACCGGGAAAACGCTTTTCTATTTGCTCTCCTGAGGAGAAACGGTACATGGTACTGATGATCGTCAGCGGTCGCTCGGGCTCGGGGAAATCAGTTGCCCTGCGAGCGCTGGAAGACATGGGCTTCTACTGCGTGGATAACCTGCCGGTTGTGCTGCTGCCCGAACTGGCAAAATCGTTGGTCGACCGCCACATCTCTGCGGCCGTCAGCATTGACGTGCGCAACATGCCGGAGTCGCCGGAAATTTTTGAACAGGCGATGAACAACCTGCCGACGGCCTTTTCGCCGCAGCTGCTGTTCCTTGATGCCGATCGCAATACGCTGATCCGTCGCTACAGCGACACCCGACGCCTGCATCCTCTCTCCAGCAAGAACCTGTCGCTGGAGAGCGCCATTGACGAAGAGAGCGACCTGCTGGAGCCGCTGCGCTCGCGGGCGGATCTGATCGTTGATACCTCAGAGATGTCGGTGCACGAGCTGGCGGAGATGCTGCGAACCCGCCTGTTGGGCAAGCGCGAGCGCGAGCTGACTATGGTCTTTGAGTCGTTCGGCTTCAAGCATGGTATTCCCATTGATGCCGATTACGTCTTTGACGTTCGCTTCCTGCCGAACCCGCACTGGGATCCGAAGCTGCGTCCGATGACCGGCCTTGATAAACCGGTAGCGGCGTTCCTGGATCGGCATACTGAAGTGCACAACTTTATCTACCAGACCCGCAGCTATCTGGAACTGTGGCTGCCGATGCTGGAGACCAACAACCGCAGCTACCTGACCGTTGCCATTGGTTGTACCGGGGGTAAGCACCGTTCGGTCTACATTGCCGAGCAGCTGGCAGACTACTTCCGCTCGCGGGGTAAAAACGTGCAGTCCCGTCACCGCACCCTGGAAAAACGCAAAACATGACCGTCAAGCAGACCGTTGAGATCACCAACACGCTGGGCATGCACGCTCGCCCGGCGATGAAGCTGTTCGAGCTGGTTCAGGGGTTTGATGCGGAAGTGCTGCTGCGTAATGATGAAGGCACCGAGGCGGAAGCCAGCAGCGTGATTGCGCTGCTAATGCTCGACTCCGCCAAAGGCCGCCAGATAGAGATCGAAGCCAGCGGCCCGCAGGAGCAGGAGGCACTTGCCGCCGTCATCGCCCTGTTCAACGCTGGTTTTGATGAAGATTAATTGCATGTCGTCCCGGTAAGCGCCGCGCCTCCGGGAAATTGCACAATTTGTGCGCTTAACCCCTACCGACGTTCCCTTAAGATAACCTTAAGCTAGCCGTTTATTTTTCATTTAAGTTGCCTGGCCATACTTGAATTGTTTCCAGAACAATTCTCAGAACAAGCAGGACAACTTATGATTCGCTTATCCCATCTCACGCCGTTGGGCACCGGTCGGCACCGTCAATGCTATGCGCATCCGGACAATGCCCAGCGCTGTATTAAGATTATCTACAACTACGAGAGCGGTGGCGATAAAGAGATCAAGCGCGAGCTGAGCTACTACGCCCATCTGTCACGCCGTTTAACAGACTGGAGCGGACTACCACGCTACTACGGCACGGTGGAGACCGATCTTGGGACCGGGTACGTCTATGACATCATTACCGACTTTGACGGCTCTCCATCAAAAACGCTGACGGAGTATGCCGCCCAGTGCCGTGAAGCAGGCAATAGCAAGGCGCTCTACCCGCTGCTCAGGACGCTGAAAAGCTACCTGCACAAAAACCGCATCGTCACCATGAACCTGAAGCCGCAGAATGTGCTGTGCCGCCGCATCAGCCCGAATGAAGTGGTGCCGGTTGTGTGCGACAACATTGGCGAAGGCACGCTGATCCCGCTGGCGACCTGGTCAGGCTGGGCCTGTGCCCGTAAGCAGGCCCGCCTGTGGCAGCGCTTTATCGCTCAGCCCGCGCTCGCCAATGGGCTTAGTGCAGCGAATGCCGGGTCATAAATCCCTCACCGCCCAGCTGGCGCATCTGGCGCATAATCCATGCCTGACGATTGCGCACATAGCCGGAGGGTGCGCCGGCCTTAAAGCGGATAGGATTGGGCAGCACGGCCGCCAGTAGCGCGGCCTCTGACATCGTCAGGCGGCTGGCGGGCTTATTAAAATAGCGCTGTGCCGCCGCCTCGACGCCAAATACCCCCTCGCCAAACTCGGCAATATTAAGGTAGACCGTCAGGATCCGCCGCTTGCTCCACACCGTCTCCATTCCCAGCGTCAGCCCGGCCTCCAGCCCTTTACGCAGCCAGCTGCGTCCGTCCCAGAGGAAAAGATTTTTCGCCGTCTGCTGGGAGAGCGTAGATGCACCGCGGATCCGGCTGGCATTACGCTCGTTATGGGAGACCGCTTTCTGAATGGCGTCGACGTCAAAGCCCCAGTGCGCCGGGAAGGTCTGATCCTCAGCGGCAATCACCGCCAGTCCCATCCACGGCGAGATGTCATCCATACCCACCCAGTCCGAGTGGGCCACATAGCCGAAATTGCCGCCCAGCCAGGCCGATATCTGGCGCTCCGCCATCACCGCCGAGAAGGGAACCGGCATAAAGCTGAACAGCAGAATGCCGCCGCCCCAGAGCAGCGCCAGCCCCAGCAGAGTACGCAGCAGCAGGCGCTTTATTTTTTTCTTCAATGAGTTACTGCGTAACGCCATTACGCCAGCACCAGCACGCGCGTGACCAGTTTCTCAATGCCGCTGGCGGCTTCGGCGATATTTTGCGCCAACATATAGGCGGGGGTCGTCACCACCCTGTTCTCTTCATCCACCACGATGTCGTCTACCGGGCAGGTCACATGCTCCGCCCCCATCTCGTCCAGCACCTCAGCGGTGTCGACGTCTGTACCGATGGTCAGGCGCAGTGGGAAATCAAAGATTTTCGGCAGCATGGCCGGGGCAATACAGATGAACCCCAGCGGTTTCCCGGCGGCGTGCATCGCCAGCGTCAGCTGCTTCAGTCCGTTATCAACGCTGCACTCCGCGCCCTGACTGGCGAAATTGCTGAGGTTTTTGGCCGCGCCAAAGCCACCGGGAACGATGAGCGCATCCAGCGCGTCGGCAGAGGCCTGGCTGAGCGGCTGGATCGCACCACGAGCAATACGTGCCGCTTCAATGAGCACGTTACGGCTCTCCGCCATCGCATCGCCGGTCAAATGGTTGATCACGTCGGCCTGGGGCTTATCCGGGGCAAAACAGACCGCCTCCGCGCCGCCACGGGCGATGGCTAACAGCGTAATGACGGCCTCATGAATTTCAGTTCCATCGTTAACGCCGCAGCCGCTCAGTACCACTCCCACTTTTTTCATTTTGATGATCCTTTCCTGCAAGGTGCTGACGATTATTAAAAATTTTGATAAGGGCGCTATGCCTCACACATTTCGTCGATTCATATAACAAATAAGTTAAGATTTGCTATCTTATGTGCGGGCTTGACCAACTTTCCGCATGTGCCCATTGACTAACCAACACAAAAATATCGGCACAGCCACAGTTTCCCTGGTGTTGGCGCAGTATTCGCGCACCCCGGTCTATCCGGGGTCATTTTTTCCCGGCCCCCGCTACCCACGCCTTAAGCACCGCAATATCGTCCTGCCAGACCAGGCGCATCTCTTCAATCCATTCGCCCACGTTATCCCACCACGCCGGTAGATCTGAAGACTGGATCTGCTTGCCCAGCTGTTGCAGGCGACGCAGACCAATCGATCCCGCCGCGCCTTTGATCTTATGCCCCTCCTCCGCGATCCCCTTCTGGTCACGCGCGGTGAGGTTTGATTCGAGAATAGCGATATAGCCTGGCATCATCTTCTCGAACATGGCGATGCCGTCGACGATCACCTTTGGACCGATAATTTCAAGGTACTGCTCCAGCATCGGAATATCTAACAGCGTCTGTGCCTTATCGTTATCGACAGGTTCCATCGCACTCTCCTCTTCGTCGTCGCAAGTATCCCAAAACTTCTTGATCATCGCGGTCAGCGCCGGGACGGCCAGCGGTTTGCTCAGGACGTCATCCATCCCCGCGTCAAGGTACTCTTTTTTATCTTTCAGCACGTTGGCGGTCAAGGCCACCAGCGGAGGCAGATCCTCCCGGGCGTAGTTCTGCGTCAGCTGACGAGAGATATCCAGCCCGGTCATGTCCGGAAGCTGGATATCCAGCAGCAGCAGGTCATATTCCCCTGGCGTAAACATCGCCAGCGCCTCTGTCCCGGTCATGGCAACATCGACGCTACAGCCCAGTTTCTCCAGCACCGAGCGGGCTACGATTACGTTCAGTTCGATATCCTCAACCAGCAGCACGTTGAGAGCCGGAAGCGGCATATCGTCATCTTCGAAGCCATCTTCCACCTCTTCTGCCACGGCAGGGGCGTGCACCGTCAGCACAAAGCGCGAGCCTTTGCCCGGCTGGCTGCTGACCGTGATATCGCCGCCCATGCTTTTCGCCAGCCGCCGCGAGACCGCGAGGCCAATCCCCGTCCCGGTAGCCGGTTTGCCGCCGTGCTTGTCCTTGACCTGATAGTACATGGCGAAAATTTTATCCAGCTCCGCCGGCGGGATGCCGATACCGGAGTCCTCTACCTCGAAGCGCAGCATCTCGTTATCGTCATAGCGAATGCGCACCGTTACCTGGCCCTGCTGGGTAAACTTCACCGCATTGCTGATCAGGTTCCACAGGATCTGCCGCAGCCGGGTGCCGTCGGTGATCACCTTATGCGGCAGGGGTAACGTCGGCTCGACGACAAAGCTCAGTCCCTTCTGCTGCGCCTGGAGACCGGAGAGCGTTTCAAGATCGGCCCGGAAGCTGGTGAAATCCACCGGCTGGTTGTCCAGCTGCACCTTATGGCGCTCCATCTTGTCCATGTCGATAATATCATTGAAGATATTACCCAGCGTTACCGCAGAGACGTGGATGGTCTTCAGGTACTTCTCCTGTTCGTCGCTCAGCTCGGTGTCGAGCAGAATACGGCTCAGGCCGACGATGCCGTTAAGCGGCGTACGCAGCTCGTGGCTGATGGTAGAGATAAAGGTGGTTTTGTCCCGGCTGGCGCGTTCCAGCGCATCCTGATAACGCTTGCGCTCGGTAATATCCCGGCCAAAGCCCATCAGCCCGTGGCGTTTACCCACCCGGTCGTAGTAGGGAACCTTGCGGATCTCAAAGCAGGCTTTGCGCCCGTCAGGGTACTCCAGCCACTGCTCGTAGGTCAGGGAGACGTTGTGCCGAAACACCTTCTCATCGGTTTCGTTGACCTTCTGCGCCGCCTCCGGCGAGTAGACGTCGTCCGGCTTCAGGTTAACCAGCTGCTTCTCGCTTTTGCCCGTCAGCAGCTCCATGGCCCGGTTGCAGCCGGAGAACTCTCTATCTTCGTTGCGGTAGAAGACCAGATCCGGCGAGGCGTCGAGGAACGAGCGCAAAAACGAGGACTGCTGCTCCAGCTGGATCTGCGTCTGCTCGCGCTCTTTCATCTCAATTTTAAGCTGCTCAAAGGTGGCCTGGCGCTCGGCCTCGGCGATAGCGCGATCGTTGATCACCTGATTGAGCGTGGAGATATTCTCTTTAAGCTGGACGTTGAGCTTGAGATCGCGCTCGCGCATCTCCTCGAGCTTCTCCACCAGCTTCGACAGCCGCTGGCGGGACTCCTCCAGCTGCTCAACCACTACCGACAGGAAATAGACCGCCCAGGGGGTGATCAGCAGCCCGAAGAAGATTGAGCGGATCACGTCGATGCTCTCAACCCGGCCATGCAGCACCATGGTAACGGCCATCTGGACGACAATCGCCAGCACCACCAGCGCGAGGGCCAGCAGCATGGAGAAGCGCACCAGGCCAAGCTTCATCATCAGATTGACATAGTACTGCGCGAGTAAGCGGATTTGCTTCATTAACGAGTTCCTTCACCACAACGTCGCACAATAATACTCAATTCTGAGCAAAGCGTTGAAGGTTGTGCAAAAAAGTGTGGGATTTAACCTGTAGGCCGGATAAGGCATGCGCCGCCATCCGACGTTATGCGACTACCCAGGGGTTACCCAGCGCGGAGCCTTGCGCCCCGTGGGCGTTGAGGTAGGTATCCAGCGCGACCATGCCGGTCCAGCGGTTTTCGCACCACAGCGGCGCGAGCAGGGTTGGCCGGCGGGCACTGGCGGAGATGCGGTGGTAGATCACCTCCGGCGGCGTATGGCGGATCATCTCTCCGGCGGCCAGGGTGTAGGCATCCAGCTCGATACCGGTCAGCCGCCCGGCCTGCCAGGCCTTTGCCATCGTGCTGCCGGTAACAATATGCAGCGGATGCAGCTTGATGCCGTCAACGCCGGTCTCTACCACTCGCTGAAGCGTCGTGAGGCACTCCGCCTCCCCCTCCCCCGGCAGGCCAACGATCAGGTGGCTGCAAACCTTCAGCCCACGCTGGCGGGCCTGCCGGGTGGTACGCTGATAGCAGGCGAAGTCGTGGCCGCGATTGATGCGGTGCAGGGTTTTATCGTGTGCCGGTTGCAGGCCCAGCTCCAGCCAGACCTCATACCCCTGCTGCTGGTATTCGCTAAGCAGATCCAGCACCGCCTCCGGGACGCAGTCCGGGCGCGTCCCGACGCACAGCCCGACAATATTGGCCTGGCTCACCGCCTGCTGGTACATGGCGCGCAGCACCTGTACCTCGGCCCAGGTGCTGGTATAGGCCTGGAAATAAGCCAGGTAGCGCCGGGCGCGGTTGACTAACTTAGCCTGGTAAGCGAGCTGCTCGGCAATGGAGTGATTCTGTTGGGTCTCGTCGGCAAAGGAGGCAACGTTACAGAAGGTGCAGCCGCCGCGACCAATTGTGCCATCGCGATTCGGGCAGCTAAAGCCACCGTGCAGGGTGAGCTTATGGACTTTTTCACCATAGCGGCGGGCAAGATCGCCACCAAACATGTTGACTAATTTTTGTAACTGCATAATCTGAAAGGCCGCCCTGAAGAAAGGGCTAAGCCTGCCATTTTTAATCTCCGTCGGCGATGACCTGGATCAATCGTCATAGCGGGGCCACACCCATTGCATAACCACGCACAATTATCGCTATTTCATTCACCACTGGGTTGATTACTTTTCCTTATATTGCTGTCCTGTTTTTCTACTATTTTTGCTCATGCGTAAAACAGTGTCTTTATGCGGGTTACTCTTCGCAACCAGCGAAAAATAGCGCCTAAATGTGAAAAAACAGATAATACCAATAACAATAGCGCTTTCTTATAGTGAGAGAGATCACACTCTGCCACCGCCTGCCGTCGCTGTCACACGCCTGTAAAATAGCTAATTACACTTAAAAATCAGAAAGTTAACTCTGTGTTAGCACATTTTTGCATAAATAAGATTGTGATTTGACCTGTGTGTCGATTCCCGATAAGTTGGATATCCGCTGGAAGCTTTCTGGGTGAGCAGTCTGCTCACCATATTTATGCAGTAATTTAGATTCCCTCTGAAGCAAGTCCTCAACACTTGTTTGACCTACGCGAAAAGGATGATAGAGGGCGACATGCGAGGCCTGTAGGCTCCGTCGCCACGCCCTTTCTGCGCCTGTGCGCCACGGTCATGAGAGAGTCACGTAGAGCCTGGGGAGGTTCACTGATATGTTGTACGATAAATCTCTTGAGAGAGATAACTGTGGTTTCGGCCTGATCGCCCACATAGAAGGCGAACCTAGCCACAAGGTAGTGCGTACCGCTATTCACGCACTGGCCCGAATGCAGCACCGTGGTGCGATCCTTGCCGATGGTAAAACCGGCGACGGTTGCGGCCTGCTGCTGCAAAAACCTGACCGTTTCTTCCGCCTGGTTGCCGAAGAGCGCGGCTGGCGCTTAGCCAAAAATTATGCCGTGGGCATGCTGTTCCTGAACCAGGACGCTGAAAAGGCCGCCGTTGCGCGCCGCATCGTCGAAGAAGAACTTCAGCAAGAGACCCTGTCTATCGTGGGCTGGCGCGATGTGCCGACCAACGAAGGGGTGCTCGGTGAAATCGCCCTCTCCTCGCTGCCACGTATTGAGCAAATTTTTGTTAACGCCCCTGCGGGCTGGCGTCCGCGTGATATGGAGCGCCGTCTGTTTATTGCGCGCCGCCGTATCGAAAAACGCCTCCAGGAGGACAAAGAGTTCTACGTCTGTAGCCTCTCCAACCTGGTGAACATCTATAAAGGTCTCTGTATGCCGGCGGATCTGCCGCGCTTCTACCTGGACCTCGCGGACCTGCGTCTGGAATCGGCCATCTGCCTGTTCCACCAGCGCTTCTCCACCAACACCGTACCGCGCTGGCCGCTGGCCCAGCCGTTCCGCTACCTGGCCCACAACGGTGAGATCAATACCATCACCGGTAACCGCCAGTGGGCGCGCGCGCGTACCTATAAATTCAAGACGCCGTTGATCCCGGATCTGCACGACGCCGCGCCGTTTGTTAACGAAACCGGCTCCGACTCCAGCTCGCTGGATAATATGCTCGAGCTGCTGCTGGCGGGCGGGATGGACATCGTCCGTGCCATGCGCCTGCTGGTGCCGCCAGCCTGGCAGAACAACCCGGATATGGATCCCGAGCTGCGCGCCTTCTTTGACTTCAACTCCATGCACATGGAGCCGTGGGATGGCCCGGCGGGCATCGTCATGTCCGACGGCCGCTTTGCCGCCTGTAACCTGGACCGTAACGGCCTGCGTCCGGCGCGCTACGTCATCACCAAAGATAAGCTGATCACCTGCGCCTCCGAAGTGGGGATCTGGGACTACCAGCCGGACGAAGTGGTGGAAAAAGGCCGCGTCGGACCGGGCGAGCTGATGGTGATCGACACCCGCGGCGGCCGCATTCTGCACTCCGGTGAAACCGATAACGATCTGAAGAGCCGCCACCCCTATAAAGAGTGGATGGAGAAGAACGTGCGCCGTCTGGTGCCGTTTGAAGATCTGCCGGATGACGCAGTGGGCAGCCGTGAGATGGGCGACGATCTGCTCGCCAGCTTCCAGAAGCAGTTTAACTACAGCGCCGAAGAGCTGGATTCAGTGATCCGCGTGCTGGGTGAAAACGGTCAGGAGGCGGTCGGCTCAATGGGTGACGATACCCCGTTCGCCGTGCTCTCCAGCCAGCCGCGTATTATTTATGACTACTTCCGCCAGCAGTTTGCGCAGGTGACCAACCCGCCAATCGATCCGCTGCGTGAAGCGCACGTCATGTCGCTGGCCACCAGCATCGGCCGGGAGATGAACGTCTTCTGTGAAGCCGAAGGCCAGGCGCATCGCCTGACCTTTAAGTCACCGATCCTGCTCTATTCGGACTTTAAACAGCTGACTACTATGTCGGAGCACCACTACCGCGCCGACACGCTGGATATCACCTTTGACGTCAACGAAGCCTCGCTGGAAGACACGGTGAGCGCGCTCTGTGATAAAGCAGAGCAGATGGTGCGCGACGGCACGGTGCTGCTGGTGCTCTCTGACCGCAACATCGCTAAAGATCGCCTGCCGGTTCCGGCTCCGATGGCGGTGGGGGCTATCCAGACCCGCCTCGTGGAGAAGAGCCTGCGCTGCGACGCCAACATCATCGTTGAGACCGCCAGCGCCCGCGATCCGCACCACTTCGCCGTGCTGCTGGGCTTCGGCGCGACGGCCGTCTACCCGTACCTCGCCTATGAGACGCTGGCGAAGCTGGTAGATACGCACGCCATCGATAAGAACTACCGTACTGTGATGCTGAACTACCGTAACGGCATCAACAAAGGCCTGTACAAGATCATGTCCAAAATGGGCATCTCTACCATCGCCTCCTACCGCTGCTCGAAGCTGTTTGAAGCGGTTGGCCTGCATGATGAGGTTGCCGATCTCTGCTTCCAGGGCGTGATCAGCCGCATCGGCGGCGCAGGCTTTGCCGACTTCCAGCAGGATCTGTTGAACCTGTCGAAACGTGCCTGGCTGGCGCGTAAACCACTGGAACAGGGCGGCCTGCTGAAGTACGTTCACGGCGGTGAATACCACGCCTACAACCCGGACGTGGTGCGCACCCTGCAACAGGCGGTACAGAGCGGCGAGTACAGCGACTATCAGCAGTACGCTAAGCTGGTCAACGAGCGCCCGGCGGCCACGCTGCGCGATCTGCTGCGCATCAACCCGCCTGCGGACGCGGTAAACGTTGACGACGTGGAGCCAGCCAGCGAGCTGTTTAAACGCTTTGATACCGCAGCGATGTCTATCGGCGCGCTGAGCCCGGAGGCCCACGAGGCGCTGGCCGAAGCGATGAACAGCATCGGCGGCAACTCTAACTCCGGCGAAGGCGGAGAAGATCCGGCTCGCTACGGCACCAATAAAGTATCGCGTATCAAACAGGTTGCCTCCGGCCGCTTCGGCGTGACTCCGGCCTACCTGGTAAACGCGGACGTTATCCAGATCAAAGTGGCCCAGGGCGCGAAGCCTGGGGAAGGCGGCCAGCTGCCGGGGGATAAAGTCACCCCGTACATTGCTAAGCTGCGTTACTCGGTCCCGGGCGTGACGCTGATCTCCCCGCCGCCGCACCACGATATCTACTCCATCGAGGATCTGGCCCAGCTGATCTTTGACCTGAAACAGGTCAATCCGAAGGCGATGATCTCCGTGAAGCTGGTCTCCGAGCCGGGCGTAGGCACCATCGCTACCGGCGTGGCAAAAGCCTATGCGGATCTGATCACCATTGCTGGCTACGACGGCGGCACCGGTGCAAGCCCGCTCTCCTCAGTGAAATACGCGGGCTGCCCGTGGGAGCTGGGGCTGGTTGAGACCCAGCAGGCGCTGGTGGCTAACGGCCTGCGTCACAAGATCCGTCTGCAGGTGGACGGTGGCCTGAAAACCGGCGTGGACATCATCAAAGCGGCGATTCTGGGTGCAGAGAGCTTCGGCTTCGGCACCGGCCCGATGGTGGCGCTGGGCTGTAAATACCTGCGCATTTGCCACCTGAACAACTGCGCAACCGGTGTTGCAACTCAGGATGACAAGCTGCGTAAGAACCACTATCACGGCCTGCCGTTCAAAGTGACCAACTACTTTGAATTTATCGCCCGTGAGACCCGGGAGCTGATGGCGCAGCTGGGCGTGACCCGCCTGGTGGACCTGATTGGCCGTACCGATCTGCTTACCGCGCTGGAGGGCTTCACCGCCAAACAGCAGAAGCTGGATCTGTCGAAGCTGCTGGAGACCGCCGAGCCGCATCCGGGCAAAGCGCTCCACTGCACCGAGCACAACCCGCCGTTTGATAACGGGGTGCTTAACGCCCAGCTGCTGAACCAGGCCAAGCCGTTTGTCGACGATCGCCAGAGCAAAACCTTCTGGTTTGATATTCGCAACACTGACCGTTCGGTGGGCGCATCGCTCTCCGGCTACATTGCCCAGACGCATGGCGATCAGGGCCTGGCGTCGGATCCGATTAAAGCCCACTTCAGCGGCACCGCAGGCCAGAGCTTCGGCGTGTGGAACGCAGGCGGCGTTGAGCTGTACCTGACCGGGGATGCCAACGACTACGTCGGTAAAGGCATGGCGGGCGGTCTGCTGGCGGTGCGTCCGCCGGTCGGCTCGGCCTTCCGCAGCCACGAGGCGAGCATTATCGGTAACACCTGCCTGTACGGCGCGACCGGTGGTCGTCTGTACGCCGCAGGCCGCGCGGGCGAACGTTTCGGGGTGCGTAACTCCGGGGCAATCACCGTGGTGGAAGGTATTGGCGACAACGGCTGTGAGTACATGACCGGCGGCATCGTCTGTATTCTCGGCAAGACGGGCGTCAACTTTGGCGCGGGCATGACCGGCGGCTTCGCCTACGTGCTGGATGAAGATGGCGAGTTCCGCAACCGCGTGAACCCGGAGCTGGTGGAAGTGCTGAGCGTTGACGACCTTGCGATCCACGAAGAGCACCTGCGCGGTCTCATTACCGAGCATGTACAGCATACCGGCTCCTCGCGTGGGGAAGAGATTCTGGCCCACTGGCCTGCCTTCGCGGCGAAGTTTGCGCTGGTTAAGCCGAAGTCCAGCGATGTTAAAGCCCTGTTGGGTCACCGTAGTCGCAGCGCCGCAGAGTTGCGCGTGCAGGCGCAGTAAGAGGTAGCAATGAGCCAAAACGTGTACCAATTTATCGACTTACAGCGCGTGGATCCGCCTAAGAAAGCGCTGAAGATCCGTAAAATCGAATTTGTTGAGATCTATGAGCCGTTCTCAGAGGGCCAGGCCAAGGCACAGGCAGATCGCTGCCTCTCCTGCGGCAACCCATACTGTGAATGGAAGTGCCCGGTGCATAACTACATCCCGAACTGGCTGAAGCTGGCCAACGAGGGGCGTATTTTTGAAGCCGCCGAGCTGTCGCACCAGACCAACACCCTGCCGGAAGTGTGCGGCCGTGTCTGTCCGCAGGATCGCCTTTGTGAAGGCTCCTGCACCCTGAACGACGAGTTCGGCGCGGTGACCATCGGTAACATTGAGCGCTATATCAACGATAAAGCGTTTGAGATGGGCTGGCGTCCGGACCTGACCGGCGTGAAGCAGACCGACAAGCGCGTCGCCATTATCGGCGCTGGCCCGGCTGGCCTGGCGTGCGCCGACGTGCTGACCCGCAACGGCGTGAAGGCGGTGGTATTCGATCGCCATCCGGAGATCGGCGGCCTGCTGACCTTCGGTATTCCGGCCTTCAAGCTGGAGAAAGAGGTAATGACCCGCCGTCGGGAGATCTTCACCGGCATGGGCATTGAGTTCAAACTCAATACTGAAGTGGGCCGTGACGTGCAGCTCGACGATCTGCTGAAGGATTACGATGCGGTGTTCCTCGGGGTCGGTACCTATCAGTCCATGCGCGGCGGCCTGGAGAACGAAGACGCTTCCGGCGTATTTGACGCTCTGCCGTTCCTGATTGCTAACACTAAGCAGATCATGGGCTTTGGTGAGACTGCTGACGAACCCTACGTCAGCATGGAAGGCAAGCGCGTAGTGGTGCTGGGCGGCGGTGATACCGCGATGGACTGCGTACGCACCTCCATCCGCCAGGGCGCAACGCATGTGACCTGTGCCTATCGCCGTGACGAAGAGAACATGCCAGGCTCCCGCCGCGAAGTGAAAAACGCGCGTGAAGAGGGCGTGGAGTTCCAGTTCAACGTCCAGCCGCTGGGTATCGAAGTGAACGCTAACGGCAAAGTGAGCGGCGTGAAGATGGCGCGTACCGAGATGGGCGCACCGGATGCGCACGGCCGCCGCCGGGCTGAGATCGTCGCTGGCTCCGAGCACGTGGTACCGGCTGATGCGGTGGTGATGGCGTTTGGTTTCCGTCCGCACAGCATGTCCTGGCTGGCACAGCACAGCGTTGAGCTGGACTCTCAGGGCCGGATCATCGCCCCGGAAGGCAACGAAAATGCCTTCCAGACCAGCAACCCAAAAATCTTCGCCGGTGGTGACATCGTGCGCGGTTCAGACCTGGTAGTGACGGCGATTGCTGAAGGGCGTAAAGCCGCCGACGGCATTATGAATTACCTCGAAGTGTAATCATCCGCCCCTTTATCTCGCCGGATAAATAATAATGCCAGTCAGTTAACGCTGACTGGCATTTCGTTATGGAAAGTGCGGTAAGGATATGCAGGCCCGCGATGCTTTCCGTTCACCTCATGGATTGTGCCTCTCTGGAAAACTTGCACACGTGAACGTGCCAGGGTGGCTCGCCGCCACCACCCTGGCGACCCGGGCTCCCGGCAGGGAAAATCGCCGCTTTGCGGATTGCTCGCCCCATCCCTGGGGCTCACCCCTTCGGGGCCAGCGCAAGCGCTGTCCAAAATTGCTCCCGGCAATTTTGTCCTCGGCTTATCCCTTCCGGCTTCCGGGTCGGGCGTGAGGTAACTTCCCTGTAAGGCACGCCCTCAGCCCGCATCCATGCGGGCTGCCCCGGCCAGAAGTGAACGCCTCGGCGATTTTCAGCCGGACCCAACACCTCGCTTTAACACCGAGCCTACAGCGATTTCTTTGTTGCTGTGGAGTAAGGTCTCACAGCGAGGTGTTGAGTCCCCGCTGAAACCGGCGAACCGGAGACCGGATGACAAGGACTGGACGCCAGGGAGGGCGGCCAGAGGCGAAACGAGACACGACGTCGAGTCGAGCCGGCCGTCGGTCAGCCGGACGGGAGGTGAGCGCAGTGCGCAGCACCGGTTTCCCTGCGGGGCCGCGGGGATCGATAAGGGGGCCGCGGTGGCCCCCTTATCCCGTTCACGTGTGACGTGCGTTACAAGTTCTCCCCGGCATAAGGTGAACGGAACACATGTGCTTGAGCCACATATTTCTTTTATCTGTCCAGCGTTGCTAGCAAAGGGGCTTTTTTACTCCTCCCGCGGCGTTTTATATATCTCCCCCGTCAGATAGTCCGGCCAGTTTTTCTCAAAGTAGAGCGCGGTAAGATCTCCACATGCCCGAAGCGGCTTCGCCTCGATGCTAAACGCACCGTTTTGCCAGCGAACATGCAGCTGCTCCGCCTTATGCTCTGGCTTTTCCGAAAGAAAACGGAAACGCGTTAATGCTCCCTCTCGGGTCTGCGGTACCGCGTCTCCCTCAGGGGAACAGATCATGCGTGCGCCCCGGCTTCCTCCGCCCTCAGCCACGTAGGTTTGCAGCGCGGTAAGGATCGCTTCTGAAGCCAACGCCATCTGCCGCCACTGGAAGCTAAATGCCGTCCGGTTTGGGTGATTGATAGCGATCCCCGAGGCGGCAATGCGCTGATTGAGCTGGCGCGCCGCCTCCCGGGCCTCGTTGACGCTCTCCGCCTCACAGATAAACCCGGCGCGATCGCTCATCCGCTGCTGGATCTCCATCCGGACCTGCTCGATCTCCAGCGCCGCTGGATTGGCACTGTCCCGCTGGATCTGGGCAATCACGCTCTTCAGCTCCGCCTCACCCTGCGGCTCGCCTGGTGTGCGCGCCGCTGCCGCAATGTGCTTGGCGCAGCGCAGGCCGAATACCTGCCCCGCGTTCAGCGCCGCGCCGCCGGGACGCGTTACCCCGTGGGTACCCGCCGCCTCGCCCACCGCGTAGCACCCCTCCAGCGAGGTGTGACCCCAGATATCCACGGCGATGCCGCCGTTCATATGCTGATGGTTGACGTTGAAGGCCAGCGGCTGCTGGGTCAGGTCATGCCCGTGGTGCTTATACAGTTCAATAGCCAGCGGGTTCATATGCCGCAGACGATCGATGGGCTGCTCCAGGCAGGCATCGTTGTTGCGCAGGTACTGGTAGACATCCTCGTCCAGGTTACGCACCGAAAACGGTTCGTCCCCTGGAACCGGCAGCGGGTTGCGGTTGAAATCCATATAGATGGCGTGCCCGGCCTGCGATTCGTTATAGATCGCCAGGTCCACCAGGCTGGAGCCAAAATCGAGCGTCCGGGTGGCATGGATCGGCCACTGGTAGCCCTTGCGGAAAATATTGGAGGCCAGCTCACGGGTGGTGCGGTAGTAGCGGGCCAGAAAGTTGTGCTCCTGCCCCTCAGCATCTACCGAGTAGATATAGGGCATGCTCTGCACGTAGGTGCCGGAGAGGTTCCACGGGAACTCATCCCGCCGTGTGCCAATACCAAACTGGTGTTCGGTGAGGTTGACCGTATCGATACCCGTCTCCAGCGCCAGCCCCAGCGCGCCAAAGCAGCGCTTAGGGTAAACGCTGTCGCGAAACAGCTCGCCCGGCCCGCCGGAGGCCAGCACCACCGCCGGACTGCGCAGCAGGCAGAGTCCCCAGGGATTCTCCGCACTCTTCGCCCCTTTAACGACCGCAATCGCCCCACTGATTCGCCGCCCGGCTCCCTCGCCAGAGGTCAGGAGGCGGATCACCGTCGCGTGATCGAGGAAGGGAACGCTCACCAGCGCCGCCTCCTCCGCCAGCACCTTAACCATCAGGCGGGAGGTACGCGGCCCGCAGCTGGTCGCCCTGCCAACCTCATCATGATCGGTTTGATAACGCAGCACCGCGCCATAGCGATCCTCCGGCAGCGGCAGTCCCATGCTTTTCAGCCCGATAAAGGCCTCAACGGAGCCGACCGCCTCAACGTAGGCAGTGTCACCATCCATTGCGCCCCCTGCCCCCAGCGCTCCGGCGAGGCGGGTGAAGTCATCTCCGCGAAAGCTGGTGGAGGCCGTGTGCAGGGTCTGCTTGTCGGAGCCGGAGCAGGCGGAGGTTCCCCAGAACAGCGTCTGGGTCGCCACCAGCACGTTAAGCCGCCGACGCTTTAGCTCGACGGCTGCACGTAACCCCGCCGCTCCGCTGCCCACCACCAGCGCCTCGCTGTCATAGACAGGGATGCGATACTCACCGAGGGTCAACATCTGCTGCGGCTGCGCCTCGGCAACGTGATGGGGCATGGCAACATTGGTCAGGCTCTCCAGAATGGCCTGCGGGATCGCTGCTGTCATTGTTAACCTCTACTGTTTACTCGTTGAAATATCTGACGCCAGCCCGGCAACCCGCCGGTGCGTCACGGGCTGGGTGCTTTTGCGCACGCCCAGCAGCAGGACGCTGCTGACCAGCATGACGCAGGCGGCAAAGAACCATACCGTGCTCATGGAGTAGCGATCGGCAAAATATCCCGCCAGCACCGGCGAAATGCCCCCGGCGGTCATGCCGATGTTCATCACCAGGCCAATGGCCGCACCGCGCAGCTGAGGCGGCACCAGCTCGGAGGTAAAGGAGAGCACCATCGGCGTAATGGGGTAGCCCAGCAGGCCGAGGAACAGCACGAGGATCACCACGGCAAACACCGGCAGATCCATCACCATCGCCGCCATCAGCAGGCTGCTCAGCAGCGTGACGCCAATCAGCACTTTGCGTTTGCGGGTAAAGTCCCCACCGTCGCAGTAGCGGCCCAGCAGGAATCCGCCCAGCGCGCCGGTCAGCCCTAACAGACTGGCGATGGTACCCGCCATACCGATGGAGAGCTGCTTCATGTTCATCAGGAAGGTCGGTGCCCAGAGCAGGACAATCCACCAGCCGCTCAGCAGCAGGAAGTAGTAGAAGGCGATCAGCATGACGGCTCTATTACGAAACAGCTGGCCCAACGGAACCTTCTCTTTCACCGTGGTAGCCGCTACGACTTTTTTCGGCTCGGACTTGACCAGCACCGCGTAGGCCAGCGCCACCAGGATCCCCAGCCCGCCCGCGACGTAGAAGACCACCCGCCAGCCATATAGCGGACCCAGCATCGCCCCCAGCCAGGTGCCGAAGAAGCCGCCGATGGGGTAGCCCATCCAGTAGAGCGACATCACGGTGGTGCGCTGCTTCTCGGTAGTGACGTTGGCCACCTCCAGCGAGGCCGCGGGCCAGAAGACCCCCTCGCCGATGCCGGTCATGACCCGGTAGAAGATCAGCGAGGTCATGCTGCCCGCGATGCCGGTAAGCATGGTCGCCACGGAGAACATCATCAGCCCCAGGATGAGGACCGGTTTACCGCTGAGCTTGTCGGCAATGATGCCGGAGAGAAAGAGAAAGCCAATGAAGCCGTAAAAGAACGAGCTGAGCAGAATGCCGGACTGGCCTTTTTCAAGGCCGAAGTCGTTAGCGATCAGCCCGATTGCCGATGAGACGGTCATGCGATCCACGGAGTACATCATGTACCCGAGGCCGCACAGCACCGATACCAACACCATCTTTTTTGTATCTGTCTGCATAATTCCCTCGACTAACCTGATAAGTGTGACGAGAAACCAGATACCGCTAAAATCTGACTAACAGTGACTTTGATGACGAGCCTTGCACGTCTCCAGAACCGAATCCGGGTCGCGTTGCCACCAGTGGTGCTCGGAGAAGATCTCTACCTCATGCGCCCCCTCATAGCCCAAAGCCTCAACGGCCTGGCGCGCGGCGCGGATATCGATCACCCCGTCGCCCATCATGCCGCGATCGAGGAGCAGATCCCGGGTGGGCACCAGCCAGTCACAGATATGAAACCCTAAAATGCGCTTGCGACCCGCCCGCTCAATCTCGGTATAAAACTTCGGATCCCACCAGGTGTGGTAGAGATCGACGGCGATCCCGAGGCCATTGTCCCCCAGCTCGTCGCAGAGATCGTTCGCCTGCTCCAGGGTGTTTACGCAGGCGCGATCCGCAGCGTACATCGGGTGCAGCGGCTCGATTGCCAGCGGCATACCCGCCTTCCGGGAGTACTCCAGCAGGCGACCAAGACCGTCGCGTACCTGGCTGCGGGCCCCGGCAATGTCTTTGGACTCTCCCGGCAGGCCGCCGACCACCAGCACCAGGCAGGCGGCGTTGAGCGCCAGCGCCTCATCCACCGCCCGGCGGTTGTCGTCGTCGGCAGCCCGGCGGGCCGCGTCGTCAATGCCGGGGAACATGCCGCCACGGCAGTAGCCGCTGACCGCCAGCTCGTTGCTGCGGATCAGCTGAGCGGTCTTCTGCAAGCCGAGGGCCTGCACCTGGTCACGCCAGGGAGAGATCCCCCGTATCTGGTGGCGGGCGCAGCCCTCTATAATCTGGTCTAGCGTCCACTGCTTACGCACCGTGGCGGTGTTGAGCGACAGACGTTGTGCATCAGGCTTTTGCATCATGGCTCCTTAACGTAACAGGGACGGAACATCGAGCCAGCGGCGCTCTTTCCAGCTTTGCAGGGCCAGCTCCACCAGCTGTACCCCTTTTGCTCCTTCCAGCAGGTTCCAGCGGAATTCGCCCTCACCATGAACGTGGCGTAAGAACAGCTCCCACTGCACCTTGAAGGCGTTGTCATAGGTTGTGGTGTCCGGCACCGGCACCCAGTCGTTAAAGAAGTTATGGGTCTGACGCACGTCCGGGTTCCATACCGGCTTCGGCGTATTGACCCGGGACTGGGTGAGACAGTCGGTAAGGCCCGCTACTGCCGATCCGTTGACGCCGTCCACCTGGAAGGTCACCAGATCGTCGCGGCGCACGCGCACGCACCACGAGCTGTTGATCTGCACGATGGTGCCGTTATGCAGTTCGAAGGTGGCGTAAGCAGCGTCGTCGGCGGTGGCCTGGTAGGCGTTGCCCTGCTCGTCGAAGCGCTCAGGAATATGGGTAGCACCCAGGCAGCTGAGGCTTTTGATCTCGCCGAACAGGTTGTCGATCACGTAGCGCCAGTGGCAGATCATGTCGAGGATGATGCCGCCGCCGTCCTCGGCGCGGTAGTTCCACGATGGACGCTGGGTCGGTTGCAGATCGCCTTCAAAGACCCAGTAGCCAAACTCGCCGCGCACTGAGAGCACCTTACCGAAGAAGCCGGACTGGTTGAGCATCTGGAGTTTTTGCAGCCCCGGCAGCCAGAGCTTATCCTGCACTACGCCGTGGCAGACGCCGTGCTGCTCGGCAAAGTAGTAAAGCTCCATCGCCTCGTCGAGGCTCACCGCTACCGGTTTCTCACTGTAGATGTGCTTACCCGCCGCAATGGCTTTTTTCAGCAGCGCCGGACGCGCCTGGGTGGTGGCCGCATCGAAAAAGATGGTGTCGTTCGGGTTGGTCAGCGCCGCATCGAGATCGGTTCCCCAGCGGGTGATGCCGTAGCTCTTCGCCAGCGCCGCGATCTTCTCTTCGTTACGTCCAATGAGGATCGGATCCGGCATCAAACGATCGCCGTTTGCCAGCTCAACGCCGCCCTGCTCGCGGATCGCCACGATCGAGCGGATCAGATGCTGATTTTTCCCCATCCGCCCGGTTACGCCATGCATGATAATGCCAACAGATTGAGTCGCCATATCTTTTCCTTAGAGGTTAAAAGTGGGATTTATTCAGGCCGCCGTCGATATCGATAATCTGGCCGACGGTAAAGGGAAGCTGCCCGCAAGCCAGCGCGTTGACGGTGGTGGCGATATCTTTCGGCTGCCCCCAGCGCTTCATCGGCACCAGCCCATCGCCAATCAGCTGGTCATATTTTGGCTTCACGGTGCTGGTCATATCGGTTTCGATAATGCCGGGACGGATCTCGTAGACGCCGATCCCCTCCTCGGCCAGACGCAGCGCGAAGAGCTGAGTGACCATGCTGGCTGCCGCTTTCGAGACGCAGTATTCGCCCCGGGAGATAGAGAGGCTGTGGGCGCTACAGGAGGTGATATTAATAATGGAGCGGTGGTGAGCATCCCGCTCTCCCTGCTGGAGCATGATCCGGGCGGCACGCTGGCAGAAGAAGAACATAGCGCGGGTGTTCACCTCCTGGCAGTAGTCATAGTTTTCCGCCGTAACCTCCAGCAGATCGCCACGCTGCTTTGCCGCCGTCCCCGCGTTGTTAACCACGCAGTCCAGCCGCCCCCACTTCGCCATCACCTGGTCGAGCATCTGCTGCTGGACCGCAAGATCGGCAACGTCCCCTGGCACCGCAAGTGCTTCAATGTCAAACTGTTGCAGTTCAGCCACCATGCTCTGCTGGCGTGCACGGCCCTCTTCGCTATCGCGCCCGTTAATGGCAACGTTAAATCCCTGCTGCGCCAGCGCCTGTGCGCAGGCTTTGCCTATGCCGCGCGTGGATCCTGTAACGAGGGCGACCGGGCGTTGTGAATGGCTCATAGACGACTCCCAAAGGCTGAATAGTAGATTTCAACTAGATGGTTGATAACCGTTAAGCAGTATAGGAAGCGAGCAAAAAGAAAATAATGATCGACTTCTCAAAATCAACTAATTAGTTAATAATTAAGTAGCAGCCGGTAACGCGATGATTTTAATGGAGAAATAATGAATGATATCAAGGGGAAGCGGAGACACGATCCGGAATTGACCCGTGGGCTGATCCTGGCGGCGGCGAAAAGAGAGTTTGCTGAGAAGGGTTTTGACGGGGCCAGAGTTGACCAGATTGCCGCCGTGGCGCAGGTGAATAAGCAGATGCTTTATTACTATTTCGACAATAAAGACACCCTGTTTACCCATGTGCTGCAGGCGGCGTACCAGGATATTCGCGCCAAAGAGGCGGCACTGAAGCTGGATCATCTGAGCGGCCGGGAGGCTATCCTGGCGCTGGTGGACTTTACCTGGCACTACTACCTGGCGAACCCGGAATTTATTCGTCTGCTGAACAGCGAGAACCAGCTTAAAGGCCGTCACCTGAAGGAGCTGGACAGTATCGTGCCGATTAACCGCAGCTGGATAACCATCACCCAGCAGATCCTCGATCGCGGCGAGCAGGATGGCTCGATTCGCCCGGGCATCGATGCGATGCAGCTCAATATCAGCATCTCCGCGCTGGGCTTTTTCTATCTGATTAACCAGTCGACGCTGTCGATCCTCTATCAGCAGGATCTCAAGCAGCCCGCCGCCCTCGACGCCCGGCTGGCGGTGATGCGGGAGACCATCGCCTGTTGGCTGGCGGCGAAATGAGGTAAACGGGCAAAAAAAACAGGCCCCGAGGGGCCTGTGAGATTACTTCACGACGCGTAGCGCCGGACGACCACCGCGCGGCGGCGGATCGTTATCTGGATCGTTGTCATCGTCAACGTGGTCAGGCTTGTCGCCGTCGATCACCGACATCACGGTTTCGCTTTCAGCCGTTGCCGTTTCGTCATCGTCGTTAACGGTAACCGCGTCGCCATCGTAGGCCGCTTCCGGCTCAAACATGGTACCTGCGCCGTTTTCACGGGCGTAGATCGCCAGCACGGCGGCCAGCGGCACGTAAACCTGGCGCGGAACGCCGCCGAAGCGCGCGTTGAAACGCACCTCGTCGTTCGCCAGCTCAAGGTTGCCTACCGCGCGCGGGGCGATGTTGAGAACGATCTGCCCGTCACGGGCATACTCCATCGGCACACGCACGCCAGGCAAGGTCACGTCTACCACCAGGTGCGGCGTGAGCTGGTTATCCAGCAGCCATTCATAGAATGCGCGCAGCAGATACGGACGGCGTGGAGAGAGCTGTGACAAATCCATGCGTATTAACCCCGGCCGAGGCGCATTTCGCGTTCGGCTTCTGTCAGAGAAGCGAGGAAGGAGTCGCGTTCGAAAACGCGGGTCATGTAGCCCTTAAGCTCTTTCGAGCCGGTACCGCTCAGCTCAATGCCCAGCTGCGGTAAACGCCACAGCAGCGGTGCCAGGTAGCAGTCTACCAGGCTGAACTCATCGCTCAGGAAGTAAGGTTTCTGGGTAAAGACCGGGGCGATACCCAGCAGCTCTTCACGCAGCTGCTTACGGGCGGCATCCGCCTGGGCACCGGAGCTGGTGACGATGACGTTCATCAGCGTGTACCAGTCTTTTTCGATACGGTGCATATAGAGGCGGCTCTCACCACGCGCAACCGGATAGACCGGCATCAGCGGCGGGTGTGGGAAGCGCTCGTCCAGGTACTCCATAATGATGCGAGACTCCCATAGGGTCAGCTCGCGATCCACCAGCGTCGGTACGCTTTGATTCGGGTTGAGGTCAATCAGATCCTGAGGCGGATTATCCTTTTCCACGTGTTCGATTTCGAAACTCACACCTTTTTCGGCCAGCACGATGCGGACTTGGTGGCTATAGATGTCAGTAGGACCAGAAAACAGCGTCATTACCGAACGTTTGTTGGCAGCGACAGCCATGAAAACCTCCAGGTATATTCAGAATATTACTGCTGCGAGCCACAGAGTGACCAGCCAGATGTAAGGTGACCCATCCACCCGAAGAGACACATTTGTGCAAAAAGCAGCAAAAAATGAGCAATCCCCGGCATTTGGGCAGAAAATTGGATGATAGTTTACCAGATTTTGCGGGCTTTGTGGTGAGGGGATTCCGGAAATGCTGTAAATCAGGAAAAAATCAACGGTTACTGTGGATATCTTATTTTTTGTCCATAAAAAAACCCGGCATAAACCGGGTTTTTGCGCCGTTCGTTCTGCGTAAGCAGAGACAAATTAACGTTTGGAGAACTGCGGACGACGACGTGCTTTACGCAGACCGACTTTCTTACGTTCAACCTGACGAGCGTCACGAGTAACGAAGCCTGCTTTACGCAGTTCGCCACGCAGGGACTCGTCGTACTCCATCAGAGCGCGGGTGATACCGTGACGGATCGCACCAGCCTGACCAGAGATACCACCACCTTTAACAGTGATGTACAGATCCAGTTTCTCAACCATGTCCACCAGTTCCAGCGGCTGACGAACTACCATGCGGGCAGTTTCACGACCGAAGTACTGTTCCAGAGAACGTTGGTTGATAACGATTTTACCGCTGCCCGGTTTGATGAAAACGCGAGCTGCAGAACTTTTGCGGCGACCAGTGCCGTAGTATTGATTTTCAGCCATTGCCATAATCCCGATTAGATGTCCAGAACTTGCGGTTGCTGTGCCGCGTGGTTGTGCTCGTTACCCGCGTAAACTTTCAGTTTACGGTACATAGCACGACCCAGCGGGCCTTTTGGCAGCATGCCTTTAACCGCGATTTCAATCACACGCTCAGGACGGCGGGCAATCATCTCTTCAAAGGTCGCTTGTTTGATACCACCGATGTGGCCAGTGTGGTGATAGTACACTTTGTCAGTACGCTTGTTACCGGTTACGGCAACTTTGTCAGCGTTCAGAACGATGATGTAATCACCGGTATCTACGTGCGGAGTGTATTCCGCTTTGTGCTTACCGCGCAGGCGACGAGCCAGTTCGGTAGCCAGACGGCCCAGAGTTTTACCGGTCGCGTCAACAACATACCAGTCGCGTTTTACGGTTTCTGGTTTAGCTGTAAAAGTTTTCATTAAAAGCTTACCCAAGTAATAAGTTACACGTTGGTGAACACCCAAACGTTTAGTCAGTTGAGGCTCACACGACAAAGTCCGGCAAACCTACCCCTTCGAATAGCAAATGCCAGCACATAGAAAGTTTTGGGAAAAAAACCTTCTCGTAACGTGGGGTCGCAAGATTATAGAGAAGTCAGGGTCAAAGATCGACCCCTTTTTATACTTCTCGACGAGGTTTTCGCCTTTACCCGGCCAGGTGCTCGCGGGCTAAATAGTCCTCGCTCTGCATCTCCTGCAAACGCGACAGGCAGCGCTGGAACTCAAACTTCAGCCGCTCGCCCCGGTAGATCTCATGTAGCACCGCCTCGGCACTGACCACCAGCTTGACGTGGCGCTCGTAAAACTCATCCACCAGCGCGATAAAGCGCCGGGCCTCGCTCTCCATCAGCGGGGTCATCACCGGGACGTCAAACAGCAGCACGGTATGAAACATCTGCGAGAGGGCGATATAGTCATGCTGGCTGCGGGCATCCACGCACAGCGTACTAAAGGAGACCGCCAGCGTCTGGTTCTCTACCCCCAGCGTCGGCAGCTGACGATGGTTTATCTCCAACTGCGGGTGGTTTTCCCGCTTCGCTCCTGCCAGCGCCTGCCACAGCGTCTCCATCTGCTGCGCCGTCTCGTCATTGAGCGGCGACAACCAGAGGTGCGCCTGGGTCAGGGTACGCAGGCGGTAATCAATCCCGGCATCAACGTTCATCACGTCGCAGTGCTGTTTGATCGCCTCGATAGCGGGCAGGAAACGCGCGCGCTGCAGACCGTTGCGGTAGAGATTCTCCGGCGGAATATTCGACGTTGCCACCAGCGTAATGCCGCGGGCAAACAGCGCCTGCATCAGGCCGCCCAGCAGCATAGCGTCAGTGATATCCGAGACAAAAAACTCATCAAAGCAGAGCACGTCGGTCTCGGCTTTAAAGCGGTCAGCCACAATCTCCAGCGGATCGCTCTGCCCCTGCAGCTGGGTCAGCTCCTCATGGACCCGCAGCATAAAGCGGTGAAAATGCAGCCGCTGTTTACGCGTGCCTGGCAGGCTATGGTAGAAGAGATCCATCAGCCAGGTTTTCCCCCGCCCGACCCCGCCCCACATGTACAGACCTCGCACCGGCGCAGCGGGGCGTGCCTCCCGCTTGCCCAGCAGCTTGCCAAACGCTGCCCGTAGACCGCCGCCGGGAGCGGGCGTCTCTGTACGATTTGTTAGCGCCTGATAGATGTTTTCCAGCCGGTTAACGGCTTCGCGCTGGACATCGTCAGGCTGATGGCTGCCCTCTTTCAGGGCCAGTTGATAACGCGATGTGGGGGTAAGGCTCTGCATGATGCTATTGTTATTCCTTGATAATTTATTTGCCGCAGGTCCTGGCTGGTGAAAAAAAGGCCGTTCTACACTACGCGATGCTGTGCCAGGATTCCACTTATACGGATTTAGCGGTTATAGTGGCATAATGAGGTACAGGCAAGGAGCCTCGCCGCCTACACCCTACGGACCTACAACACAACGGGAGATGTTCATGACCTGGGAATATGCGCTAATTGGATTAGTCGTCGGCATTATCATTGGTGCTGTGGGCATGCGCTTTGGAAACCGCAAGCTTCGCCAGCAGCAGGCCTTACAGTATGAGTTAGAGAAGAACAAAGCCGAGCTGGAAGAGTATCGCGAAGAGCTTACCGGCCACTTTGCCCGCAGCGCTGAGCTGCTTGATAACATGGCCCACGACTATCGCCAGCTTTATCAGCACATGGCAAAAAGTTCCAGCCAGCTGCTGCCGGAGATGTCAGCGGAAGATAATCCGTTCCGCAACCGCCTTGCTGAATCCGAAGCCGGCAACGATCAGGCACCGGTTCAGATGCCACGCGACTACTCTGACAGCGCGTCGGGCCTGCTGCGCGGTGCGCCGAAGCGCGGCTGACCGCCACAGCCACTTTTTTTACGGGCGTACAGGGTACGCCCGCCTCTTCTTTCACCATCCCAGCTATTATTTAATCATTCACCTCATTGTTACCCGGTTGAAAATTCAATAACATCGATCCGTTTTGGGGCATTTTTTTCCTTACACTTCAGGTCACGAGAGCATGCATCGATGAAGAAACGAAACCCGCTGTTGAGTGCATTAGCGTTAAGTGTCGGATTATCTCTCTCGGCACCGTTCCCGGCGACGGCCTCGCTGCCCGCCAAGATCCCCGGCCAGCCCGCGCTGCCTAGCCTTGCGCCAATGCTGGAGAAGGTGCTGCCTGCAGTGGTAAGCGTGCAGGTAGAGGGAACGGCAGTCGCTCCTGAGCAGAAAATCCCTGAGGAGCTGAAGAAATATTTCGGCGACGAGCTGCCAGAGGGTCAGGCGCAGCCGTTTGAAGGACTGGGCTCCGGGGTGATTATCGATGCCGCTAAAGGCTATGTGCTGACCAATAACCACGTCATTAACCAGGCGCAGAAGATCAACGTCCAGCTTAATGACGGCCGTGAGTTTGAAGCGAAGCTGATCGGCGGCGATGACCAGAGCGACATCGCCCTGTTGCAGCTGCAGAATGCCACCGGGCTGACGCAGATTGCCGTTGCCGACTCCGATAAGCTGCGGGTAGGTGATTTTGCCGTCGCGGTGGGTAACCCGTTCGGCCTCGGCCAGACCGCTACCTCCGGGATCATCTCGGCGCTCGGACGCAGCGGGCTGAATCTCGAAGGGTTAGAAAACTTTATCCAGACCGACGCCTCCATTAACCGCGGCAACTCCGGCGGGGCGCTGCTCAACCTCAACGGCGAGCTGATCGGCATCAACACCGCTATCCTTGCGCCCACCGGCGGCAGCATCGGCATCGGCTTTGCTATCCCCAGCAACATGGCGCAAACCCTCGCCCAGCAGCTGATCCAGTCCGGTGAAATTCAGCGCGGCCTGCTGGGTATCAAAGGCATGGAGATGAGCGCCGATATTGCCAAAGCATTTAACCTCAACGTGCAGCGCGGAGCCTTCGTGAGCGAAGTGTTGCCTGGCTCCGGGTCAGCCAAGGCCGGAATTAAATCGGGCGACGTGATCGTCAGCCTCAACGGCAAACCGCTGAACAGCTTTGCTGAACTGCGCTCGCGCATCGCCACCACCGCGCCCGGCACGAAGGTGAAGCTTGGCCTGCTGCGCGATGGCAAAGGCCAGGAAGTGGAAGTCACGCTGGATAAGAGCACCGCCTCCTCCGCCAGCGCGGAGAGCCTCTCCCCGGCATTACAGGGCGCAAGCCTGGCCGACGGTCAGCTGAAAGATGGTACCAAAGGCATCACGATTGAGGAGGTGGCCAAAGACAGTCCCGCCGCCCAGGCTGGCCTGCACAAAGACGACGTGATTATCGGCGTTAACCGCGAGCGGGTACAGTCCATCGCCGAGATGCGTAAGGTCCTGGAGACCAAGCCAAATATCATCGCTCTGCACGTGGTACGCGGCAACGATACGCTCTATTTATTACTGCGCTAGTCCCAGCCTGCCGGACATCACCGCCCCTGTGTGATGTCCGGATAAGTCGTGCTATGCTGCCCGCACCCTGTTTAACGACGTCCGCATCATGTTAGTGAAGCTATTACGATCTGTCGGTATTGGCCTAATTGTAGGTAGCCTGCTGCTGGCTGCCCTGCCCTCGCTACGTCAGCTGGGCGCCTCTTCCACCCCACAGTTTGACAGCACCGACGAAACGCCGGTGAGCTATAACCAGGCGGTGCGCCGGGCTGCGCCTGCGGTGGTAAACGTCTATAACCGCAGCGCCGCCAGCTCGACGAATAACCAGCTGGAGATCCGCACCCTTGGCTCGGGGGTGATAATGGACCAGCGCGGGTACATCATTACCAACAAGCACGTGATTAACGATGCGGATCAGATCATCGTCGCCCTGCAGGATGGCCGCGTTTTTGAGGCGCTGCTGGTCGGCTCCGATACGCTAACGGATCTGGCTGTGCTAAAGGTCAATGCCACCGGCGGCCTGCCGGTGATCCCCATCAACCGCCAACGCACGCCGCACATCGGCGATGTAGTGATGGCGATCGGCAACCCCTATAATCTTGGGCAGACCATCACCCAGGGGATCATCAGCGCCACCGGCCGTATCGGCCTCAATCCGTCCGGGCGGCAGAATTTCTTGCAAACCGACGCCTCTATCAACCACGGTAACTCCGGCGGGGCGCTGGTTAACTCTCTCGGCGAGTTGATGGGCATCAACACCCTCTCGTTTGATAAGAGCAATGATGGCGAGACGCCGGAGGGGATCGGTTTCGCTATCCCCTTTCAGCTGGCAACCAAGATTATGGATAAGCTGATCCGCGATGGCCGGGTGATCCGCGGCTATATCGGTATTGGCGGCAGAGAGATCGCCCCCCTGCATGCTCAGGGTGGCGGTATCGATCAGATTCAGGGGATCGTAGTTAATGAGGTCGCTCCGGACGGCCCGGCGGCGCGCGCAGGTATTCAGGTCAACGACGTGATTGTCTCGGTGAACGGTAAGCCAGCCATTTCGGCGCTGGAGACGATGGATCAGGTGGCGGAGATCCGTCCGGGTTCAGAGATCCCGGTAGAGGTGATGCGTGAGGAGAAAAAACTGCTGCTGCACGTGACGATTCAGGAGTACCCGGCTACGAACTAATACGGCACCACCGGGCATTGTGATAATGCCCGGTGGCGCTACGCTTACCGGGCCTACGGTTCTGTATTACTTATTTACGAACTCTTCACCGAGCTGAATATCTTTTTTCAGCGTCTCCAGCATCCCTTCCATTGCCTGCTGCTCGAAAGCGCTCAGGGTGCCGATAGGCTGGCGCTCAGCAACGCCGTTTTTACCCAGCAGCAGCGGCTGGGAGAAGAAGCGAGCATGTTCGCCATCGCCTTCGACGTAGGCGCACTCAACGATGCCCTGCTCACCCTGGAGGGCGCGTACCAGCGAGAGACCAAAGCGCGCCGCTGCCTGGCCCATTGACAGGGTTGCAGACCCGCCACCGGCCTTCGCCTCGACCACTTCCGTGCCCGCGTTCTGGATACGTTTGGTGAGATCGGCCACTTCCTGCTCGGAGAAGCTAACGCCTGGGATCTGCGACAGCAGCGGCAGAATAGTGACGCCAGAGTGGCCGCCGATAACCGGGACTTCAACCTCGTCAGGCTGCTTGCCTTTCAGCTCAGCCACAAAGGTGTTTGAGCGGATGATGTCCAGCGTGGTGACGCCGAACAGCTTGTTCTTGTCGTAGACGCCGGCATTTTTCAGCACTTCAGCGGCGATAGCGACGGTGGTGTTGACCGGGTTAGTGATGATACCGATGCACGCCTGCGGACAGGTTTTCGCTACCTGATTTACCAGATTTTTGACAATGCCGGCGTTGACGTTAAAGAGATCGGAGCGATCCATACCTGGCTTACGCGCCACGCCTGCGGAGATCAGTACCACATCCGCACCTTTCAGCGCTGGGGTGGCATCTTCACCGGCGAAGCCCTCTATTTTTACTGCAGTAGGGATATGACTAAGATCAACCGCTACGCCAGGGGTGACCGGCGCGATATCGTACAGAGAGAGTTCTGAGCCTGAAGGCAGTTGGGTCTTGAGAAGAAGGGCTAGCGCCTGGCCGATACCGCCTGCCGCGCCGAGGACTGCAACTTTCATCCTAAACTCCTTATTATGGTTAGCGAAATATACCGTTACTCCGTTGCTAAGGACATTACAACATAGGGTAAATGATAGCGATCTTCCTGCAGAAAAAACGCGCTTCAACACGCGTTTAGCATCATCTACTTTATGTTGCCCTTTCCGGCAGCATGAACATTTCCTTCATAACACCAGCAATGCCCGCGCAGGCGGTACAATACACCCTGTAAAGCTAGCAAAACAACAGCACTTTAATAACATTTATTTTACTTTTAATCTTATTTGTGACTCGTGACACAGGCATGTTTCTCGATAAGTTATTTTGATAAAATCCGCGGCTTTCATAACATTATTTCAGCCTTAATAATGGCAGACTATTTGCATAAAAATTCATATATATGCATAATAATGTTGTTTCAATCGCCATTCCACGGGTGACTTATGCGAAGCTCGGCAAAACAAGAAGAATTAGTTAAGGCGTTTAAAGCGCTACTTAAAGAAGAGAAGTTCAGCTCCCAGGGCGAAATCGTTCTGGCCCTTCAGGAACAAGGGTTTGATAACATTAATCAATCCAAAGTCTCCCGGATGCTGACCAAGTTCGGTGCGGTACGTACGCGCAACGCTAAAATGGAGATGGTCTACTGCCTGCCTGCAGAGCTTGGCGTGCCGACTACCTCCAGCCCGCTGAAGAACCTGGTGCTGGACATCGACTATAACGATGCGGTGGTGGTTATCCATACCAGCCCGGGTGCAGCGCAGCTGATCGCGCGTCTGCTGGACTCGTTAGGGAAATCGGAAGGCATTCTCGGCACCATCGCCGGGGATGATACCATCTTCACTACGCCTGCCAGCGGCTTTACCGTGAAGGATCTCTACGACGCCATTCTGGTCCTGTTCGAACAGGAGCTGTGATCCTCTCTCCCCTCGCGCGTTGCCGAGGGGAATCTTCCTCTGTTAACCCGCTTACCCCCATAAACCACTGCCTGTCTCTTTAACAGAATGTGCGATCCTCTGTCATACCCTTGTCATCCAGTTGATCTAACCTTGTAGATCGCACAAAACGTTAAAAATGCATATCCATATGATTTTCTTAGACATAACTGTCATCCACCCCTCTTAAAACCCCGTTTTTATTCTCCTGCGTTATAAGAAGTTAAATTTATGTGACGTAATAACCTGTGAAACCATTAGCATGGTATTAATTTTTGCGGTGATTAGTGTATACTTGATTTTGTGATGAGGGTCACGAAATAAGACCCCAGTGAATAAGAATTTGACGAGGTAGATATCATGAAAATCAAAACAACTGTAGCCGCTCTGAGCATCCTTTCCGCACTCTCTTTCGGTGCCTTTGCCGCCGACTCTATCAGCGCTGACCAGGCTCAAGGCCGTCAGGCAATCGGTACGGTTTCTGTAGGTGCAATCAGCTCCTCACCAATGGACATGCGCGACGCGCTGAATGAAAAAGCGCAGGCCAACGGCGCATCTTCATACCGTATTATCGAAGCACGTACCGGCGATCACTGGCACGCCACTGCCGAACTCTACAAATAAATCCCTCGTCGTATAACCTACGACTTGCCCCCGCCTGTCGGGGGCTTTTTTATGCCTGCTGATGACCTCAGGCGCGCACGTTAAAGCGCAGCATACCTCCCAGCTCCTCTTCGGCTTCATCAAAGAGCAGGATCAACGCACCAAAACGGCGACGCTGTTTTTCATGAAGGTGCACAAACTCGATCTCAAGCGGCATCGGCAGAGCATTATCCTCACCGGTTACCACCTCCCACAGCGAGTCCAGATTATTCACCTTTGTCCGATCGATAGTAAACGTACGGCAAAATTCGCGATAAAAGGCGTTCTGATCGTCAATCTCGTCGAAATCAAACGTGTAGATATTCATTATTCGCCACCCTGCCCGGATGGGCGGCCTGTGCCGCCCCAGCGTTTATAATCCTCCGAGATGAAGAGTTTTAACCTCCAGGTACTCTTCCAGCCCCAGCACCGATCCTTCGCGGCCCAGGCCAGACTCTTTCACCCCGCCAAACGGCCCCAGTTCGGTAGATACCGCACATTCATTAACCCCAATCATCCCGGCCTCCAGCGCCTGTGAGACGCGGAAGACGCGCTGTAGGTTTTGCGTATAGAAGTAGGCTGCCAGGCCAAACGGCGTATCATTGGCGCGATGAATGACTTCATCCTCGGTAGTAAAGCGGAAGCAGGCGGCTACTGGACCGAAGGTCTCCTCTGACGCCAGCTTCATGCTGTCGCTACAGTTAGTCAGCACCGTTGGCTGCCAGAAGTTGCCCCCCAGCGCGTGAGTTTTACCGCCTGCCAGCGCCGTTGCGCCTTTCGCTATAGCATCCTCAACATGTTCGCGCACCTTATCCACCGCCGCCGACTCGATAAGCGGCCCGACAACGACGCCCTCCTCCATGCCGTTACCCACTTTCAGGGCGTTAACCCGCTCGGCAAGCTTGTTCACGAACGCGTCATAGACGGCTTCATGGATATAGAAACGGTTAACGCTGACGCACACCTGCCCGGCGTTGCGGAATTTATTGGCAATCGCCCCCTCGACGGCGGCATCGATGTCCGCATCGTCAAAGACGATATAGGGCGCATTGCCTCCCAGCTCCATCGATACCTTTTTCATGGTTTCAGCGGCGTTACGCACCAGCGTTTTACCGACCGCCGTCGAGCCGGTGAAGGAGATTTTACGCACCTGCGGGCTGGCCATGATCGCATCGCTGATCTCAGCGGTAGTGCCTGCTACGGCGTTGAGTACCCCGTCCGGAACGCCCGCTTTTTTCGCCAGCTGTACCAGAGCAAACGCGCTAAGCGGGGTGTTGTTGGCAGGCTTGATGACGCCGGTACAGCCTGCGGCCAGCGCCGGACCGAGCTTGCGGGTAAGCATCGCCATCGGGAAGTTCCACGGCGTTATAGCCGCAACCACGCCAATTGGCTCGCGGGTCGCCAGAATGCGCGATCCGGGTTTAATTTGTGGGATGATCTCACCGTTGGCACGCTTGGCCTCTTCGGCGAACCACTGAATGAAGCTGGCGGCGTACTCAACCTCTCCCTCTGCCTCTTTCAGCGGCTTGCCCTGCTCGCTGGTCATCAGCTGCCCCAGCCAGGTTTTGTTCTCAATAATCAGCGAGTACCAGCGGTAGAGAATAGTGGAGCGCTCTTTCGCGGTTTTAGCCCGCCAGGCAGGGAACGCTCGCGCGGCAGCGGCAATTGCCTCCTCGGTCTCTTTTTTGCCTGCTTTAGCAACCTTCGCAATCACCTCGCCGGTTGCCGGGTTAGTGACGTCAAAGGTGTTTTCCAGCGTTTTCCATACGCCGTCTACAAAATAGCCTGTCTGAAAAAGCGCATTGTCCTGAAGTGCCTGGGTTGCCATGCGTCCTCCGATCCCCGTTAATGAATGACTCCGCTAAGTATAGCTACAAAAAAACCGACGCTTCTGGCGTCGTTAGCTGGGGGAAAAGGGAAGTATATGGCTCCAGTGAATCTGTTCCGTTCACCTCATGCCGGGCACCACATATAATGGTCGTCACACGTGAACGGGATAAGGGGGCCACCGCGGCCCCCTTATCGATCCCCGCG